>CAWBCI010000001.1:0-14359 GCA_963787195.1 uncultured Bacteroidales bacterium
GTTGCCATGCTATACATGGGGATCCCGGTTTCACTCAATGTGGACTTAATTCTTAGTGGAGGTGAATTTCAGGCAAATAATTTCTGCCAGCAAATGCTTCAGCTTTTAACAAAAATGCTAAAAAAGTAATTTTTTTTACACTATATGTAAGTAATCGCTCGCATAAATCATTCAAACAATGCTCTACTCTATAGTTTTTTTCATTATTGCCATTGCCTCCTTCATATTCGCTATGCTTGGACTGGGGGGTGGAATGGTATACGTCCCGGTTTTAAACTGGGCCGGATATGATATGGTATCGGTGGCTATTCCCTTAGGGCTGCTACTGAATGGATTGAATACCTTGTTAGTCCTTATCCCCTTCGCGAAGAAAAAGCTGGTCGACTGGAAAGGCGGGGCGGTAATGGCTGCCACCGCTTTGATAGCCTCCCCCCTTGGAGCTATGATGAGCGATAAGGTCCCTGTTAATATGCTGAAAATTCTGTTTGCCGCGATGGTGGTGGCTGCAGCCTTAAGGACTTTGTGGATCTCCAGAAGAGCTGAGCCTGAAACTATGATGTCACTTAAGAAAAGGAGTATTATCGGCTTCTTCGTAGGTGCTTTTGCGGGCTTCGTTGGTGGTATGCTTGGTCTTGGAGGTGGTTTTATCATAGCTCCTATCCTGATGATGATGGGCTATAAAACAAAAACTGCCGCGGCTACCACAGCTTTTGTGGTAACCTTCTCCTCTTTCTCAGGATACCTTGGACATATGACGCAGGGACATATGAACTGGCCTTTGACGATTATTGTGGTGATCGCTGTAATTATTGGCTCTCAACTGGGAGGACGCTACATGACACAAAAGGCTAAATCGAAACAGGTGAAAATAGCCTATGCCGTCGTACTGCTTCTCATTGCTGCTAAGATGGTTTACGGTGTAATCGCTTAAATCATGAAAAGAAATATCTGTTTAATATTCATGCTACTGGCCCTTGTTCATACAACATCCGCCCAGGATAAAACTCAGAATAAGGTCGACTGGAATGGCTATACTCAGCTTCGTTTTACAACAAACTTCAATGATGTTCATTCATTTGCCATGCGAAGAATGAAACTCTGGATACATTCTACACCGGCATTCAACCAGCATTGGGGCTTCAAGGTCCAGACTACCATCACCAGCAATCAAAACGAAAAATTCCTTCTGCAAGATGTGGAGGCCTTTTACAAGAATAAAAATTTCAGGCTGAATATAGGCCAGTTTATCCCGCACTACAGCCTGCAACGTTTTCAACCCGATTATGAAGTTCCCTTAACGGAAAGGGCGGGCGTTATCAATGCCCTGATCCCTGATGGTACTTTAGGTGTCAGGGATATCGGAATAGAAGGAAGTTTTCAGAATTCAGACAAAAATTTTGAAACATGGCTGGGAATATTTAATGGAAACGGAATTAAAGAATACCGTTTGGCAAATAATGGCTTCATGATAAGCAACAAAACAGACGCATATTTCTTCAGCCGCCATTTAAATGTGGGTTTTTCACTTATGTTTCGGAAGGCGGATAATCTTCAATTGTCCAAAATATTGCCTGACTCGGTTTTATATTCCGGCAACGATTTCCGTTATAATTTTTTTGCTGAATTTCAATACAGAATATTCCAGATCCAGGCGGAATACCTCTTTGCAAATCTGAATAATGATATAGCTGATGGTTATTACGTCCTGGGACAGATAAATCTCGGGAAAAACCAGATAGTCGCTTCCTATAATCAATATAATGACCTTATAGAAAGTACTGACAATCTGCCTGAAATCCATTTAGCTTATAATTATTTACTGAATCATGACAAATTAAAGCTCATGCTGGATAACTGGGTTCAGGTCAAGGGGGGCAAACTGGAAAACTATTATGCAACGTTGCAATTTCAAATTTTCTTCAATTAATTTCCTTTTTTCAATTAAATGAATGCAGATGAACATCTTACAAAAATATAATCCAAATCAAACGAAAACTTTACTTAAATGCGATACACAAATTCTATATTAATTTTTAAAATTTTAACATCATGACAAATCCAAAAGACTGGCTCGAATTCGGGCAAAAATTTCACGGACATAAATGCCCTGCCATGCCAATGGGCCTGAGAGTGGGCGCAGCAGCAATGAATGCATTGGGGGTCGAACGTGCACAGGATGGACAATTAATAGCTTATGTTGATCTTGGTGATGACCATTGCGCCACCTGTTATGCCGATGGTTTGCAGGTAATTATGGGAACTACCTTCGGAAAGGGAAATATCAGCAAAACCCACAAGGGCAAATGGGCCGTGATAGTAGTTGACAAGAAAAGCGGTAAAGCAGTGAGGGTAACTCCAAAAGCCGAAGCCATGCAGGCCAATAAACAAACTTCCTTTTTCAAGGATTACCGCGAAAAAGGTATCCCGGCAAGCAAGGTACCCGCTGAAGTTGTGGAACCCCTGGTTAATAATGTAATGAATGCGCCGGCGGATAAACTCCTGAATATCTCTGAAGTATTCGACTATGAGCTGAATCTGAAAGCCCATAGCTTCAACAGCTTTGTATGCGAAGAATGTGGTGAAATGACTGTTATGGAATATGGCAGGATCAAAGGGGATAAAAAAGTCTGCATAGATTGTGCTGCAACTAAATAAACGCTCTTATTAATTAATTTCAAAAGGCTGAATTTCATGAAGTTCAGCCTTTTTCATATCCCGTAAATTAAGAATTGCAAGCTTCATTATTTGATAAATCATTTAAGGGTTTTCTTCATAAAAATAATTTTTTCCCGGAACGCTCTCATTTCCATGATATCATCTTATAAATAAAATGTTGATATAAATATTAAAATAATATAAATATCTCGATATTATGACTTATATTTGATTTTTATAAACTTTTCCACTATTTATATGTTATTATAGTATCGATTATTGTCATTATTGTATTCCAGGTAAAATTGCCTTCAATTCAAAATTTCAAAACAAAATCAACCTGGAATAAGTAATGGACGGATTGACAGACGCTTACCACTTCTATACTCGAGAATGATTTATTGTCTAAAAATAATCCAAGCATGATGGTTTAATATGTAGAAATTAGGCTATTGCATTAATAACTAACACATTAATCAAATAAGTAGTAGCGAAACAATTAAATTGAAAGGATCCATGTTATGTATGAAAAGAAGCCTATCGTTTTTAAATCTCCGGATGTTACAAAATTGCAAGAAGTAATTATTGACATCAGGACAAGAATCTATATCGCTATGGATGCTGATCCTGAAGAAGCAAAAAGCAGGTACATCTCCCGCTTTAGTTATAAAAAATCATAAAACATTCAGGGACCGGAAGAATTGAAGTCCCAATTCCTCTCCAGACAAAACATTGATTTCTGTTCCGGATATTCAAGAATATTCTCATTTTTACTGCCTATGAGAATAATCCAGCTATCCTAAAGCTGAACATGCAAAATTTCTATCTTTGCAGAGGTATATTTATATAAAATATCCCCCCCTTATTCTATTAATTGTCGTTGATTTCGTTTAAAATAGAATTTTAACATGTTGTACGCATCCAGGCCCTCATTGGGTGAAGAAGAACTGAAACTGATTCAGGAAGTATTTGAATCGAAGTGGTTAGGAATGGGAACTTATGTTCAGGACTTCGAAACAGAAATTAAAAATTATATTGGGGGAGGGAATGTAATTGCAGTGAATACCGGAACTTCAGCTCTGCATATTGGTATAGAGGCACTTGGAATAGGCCCGGGAGATGAAGTAATAGTGCCTTCCCTGACATTTTGCGCCGGTGTACAGGTAATCACAGCTGTGGGTGCAAAACCTGTATTTTGCGAAATCTCCCCATCTGATTTAAACCTGGATATAGAAGATGTAAAAAGCAAAATCACTGCGAATACCAGGGCCATCATGCCGGTCCATTATAGTGGAATTGCCTGTAATATGGATGAACTTCTTGGCATAAAAGAAAAGTTTGGGATACGGATTATTGAAGATGCGGCCCATGCTTTCGGCTCTTCATACAAAGGAAAGAAAATCGGTAGTTTCGGGGATATTTGCTGCTTCAGTTTTGATCCGATTAAAAATATTACCTGTGGGGAAGGCGGTGCCATTGTGGTTCATGATGAAGAATTTGCCGCTCTGATACGGAAAAAACGTGTTTTGGGTATTGACAAAGACGGATGGTCCAGACATAGCCAAAACCAGGTTAAGGACTACGATGTATCCGTCCAGGGTTATCGCTACCATATGAGTAATATCAATGCAGCCATTGGTTTGGCACAGCTTAAGAAAATTGATAAATTCCTGGAGAAGAAAAGGGCCTTGCTGGACTATTATAACGAACGTTTCTCAAAGATTGACCAGGTAGCCACGCTTCAGTGGAATCCTGCTGAAACATTTCCTTTTTCTTATGTTCTTAAAATAAAGAATAATTTAAGGGACCCTTTAATGGTTTTCCTGAAAGAACATGGAATTCTCGCAGGATTAAATTACATCCCCAATCATCTGCATAGCTTTTTCCAATACGGATATGAATTACCGATAACGGATAAAGTATATTCCGAAATCCTTTCTTTGCCTTTTTATGTTGATTTAAGTTTTGAAGAAGCTGAAATGGTAGTCCGGACTGTTGAAAATTTCTTCGAAACTGTAAATCTTACAGAAAATCAAGAATAAAAATAAGAGATCCCATTAAGAAATTGATCCAATGGAAAGTCCTTTATCAGGCCGGGATTTTAGCGCTGAACTGCAATTTACTGCTTCCAGGAGTAGCGGGGCAGGAGGACAGAATGTTAACAAGGTAAACACCAAGGTTGAACTTCGTTTTGACATCAGCTCTTCCGCTCTACTATCTGACAAAGAAAAATCCCTGATCTTTGTTAAGCTTGCTAATCGTATTAATTCTGAGGGCATCCTGATCCTCACCAGTCAGGTGGCGCGCAGCCAGTTTGAGAACAGGGAAAAAGTCACTGAAAAGTTTTACAAGCTGATCCGGCAGGCCCTCACACCCCGTAAAAGAAGAATTGCCACCTCTCCTACTCTGGGATCACTTGAGCGCAAAAAGAAAGAAAAGAAGCTGATTTCGGATAAAAAATCCAAACGAAAAAATCCTGAAATTGATGAATGATGATTTCTGAGAAAAAAAATCAGGTTAATTGAGATTGTCGGTTTCCGGATAGATTAATCACTCTTCTTTTCCCATAAAGAAGAATACTCAGGAATAATTCCTTTAAAAACTGATCTTGATGCGAGTGTTTGTATACTTTCCTCTGCCATTAACCTCTTCAAACTTTCTCGTATGGGTTTAAATTTATTATGAAGAGGACATGGATTTCTCTCATTGCATTCTTTTAAGCCAAAACCACAACCCTTGAAAACTTCCGGTCCCTGTATGGCTTCCACAACCGACAGCAGGCTTACGTTCCCCTTTAATTCGTCAAAATAAAAACCTCCCCCCTTCCCTTTGGCCGAATTTAAAAATCCCGTACGAACCAGCCTTTGAAGTATCTTGGCAATATACGCAGAGGGAGCATCAATTTGCCCTGCTATCTCGACAACTCCCGGTTTCTTCCCCAAAGTATTACGGTATTGGATATAAACCAGTCCTCTCAATGCATACTCTGTTTCTTTATTGAACATGGTATCCGGATTTATTTATTGCATAAAATTAACAATTTACAAAAATAAAAAATATTTAATATTAAAAGACCTTTTTGTCTTTTATTGATTTAATTTTATATTTGCAGCAATTAATTTTCAAAAACATTATTCAGGATTTACAATTATTAACAACATGAACTTTCAGAAAAAATCATTTAAAACCCACTTAACATGACGACAAGGAGACTCTGGATTGGCTTCATAGCAATAATGTCGATTTCTTTTGCTGTATTACTTTATTTCGGCAGGGAAATATACCATCAGGCGCCGCCGGTACCTGAAAAAGTTATCACGAGTGAAGGAAAGCTTATTTTTACCGGACAGCAGATCAAAGATGGACAGAATGTTTGGCAATCTTTAGGCGGACAGGAATTGGGCACCATATGGGGGCATGGGGCCTATCAGGCGCCTGACTGGAGCGCCGACTGGCTTCACCGGGAGGCCGTATACATTCTGGATCAACTGGCTATAAAACAAGAAGGTACAGAATATAAGAATCTGAGTGAAGAGAAACAGGCATCCCTGAAAGTCATGCTCAGGCAGGAATTACGTACAAACACTTATAACCCTGAAACGAGAACTATGACTGTTTCTCCTCTTCGGGCAGAAGCTATAGCATCCAATACCCATTTTTTCGGTGGCCTGTTCACCAATGATCCCGCCATGGCTAAATTGAGGGATGCCTACAGTATCCCTGAAAATTCCCTAAAGGATCCTGAAAGGGTCCAACTATTGAGTGCCTTTTTCTTCTGGACTTCCTGGGCCTGTGTCACGCAAAGGCCTGGTCAGGAGATCAGTTATACGAATAACTGGCCATCGGAGGAACTGGTAGGCAACCGGCCTACAGGTGCATTATTGCTTTGGACCGGACTTAGTGTTATCATGTTACTTGCGGGAATTGGGCTGATGGTCTGGCATTATGCCCGGACACGAGGGAAAGAAGAAGCCAGCGATGTTCCGGAAGTATTTCCACTGGGTAAGATTACACAAACCCCATCCCAGCTGGCTGTATTGAAATATTTCTGGGTTGTTACGGGATTATTGCTTTTCCAGGTAATAATGGGGGTAATCACAGCACATTACGGAGTTGAAGGACAATCCTTTTATGGCTTGCCTCTTTCCAAAATACTCCCCTATTCTATTTCCAGAACCTGGCATATTCAAGTTGCTATCTTATGGATAGCCACATCCTGGCTCGCAACAGGCCTTTATTATGCGCCGGCAATTTCAGGACATGAGCCCAAATATCAACGCTTTGGTGTAAATTTTTTATTTATTTCGCTTTTAATTATTGTGATAGGATCCTTAGCCGGTCAATGGATGGGGGTTATGCAGAAATTAGGGCTTGTAGAAAATTTCTGGTTCGGTCACCAGGGATATGAATATGTAGACCTGGGACGCTTTTGGCAGATTTTCCTGCTGATAGGCCTCATTCTCTGGCTGGTACTGATGGGAAGAGCTATAATGCCTGCTATAAGGCAAAGAACCGAAAGCCGCAGCCTGTTGATCCTTTTCCTGATCTCGACTATTGCCATTGCAGGCTTTTATGGGGCAGGCCTGATGTGGGGAAGGCAGACTAACCTTGCGGTTGCCGAATACTGGCGCTGGTGGGTGGTACATCTTTGGGTGGAAGGTTTCTTTGAAGTTTTTGCGGCTGTTGTCACAGCTTTCCTTTTTGTAAGGTTGAAGATCATCCGGCCGGGTATTGCAACTACAGCTGTATTATTTTCTACAATTATATTTCTTTCCGGTGGCATATTAGGGACCTTTCATCATTTGTATTTTACGGGGACTCCAACGGCAGTCATGGCTCTAGGAGCCACTTTTAGCGCCCTCGAGGTCGTACCTTTGGCCCTCATGGGTTTTGAAGCTTACGACAATCTTAAACTAAGCCGCAGCCGTGAATGGGTAAAAGATTACAAATGGCCTATATATAGCTTCATTGCGGTAGCATTCTGGAACCTTGTCGGGGCCGGCATCTTCGGCTTTCTGATCAATCCTCCGATAGCGCTCTATTATATGCAGGGATTGAACACAACAGCAGTGCATGGACATACAGCCTTATTCGGAGTCTACGGGATGTTAGGAATAGGATTGATGTTGTTTGTTTTGAGAGATATGAGCAGCGGACAGAAGTGGAATGAAAAATGGCTGCGGTTTGCATTCTGGGCCATTAATATCGGTCTGAGTCTAATGGTATTATTGAGCTTATTGCCTCTTGGGCTGGCACAGGCTGTAGCAAGTGTAGAGCACGGTCTCTGGTTCGCACGATCGGCTGAATTTACACATCAACCCTATATGGAAACACTCAAATGGATGCGAGTATTTGGCGACACCATATTTGCAGCGGGAACAGTAGCTCTGACCTGGTTCGTTTTCGGACTTAAAACCGGCTGGTCACTCAAGAAATAAAATTTAAAGACAGGCTAACAGGCTATTCAGGCAAGCTTTCCCGCTTTTTCCCGGATAGCCTGTAGCATGTCATTGTATGATTTTGCGAAAGCCACTACACCTTCAGCCTGGAGTAATGAAGTAATGGCATCCAGGTTAATCTTTAATTCTTTAAGTCTTTCAAGCTGAATCAAAGCCTCATCCACTGCAATATCAATAGACTCGTTAACTTTTCCATGATCGAGGAATTTATTAAGGGTGGACGGCGGAATAGTATTCACCGTATGTTTTCCGATGAGCTTGTCGACATATAGAGTATCGGGGTAATCCGGGTTTTTAGTGGATGTGCTGGCCCATAGTAAGCGTTGGATACTGGCCCCAGATTCTTCAAGCTTATTCCATCTTTCAGAATTCATAAGATCCATCAGATATTGGTAAGCATTCCGGGAATTAGCTATTGCTATCTTTCCTTTCAGATCTGTGTTACCAATATTGTCCAGTTCTTTATCTACTGCAGTGTCAATCCGGCTTACAAAAAAGGATGCCACGGAAGCCACTGAGGATACTTTCCCTCCCCTGCCTTTTAATAATTCAAGGCCACTCAGATATGCTTCGGCAACTTTGCGGTAGTTATCAACGCTAAAAATGAGAGTCACATTCACATTAATCCCTGAACCAATGACTTCGGTAATTGCCGGAAGGCCTTCTTTGGTTGCCGGGATCTTGATCATGATATTCGGGCGGCCAAGTGTTTTAAAAAGCCTTTTGGCTTCTTCTACGGTGCCTTCAGTGTCATATGCCAGGGAAGGATTCACCTCAAGGCTCACATAGCCATCCAAAGCCCTGCTGGATTTATAAACCGGCAGCATCAGGTCAGCAGCCCGGCTGATATCGTGCAGAGCAAGACTCTCATAGATTTCTTCAAGCACTGTAGTTTGAGAGGAAACTCTGCGGATATCCTCATCATAAAGATCGCTACCTGAGATAGCCTTTTCGAAGATAGACGGATTGGAGGTCATTCCCCTCAATCCCATATTGATAAGCGATTGCAACTCACCATTTTCTACAAAATCACGACGGATGTAGTCATACCATACAGCCTGTCCGATCTTTGCAAGTTGTTCCAGTTTAGTCATTTTCTCTACTGTTTTATAAATATATTTTAATTTAATATCCTTAAAATAAAGCTCTATTAATTCCTGTATACTGATTAGCTCTATTATTATTTGCCGGAAAAATCCCTGTGGTATTCAGCCGCTGCCTCATCCAGATACCAATGCAGCTCCCCTTGTGAGGGAGAAATGTGAGCTGCCGGATATTTTTCAGCCTGATCATGATGATTCAGGATACTTGTGACTACAGAAGCTTTTGAAGCACCCGTGACCAGAAAGATGACGCTCCTGGCTTTATTGATCACCTTAGCTGTAAGGCTAATCCTTTTTTGCTGATTTTCCGGGTGTACTGCTACTTCGCATATGAGATCAGATTTAAGCATTTCCATCTGATCGGGAAAAATTGAAGCGGTATGCCCGTCTTCTCCGAGACCAAGCAACACCAGGTCAAAAACAGGTAATCCATTACTTACCTGAAGGTGTTCTGATATCACTTGTGAATATCTTTCAGCTTCTTTTGCGGGCTCATTTTCTCCTTTGATCCTGAATATATTATTCTCGGGAATCACAATATTTTGAAGCAGGTATTGGCTGCTCATCCCAAAGTTGGAATCCGGATGATCAGGGGGGACACATCTTTCATCCCCCCAAAATAAAAGAACATTGTCCCAGGGTATAGCCCCGAATTCCCCTTTGGAAAGCACCGAAAACAAGAGTTTAGGGGTGTTTCCGCCTGAGAGTGCAATGGAAAAATACCTTTGTTGTTTCAGGGTTTGCATAATATTCAAAAATATATCATGGGCCAGAGCTTCGGCCAGAGCCTGAGGAGTTTTATATATGTGTATATCAGTTTTCACAGGAACAGAGGATTATATTTCCGAATCAGCTTTATTTAAAGTTCACAATATTCTCCGTCATCGGCCAGATTTTTACAAGGATAACGCCAGGTCGTATTCTTATCTTCAACCAGGTCGTCGGCATGTTCGGGCCCCCAGGTACCTGCCGGATATCCGTAAACTTTGATATCCTTATTATTTTTCCAGGCTTGCTGAATAGGCGTCACAAATTTCCATGCCGCTTCTACCACATCTCCCATTGAAAACAAGGTTGAATCACCCATCATAGCATCATAAAGCAGCCTTTCATATGCTTCCGGGATACGGATGTCAGCCAGGTCTTTATAATGAAAATCCATATTTACCAGTTTCACATTATAACCTGCTCCAGGCTCTTTCATACCAAATTTGATCAGGATGCCCTCATCCGGTTGAATTCTAATTACCAGCATATTGCCTGTTCTGCAATTATCATCCTGGGAAAACAGGAAATGCGGTGTAGGTTTGAAGTGGATCACAATTTCTGTAACCTTCGTAGGAAGTCGTTTTCCGGTACGGATGTAAAATGGGACCCCTCCCCATCGCCAGTTATCGATGTAAAACTTCATAGCCATATAGGTTTCGGTCCTGGATTCCGGATCAACATCTTTCTCCTCCCGGTAACCGGCTATTTCTTCACCCCTGACTTTCGATGCAATATATTGTCCCCTGATCACATAATCCGGCACTTCTTCCTCCTTTATAGGCCGTAAAGCCTGCATAACTTTCAGTATTTCAAAGCGCATGGAGTTTGCATCCATGGAAGAAGGTGGTTCCATAGCTGTCAGCCCTACAAGTTGCAGAAGATGATTCTGAACCATATCCCTGAGTGCTCCCGAAGAATCATAATATCCTCCGCGATTCTCTACTCCTATACTTTCAGCAGAAGTAATCTCAACGTGGTGAATATAATTCCGGTTCCAGAGGGGTTCAAAAATACCGTTTGCAAACCGGGTTACCAGCAGATTCTGAACTGTTTCCTTTCCAAGGTAATGATCGATACGGTATATCTGGTCTTCTCTAAACACCTTATGCAGTTCATCATTCAGCTTCTTTCCTGATTCCAGATCATATCCGAAAGGCTTTTCAATAACTATACGTCTATATCCGGAATCATCTTTATTCAGACCAACTGATCCAAGATTATCGGAAATTACAGAGAACATGGATGGAGGCATGGCGAGATAAAAAATGTAATTCCTGTTTCCATTCTGATCTTTTACAATTTCCTCTAATTTATCTTTCAAATTAGAATAGTCATCCCCGGAATTATAATCAAGCCGGAAATAATCAAGAATACCAGCAAATTCTCCAATATGCTCATCATCAACATCTTTCTCATCGGAAAAGGACTTTATACCTTGCTTCATTTTATCGCGGAATTCAGCATCAGACATTTCAGTTCGTCCAATTCCCAATATCCGGAAATTCTCAGGGAGAAGGTTTTGAACTTCAAGGGCAAAAATAGCCGGCATTAGTTTCCGGTGAGTGAGGTCACCTGAAGCACCAAAAATTACCAAAATACAATTTTCAGGTCTTTTCATTTCATAAATATCTTAAACTAAAATCAGTTTTATTTCTTCACAACAGCATGACCTCCGAACTGGTTTCTCAATGCAGCCAATACTTTCATAGCAAAGGATTCATCCTGACGGGAGCGAAAACGTGCGTACAGAGAGGCAGTTATAACATCGGCCGGGACTTCCAGCTCCATGGCTGCATCCACCGTCCAGCGGCCTTCACCGCTATCCGCCACGTAATCTTTGAGATCCTCCAGTCCCGGATCTTCTTTAAAGGCCAGGACAGCGAGTTCCAGGAGCCAGGACCTCACAACGCTGCCATAGCGCCAACCACCGGCCACTGCAGCCAGGTCAATATTAAAGGAGGATTTTTTAAGAATCTCGAAGCCTTCGGCATAGGACTGCATCATTCCATATTCAATACCGTTATGGACCATCTTTACAAAATGCCCTGCACCGCTCTCTCCACAATATGTGTATCCGCCTTCAGGAGCCAGGGTTTTATAAATGGGATAAACAAATTCAGAAGCTTCTTTATTTCCGCCGGACATCAGGCTGTATCCGTTATCCAGTCCCCATACCCCGCCGCTTGTACCACAATCCAGGTAATACACGCCAAATTTGGCAGCTCTTTTTGCTCTTTCCTGGGAATCCTTATAAAATGAATTTCCTCCGTCTATCACAATATCATCTTTCTTCAATAATCCCAAAATAAGATCCAGGTTTTCATCAACCGGCGCACCGGACGGAACCATAAGCCAAACGATTTTTCTTTCCGGCAGCTTTGCAACCAGGTCTTCATGAGAATCAGAAGCAATAGCCCCCTTTTCTACTACTTTATTTATAGCATCTTTACTCCTGTTATAAACAACTACTTCATGTTTATCCCTCAAAAGGCGTTCGACCATATTCGCACCCATTTTACCTAATCCTATAAATCCTAATTTCATAATAATTATAATTAATTTAATTTTTAATAATTCAAATGAATGAAGTAAAAACGAAAAGCAAATATCAAATTGCTTATCTGTATAATTATGAACAATCAAAGTGGCTTAAAGTTGAATATAAAGGGGTTCCTTGGCACATAAAAGGCTGGAACACATTGGTAAATGAGGAACTGATACAAAAAGATATACAGTTAAAATTTATTAAATCACGGGCTCATCAGGAAGGCATGGGATTACTCACCCTGGCCTGTAATTTTCAATCCTTTAACTTCAGCGAGCAGACGGAGCATTTTTTCATGATTTCCAGGAAGAATGAGGTGATGATTTCCCAGTGGCTCCTGCTTCAGGGATAGAATCGCCGCAGAAGGCAGTCTTAGTTCAACCTGTGTCCTGCATGCATTTTTGTATGAAGGATGATTGACAATTCTTCCTTCCGTGATGAAAATTTTTGAGAGATGATTATCAAATCGAAAAACTGTTACTATTTCAGAAGAAAACTTCCCTCTGATTGCGGTCCCTTCTCCTGTTTCGAAATGTGTATCGACTTGAAATCCATCTAAAAGTGAAATGGGCGCAGTACAATGAGAAAAAAGCACCATATCGTCGGTGATGTTGGAAAGGTTAGCCATCCATGGCATTTTGCCCGATATGGCATGACCGATCATCATTCCGACTATACTTGTGATATCTCCCTCACAGCCTGCCGGGAAGCCCTGATCATTCAGATCAGATAAGGCAAGGCAGGCGGTTACATGCTCCTTTTTGACAAGTGAAAAACATTCCACAGTTATGGCATCCACACCTGAATTTTCAATGGTTTTGATAAGGGCTGCCCCGACTTGTCCGGCCCCATTCAGACCTGGTTTATCGCCTTGATTATATTTTGCCAGGAATGAGGGAGAAGGATCGAAAAACTTATAATCAGCTGCCTGACTCCAGGGAATGCGGTGAATTGTGATACCGAATTTATCTTTCAGCAAAATCGGATTAACTGAAGAAGCAACGAGCCAGTCTGAAACTTCTCCCAGGAGACCCAGTTTTTTTCCTTTAATATAGGACAGACCACTCAGAATATGATGGAAGCCGATCAGTTCATCAACAGACTGTTCCTGACTCAGTGGCAGCAAGGTCGTCCGGAAACCATGTTCGTTTGCATAGGCTTTGACCTCAACAGCTGATGCAAATGCATTGTTGGAACCGAAAGCCGCAAGCATAATCATCCGACCTGGGCCAAGCAAGCTAATGGCATGTCTTTCAGAGCCTCCGCTGGCAAAAAAGATAAGGTCGGGCTTTTCATCCGTAAATTCCATCAGCTGGCTGTCGACAAGAGCCAATAACTTTTGTCGGGCTATTTCGTAAGTTTTTTCGGAAGCACCGTCAAATGCAGTGACGGCAACGCGTAATTTTTTGTTTTTCACGCTTAAAAATAATTAATCCGGAAGAAATGAGCCTAAAAAATCTCAATTAATTTCAGAATAAAAGATAATTTAAATAGAATAAGGGTTTTGCATTTATTGCCACAAACCCTTAATGAGATTTTGAATGAAGGTAAAAATAAGGATTAATTGATTGGAAAATGATATGTTAGCAAGGTTCGTTTGGGATGCTCCTCTTATTTTTAACTTTGTCCTCTGATGGAGAATCCAAAAAAAATTCAGACCGGCAAAGTACTCCTGATCTCCTTCGGGCATCTGATGCACGATATCTATTCATCATTCCTGGCGCCGATTTTACCCTTGCTTATAGAACGTTTCGGATTGACCTATTCTATGGCCAGTTTACTGGGATTGATGCAACAGCAAGGCACCAAAACGGCTGGCGGCAGGGGAA
>CAWBCI010000002.1:0-101634 GCA_963787195.1 uncultured Bacteroidales bacterium
CATGTTCAACAGGAATACTCTCATCCCATATCCCAAGGGCAATTCCATCCAGGATTATTTTACTGACCAACATCTTCTGGGTATTGAAAATTTGCTGAAGGCTGTTTTTTAAATCCGCATCATTATTATGTGAAGCTTCAGAAAACATAAGCATGGTAATGCCTTTATTCTGGGTCAGATATTTAACCGTACCACAGAGAAAATCGCTTAACCTCTCTTCAGGACCTTTATCCGAATTGGCAATAGTCCTTAAAGAGCCGACAAATTCATTCTGAACATCTTTTATTATTGCCAGGATGATGTCCTGTTTGGAAGCAAAATGCCTGAAAATAGACCCCTCGCTCATACCGATACGCTTTGCCAGATTGCGGGTTGAGAGCTTCTTTAAGCCATCAGTGTAAATGATATCCAGCACTGCCTGTTTAATTTGTTCCTGACGAATTTCGGTGCTTTGCTTTTCCATAGAAGTAAACATTTGCTTACAAAAGTAATAAACATAATTCAAAATGCACGAAAATTCTTATTTTTTCCTGAAAATATATCTGATCATCTTTCTTTAAAAAAAATGAACCTGAAGAACTAATCCTTCAGGTTCATTTTTAAAAACTTATGTTTTTAATAGCAAAACCTACCTGCTAATCACTATCTGTTTATTTAGGAAGATATCCTCATTTCTTACATTTAACATATAAACGCCTTCAGGCAAAGAACTTAAATTTATTTCCACCGATTTATTTCCATTGACTGAAACTGAGGGTTTGAGATAAACCATCATTCCGCTTGCGTTATAAACCCTTAATTCAACATTTTTAACATCGGATTGGTTAACTGCAATTTTAAACATTCCCTTGCTGGGATTAGGATACACAGCCAGGCTTGAATGGAGATCACCGCTATTTTTTATACCTGCGTTAATAGGTGTTTTGATTAATCCACTGCGTGAATTACTGCCTTTATAAGTTCCGAAAAGGACAGTTGTGGAAGTGCAGGGCACATTCAGTGCATAAACGTTGACAATGGCTGAATCGGTCACTGAAAAAGTCTGGTCGTAGCTGAGGGAAACCAGTTCGAGCATACCGTCGTTATTCACATCGGCCAGGTCGGCTCCATTCATGTAGGTAAATCCTTCCGGACGAAGCGGGAAACCGGCAGCTTCACCACTTCCGTCCATTTTAAATGCATGAATAAAACCAAAACCGTCTACATTCAGGTTGCTACCGGTAATAATTTCATATTGTCCGTCACCGTCAACATCGGCAATGGTTACTATTCCTTCATCACCTCCTCTTGCCGACACTGGAAAATTATTCAGCATGGCGGCATTTTTATCAAAACCATAAAGCATCGGTAAAATAGTATCACCAATAGGGCGGGTCATGAAAATGCTGAAATTGCCATCCTGGTTCAGGTCAGCAACAGCAGGAGGACAGTATGTCCAATTGCTGTCGGGCACAGTCACCGGCCAACCTGTATGATAGGTTCCATCATAATTTAGGGCATAAAACTCCGGAACATCACCTGTCGTGGCACCAATAATGTTGAGCTTTCCAATGCCGTCTAAATCAGCCAGAACCGGTGATTGATAGGAGAACTGGGTATTAGGATTTATCACCGGGAAGCCGGGTTTCAAAGCTCCATCCAGTCCAAAGGCGAGAATATCGTTATAGGAGCATAGGATAATTTCCATGCTCCCATCGCCGTCTATATCGCCAACTGATGGAGTGACCGATGGGGTAGCATCAATGTCAACCGGCCAGTTTTCATTGATAGGGCTTCCGTCAATTTTACAAATATGAAGTTTTCCCTGTGGATATACACGCTCGTTAAAGATAAGCTCAAGGGTGTCATCACCGTTTACATCAGCCATTGTGGGGGCACATAAAATCCAGTTCTTATCGAAATTCTGGGGCCAGCCCGGAAGATCATTTCCATTATTATCCATAAGGTAGATACGTCCGTTGGCCGGCACCCCTCCGGTGGCCTGGGCAATTTCAACTGTCCGTCCAGATTCATATCAGCAACAGTAGGGGGGTAAATCGCTGTACCGGTAAGTTGTTTCGACCATAAAAGACTTCCGTCAGCTTTAAATGCATAAAGGGTATTGTAAGAAGCCGCCAAAACTTCGTTAACGCCATCATTGTCGATATCGGCAATTGTAACTCCCCGCATGTTTTTAAAATTCGGATGAGCCGCAATCTTCACAGGCCAGCCTGGTAATTGATCAATTAAAGGAGCTTTGGCCGGTATATTTCCGTGATCACTGATCTTTGTGACCTGAACAGCCCCGTCTTTTCCAAGAGAAGCTTTGTAAACCTGGGCAGGCATTACTGTCCAGATGCTTAGTGCACAGCATAACAATAGAATTTTTTTCATCGTTAATTAGTTTTAGTTTTTAATGAGTAATGAATAAAAATTATAAAATGTTAGAAAATGTCGGCTTAAATAATTCATAATCAATAAATTTATAAGGATTTATTGAGCATTAAAAGAACTAGGGTTTGCCTTGATTTTGGCACACCTTCGTGTTGCAGACTTAATTTGGTAGGTAATGCGTTGACGAGCGAAAGTAATTTGCTTTTAATTTATCTGCCAGAAGTTTGCATGGAGATCTGTCAAAATTTTGCTTAACCGCTGTGATATTCTCGTAAAGGAAAATTTAGAGGATTTAAAAATGATAATTTCTTACTATCAAAATCTACAAAAAAAGTTTTGGCCTGGTGATATATCATTTCTATGATTGAGCCAGCATCCTTAATAAGCATTTTGTTCATGTTTAGAAGGTTTGCAATGCTTGCAGCCGTATAAACATATCGCTTAAAGCTTCATGTATACCGCTGTAAAATGTCGGTGGCGAAAATACTAAATTTTTAGGACAAGGCCCAAAAATATGGGCCTCACCAATGCTAAGATTCTTATTGAATTCCTGAGATACAGGTCGCAATGCAGGTTCAGCCTATATCTTATTTGAATTATTTTTTTCTGCCCTCTTGGCAGCCTTGGCGGCCCTTTTTTCTTTCAGGTTTTTAAGAGGTTCTTTCTTCGTATTTTTCTCCTTACCTTCTTTTTCTTTTACCATGGCTTAATATTTTTTAAGTGATGTATATTCAGTGATTTTCGATGAATGATTTCTATATCAAAAGTAGTTATAAAACGCACAGGTCTGCTATTAAATATTTCATGGAACTTTTTTAAAGGTTGGATATCTGAGAAAAGAAAAGGGATTTAAATGCTTCCAAATTTTTTCATACCGGTTTGCGAAACATTTAACTCGGTTGAACCATCAATTTTTAATTCGACAACTTTCTTTTTCCGGTTGAACTCTTTCAGGTAGTGGATATTGATGATATTTGACCGGCTGATCCGAACAAAAAGTTTTGAATCCAGCAAATTTTCAATTTGCCCAATTTGCATAGTAATTAGTTCTTTTCGGTCCGGGTTCAAGTGCATTACGGTATAGTTTCCATCAGCCTGGCAATAGATAATATCATCCGTATCGATAAGGATAAATCCTTTCATTGTCGAGAATTTTAAATGTTTCGACCGGAGATGCATCTGCAACTTTTCAATTTTTACAGCCAATGATTCCTTTTCCTTTAGGTTTTTATAGCGTGTAATTGTTTTGATAAGTTCATCGGCATCGACCGGTTTCAGGATAAAATCGAAGGCAGCGTGTTTGATGGCATCAATTGCATATTTGTCGAAGGCAGTAATGAAAATAATGGTTGCTTCAATGCCCAACTTTTCTAATTCCTCCACTACATAAAAACCATCTTTGCCAGGCATTTTAATATCCAGGAAAACAAGTTCAGGTTTGTGCTTTATTACCTTTTGAATTGCCTGAGTTGCATTTTCAGCAACTGCCAATACTTCAAGTTCAGGCAGGAAAGTTTTTATCAAGGCCTGAAGGCCTTCGCGGGCATCCTGTTCGTCGTCAACAATAATCGCTGAAATCAATTCTTGCATGTGTAAATATAAACATAAATTGAAAAGGCCTTTTTTGTTTTTTCGTTGATACAAAAAAAATAAGTATTCGTACATGGTATTACCAGGTTCTTACAATTGAAAGCTAACTCTTCCATTTTGCAAAATTTTCATGGTATATTTCACTTGAAATTAAGCCTTTAAACCATGAAGACAAAAACCACATTATTCATTTCCCATATTTTACTGTTTTCATTTTTACTTCTTACGCAACAAGCTTGCAAAAAGGAAAAGAAAGATGCCGATCCGCCTGTTTACACAAATGGACAGGGTGAGATTGGTGAAATTGGCGGAACAATGAAATTGGTGAGATTGGAGGAACAGTAAAAATTCTTGATGAATCCTCACCTTTAAATGGAACGTCAATCCAAGTACCAGAAGGAGCTCTTAATAATGGTGTAACAATCAAAATTTCTCGTGCACCAGCTAGCAATCTATTATATCCTGAAGATTCTAATGCAGTAATCATCAACTTTGAGCCTACTGGATTGACATTTAATAAACCTGTTATGATTGGTTTGCCATACAATCTCAATGGATCTGGGATTTCAGAATTAAGAGCATATTTTTTAGATGAAAATTTACCTAAAATCGAAGAGCTACCTATAGAAAATATTGATCAAACCAAAAAAATCGTCTATGCCATAACAAATCATTTTTCATCATTTTATGCAGGCAGGAGACACGCTTATATGAATATTGATTTAGTCAAAATCGGAAACAAAATAGGAGTAAGACTAAATATATTTTCAAAAAATTATAATGGTGATGTATTTGGATTAGGTTGGATATCAACTAATTTAATGTGGGCTCCTTTTGGACTATATAATGCTAAAGATGTTATATTTTGGGATAGTCCGGATGAAGTTTTTTCTGATTTTGGAGTGGAGTTATATACTAAAAAATCTGGCTTTATCGAAAGAGAATATTTTACAGTTAGGAGAACATATAATCCAGGTGGAAAAGATGGAATTCGAATTTATGCTGATTATAATACACTAAGCAATTTAGTTTATGAAGATGATGAAATTGAGAATGATGGTTTGTATGAAAAATACTTTCAGGGATATCCTTTGGTTTTTGTTTTCGATCATGATATTACAGAAGACGATCCTAATGAAAATTATTATTTAAAAGTTGAATGGGCTTTAGCTGAATTGCCAGATGCGTTTGTTGGTTCAAGATATACACCGGTACTTGACTTTAGTACCTATGACTTATCGGTTAAATTCAACGAAATGGCCTCCTATAATAATGACCAAAACGGAAATCGAATTGATGATGATTATGAAATAAGCGAAGGCGGCAACCACCCTCCAAATGAACCTATGGGTGAAAGTCCGGCGAATAATGCAGAAAACGTCTCAATTAATGCTATTTTATCCTGGCATTGCACTGACCCTGACGATGATTTAAAGAATTTTGATGTTTATTTTGGCACAAGTGCACCTCCCCCTTCCGTTGAAGAATTTTATATAAGTACTGAATATGACCCCGGCACTCTACAAAATAACAAAAGATATTATTGGTATATTGTTGCTTACGATGGAAAGGATAATTATAAAAGTTGGGCCCTTGTGGACCTTTAAAACAGAAGAAGAGGGGTTAGAACCCATTCCTCCAACAAATATTTATGCAGGTGATTGGGATGATGTATTGGGAGTTCATGCAGATAATTTAAGAATAAAAATGGATTTAAAATATACCGTGCTATAAACGAAGTGAATACAGGTTTTAGCCTTTTGGGTGAAACCCAATCAAATAAAGAATTTTTCTCAAATGACAACATCACTCTTAATAATTTTCATTGTTTCAAAGTTATTGCCTACAATGCGAACGGTGAAAGTGAATCAGACTATACAATTGTTCCTGTAATCCCTTCTGATCTTGCAGGTGAAGAATGGTCAAGCAGTATTGTTGTATCCTGGACAAATCCAAATAATAGCCAGGCTGAAAAGTTCATTATTGAAAGAAGCGAGAACAGCACTGGTCCTTGGGATGAAATTGATTGGGTGTTAGGTTATACATCTTATTATAATGATCAGGATGTTGAAGCTGGTATTGATTATTATTATCGTGTTCGTAGTGTGTGGAAAGGTCCTAACTCACATGAGAGCAGATCTATCCGGGTGGCCCTATCGGCCCTTTTCAAATTTCCGGCGGAAGTGGCGACGCTCCCATCGCTGATTTTACAGCCACTCCTACCAGTGGCGATGCCCCTTTAACCGTAAACTTCACAGACCAATCCTTAAACAGCCCCACAAGCTGGCAGTGGGATTTTGGTGGCAATACAATTACAGCACAAAACCCGGAACATATTTATAACAACAATGGTAGCTACACAGTTACGTTAACAGCAACTAATGAGTATGGTTCTGATGTTGAAAACAAAAGCAAATTATATGACCGTCGAAGATAATGGCAGCGGCTCAGGCACTTTCACCGACCCCCGCGACGGGCAAGAATACGCCTACATAGAAATTGGCAGCCAAACCTGGATGGCCGAAAACCTGAATTATGAAACATCCGAAAGTTGGTGTTACGATAATAACAGCACTAACTGTAACGAATACGGAAGGCTATACACATGGGCTGCAGCCTTATCAGCCTGTCCTAGTGGCTGGCATCTACCAAGTGATAATGAATGGAAGCAATTAGATAGATGCGGGAATGAATCAAAGTGAAGCGGATAATATTGGTTGGCGTGGCACAAACGAGGGCGCTAAATTAAAATCAGACAATGGTTGGGATGAAAATGGGAACGGATCAGATATTTTTGGTTTAAAAATTCTACCTGCGGGATTTCGAGACTTAAATGAAGATTTCTTAACAATTGGTGAGATGGGAGTTTTTTGGATTAGCACTGAATATAATGATACTGAAGGGTGGTATAGAAATGTGGCCTCTAATAGTGAACAAATTAATAGAAGCTCTTTCAATAAATTGGCTGGTTTTTCGGTTCGATGTATAAAGGATTAATTTTCTTACTAACCAAATATTAATGAATCATGAACAGTAGAAGATTTATTTTTATATACTTGATTTCAATTATAAGTTCTTTACAATCTCAAAATTACGTCTGGTTGAATTATACAAAATGGAGATGTTGTAAATGATATCGCAATTGATGGTTCTGATCTCTGGATTGCGACTGAAGGAGGATTTGTACAATTAAATAAGATAACTGGTGAAAAATTATTTTTCAATAAAATTAATTCTGATTTACCTGATAATGAGATAACATCTGTGGCAATTGATAATGATGGAAATAAATGGATTGGAACATATGAAGAAGGAATCGCAAAATTAAATGAAGAAGGTTGGACAATTTATAACACCTCAAACTCAGAATTACCAAATAATCATGTTAAAAAAATTGCTGTTGATGGGTATGGAAATAAATGGATAGGATTAAGTAATGGATTGGTAAAATTTGATGGTATAAATTGGACAATTTATAATACTTCTAATTCAAATATTCCAGATGACTTTATCAATGACATATCAATTGAAGGTACAAATATATTGTGGATTGGAACTTGGCATGGAGGCTTAGTAAAATTTAATGGCACCTATTGGACAGTTTATAATACTTCAAATTCAGAATTACCTAATGATGATGTACGTTGTATTGATCTTGATGGAAGTGGAATTAAATGGATTGGTACGGCGGGAGGGGGACTGGCAAAATTTAATGAAAATGTATGGACTATCTATAACAGTTCAAATACAGGATTACCCATAAATATAATATATTCTATTAGGATTGATGAGAATGATATAAAATGGATTGGAACATTTGGACAAGGATTAGTTAGGTTTAATGGAGAAAATTGGGATTTATACACAGTTAAGAATTCTGGTCTACCTAATAATAAGGTTAACATAATAGAAGTTGATTCAGATGGCGACTTTTGGATTGGGACAATGGGAGGTGGTCTTGTGAATTTTGATTTGTATAACTGGGTTCTTTATGACATTTCAAGTTCTGGTTTGCCTAATAATCGTGTCAGGTCAGTTTCAATAACTGAATCAGGTAATGTCTGGGCGGGTACATATGGTGGAGGAATAGCAGAATTTAATGGTTCTGGCTGGACAGTTTACGATACGACAAACTCTGATTTTTTGGGAATTTATGTTGAATCTAGTGCAATCGATAATAATGGTAATATTTGGATAGGATCGTATGCATATGGGTTGTATTATTTTGATGGAAATTATTGGATAAATTATTTAATGTCAAATTCTGATATACCGAGTAATATAATTTATTCACTGGCTATTGATAATAATAATACAAAGTGGGTTGGCACAGATAATGGATTGGCTGTATTTAATGGTATTATTTGGACAGTTTTATAATACTACAAATTCCGAACTGCCGTATAATGAAGTTTCAGCAATCGTTTTTGATGAAAATAATAATGCCTGGATTGCGACACCTGCTGGTTTAGCAAAATTTGATGGGTCAAGTTGGACAATTTATAATACTTTGAATTCTGATTTGCCTGATAATCTTATCAATGATTTAAAAATAGATATGTTTGGAGTATTATGGATTGCAACACAATCTGGAGGGTTGGTAGAGTTTGATGGCGATAATTGGGAAATATACAATCCATCAAATTCGGATATACCAGGTAAGAGCATTTATTCTTTAGCTACAGACAATCAAGGTTATGTTTGGGTAGGAACACAGAATGCAGGATTGGCAAAATATGATGGTAATACTTGGTCATTATTTAATACTACTAATTCTGGATTACCCAAAAATACTGTATTATCAATACAGGTAGATGGTAATGAAACAAAATGGATTGGAACTAATGATGGTGGGTTAGCTTGTTTCAATGAAAATGGCATTCCTGTTTCATTAGATGAAATAAACAATATTCGCGAAGAAATATTTGTTTACCCAAATCCTTTCAAAACATCTACTAACATTGAATTTGATTTAAAAAAGCCAGGAAGAACATTTGTTACAATCTATAACTATTATGGCCAAATTATTGACTCTTTTCAAGAGGAAAGGAAATCTGGTCAAAATTCATTTGTGTGGACTCCGAAAAATATTGCTGATGGATTATATTATTTAAGACTCAAATCAGGAAACCAAACTGTTTATAGTAAAATTATTTTTATGAAGTAACCTTATTCAATTTCTTGGAATATCAGCCTTCGCCAAAATGCCTATTAATGTCCCTTTTAAGAACAAGCAAATCGATCAAAATTTCAAGAATCAACTTAATTCATTTAATTACAGTTAATTGTTAACGCATCACTACTGATCCTTAAATAATAGTTCTTACTGGTAAACGATATCAAGAAGCCAATTAACTATCGTTAGATCGCTAAGTAATTTCCAATTAACGCTGTGATGTGAGTCGCTTAGTGGATTTATCGTATCAATATCTTTTGATATGACAGCTAGTTGGGAAATAATAACTTGAATAAAAAATTTGTTTTTTCAATCTCTACTACTATAAAACCTACGTGACGATCCAAACTGGATATTTCGGTGATATTGACCCAAACAATAGGATGGCATATAAAAACAAAAAAAAGCTTTTTTTATTTTTTCAACTTTACAAAAATAAACTACATCCCATCTAATAATTTTGCCTTCAATTTATCATATTCGTCTTGGGTAATTGCCCCACTATCCAATAATGACTTTAACTTAAGGAGTTCGTCAGTAACACTTGGATTGTTTAAATTTAAAAGTTCACCCTGAAGTTGTTCTTTTTGGTTTTCGACAAGATTTTCAAAAATACTTATTAACTTATAATAAAAGTTTTTATTATATCCTTTTTTATTCTCCCAAAACCTTAAACTTTCATCTCTTCCATCTGCTAGATTAAAAATAATACCATCCTCATTCCCCAAGAACTTACTTACTTGTATGTTTATAACATCTTTCCATTCAACTGACTTATGATCCCGATCATAGGAATATTGGATATTTTCACCAGGATAATATCTATCCCAGTATATTCCTTGTGCATAAACCTCAATATTTCTTGTCATTAAATCTTTCTTATAATTTTTTACATTTTCTGCTAGAATATCATCAATTTGCTTTTTAATGTTCAAAAGGCCATTGCTTTTTTCGGTCGATGATTCTGCAGTATTACTTAATTCGGTGACCTTTATATAATCAAGTTTAATTGGTGAATCTTTCAATAAAAACCCCATTTGATCACCTTCAAATAATGAATAGTTGGAAACACCAACCCATTCTTTATTTAGGAAATAATAGTATACATCATAAAAGCCTTTAAAATGTCGAAGAGTCAAAATAATATATCCATCTTCATCATACTTAATAGGTATCCAGTCTGTAAAACTCTGACGTTGACCTGTTTGTTTAATGAATCTTCGAAATCTGACATTTTGTCCTCTAAACTCGGCATAGTAATATTCTTTTGTGATTTTAAGTTGTTCTGATGCCCATATAAAGTTCACTTTGGGATCCTCATTGTTATCCATTTTAAATCGAACTTCCAAATCAAAATTTTCTCGGTCATTGACATAAATCAAATTTTGGAGATATTGGGGTTTATTCGAGTTATTACGCAATATCATTTCACTATTCTGATTCTTTACATTTATATACGGATTTTGGTTTATATCCCAATTTTGTAAATTATTGAAATCATCAAAATAGGTTATATGCCTGAAATCTTCACTAATCCCATTATATTGCATCTCAGAATCCTTATCTTGAGAATAAATGGAAAAAGTAGAAAGAAGAATAACGTTAATCAGCACTAATTTTTTTAAGTAAGAGATGATAAAAAAATTTCTTTTCATTGCCTTTAAGCTTATTTAGTTACGTGAACAACGATAAATTTTGAATATCTTCATAAACTCTCGTAATTTTTTATTTCAATTTCACCCTTTTCTGTATGATTTATTAGTTAATTGGGTATAGGACAAGGTCAAATCAGAATTTTTACAAACTTGCAAAGTGTTTGCAGATTAACTACTTTTTAACGGGTAATTGTAGCCAACTTTACGGAATATAACAAGTTCCCCCTCCACATACATTAATATTATCACCGTAATAAATTTTATTATTCGTAAAAGCCCTAAAATTGTAATGACAGTCACTACGCCAATTAATATTGAATGTTTTTGAAGAATTTGCTGATACTGTTCCTAAAGTTTTTTCATCTGTTTCATTAATGGAATGGATTTCAATCTGTGCTGAAGAATTAGTTTGATTATAAATAGTCATCTTTTGCTCTCCATAAATATCATCATGGACTTTGTTGCAAATAAGCCACTCCAAAGGCAAACAATAATTGCAAAAAAACCAAAAAGTAATCTCATAATTTATTATATTTCATGAATCAATTAAAATCATAATCGTACCATGTACAATTTACATGATCACAATCATCAATTTCAAATGTCTTTTCTTCCCAACCAAAAACAACATTTTCAGGTGATGCAAGAATGTATAAAGTATGCATATCGACTAAAAAATCAAAGGTTTCCTGATTCGTCACATACTTGACCTCATCAGCATTAATATGCACATAAATGCCATCAAGTGACGTTTTATTTATTACTGTTACACTTGCCATGCCGTTGCAAGGATGACTTTCTTTTTCTTTATCACAAGAAATTACAATTACTATAGCGAGCAGTAATATGAAAACCTTAATATATATCAATTTCATCATTGTGATTATTAGGTTGTCGATATATCAAAGTTATAATTTGTGGTTTTTAATCACTTCAAATAGCCCAACAACTGTATGAAATCTAACATTCCAGTATAAACAACTTGATTTTCTGTAAGAACAATCATTAAAAAATACTAATCTAACTAATATAGGCTGACACTCTATTTTCTTTGGAAGTAAATAAGGAATTCAAACAATATTGGGTTAGTTCTTATACACTGAAATTTTTACTAGCGTCCCAGAAGCTTTTCCTGCTTCATTCTGTAAATCCTCGTAAGTATAAGAGATACTGTTTCCTTTTATCTTTTCATAGAGCCCAATCATCTCATCAATGATCTTTAGTCCCCTTACCATTTCCTTCCTTAAATTGCCTGGCTGCTTTACGTCCAATGCCATTGTCTTCAATAATAATAATTAGCTGACCATTTTTCTTTTCTGCCCTAATTAAAATATGGCCTTCACCTTCTTTGTGCCTCAAGCCGTGTTTAATGGCATTTTCTACAAAAAGCTGGATGAGCATACGGGGAAGCTGGATGCTTTGGTCAAGACCGGGGTCAATTTCGAATTTATAATTAAGTTTATCCTTAAACCTGAATTTTTCCAGTTCCAGGTAATTTTCAACAAAATCCAATTCATCTTTAAGGCTTACAACTAACTCATCAGATTTCGTAAAAAGGGTACGCAACAAACTGCTGAATTTAACCATGTAACGATACGCCTGCTCTTTCTGTTCGGTCAGTATATTGGTTGAAATGCTGTTGAGGACATTGAACATAAAATGCGGGTCCATCTGGCTTTTGATGGTTTTTAATTGCAATGCGTTCATACGGTTTTCAATTTCCATTTTTTGTTGCAATTGCACCTGCTGAATACGTCTAATGATGAGAATAATTGCCAGAATAATCAGGTAAATGCCCAGCCAGATAGGATATTTCAGGTAGTAGAGCTTATTAAACTTATAAGTATAAAGAGATGCTTTATTATCAGCTTTTACAAAGAGCTCCGGAGCATTGTTTCCGTTTAATTTAACTGATACACAAAAAGGAATATTTGAAAAAGGGTCCCGTTCCGTTTTAATAAAAACGGGATCATCTAATGTGGATTGAGTAATAATTAGGTTATAGTCATTAGTTCTGAAGATCAGTTCATTTCGGCCATCCCTGTTGATATCGGATTTTAACAATAAATTTGAAACAGGCAGGTTTGGAATTTCAGTAAGTGTTTGCAGAAGCGTATCTAAAAGAACAACTTGATTATCATCAGAAATGAGCATAATCAGGGGTTTTCTACTGTCTTCAGAAACTAATAAATCGGGATATCCTTTGTCTAATAATACATAATCCTGAATTAGCTTTTTTCGGATAATATCACCGCTCTCGTTCACTAAAGCAATCATAGTAGATAATTCGGTTTTACTTTTATTTTTAAATAATGCAACAATTCTGTTTTTACTTCCGGTTTTAATTTCCTGGATTTTGATATAGGACGGGTATGCTTTGTATTCGAGAGGCGGGAAAAGAAATTCAAGTTTTTCATTAAATCCCATTAGCCAGGAACTGTAATCGTTATAGGGAATTTCAAGACTATCGGGGATATTGCCAAGCGTTTGACTGCTGGAATAAATTTCAGGCCTATGGTCCCCGTTCAGGTCGGTAATCAATACATTATTGATAAATGCCGCCATTACAGGCGTTCTGAATACGGTATCAAGTTTTGCATTGTAAGCGAATATTCCCCTGGGTTGCTTTGAGAACCCTGCATGAATAGTGAACACTAATTCGTTTAAACCATCCCGATCCAGATCAGCAATTATTGGCAATTTAATACTCACATCAATATGGTTATCATATTTGCCGATTAGCGAAATAAACTTATTCCTGAATATGAATTTAGTGCCTGCATGAGGTTCAAAAGCATTCAGGTAAAGCGTATCGGAAGAGATGGTGAAAACATAAATTTCCAATAATGAATCGGAATTGAGATCGGCACAATAAAAATAATTGCCATGATTGGGATATTTCCCGGATAAATTCCACTGATCTATCAAAGTGCCGTCATTATGAAGAACTTTTACAGAAGGCAAACCAATTACACTCGGGAAAGCTATGACCCGTTCGCTGTATCCATCCAGGTCCAGGTCTATATATTCTTCAAAGGAATTGTTTTTATCAGCCGGCCCTGACCAGGTTTTCTCAACCACATATTTTTGGAAAATATCCGGTAATAAATAAATTATAGGAGTAGAAACTGCAAAAGCTAAAAAATAAGGACTTAAGAGAACGTAGATGATTTTAGTAATATATAAACGCTTATAATCCAATTGAAAATATTTTTTCAGATTCATCCGTCAAAATATGTTTTTGCCCTTAAAAGGATCATTTTCATATTGAGTTGGATTTTTCCTGGTCCGAATGGATGCGATTTTATTACAGTCCGTCAATCAAAGATTTAATAATTCGTCTAAGGCGGTACTTCGTTAAAAAAAAGCGATTTTTTTTTAGATAACCGTTCCTGAACCTATATCAGCGAATTATATGAATTTTCTATAATATCAAATATAATCATTATAAGTCTGACAGTCCATTAAATTAAATAAAAAAATCAAGGATGGAAAACCCCTTTTAATCCAGCTAAGCTTATACATTAGCGGGCAGACAGCATTTTCATTGCCAAAAACGCAAAAGCCTCGGTCAAAGTCGGATGCGGATGAATAGTTTGAGCCACATCCATTAATGTTAATTTATTGGAAACAATCAGAGAAGCTTCTCCAATCAGTGAAGCAGCCCCGTTGATAAAGAGATGGACACCCAAAATTTCCTGATTCTGCCTATTGACGACAAACTTCAGGAATCCAAATGTGTCGCCGCTTATTTGCGACATAGCATCCACTTTATAATTATAGGTGCCGCATACCACGTCAAAGCCTGCTTTAAGCGCTTCTGCTTCGGTTAAACCGGCTGCAGCTATCTCCGGGTCGGAGAATAGCACCCATACATTCTTGTTAAAATTTACCTTGCTGATTTTTCCACCTAAAATATTCTTTACTGCAATATGTGCTTCATAGGTGGCAGTATGGGCAAATTTTGGAGCGCCCAATATTACATCACCAGTCGCATAAATTCCGTCTGCTGTGGTTTCCAGGAACTCATCTACTACAATGCCATTCCGCTCGAATTCTACGTCAGTAGCCTCCAGGTTCAGTCCTTCTATGGAAGGTACTTTCCCCGTAACAACCAGCACTTTTTCCGAGATAATATCCCGGGTTTTTCCCCCACCATCCAAAAAGACGGTTTGGAACATTCCATCTGTCTTATTGATTTCTTCAACCCTGGAATTGGTATATACATCTGTTCCTGTTGCTTGCAGTTTTCGGGCAATGCCTTCGGCAAATTCCGGTTCTACCACACCGGGCAATAAGCCCGGCATCATTTCAATGATGCTGCATTTCACATGGAGTTTAGTTAACATTTGCGCGATTTCAATACCAATCGGGCCTCCACCTATAATCAGCAGGGACGAAGGTAATGTTGCTTGTTTAAATAACACTTCGCTGGTCAACACTTCATTTACACCATTTCCTTTAAAAGGAGGAACAAAGGTATGAGCTCCGGTAGCTATGATTGCTTTGTCAAATAAATACCGGGTATTATTGATTTCTACTTCCTTATTTGAAACAAACCTTGCCTTCCCTGATACAAAAGTAATCGGCATGCGCTTGAGTTGTTGCACGGCTGCCGAGGAACGGCCATTGAGGATCCGGTCCATATCACGTCCAATCATTTGCCAGGTTTTGGCTAAATCTTCTTTTGAAGCGGTAGGAGAGGGAGCATTTTGCTCCCGGGTTAAAAACTCATCAGCATGATGTTTGATTATTTTAGAAGGGATACACCCCACAAACAAGCATGCCCCACCGAGTTTTCCGGATTCTTCAGCTAACAAAACTTTTTTCCCGCTTGCGGCCAGTTGCATAGCGGCTGGAGTCCCGCCGGGGCCCCCACCGATTATAATAATATCAAATTTCTCTTTCATAACTATATTTTTTAATGTCATAACTTACTTGTGTCTGACTTATTTAATTTCCCCATCTAAATATTCCAGGTTTGCATATTCAATTAAAATGCTTTTCTCAATATTCAGGATGTTTGTTTGCGCCCTGGTAATATTCAATTGAGCATCATCAAGTTCTATATATGTAATGATACCGTTTTTATAAGCTGTCTTAGCTATTTCGTATGCTTTATCAGTAAGCTGCAGATTATTTTCGGTTGATGTCTTCTGGGCATTAAGGGATTCAATATTTTCGAATGATTTTTGGATTTCATAAGTTAATTTTAAGCCAAGGCCAGCCTGATAATTATTGATTTTTTCAATACCGGCTTTTTCTTCGGCAACTTTAGCTTTGGACATGTTACCATCGAAGAGCTTAATTTTTAATCCCAGCCCAACAGCATAGCCCTGTCTCCAGTTATCATCAAACGGCGGAAAATCCATCCCGTGATAAACATGATAATTGCCAAAGGCAAACAAGACCGGCAGCTTCTCAGCGGCATCAATTTTTGACTTCTTCTCCATCACCTGCTTCATCGAATTTAAATACTGTATTTTATTATTTTTATTCACCAGGCTGTCAATATTTTTGGAATTAAATGAATCTAAAAGGAAGCTGTCATTTCCGAAATTTCCACTACATTCAATATCAACGGAGTCGGGCAATACCATCAAATTTTTTAATCCCAGTAAGGCAATCTTTTTATTCCCTTCGATCTCAATTATTTTACTCTTGAATTCTTCAATTTTATTTTTAAAACTCAAAACATCAAATTCAGAGCGCACACCTTCCGAATATGCTTTTTCAGCCAGTGCGAGATGCTCGTTCATCTGATTAAGAGCATCCTCCTGGACTTTCAATAATTCATTTATAAACAGAATATTATAAAATACTTTTTTTACATTTAAAACAGTTTGTGCTTTCGTTTCATCAAGATCATATTTATATGCTGTTTCAAGATCCTTAGTGCTGCTTAAAGCATTTTTCCTTTTATTTCCGGTGTAAATAGGATAGATAACATTAAAATCTAAAGTCATTACATCCCTGTTATTATCCGGATATGGAGCCATTGGATGCATTATGATATTATCGCCTGTGGGAGATCCGTTATCTAAAACCGGCACGCTGGTGCCTGCAAGGGGATACATACCGGGAAGGTTATTGGTATAAAAATATTTTGAAAGAGCATCAGCCTGAGGTAAAAATGTGGAATGTGCCTGGGTATATTTTGCTTCAGCTTCTTTTAGCTGGCTCTCTCCCGCTTTAATGCCATAATTATTATCCAGTGCTATTTCAACAGCCTTGTCTAAGGTTATAATCCGCTGTGCTGAAGTATATGCGGGTACCATCAATAACGTCATCAATAGTATCGCAAAAGCTTTTATATTTTGAAAATTTATTTTAAAGTTCATGACAATGTTTCCTCCATGTTTTATTTTAATTATGCTCCACCGATTTCTTCAGAATTTTTTTTCGTTCAATCTGACCGATTAATATAGAGATCGCCGACAGACCCAAAAACAAAGCTGAATATTTCAATAATATATTTAGTTCAGGAGATACTACAGACAATGCCTGGCGGTGGTTAAATACCGGATAGAGAGCACGCAGATAGTGACTTAAGGGGAATAAGTTTCCAATCATTTTTGGAATTCCGGCCATTTGTTCAAGGGGCACCAGATATCCGGAATACATGAAAGCCGGCATCACAATGAGTGTGATAATTCCAGCCAGAATGGGGCCATTTTTGATATTGATTGTCAGAAAATAGGATATGCTTTCCATAGCCAAAACAAAAAAGAAAATGATCGCTATGACATTCCACATTACACGGTTTGTGAATGGGACATCAAAAAGTGTCATAGTCGTGAAAAATGCTATGGATATTGCGGCACCCACGATTATCAATGAAATAAATACAGGTGGAATAAGTATTCTGAGCGGAAGCTGCCTGATTGATTTTAAGCCGGGAGTTTTGTTAATGAAGGATTTGAAACTGGCCATCAGGATAAATAAAATAATAAGCATAGAAACTATCTGCATTGCCAGTCCCATAAAGGCAGGCAACATTGAAGACTCCATGCTGAGCGAAGGAGAGTAAAATACCCTGTCACTTACTGAAAGCAGGGGCTTCTTCTGATGCCTGAAATTAGGAATGCCACCAAGATCTTCAACCCTGATCTTCATTTCTATTTGATTATTGATGGTCATCGTGATTTTTCCAAGCATCATCATGGCTATTTTTGGAATAATGGGATTTGCAGTTCCATTCAGGACCGTCAGAATGCTGACGCTCCTGTTATTCATCACAATGAGTGTAATAATTCCGGCAAGAACCGCTGTACTTTTGATATTGAGAGCCAGAAAATAGGATATACTTTCCATTGACAAAACAAAAAGGAAAATAATTACGACTACACCTGCCACATCACATGTTTGGTGAAGGGGACGTCAAAAAGTGTCATTGTGGTGAAATATGCTAAGGATATTGCGGCACCCACAATAATCAATGAAATGATCGCAGGTGGTATAAGTATTCTGACCGGAAACTGCCTGATGGATTTTAATCCTGGAGTTTTGTTAATGAAGGATTTGAAACTGTCCTTCAGCATAAATAATATAATAAGCATTGAAACAATCTGCATGGCCAGACCCATAAAGGCAGGCAACATTGAAGACTCCATGCTGAGCGAAGGAGAGTAAAATACCCTGTCACTTACAGAAAGCAGGGGCTTCTTCTGATGCCTGAAATTAGGAATGCCACCAAGATCTTCAACCCTGATCTTCATTTCTATTTGATTATTGATGGTCATCGTGATTTTGCCAAGCATCATCATCGCTATTTTTGGAATAATGGGATTTGCAGTTCCATTCAGGACCGTCAGAATGCTGACGCTCCTGTTATTCAGAATATCCTTATAGGTATTATTCGGAATAACAATTCCCACATCAATGTCACCCCTGTCTATCATCTTCTCTAAGTCCAGATAATCAACAAGCTGACCAGTGACATTGAAATATTCCGAAGCTCTGATGTTGTGAATAATGGATCTGCTCAATGGAGAATTATCCTGATCAACAATGGCGGTCCTGATTTGTACAGGGAGCGCTTTTGAAATACATACCTGCCATCATACTGAAAAACAAAATCAGCGCCAGTGAGATCAGTAAGATCTTTATTAAAATTTGTAAGAGCGTTTTTAAAGCTTTCATCATTTTCTAATTTTGTGAGGAATATTGATTTTCAGCTGGTTTCAGACTTAAATAGACAGTCATGCCGGGCTTACACTTTAGCTGCTGATCAAGTATCCTCATTTTAACATCAAAGGTTCTGACATCATGCTGATCCCTCAGGGTGGTAGGAGTATGGGTTGCAAAATCTGCCATCGGGAGTATCTGAGTTACTTTGGAATGGAAATTCAAATCGTTTATGTTGCTGTTTAAAGTCAGAGTATCCCCTAAATTCAATTGGTCAATAAATGTTTCAGGTATATTAAACCTTGCCCATGTTCCTTCAGGATCTGTTTCTATGACAACCGGCATCCCCGGGGGCATCATTTGATTGACTTCCAAAACCTTTACATTCACTATTCCGTCGACAGGCGCGGTTATTGTCATATCATCAATATTAATATCCACTGCCCTCAATTTTTCGCTGAGCATTTCATAAGCTGTTGTAATCTCGTCCAGGTTTTGTTGCGAAACAGCTCCGGCTTTATACAGGTTCTCAAGCCTTTTTTTATTTGCTTCAACATTTTTTAACTTGGCCACAAGAGCTGCACGATTAGCCAATATTTCATTCGGGTCTAACTGGGCAACTTTTTCGCCCTGCTTAATAGTATCACCTTCATTTACATAAATTGCTGTAATTCTACCGGGTATTCTGGTTGTTACATTTATCTGAGTATTTTCAATGTAACCTGAAAAGAAAGTGTTTTTAGGTTGCTGTTTCTTGCTTTTGCATGAAGCAAGACCGATTGCCATAAGGCTAATCACTATGGTGTATTTGATATATGTTTTCATATCTTCCGGAATTGATTGTTTTAAAATTTTAAGCTGTAGGCCAACTGGATCAGCACATTATATTTTGTGAAAAGGCTGCCGTTTTGATAAATGGTATAAGGGAGCCCGAATTGAAGGAATAGATTTTTCTGATACTCATACCAGGCCCCGGCATAGGCATCTATTGCATAATCTTCGGAGTGACTTGTTTTTATTCCGGCTTTTTTATCCTTTGTTTTGAAATTTGCGAATCCCCCGTATTCAATGCCGAAATTCCCATATTGGGTTTTATAATAATTTTGTCTGATAACTGTCAGACCAAATTCATCTCCGATATTGAGGTCAGAAGAATTTTCAGGTCTGAATTCATAATATGCGGAAGAAATAAGATCGGAATTATCCCAGCGTTTCATGCCGGTTAAGGAGCCTTTCAAATGGAATATGCCCAGGCCCAGAGGATATTCAGATGGGCTTAAATGGTTGCTTCGACCAGTTGGGAAAAACAAGGTGGCTTCACCAGTTAAAGTAGTATGCCTTGATTTATTCTCAAGTAGCCTGTAAGCGGCCCCTGCACCGATATCTGCAAAGCCTTTTCCTGCAACCACACCCATTGGTGAATAATGATGAATATCTGATACGGGCACCTGGGTAAATATCGTCAAGCTGTTGGATATCCCGTAATCGATGTAAGCATTCACCAGCATCTCATTCATTACCACTTTGTCAGATAGTTTTTCCATATGACCTGTTGCGCTGTTGAGTGTCCTGAAATATTTGGGGAAATTAAAGTTGAGCCGAAATGAAAGTTCATTCTTTACTAAGACTTCAGGTCTGAGATTTAATGCAGATACAGCAAGTTTATCCTGACTAACTGAGTCAGTCAAAGGAATAATATTCTGCCCAAAAGCTTGGAAAGCAATTGTTTGTATCAAAATACTTATTAGCAGTTTATTTTTCATAGTATTATATTGTTTTGAATAAGTAAACATTTACTTACATTATGATCGTTTTTCAGGTATTTCTTAATTAGTTCCATGTTAATTTATACTTTGGAAAGGATTTTTAATAAAAGCCGGAACATTTTGTTACTGAATTCACGAGGATACAAATTTCCTCCGTTAAGCATCATCTCTATATTCAGGGAGACAGGAATTCCCATATAGAGCATGGCAGCATATTCAACCATTATTTTTTCATCCCATTTCCCGATAGCAATGCCATCAAGGATGATTTTACATATAAATTGCTTTTGATTGTTGAATATCTGGAAGAGGTGATCTTTTAGTATTTTGTCGTTATTGTATGATGCTTCCGAAAAAAGCAATATGGTAATCCCTTTATTATCTATAAGATATTCTACAGTAGTTAAAGTGAATTTTTCAAGACGTATTTCCGGATCTTCTGAAGAAAGGGCAATTTCTCGTAACTGACTGATAAAATCCCTCTGAACATCTTTGATGATGGATGCTATTATCTCGTGTTTCGAAGGGAAATGACGAAAGATGGCTCCCTCACTCATCCCGATGTGTTTGGCCAGATTGGAAATGGATAGGTTTTTTAAGCCATCTGTGAAGATTATATCAAGAACTGCTTGTTTTATTTGCTCCTGGCGGACTTCTGTGTTTTCTCTTTTATTCATGTAAGTGAATATTTACTTACAAAGTTAGGCCGGATTAAAAGGAAAGTCAATTAAAACTGGAGAAATTTTTTAAATTTTAATAAAGTTTAACGTTTCACCGGATGAAGGTTTTTATATATTTATCATTGATGTCAGCTAAAATGAATTTTTTACGGTCACTTTACGGTTTTTATCCGATTCAGATTTTAGTTTCTTATTCAAGGAATTATCAGCTTTATTTGTTAATCTGGCTTTTACCTTTCTTAACCACATTAAATATTCTCGGTTTAAATTTTGGAATACCATCGCTATTTTTAAACCCGGAACAGGAGGGTAATTCAGAAATAATCTCCTTCCTGTTTATGGGCCTGGCAACTGGAGGTTTTATAATGGCTTTTCATGTTTCATCTTATGTCACAATGATTCACCGCTATCCATTTATAGCTGCAGTTTCCAGGCCGTTTTATGTTTTTGCATTGAATAATTCTGTGATACCTTTTATTTATATATCCCTATATCTTTTTCAAAGTATTAAAAACCAAAGTGTTCAGGATTTGATTCCATGGAACCTTATAGTATTGAATTGCATGTCATTTATTTCGGGTATATTAATTTTTGTATATCTGTCATTCGGACTTTTCTTTCTTTTTGTAAAAGGCCTTCCTTCAATTTATACCTTCAGCACAAAGAAGATAGAGAAGAAATGGTTTAAAAGAGCTTTTAGAAACTACACAAAGGACCGGGACTCTAAAATTCAGAATATATACTCAGGAGCATATGGTCAGGTTAATGTTGAGTATTATCTCAGATCATTCTTAAAAATCGGGAAAGCCCGTGAATATAAGCATTATAACAAAACTATCCTGACAAACATACTTTACCATCAGCATTTTAATGTTCTCTACTATGTAATTGTGATATTGGTGTTTATCATAGTCAGGGGGCAAATGAAAGATACTACATTTCTCGTTTTACCTGCAGGAGCAAGTTTATTGCTGATACTTACAGTGACAATGCTATTGTTTACTCTGGTCTACATCTTTTTTAGGAAATGGACCTTGTCATTTCTTATAATATTCCTGCTTGGTATTAGTTTTTTCTATTCTTCCAGAACCACTTGGAATAATAGTGCTTACGGGCTTAAATATGAATCCGGCAAAAGGAATATAAATCTATTACAACACGGTGATTATGAGCAAGATTCTTTGGAGACCATCAATATTCTTGAAAAGTGGAAAGATAAAAATTCAAATGTTACAGGTTTGCAAAGTAAACCTAAAATGGTTTTGGTTTGTGCGAGCGGAGGCGGACTTAAAATGGCATTATGGACCTATTTCTCATTGGCTTATGTGGACAGTCTGACCAATGGATCTCTTTTAAAACACACCCAGTTAATTACAGGCGCATCAGGGGGAATGTTGGGAGCTGCTTACCTTCGGGAACTTTATCTCGAGCATTTAAGCGGAGAAATTGACAGCCATTTTTCATCTGCATATGTTGATCGCTTGTCAAGAGATCTTTTGAATCCGGTTCTCTATAGTTTTTCAATGAGTGATTGGTTTTTCAGACTGGAAAGCTTTTCTTATAATGGTTACAGTTATTATAAAGATCGGGCATATATGTTTGAAAAGTATGTAAATAAAAACCTGGGGCCAGTCCTTGATAAACCTTTAAATGCTTATTATGAGCCGGAAAAAATGGGATTAGTACCCATGCTGATTTTTAATCCCACAATAATGAATACCGGTTCAAGACTTATTATTTCACCTTTGAATGTTTCATACCTTGCTAAATCAGCTTATTCAGATAGTTTGCGGAATATAGAGTTTCGTTACCATTACAGAGACTTTGGGGCGGATAGCCTTAGGTTCCTTTCAGCTATTCGGATGTCTGCAAGCTTTCCTTATGTCAGTCCACAGGTTGTGATGCCTGGAAGCCCAACCTTAACAGTATTTGACGCAGGGATCAATGACGATTTCGGATATTTGACAGCTTATAACTTTTTAATTTTCTTTCAGGAATGGATAAGGAATAATACTGATGGGGTAATAATTATTAGTCTCGATGAGAATAGTAATTATAATGAATATTACCAGGATAAACCATCTGCTGTATCTGACATCCTGAAGCCAGCCAGGTCTCTGATTTCTAATTTATCGGCAATTCAAAAATCGAACTATCTTCAGCTTATATACTCTTTAAATAAGGTTATCCCAGGCAAATTTTACTTTGTAACATTAAATTTGGGCTCACCAAATAAAACAATTTCATTAAGCTGGCATTTGACAAAACATGAAAAGCAAATAATCCTAAAATCTATACATTCTGATGCTAATGAAAAAGAGATTAGCCGTTTGATGAATCTTCTGGAATAAATTTCAGGCCTATGCTCCCCGTTCAGGTCGGTAATCAATACATTATTGATATTTGCCGCCATTACAGGCGTTCTGAATATGGTATCAAGTTTTGCATTGTAAGCGAATATTCCCCTGAGTTGCTTTGAGAACCATGCATGAATAGTAAACACTAATACGTTTAAACCATCCCGATCCAGATCAGCAATTATTGGCAATTTAATACTCACATCAATATGGTTATCATATTTACCGATTAGCGAAATAAACTTATTCCTGAATATGAATTTAGAGCCTGCATGAGGTTCAAAAGCATTCAGGAAAAGCGATGACCCGTTCGCTGTATCCATCCAGGTCCAGGTCTGCAAATTATTCAAAGGAATTGTTTTTATCAGCCGGCCCTGACCAGGTATTCTCAACCATATATTTTTGGAAAATATCCGGTAATAAATAAATCATAGGAGTAGCAACTGCAAAAGCTAAAAAATAAGGACTTAAGAGAAGGTAGATGATTTTAGTAATATATAAACGCTTATAATCCAATTGAAAATATTTTTTCAGATTCATCCGTCAAAATATGTTTTTGCCCTTAAAAGGATTATTTTCATATTGAGCTGGATTTTTCCTGGTCCGAATGGATACGATTTTATTACAGTCTGTCAATCAAAAGTTTGATAATTTATAAATCAAATAATAAAAGCCAGGAACACTTGTAAATGCTATATCCCGAATTCCACCCAGAGGGGGTAATGGTCGGAAACCCTGTACGATACAGTATTTTTACTAAACCCCTGTCCGGAATACACATAGGGCAGGAAATCAAAGGAACCGCCCTGCCTGTAATTCATTTCTATCAGCTCGGCATCCCCGCTATGGAACCAGGCTATCTGGTCATAAAACTTATCCAGTTCAGGATTTTGCGGATCTGAAAATAAAGTCCTCATGACCTTATCCAGATCGGCCGGTGCGCTCAATCCTGTGGAAGTAAATGCCTGCCAGAGCGGGCTGTCTTTACGGTCTATGTTAAAATCACCCATGGCGAGCAGGTTATGGTTCCACCTGTTTAGGTTTGATGCCCAGTCGGCCATCCACTGGGCGATCCCCTGCAATTCAGGGATCCGGCCATCCGCCGTATTGGCATAGGTGACGTGCAGGGTAACCAGTATAAAAGTTGTTTTCCCTATTTTAAAACTCACCGCATAAGGCGTCCTTGAAAACTGTTCATTCAGTGCATTTGGACTAATATCCTGAAGTATATCTTCGGGAACTACCAGCTCACAGGCCAGACCAGATAGTTTAATACGCCGCGTATCGAATAAAAATGCGAGCCTTTCACTGTTCCCCTTGTCGCCCAGGCTGATATCAGTCATGATAAAAGACCAGTTATCTCCCAAATATTGAAGTGCATGGCGAAGAGCTTTCAGATCCCCCTTCACTTCCTGAATGGCGATCACATCAAAGCGCTTGATGATTTCGCAGATATAAAGCAGCCCGGCCAGGTCCCTTTTCGGGGAATCATTGTCATCGGCTATCCATTTCTCAGTGAGGGAAGAAAAAGCACGGAGGTTCCAGGTTGCGATCAGGAGGTTCTTATCTATGATCCTGGGGGGGATTACCTGGTCCAGGGCCTGGTTCAAGGCAATTTTATCGGCTTGTATGCTTGCTGGAGCTGTTTCTTGTAAACTTGGCATAGTTATATTTTTTAATGATGAATAAAGATCGGATTCCGGAGTAATCCTGATATAGATCCGATAATAAAAGTTCAATCAATCCGGGAAAAACTAAGGCAGGTTGTTGAATACACAAAGTTAATTCAAACAGAGGCGCTTATGCAAGGTGTAAACGCAGTTTTATTATTTTCCGAGATAAAACTACCCAAAAACATTCCCTAAAATTTCATCAGAAGTAATTTCCACCGTAATTTCACCAGCGTGATGAAGAACCGCCTGGATACCAGCGGTCAGCAGCTTACTGCTATGTTTTTTCTGCATGTCTTGCAAATCGTATTGCGGATTACCCGTTTTGACTTATCAATTGTAATGATTTCTTATTAATGATCTCTATCTGTTTTCCTTTCATATTGATAATCCCATCTCTATGAAATTCAGATAATATCCGGCTTACACTCTCCCTGCTTGTATCAACAAGATTCCCGATATCAGCTTGTGAAACAGGTAAGATAAAAGTATTGGATTCGCACAAGTTGTCGGCAAATTCAAGGATCATATCGGCAATATTTCCACGCGTTTGCTTTTGGGTTCGGCTGGCACATCTGCGAATTGATTCCAATTCATCTTTGCAGAGGTCAAGAATAATTTCATATGAGAAATGCTCAGTCTCTCTGAGTAACATTCGGAAAGCACTGATATCTATAAAGCAAACTTCGACATCACTGATTGCTGTAACGGAATACTGATTTATTTTGTCACCAATCGTTGTTGGAAGCCCTAAATAGCGCGATGCTTTTACAATCCTAACAATTTGTTCATGGTAGGGACCTGAGATGTGAATTTTCACCAGTCCTTTTCGCAGATAAACGATATTGGTAGAAAACGTGCCCTGGATAATTATTAAATCACCTTTCCGGAAATTCACCATGGCATTATTACACGATAATTGTGAAAGCTGGCCATCGTCTAATGTCTCTGCCGATTTCGATTTAAAAATACAGGTTTTACAATCAGTTTTCATGGTGCAAAGTTAATATATTGTGAGCTATCTCACACTTATAATCGATTTTCTGCACATTGTGTTCTTCAAACCGCTCAAGCTATAGACCTAATTTTGCCATTATCATAAATTATTAAAAAATAAAGATCATGACTGAAAATGAAAAACTAGTGATTATAAGTACTACCGGACCTGAAAATCAGGAAAAAGCTACCCTTCCTTTTGTAGTAGCTACGGCAGCTCAAACCGTAGATGCAGAAGTTGTTATGATTTTACAGGCATCTGCCGTGTTGCTGGCTAAAAAAGGATCTGCTGAAAATGTAAATGCCCAGGGCCTTATGCCACTTAAAAAACTGATGGATACATTTATTGAATTAGGCGGACGGCTTTTATTATGCTCTCCCTGCATTAAAGAGCGGTTTATCAAAGAAGAGGAATTAGTCACAGGAGCAAAGTTGGTTGCTGCAGGAACCGTCGTGGAAGAGGTATTATCTGCAAAGGCTGTATTGACATACTAATCTTTTAAAAATCAAATCAAATAAAATCAAATAAAATGGAAACGGAATTGCAGACTACCCAGCTTCAGGAACAAATTGATGCCTTGAATATTAAATTATCAAGGCTTGAGAATTCCAGAAAAGACCAGTTATCAATTGCTATAGTATCAGGTGACCTTGATAAGATTATGGCCGCAATGATTATTTCCTTAGCAGCCGCAGCCATGGATACAAAAGTGAAACTTTTCTTTTCATTTTGGGCGCTATCTGCACTGAGGGCAAAAAATAAAAAAGCCAGGGGGAAAGATTTCATTTCCAAGATGTTTGGCCTGATGTTGCCTAAAGGGAAAGACAAGTTAAAGCTTTCCAATATGAATATGGCAGGGATGGGCCCGTTTATGATTAAGCATTTAATGAAAAAGCAAGGTGTTATATGCATTGACCAGATGTTTAAAGATGCCGGTGAACTGGGAATTGAAATAGTGGTTTGCGAAATGTCGATGCATCTCATGGGCTTTAAAAAAGAAGAAATGATGGACTATCCTCACCTGAGTTACGCCGGCGCCGCCACTTTTGTTTGCGATGCTAATGAAAGCAGTATGCAGCTCTTTATTTAATGGCTTTGGATTTGGGAAATAGAAGTTGGTTAGGAAAAAGAATTAAACCCCGGGAAGCATAAAAAGTACGCAGCACATTTATAAAATTAATTAAATACTAAACAAAATAATCATGATGACAACTGAAGAATTGAAAAACGTAGTAGTAGCGAAATCTGTAGATGCCCGTGGAACAGCATGTCCAGGACCACTTTTGGAAGCTAAAAAGGCTATCGGAACCATTAATGCCGGCGATATTATGGAAATATTATCAGCTGACGAAGGAACCAAAAGTGATATTCCAAAATGGTGCGGCAAACAAGGCCACGAATATCTTGGAGCTATTGACGAAAATGGCTACTTCAAGGTTTATATGAAAAAGAAATAAACAAAGCTCATGGCTGAAAAAATCAGGAAAAGCGCTAAAATTCTGGTCTTTTCCACTGAAAAAATAAGTGATCCCGCTATAGATATGGCGGGATTGCTGAAATTACATTATCCTCCAAGCGTGTACACCATCACTTTGCCTTGCTCAAGCGGGATAAAATCGAGATGGATTTTAAGGGCTTTTGAAAAAGGCTTTGATGGCGTATTCATAGCGGCCGATGGCAGCGATTGTATGTTTGGCGAATCGTGTACCGAAAAAACCGGAAATGTAGTAAGCCGGACGCAGGAATTGATGAAACAGAAATCCATCGAGCCGGCACGTTTAAAAATGGCTGCCATATGTTCGGTGTGCAGCGAATCATTTGTTAAGCATATAAAAAGCTTTAATGAATATTTACTTAAAAATACAAACGCGTAATGATGAGTGGACAAGCCAAAAATATTTTCTTTGATGCGCTGGTTGTAGGAGGTGGCATTGCCGGTGGTGAAGCAGCTTTAAATCTGGCTACAACAGGTTTTAAGGTTTTACTGGTCGAAAAAGAATTATCCATTGGAGGGAAAATGATTATGCTGAGTAAGGTTTTCCCAACTTTGGATTGCGCAGCTTGCATCACGACTCCTAAAGTTTCTGAAATTTCGCGTCATCCGAATATTACTATTTATACCGGCAGCGAAGTAAGCAATATTCATAAGATTGCCGAAAATAATTTCGAGGCTACGATCATAAGGAAGCCTCGTTATGTTGTTATTGAAGATTGCACTGCCTGCCAGCAATGCGAAGAAGCTTGCCCGGTGAGCGTTCCTGACCAATACCAGTATAACCTTGTTGGGCGCAAAGCTGCATTTATACCCTTCAGCATTGCCAGTCCCAAAGCTGCAGCCATAGATATTGAAAATTGTATTTTGTGTGGTGCCTGCGAAAAGGTATGCCCGACAAATTGTATCGATTTTACGCAGGAAACAGAGGAAATCCGGATCAGCTTTAAAACTATTATCCTGGCTACCGGTTTTAAATTATTTGACCCGCTTTTAATGCCACGATATGGTTTCGGGCTTTTTAAAAATGTTATCACCTCCATGCAAATGGAACGTGAACTTGCTCCAACACGCCCGTTTAATACAGTTTTACGCCCGGGAGATGGCAAAGTGCCTGATAAAATAGCCTATGTGCTTTGTACCGGTTCAAGGGATGCTTCCATTGGGAATCCGATCTGTTCGCAAATCTGCTGTATGTATTCCATCAAACAATCCCAACTTCTTATGGGTGCTTTGCCAATGGCTGATGTAACCATTTATTATATCAACATCAGGTCCTTTGGTAAAGGTTTCGAAGAATTTTACCAGCAGGCTAAAGGCATGGGCGTGAATTTCGTGAAAGGAAAGATTGGAAAAATCCGGGAAACAGAAAACGGAAATGGGAATCTTATTTTGCGATATGAAGATATAAATGAGGGTATTGTAAAAGAAGCTGAACATGATATGGTAATTCTTTCGGTTGGAGTCCTTCCAAACCAGGATGCTGCAGGCTTTTTTCCAAAAGAGGAATTGAAACTCGATCCCTACAAATTTATTTACCAGGCCGATTCGCTTATAAGTCCCGCCCGTACAAGCATTGATGGCGTATTTGTTGCAGGAACGGCCTCGGGACCCATGGATATTCCCGATTCAATCCTATCAGCAGGCTCGGCATCTTCCGAAGCCATAAGTTATTTAATTCAGGAATAATGGAAAAGAAAATAGGTGTTTATATCTGCCATTGCGGCGGCAACATTTCCGATTATGTGGATGTTGAAAAAGTGAAGCAGGCCATAGAGAATGAAGACGGTGTGTTATTGGCTAAGACAACTATGTTTGCCTGTTCCGATTCGAACCAGAAGGAAATGGTTGAGGATATAGAAAGTAAGGACCTAAATGGCATTGTTGTAGCATCATGTTCCCCTAAACTCCACCTGAGCACTTTCAGGAATGTGAGCGAAAGAGCCGGCCTGAATAAATACAATTATGTCCATGCCAATATCCGGGAACAGGATTCATGGGCGCATTCAGATGATAAAGCAGGGGCTACCGAAAAAGCAATTCATTTGGTAAGGGCCGCTATTGCTAAAGCCCGCCTGGCTGAGCCTCTCGAACCCAATAAAATACTTGCTCAAAAAGCAGTTGCCGTCATCGGTGGTGGCGTTGCCGGTATGAAGGCTGCTCTTGCCCTGTCGAGTATGGATTGCCAGGTGTATGTTATTGAAAGGGAATTTTTTATTGGCGGGAGGGTTTCGCAATGGGGCGCTATGTTTACCACCAACGAAACTGGGAAGGAAGTAGTAACAAGACTTTATAATGATCTTATCAAACGGCCAAATGTTACCGTATTCACCGGCGCTGAGGTAATTTCCAATGTTGGAAGTATCGGGGATTTTAGATTAAAAGTTAAAATAACACCACGCTATATAAAAGAAAATTGCAACCAGGGAAGATTGCAGGAAGCCATTGATGCTTGCCCTGTGGAAGTTCCTGATGAATTTAATTTCAACATTACAAGCCGAAAAGCCATTTATCATAATTTTCCAAGTGAATACCCGCATTCACCGGTAATTGATATGAATAACTGCACCCGTTGTGGCAAATGCGAGCCTGTTTGCGATAATATTGATTTCTCCCAAAAAGAAGAAATACTCGATATCCATGTGGGTTCTGTGCTTATGGCCACCGGTTTCGACCCCTATACTCCTCATGATGGCGAGTATGGCTTTAACGAGATAGGCAATGTTATTACCCTTCCTCAATTCAAACGGATGATTGAACTAAGTGATAAGAAACTGCTGTTCAAAGGCAAAGCTGTCAAGAATATTGCTTATATCTATTGTGTGGGCAGCCGGCAGGAAGAAGGCGGAAATACCTATTGTTCGCGTTATTGCTGTACATCAGCCATTCATGCTTCCATTATGGCGAAGAAGAAATTCCCGGATATTTACAATTATCATTTCAACCGTGGTATCAGAACCTACGGAAAACAGGAGGCACTTTATTATGAATCATCTGCACAGGGAGATATATACCTGCAAGCCTACGATGATGCCTTGCCACTTGTATCCTGGAACGGAACAAAAACCATTGTTAAAGTAAAGGATTTTTTAAGCGCCGGGCGCGAAATGGAAGTTGAAGCCGACCTGGTTGTCCTCATAACCGGAATGGTTCCCCGTGCCGAAAATTCGGTAGGAACGCTTTTTAAACTGCCAAAAGGCCGGGATAAGTTTTTCAATGAAATTCATATGAAACTTCGTCCGGTGGAAACATTCATCGACGGAGTTACTATATCTGGCGCTTGCCAGGGGCCTAAAAATATTATGGAATCAGCTAATTCCGCCTTATCGGCAGCAACAAAATCATATTCCTACGTGAGTAAAGGAGAACTTGAAACTGAACCTATTGTTGCAGTAGTTGATGTGGAATCCTGTACCTGGTGCAATGCCTGTGCCGAAGCTTGTCCCTTCGATGCAATTAGCCTCACAGAAGCCGGAACAAAATCAATTGCATTGATCAATAATTCGGTCTGCAAAGGTTGCGGCATGTGTTTGCCGGTTTGCCCCACGGATGCAATTGAATTGATTGCCTATTCAAACAATGAGATTGAAAGCATGATCGATGCACTGGCGCGAGATTAATGCTGGAATCTGATTAAGAAATACATGATTGCTATGGAAATCGAAAAAGGAAAAACTTACAAATACCTCCGTGACAAACGTGAAGTACCGCAGGAATTGAAAGATAAACTAAAGGAATTTAACAGGATAAAAAAGGGAATGCTGGATGCATTGAAGGAGGCTGATCTGACTATTGATCAGTTAAGTCAAAAGCTGAATAAGCCCAAACCTGAAGTTGTTTATTATTTGATGTCGCTGATAAAATATGGCTTTGTGCAAACTGGCGAAGTGGACGACATGGACGAATATTTTACTTATAAATTGAAAAAGTAATGGCAAGCATTGATCCAAAGTTTGGAGAAGCTTTAAAAGAATACGGAGGGATAAATTTTAATGCATGTTATAATTGCGGTACATGCACGGCTGTTTGTTCCTTATCCACACCCGAAGACTCCTTTCCACGAGAAATGGTTAGATTAAGTGTTCTGGGATTGGAAGATGAGTTGAAATCATCGCTGAAACCCTGGTTATGCTACTACTGTGGGGAATGTACCGCGCATTGCCCGCAAACGGCAAATCCCGGCGAATTGATGATGTCGCTCAGGCGATGGCTTACCTCTAAATACGACTGGACAGGTCTAGCCGGATTATTATATAAATCATTACCATTAAGCATTGTAGCATTCCTTATTACGGCCATTGGCGTGATAGCCTTTGCGGCATATGAGTCATTCAACCTTGAAATAATTATGCACTATGGCCATTATTTCGAAATGATTGCCATTGCCTCTGTTTTTGGATTTATCCTCTTGCCAAATATTATCCGCATGTGGTGGTTTGTGATATTGAAGCCCAAAATTAAGGTCCCATTTTCCACTTATTTAAAAAGCACATGGGAGTTAATTGTGCACATGTTTACACAAAAAAGGGCCTTAGGCTGCGATGATAATCAGTTTAGATGGTTCGAGCATTTTATACTGGTAATCGGATATTTAACCTTGCTTTTTACCACTGTTTTCCTGGATTGGTTTTCTTCACAAAATCTTTTCGTCATCATCCTTGGATATGTTGAAAGCTTTGTAATATTTGTAGTAACCTTCGATTTTATGAGCAGCAGGATTAAAAAGAAGAAAGAGATAAATAAATTTTCGCAGCCTTCGGACTGGTTTTTTGTAATCTGGCTCTTCCTGATGGGATTAAGTGCATTTATTGTCCGCGCATTTATTGATCTGAATATACTGGAAACGAATTCCTGGATGTATCTCGTCCATATTACAATTCTCGCGCAATGGGCCCTTATCATAGTTCCTTTCGGAAAATGGACCCACTTTTTATACCGCTCCTTTGCTATGTATTTTGCAAAACTTAAAGAAGCAAAAGCGCAATAAGTTGGAATGGGACTATAGTTTAGTATCCTTAGGAGGAAGATTATTACTTTCCGATACAAAACTTCCCGAAGATATTCCCCAGGATTTCATCTGTGGTTATTTCTCCGGATATTTCCCCCAGGTGGTGCAGGGCGGTTCTTATGTCAACCGTCAGCAGGTCCCCGCTGAGTTTTTCCTGCATGCCTATCTGAATGGCATCCACTGATTTCAGGGCCTCTTTGAGTGCCTCGTAATGCCTCACGTTGGAGACCACTGTCCGGTCCTGAATATCCAGTTCCCCCACGGTTTTTTCCAGGCGGTCGAGGATGATGTTGATGTTTTCCTTGCGCTTTGCCGAAGTGAAGATACATTCATACTCCAGGAAATCTCTCAGACCTTTGGGTGTTTCCACAAGCTTATCGGTCTTGTTGGCAATCAGAATGAATTTCTTTTCCGGTCTGTAAATTTCCTTTTCCGAAGGCTTTCCGTTCGATTGTTTAAGATTGATATGTTCCCTGAAGTCAATCAGGATCTCATTGATCTCGTTCCAGGATGTTTCACTAACATCAAAAACAAATAAAACTATACTGGCCAGGTTGATTTTTTCATAGGTCCGTTCAATCCCCATCGATTCTACTATATCTGATGAATGACGGAGGCCGGCTGTATCAATAAAACGGAAGGTGTATTTTCCGACAGCTATCACATCCTCGACGGTATCCCTTGTAGTTCCGGGGATTTCAGATACCAGCGCCCGGTCCTCATTCAGAAGGGCATTCAGCAGGGTTGATTTGCCGACATTCGGCTGTCCGACTATCGCTACCGGTATTCCGGTTTTAATCACATTTCCGAAGGAAAAGGAGGCGACAAGCCGGGTCATTTCCTCTTTCAGTTCATCCAGTAATTCCTTTAGTTTAGACCTGTCGGCAAACTCCACATCTTCTTCACTGAAATCCAGTTCAAGTTCTATCAGGGAGGCAAAGTCCAGCAGTTTTTGACGTAAATCTTTGATCTTCATTGAAAATCCCCCCCTCATTTGTTGAAGGGCCAGGTCATGGGAGGTTTTGGAGGATGCCGCTATCAGGTCCGCAACGGCTTCAGCCTGGGAAAGGTCAAAGCGACCATTCAAAAAAGCCCGCATGGTGAATTCGCCGGGTTTTGCATTCCTGGCTCCACGATCCAGAAGCAGTTCAAGAATCTTTTGCTGAATATAGGATGAGCCATGACAGGATATCTCCACTGCATTTTCACCAGTATAGGAATTTGGTTCCCTGAAAATGCTGATCAAAACTTCATCCAGGATATCCTCCTCCGTGCCAATAGCTCCGAAATGTAAAGTATGGGAAGCTGCTTCAGAAAGTTTCAGCTTTTTATTTTTAGGTATGAAAATACTTTCACTGATGCTAAGTGATTCCGGCCCTGAAAGCCGGATAACAGCGATGGCTCCCTGTCCGGGAGGCGTTGCAATTGCACAGATTGTGTCAGGGTCCTGGTAATTCATTTCAATGGCTTTGTTGGTTGGCTTTTTACAAAGTTATGATAAACTTCAACTTTTTGTTTTTTTTATTAATTTTGCGGGCTCGCTGATTCCTCATAAAAAAAGGAAAATGGCGTGAAGAAAATTCCGTTATTTTATTTTTTAATTAAATGGTTTCTACTTCATTATAATTTATTATAATCAATAATTTAAATATTTCAATTCATGAGCGTCCTTGTCAATAAAAATTCCAAAGTGATAGTCCAGGGGTACACCGGAAAAGAGGGTACTTTTCACGCCAGTCAGATGATTGAATACGGAACCAATGTAGTGGGAGGGGTCACACCTGGAAAAGGCGGCACAATGCACCTCGATCGTCCGGTTTTTGATACTGTGAAAGATGCGGTTGATAAATCCGGTGCCAATGTGTCCCTGATCTTTGTTCCCCCAGCCTTTGCTGCGGATGCCATAATGGAAGCCGCAGATGCAGGCATCAAAGTGGTGGTTTGTATTACCGAAGGGATCCCGACAAAAGATATGATAATGGTTAAGGAATACCTCTGCGATAAGGATTGCACTCTGGTTGGCCCGAATTGCCCTGGTGTGATCACACCAGGTGAAGCCAAGGTTGGGATTATGCCGGGATTTATCCATACACCCGGCCCTATTGGAATCGTGTCCCGTTCAGGAACTCTCACCTATGAAGCAGTTGATCAGCTGACGAAAGTTGGACTGGGACAGACAACTGCTTTGGGTATAGGCGGTGACCCGATCATCGGAACTACCACGATCGATGCCATCAAATTATTCATGCATGATCCGGATACCAAAGGGATCGTTATGATAGGAGAGATTGGAGGCACTATGGAAGCTGAAGCGGCATACTGGATTAAAGAGAACGGCACCAAACCGGTGGTTGCATTCATTGCCGGTGCTACTGCTCCGAAAGGCCGGACCATGGGTCATGCAGGCGCCATCATCGGTGGCAAGGAAGATACCGCCCAGGCCAAAAAAGCTATACTCCGCGAATGTGGTATCCATGTTGTGGATTCGCCTGCTGATATAGCCACTAAAATGAAAGAAGTACTTGGTAATTAATAATCTTTGGACTTTAATTAAGAAAATAGATAATGAAGTTAAGGCGCCTCTATGGGGGTGCCTTTTTTAATATTTGACTATCCAGGCATCCTGGTATTCTTTTCCAAGTCTTGCAAGGGCATCTTTGGCTTCCTGAAAACTGGCGTGATCATCTAAGGAAACTCTGTAAGCATCATCCTTAATAATAACTTTTGCCTGGTAGAAGCCATCTTTTTTGTATTTCTCCGCAGCATTTTTGGCATCTCCCAAAGTATTATAACTCCCGAAGATAAGGTAATAACGGTCGGTAGGGCTGCTAATAATACCATTGCTGCCTTTAGCCGGGATATCTATATTTCCGTGCCCGGCATTCTCATCGCAAAGTTCCGGCACTTTTGCAGTATCTGCTTCTTCTCCGACCCATGCACAGGCATAATTACCGAAAATCCCAATCCCCATGGCTTTCCAGGTCTTTTTAGCCCATTTATTTTTATTTAGGAGTAAATCACTGGCAGGCGGAACTGAGGCCCAGAATGCCATAATAGTATCTGGGACGAGTGCTTCAGTTTCCCAGTAGCATACTTCATGACCCTGGCCTTTATACTTCGTGAGTTCTTTGGGCTTATTCAGAATGCAATCAGGGTTGGGTGTAAGTTTGGAATGACAGCAAGGAGTCCAGGAGCCCTTGTCCGACCAGCTGTTCAGGTTGCATGAATTCGTATCGGGATGATTTTCCGAAAGGTCTCTGACATGGAGTTTCGCAACATAGCAAAGGGATTTGGATAAAGGTATAGGTTGGAGGCCATGATCCGCTCTATAAGTGTTAATAAGATTGAAAAGGGCTTTTTCTTCATTTGTGATGCAGAAATTCCGCGGGACCTCCTGGGAGAAAGAAAGCAGGGGCCAAATTAAAAAAATGATTATTTGAAAAACAGGCTTTAGTTTCATATAAGGAGGAATTAATTCTAAGCTTGGAATAAAGTGCTAAATTCCTAAATTTTCGGGAGAAAGTAAAGGGGGAGAGGAAGATAATTGGATTTAATATTTAAAATGGAAGTATTGGCTAAACAAATCTTAATGGCTTGAACCTTGCCTGATGAATTTATCGACCATTACCTTTTTTTCATCTGCAAGCTTAACTATATAAATACCACGGGGCAATTGCGACACATCCAAATAAGTCTGGGATTTTATTAATTTTTGTTGAAATACTTGCTGACCACTGATGTTAATGATAGTCAGTAAAGAATTATTATGTATTCCGGGAGAATTTGGGAGTTCAATAATGATTTGGGATGACGAAGGATTGGGATAGATTTTAAAACTTTCCCGGGGAATCAGTTCATCGCTGGATAAATATACGCATGCTGAGTCGATTTCCTTTTCGCTGATGCAGCCGGGGGCATTGTTATAGATATAAGTACTCCCATTTGAATTTGCCAGGTAATCGCAAATACTCTGGATTGCACATGCGGTAAGGGAATCGTTCGAATAAATATTCAGATCTCTTTCTATTGAATTTATCTGGATTAAAATAAGGTTAGAAGGATTAAAAAAATCAGAAAAAAGATCTTTTTCATGGTCTGGTCAATTGGCTCGAATTTTCAATCAGGCATAATTTAATACTTTATAAATTTTCTTTCACTTACACTTTTTAAATCATTAATTTTCAGAATATAAATCCCCTTTGGCCATTGTGAAACATCTATAGTAGTCCGGGCATTATTTATGTTTCTCTTAAATAGTTGCTGACCATGGATATCATAAACTGTAAGTAATGTTTCCTTAATGTTATTGGTGGAATTCAGATCAATTGTGATTTTTGTCGAAGTTGGATTTGGATAGATATGAAAATTCATTTCAGGTTTATATTTTTCATTCAACGAAACCGGGATGCCATTATAATTATATATACCTATTCCACCCCCATAGGTTCCGAACCAAACCGATCCGTATTTATCAACAATAGACGATTGCACATAATCAAAAGGTAAACCCGAATTTAACGAATTAAAAGTTACCCAATTTCTCCCGTTAAATCCTGCAACACCATCTCCCGAGGTGCCGAACCATTTGGTGCCTGCCGAATCCATAGCAATAGTCATCACAATGTTATTCGGCAATCCCGAATTTCCGGTGTTGTAAACGGTCCAGTTTGTGTCGTTAAATTCTGCTACACCTCCTCCACCGGTTGCAATCCATTTCTCTCCGCTTTCCCCGATTAGAATACCACGTACTTTATTATTTGGTATCCCCGAATTATTAACACTATATGTTGTCCAATCGGTTCCGTTATATTTTGTCAAACCTCCTCCGGTTCCTATCCACATTGTTCCATATTCATCAATGGCAAGTGCATATACGTCATTGTTGGGAAGTCCTGAATTAGAAGACTTATAAATATTCCAGTTTACGCCGTCAAATTTAACCAGTCCGCCATCTGTCCCTGTCCAAAGGTAATGGTTGAAGTCTATAATCATCGAATAGATCAGCTTATTCGGAAACCCGGAGTTTGTGCTGTCGTAGTTGATCCAGTTCGTACCGGTATACGCGGTTATTGAGGCGAACTGTTCATTCCAGTTGTAGACTCCAATCCACTTGGCCTGGTGTTCGTCAATGGCCACCGCACGGATAGAGTAACGGCTTAATTGTAAAACAATAGTATCATAACTGAACCAATTTTCCCAATCATACTCGATTAGTCCACCACTAGCTGCTCCTATCCAAAGTGATTTATTTGCGTCTGCTGCAAACGCATATACATAATTATTTGGTAATCCGGAATTTGAAACATTATGCGAATTCCAGGTATTCCCGTCAAAATCCACAAATCCGCCTCTCCAGGTACCTATCCATTTTTTCCCTTGATTGTTGATCAGTATTGAATATACATACCCCTGAGGTAAGTCTGAGTTCATATAATGATAAGTGGTCCAATTGGTTCCGTCAAAAATGGTAAGGGCACCTGTGCCAATATACAGGTTCCCATTGTAATCAAAAGTTATATAATTTACTGCATTATCCGGAAGGCCCGAGTTGTTGACATTATAAGTAGTCCAGTTTATCCTGTCAAATTCTGCAAGTCCGTCAAAGGTTCCTATCCATATTTTGCCATTATTATCTTTGGTAATGTAATTAATACAATTACCAGGTATACCGGAATTTGAGTGATTATAAATAGTCCAGGTTGAGTCGTCAAAAGAAGCCAAACCATTGTTGGTACCTACCCACTTCATACCGTTTTTTTCCACAAATATTGACCTTACCAGGTCATTCGGCATTCCGGAATTATAGGAGTTATAACAGGACCATATATTGTCCTTGAATTTTACCAATCCTCCATACTCAGTACCGATCCATTTTGTTCCTTCATTATCAATGAAGAGGGAACGAATAATATTTCTTTGAATTCCTGAATTCGATGTATTGTATACAGTCCAGTTTGTATCATCATAAACTACAAGTCCACCTCCGTCCGTTCCTATCCATTTTTTACCGTATTCATCGATTGCGATTGCCCGGACATAATTGTAGGTCAAACCTGAATTTGAACTGTTGTAAAATGTTGTCATTCCACTGAGCGTATCGAATTTCGCTAAGCCTGTGTTAGATCCTATCCAAATAAAATGATCTTCAAACGCCATGGTATTTATCGAGTTCCCATTTGTGTATTGTATCCACTGTGGGTTCTGGGCTTTGGTAGTATTGACCGGGACCATGATTAATAAAATGAAAGGGAAGATGCTTTTCATGATAAAGAAGATGTTAATGTGCGACTTACTTGACAAATGAAATGATTGACGAATTATTTGATAAGTAAATATAAGAAATATTAATATAATATCGAATAAGGCGTATGCTGGAAAATTCCCATGGTGGGCTGAAGCCAGGCCAGGCTTGGGGATGAGTACAAAAAAAGCCCTGCATAAGTTTCAAACTCTTGCAGGGCAATGTGTTGTAGCGAGACCGAGAATTGAACTCGGGACCTCCGGGTTATGAATCCGACGCTCTAACCGACTGAGCTATCTCGCCATTTTAAAGAACACATTAGAGAATTGAACTCGCGTCCGCCTCTGGCGGATATGAATCCGACGCTCTAACCGACTGAGCTATCTCGCCTTTAAAATCGGAGTGCAAAATTACAATTATTTTTAAACTGACCTAAGAGCTTCCGGAAAATTTAAGATTTGTTCACATAATAATTTTTATTATGTAAAAAATTTATTTTATCATTGCCAAGTATGAATAAGCGAATGAAAGATAAAATTGTAATCATTACCGGAGCCTCTTCCGGAATCGGAAAAGCACTTGCACTGGAAATCTCTTCCGGGGGCGCTTCCGTTGTGCTGGCTGCGCGTTCAGAAAGCAAAATCAGGGACCTGGAAGAGGAAATTAAGAAGAGTGGGGGGGAGGCTTATTCAGTTGTCACGGATGTGAGCTCTGAAAGGGATTGCGAGAATCTTATCAAAGCAACTATTTCCAAATACGGTCGTCTGGATGTTCTTGTGAATAATGCCGGGATCTCCATGAGGGCGCTATTTAATGATGTTGACCTGGATGTGATAAAGCGGGTAATGGATATAAATTTCTGGGGAGCTGTTTATTGTACTAAATATGCTCTGCCTTATTTATTGGAAAGCCGGGGAACAGTCGTCGGGGTATCTTCCATAGCCGGTTACAAGGGGCTGCCGGCCCGCACGGGTTATTCGGCTTCGAAATTCGCTATGCAGGGATTCCTGGAAGTCTTGAGGATAGAGAACATGAAAAAAGGATTGCATGTCCTGATCGCCTGTCCGGGTTTTACCGAATCGAATATCCGCTTTAGCTCACTCAAAGCTGACGGCTCCCACCAGGGGGAATCCCCCAGGGATGAATCAGCTATGATGAGCCCGGAGGAGGTTGCACTCCATATTGTAAAAGCAATTGATAAAAGAAAAAAAATATTGATACTTACATCACAGGGGAAGTTGACAGTTTGGCTGAATAAATTCTTCCCTTCATTTATGGATAAAATGGTTTATAACCATATGTCAAAAGAAGTTGATTCACCTTTTAAATAATTTTACATATTATGAATGAACTGAGTCTTAACATCATTCCGAAAATAGGATACGGAGAGTTATTATTCGGAGATAGCTCCGAGAAAGTAATTAAATTGCTCGGGCAACCGGAAGATGTTGAAAACATTGAGGATGAGGACGAATTTAATACAGTAATCCTCTATTACTGGGACAGGGGAGTCTCTGTCTTTTTCGAAGGTAAAGAAAAATCGGTGATCTCGTGTTTTGAAACCGAGAACCAGGATTCTACTTTATACGATCAGGAGATATTTAATATGAAGGAGCCTGAGATCATCAACCTTATGAAGAATAAGGGATTTGAAGTGGCTGAGGTCGAAATGGAAATGTCGGGCGAGAAAAGAGTTTCATATGATGATGCCATGCTCGATTTCTTTTTCGTTGATGGCAGTCTTGTGGCTATTAACTGGGGTGTCCTGGTTAATGATAAAGGTGAAATAGAAGAGTTCTGAAGATATAGAGATCTCCTCTTTAAGGATTTTTAGCCTGATGATCAGTCCTTCTCCTCATCTTTCCTGAATATTCCAGCCCTGGGGTGATATTGTAATATATTGCTCCGCAGGTAATCCCTGTCGAGATGTGTGTAAATTTCTGTAGTCGTTATGGATGCATGTCCAAGCATCTCCTGGACTGCCCTCAAGTCAGCCCCGCCCTCTACCAGGTGCGTTGCAAAGGAATGCCTGAGCGTATGAGGGCTGATTGACTTTCTGATGCCGGCTTTCTGCGCAAGCAGTTTGATTATATAGAAAACCATCACCCGGGAAATCTTCTTTCCCCGCTTATTCAAAAAAATAAAATCCTCCTGCCCCCTGGCAATAGCTATGTGTATGCGAACCTGATGCATCCATATATTTAGTTGCTTCATTGCCGCTCCTCCGATTGGAACCAGTCGCTCTTTGTTCCCTTTTCCTATTACGCTGATAAAACCTTCGTTAAAATGCAGGTTGGATATCTTGAGATCAGTCAGTTCACTCACCCTTAAGCCACATCCATAAAGAGTTTCTATAATAGCTTTATTGCGCTCACCTTCCTGACTGCTCAGATCAATAGCCTTGATCATATTGTTTATCTCATCCGCACTCAGCGTGTCAGGGAGTTTACGACCTGTCCTGGGAGCTTCCAGCAATTCTGCCGGACTGGTTTTTATTTCATTTTCAAGAATGAGATATTTGAAAAACATTTTTAATCCCGATAGTATACGGGCCTGGGAACGGGCGCCCATCCCTAACTCATTGATCCATTTCAGAAATGCCCGGAGATCTTCCTGGCTGACATTTGCCGGTTGAATATTGCTCCCCGTAAATTCAAAATACTGCTGTAGTTTTTCCACATCATGGATATAGGCATTTACAGAATTTGGGGAAAGTGATCTTTCGAGCTTAAGGAAAGAAGTAAATCCCTTAATGTATGGATTCCAGTTCATCTAAAACAAGCTGATTTTAAGTTACAAAAATACTATTATTCAGGCATTCACCATGATTGGCCATGCTATATGAATCCTCAGCTTATTTAAAGAGAACTTTTTTATATCATTTTAGGATTATTAAAAGAATTATTTTATCTTTGCAGCCCTAAATTCAAAAGGAGTTTTCAACGATGGCTAAGAAGACAAAAGATCAAAGGATACAGGTGATTATGGAATGCACTGAGCATAAGACCAGTGGCATGCCGGGTACTTCCCGCTATATAACCACCAAGAATAAGAAAAATACACCTGAAAGATTGGAATTGAAAAAATTCAACCCGATCTTAAAGAAAATGACCATTCACCGGGAAATTAAATAATTAAGAATTATGGCAAAGAAAGTTGTAGCATCACTGCAAGCCCAAAGTAAGGAATTTGCAAAGCTGATCCGGATGGTTAAATCCCCAAAGACCGGAGCTTATGTATTTAAAGAAACTATCGTTCCCAACGAACAGATCAAGAATATCGTCGGGAAGAAATAATATTCTGTTTATACTGAATTGTCCTTAAAGCTTTTCCGGTCAGGGAAGGCTTTTTTTGTATTTTTAGCCCTAAAGTTTAACATATGGGAATTCTGTCATTCTTTTCAAAAGAAAAAAAGGAAAGCCTCGATAAAGGACTGGATAAAACACGTCAAAATGTTTTCTCCAAGATTTCCAGGGCTGTAATTGGCAAATCAAAAATTGATGATGAAGTCCTGGATAATCTGGAAGAGATTCTGGTCACTTCCGATGTTGGTGTCGAAACTACCCTTCGGATAATCGAACGTATACAGGAAAGGGTTGCCAGAGATAAATTTGTCGGCACCTCTGAACTGAATAATATGTTGAAGGAGGAGATTGTCAACCTCTTGCAGGAGACTGGAGGGGAAGTTAATTTTGATTTTGCCGCGGATGACCTGCCTAAACCCTATGTAATTATGGTGGTTGGAGTAAATGGTGTAGGAAAAACCACCACTATAGGTAAACTGGCCTATCATTTCAAAAAGGCCGGAAAATCAGTCATGTTAGGCGCTTCTGATACTTTTAGGGCTGCCGCCGTGGACCAGTTGACAATCTGGTCGGAAAGAGTCGGGGTACCCATAGTATCTCAGGGAATGGGGGCCGATCCCGCTTCGGTTGCTTTTGATACCCTGAAGTCGGCCAAAGCCAATAATATTGATGTGGTCATTATTGATACAGCTGGAAGATTGCACAATAAGATCAACTTAATGAATGAGTTGACCAAGATTAAAAGGGTTATGGAGAAAGTTATCCCGGAAGCCCCGCACGAGATTTTGCTCATCCTGGATGCCAGTACCGGCCAGAATGCTATTGAACAGGCGCGGCAATTCACAGCTGCAACTGATGTCAATGCATTGGCACTGACTAAACTTGACGGCACTGCCAAGGGTGGCGTGGTCCTTGGAATTTCTGATCAGTTTAAAATTCCGGTAAAATATATAGGTGTGGGAGAGAAGATGGAGGACCTGCTGATCTTCAACCGCCACGAATTTGTGAACAGCTTGTTCGGAGAGTCCTGAACCGGAATTTCCTTATAGGACTGATTTATTTCAGGCTGAACAGACTGTCATTCATGACTTAAAATATTGAAATCTAATTTTTATACTCTTGATCAGGCAAAAAAATCATAAAGTCAATATAATTACCCTGGGTTGTTCCAAAAACCTGGTCGACTCAGAAGTTTTGATGGGACAACTGAAAGCTTCTAATATAGAGGTAGTCCACGAATCTGATGAAGCTTCTGATGTAGTCGTAATCAATACCTGCGGTTTTATTAATGATGCAAAGGAAGAATCTATTGATACTATACTGAGGTATGCTGGAGCCAAGAAAGACGGACTGGTAAATAAAGTTTATGTAATGGGCTGCCTTTCACAACGATATAAGAAAGAACTGGAAAAGGAATTGCTTGAAGTGGATGGTTTTTATGGGGTGGATGATCTGCCGGCTATTTTGCAAATGCTGGGAGTTGATTATCGCAAAGATCTGATAGGAGAAAGACTCCTGACAACCCCGAAACATTACGCTTATCTTAAGATATCAGAAGGATGTAACCGAAATTGTTCATTTTGTGCCATTCCCCTGATACGTGGAAAACATCACTCAAGGCCCATGGAAGATATACTCCATGAAGCAAGCTTGCTGGTTTCAAAAGGAGTGAAAGAAATCATGCTGATTGCTCAGGATCTTACCTATTATGGTTTTGATATTTACCGCAAACGGAACCTTGCCGAATTATTGCAAAAAATGGCTGCTATACCCGGCCTTGAATGGATCAGGCTGCATTACGCTTATCCGGCTGATTTTCCTCTTGAAATCCTGGATGTGATGCGGGAACATCAGAATATTTGCAATTATATCGATATTCCCCTTCAACATATCAGTGAGCCCTTACTCAGGTCGATGAACCGTGGTGTAAGCAAAGAAAGGACTTATCAACTTCTGGATACATTCCGGGATAAGGTTCCTGGAATTTCTGTAAGGACCACCCTTATAGTAGGCTACCCCTATGAAACTGAAGAACAATTTGGGGAACTGAAAGATTTTATCCGCGACCAGCAGTTCGACCGTCTTGGGGTTTTTACCTATTCCCCTGAAGAAAAAACTGCGGCTTTTTATCTTAAGGACATTATCCCGGAGGATGTTAAACAGGCACGCATGGAAGAAATACACGCGATCCAGCAGGAAATATCCTTACAAAAAAACCAGGCTAAAACCGGAAAGACATTTAAAGTCATCCTCGATCGTCTTGAAGGGGAGTATTATGTGGGAAGAACAGAATATGATTCCCCGGAAGTTGATAATGAAGTGCTCATCCCATTTACGCAGCGATTAAAGACCGGTGAATTCTACAATGTAAAGATCAACAGGGCTGATTACTTTGACCTCTATGGTGAAATTGTTGGATGATTATTGATTACCAATCTCCATTTATAATTCAGCTTTTCTAATATTATCAATGGCTCTGCCTTCATTCTGAGGATTTACTTCTACCTAAAAGCCCATTTTTTATACCTTTGTCATCATCAATAATAATTTTAAAAATAAAGAAAGATGAAAAAGAAAATTTTTCAGCTGTGTTTTGTTTTCCTTCTTGTATCTGGCTCAATTGCCTTTGCGCAGGAAGAAAATGCAGCATCGGGACAGAATGACATAAACAAGAATGGATTTGTAGTTGAGAAGCTCGGTAGTTTTACTGTTTCAGGAAATTATGTTGACGGTAAAAAAGACGGTTCATGGGCTACTTATTTTCCCAATGGTCTGCTGAACAAGGTGGAGACATATAAGATGGGAATGCAAAACGGGATAATGGTTGAAATAGATAATCGCGGCCGGCTTAAAAATGACGCATTTTATGCAGACGGAAAATTAAATGGATTATCCAAGACATACGGACGCAACGGCATGGTCAAATCAGAAGCAAATTATAAAAAAGGTGAACTGGATGGCTGGTCGATTTCTTATTATGACAATGGAAAATCACAGGAAGAAAGCTTTTATATCAACGGATTGCACGATAGTACTTCATCCTGGTATAACCAGGAAGGAAACCTGATCGCTAAATACCATTATAAAAACGGAATGCTTGATGGCACCAGTCTGTCCTATTATCCCGACGGGAAATTAAAAAAAGAGGAAAATTATAAGGACAATGTTCTGAATGGGATTTATAATGAATATTTCGAGAATGGTCCATTACATATTACCGGTTTATATGAAAATGGTCTCAAAACAGGTAAGTGGCTTGAGTATAGTGAAGAAGGCGCTGTAGTTTCCACTACCAAATATAAAAAAGGTATCGCAAAATAGCATTCAGCTTTTTATCTTCCGAAATTGAAAATCAGAAAGATCAGGAACCCTTACCTGAGCCTTAACGGATACGACTGTTTTGGCTGCTCTCCAGCTAATCCCTATGGATTGAAAATGGAGTTTACCGAACAAGATGATGAAATATTCTGTGAATGGATCCCTGATACACATCACCAGGGTTTTTACAATATTTTGCATGGAGGAATACAGGCAACTCTCATGGATGAGATCGCTGCCTGGACCGTTCAGGTGAAACTCCGTACTGCCGGGGTAACCACAAAAATGGAGGTTGATTATATTAAACCGGTTTTTACTAACAGGGGACATATTCAGTTGAGGGCCCGGATTGATACAATTGAAAAACGTATCGCTGTTATCAGAGTTGACTTATATAATTCAGACCTGGAACTTTGCAGTTCAGCTAATGTAAGTTACTTTACCTATCCTGAAGGAATAGCAGGTAAACGGCTCTTTTATCCGGGTTATGAGGCTTTTTTTATGGAAGAAGAGGAAGATGGCAGCCCGCGCAGCTAAAGTTGCGGAATGATATCCCTGAAGTAACGGATCCAATCGACCTCCGCTGTCTTTTTTCCAAATCTCAGGAAGATTAAATTTCTGGAAGGTACCACGTAAATATATTGTCCCAGGACTCCTTTTGCAAAATAGGAGCCATCCTCCAGCACCCGCCACTGATAGTGATAGGGATAACCCTGAGAATCTCTTGAATCATTTGTTATAGAAATAGATTGTTTTATCCATTCTTTAGGAATGACTTGTCTACCATTCCAATTGCCCATATTCAGATATAATCTTCCATACCTGGCAAAATCAAGCGGGTGGCCGTTCAGGCAGCAAAATGCCTTGGTCTGTCCATGCTTTTTACTGTCCATGCTCCAGCTCGCATCGGCTTCCATGCCCAGGGGTTCCCAGATTTTTTCCTGCAAATACTCCGGGAGTTTTCTCCCCGTTGCATTTTCCAGGGCCATCCCAAGTATTTGAGTGTTTATACTCAGATAATCATATTCCATGTCAGGTGCCTCTTTAATCTTCGCCTTGCTAATATATTTGGAAAGATTAGTGCCATAATAAAACTTGGCCATAGAACCGAAGGGATTGTAATAGCCTTCATCATACTTAATCCCGGAACGCATATTCAGCAGGTTTTCCAGGCTGATCTTATCAAATCCTTTATGCCGGAAATTATTAAGATAATCGGTGACCGGCTGATGAACATCCTTGATATAGCCTTCATGGATGGCAATACCGACTAATCCTGAAACAAAACTTTTAACCACTGAAAACGAAGGCACTATCGATTCACGTGAATATCCATCCGCGTAGTTTTCATAAATAATGGTATCGTTCCGGATAATAATTAATACGACCGACTTTTTATCCTTTAAAAATTCTGAAGTGTTTTTATATTTTTCAGATGGATTGAATTCATCCGGGACTTGAAGGATGGTTTGTTCAGGCTTTTCCTTAAATAAAAAAGTCTTCCCCTGCTTTTTAACTGTATAGGCCGGGAATTTTTTATAATCATGAATATCAGCAAAATTCCAGTAAACATAACGTGCCACATGGCATGAATTAAGCAATAATAAAATCGAAAGCAGGGAAATAAGGGTAGGGACCCTATTCAGTATCCATGAAATTAGTAAGTTCTTCGGTAAACTCAGTTTCATGCCTGGGGTATTTGAAAACCGGAAGCCTTTGTTCAGTAAAGCCAATCGAATAGCCAAAAATACCTTCATAATCAGTTTTATCTTCTCCCATTTCTTCCAGCTGGCGAAGATATTCGTTCACTGGTTTAGATTCGATGATGGTCACCTTGCCCATCTTTTCGATCACAGGACTGTGCCTTCTGGTCAGGTCATGGTCAAATTCAAGTATCCTTCTCCCGTGACGGGTAATGCCGATCACCCTGAATGTCAAACTTTTTCCGACTCCGGGTAAATTCAGCATATTCCGGTCGGTAGCAAGGAAAGGAATATTTGCCTTATCCCTGATCTGCCTGATGTTTTGAACCATGTAAGGGGCATTCTCATGCAGTTGTTTCAGATCATCTATATTTTCTTTTGGGATCTTCCCATAAATCTTCTCTTCAACCTGCTCCTGAACAGCCCTGGCATTCGTGGCAAAGTTATGGTAATTTTCCATATAGCCTTTTACTGTAAAAGTATAATAAGGAAGAACACCGATATCATTCAGGATTTTCCGGAGTTTTGCCGTATGCCCCCGGCGGGATGCTGCTGCAGTGAAAACCTGCTGGTTAGTGACTGTCCAACCGGCGGAAAGGAGTTTACTTACCGCCTCCCTTGCTTCAGGCGTGATCTCCATGGCTGTCTCAAAGTGGGTCTGTATAATAAATTGCCCGATACCTGTTTCGCGGGCTTTTTCCCGGAATTCCGACAATACATTTACAAGATTGTCATTTATCCTCATCGGAAGGTAGGCTGGAAGCCTGGTGCCCAGTCTTACCCGGGAGATTTCCGCGTATTTTTCACCTTCCGGTCTGGATAAGTTTGCTTGTCTTTTACGGATAGCCATATGATATACCGAGTCGAGCAGACGTCGGAGCGATTTGTCGGAACTCATCAAAGCATCCCCTCCGGTGATCAGTATATCGCAAAGCTGACTATCCTTTTCGAAATATTCCATCAGGTTTTCCAGCTTTTCCCACCAGCTTTCACCTGGCTTTAGTTTATCCCTTTCAAAATTCAGGTTACCGCGCTGAAAGTCATACATACGCTGGCATGAGACGCACAGACCTGCACAAGATCTGCCGACGGTGTCGGGAATCAGGATAGCCACTTGAGGATAACGTCGATGGAGATTGTGTGTGGAGGGTAATAACCATCCGGCGGCATTTGGAATTCCGGGCTTGACAACATCTTCTTTTTCCCATGCGACTATATTTCCAAATTCATCCAGAAGTTCCCTGCTGAAGAATATATAATCCCGGATAGCCTGATCAGCCGAAATGAGGTGTTCCGGTGGATTGATCAGCAAAAGTGAGAGATAATATGGATTCACGAAGATGGGAATGTCATTGTTTACAGCAAATTCAAGGTGTTCAAGTGTTTCAGTGCTCAGGGACTTATCCAGCATCTGATTCAGAGTTTCAGGATCACGGGCAGCAAACCTCAGGTGAAATCGTTTCTCATTCCACCATCCTTTAGCCAGTTCAATCTTATCGTGATGGGCAAGCCCGCTGATAAAATAATAATCTTTGTCCTGTATTTCTCCTGTATCGATTTTGTGTATGATCAGCTCCAGGATGCGTTCTTTGTTTTGATTACGGATCGCGGCTACTTCGGGGTCCAGGCCACTTGAATGACGATCCATCCATGTTCTGACTTTTTCTTCAGATGGAAGGCATTGCATGCCTAATCCCCGGAATTGCCTGAAAAGCTCGATCATATCTATGAAGAAATTGGGATGGGCACCTCCCCGGCCAAACCTGGCTGCCAGCCAGAGAATCTTGAAAGGGTGGTTTTCAGTGATTTCTCCCTTACTATTCAGGTCAACTATATACTGACCTGAATGGTCAATATAATCCAGGATACGGATCGTGGCTATTTCTTTCTGGCTCAGATTTTGAAAGGCTTTCCTTCCAAAAATCTCAGCATTGTAAAACTTCAAAGCTACCGGATTCTCAGTTAGTTTTGGCAATACATAATTCCGGATCCCCTGGAGAACTTCTTTTTCATTTATTGATTCGAGAAGAATTTGTTCCAGTTCAGGATTTTCCTTAAACAATACGGATAAAAGTTTCCTGGATCGGATATTAATGGCGATTCGATCGGATTCATTCAGCCGGTCGAAAAAATGCTTATGATTTAAATTCAGATCGAATTTATTTTCAGGCAGTTGTTTCCAGTTTTTTTCCGTATTTTCAAAGGGTTCCTTATACATAATTCCCTAAGTTCCAGTTTAATATTAATTTATCGTATATTGTTATAAATGAGATAGTTAGCTAATCAATACAAAGATACGATTTTTTTACATCAAGAAAAAGGGAGGGCAATCCTGAGAATGCACTTAATGGACTAATTTTCGTTTATATGTAAAGAATCTAAATTAGAATAATTCGTAATTTTGCGCTGACAATAAATCAAGCAATACTTATTAAATATGTCAAAAGGATTTTACAAAGTTCCTCCGGTTTCCAATGAAGAGGTTTTATCATATGCTCCGGGATCGCCTGAGAAAAAAGCTGTTAAAGCAGCCATTGCTGACATGCTTTCAAAGCAAATTGATATCCCTATGTATATCGGGGGTGAAGAAATCAGAACAGGGGAGAAGGTCAGTATACGTCCGCCTCATAATCATCAGCACATCCTGGGTTATTATTATAAAGGTGATGCAAGCCACGTAAACAGGGCCATAGATGCAGCTTTGGCAGTCCGGCCCCGTTGGCAGTCGCTGACCTGGGATCAGCGGGCTGCAATTTTTTTGAAAATGGCAGAATTGATTTCTGGACCATACCGCGCCAAATTGAATGCGGCCTCTATGCTGGGGCAATCTAAAAATGTTTACCAGGCTGAGATCGATGCAGCTTGTGAACTGGCCGATTTCCTCCGTTTCAATGTGAAATTCATGGTGGATATTTACCAGGAACAACCACAATCAGTCAAAGGCATTTGGAACAGGATGGAACAAAGGCCACTGGAGGGATTCGTATATGCAATTACGCCCTTCAATTTCACCTCCATAGCCGGTAACCTTCCGACAGCTCCTGCTTTAATGGGAAATGTAGTAGTTTGGAAGCCGGCTGCCACTCAGATTTATTCTGCCGCTGTACTCATGGAAATATTCAGGGAAGCCGGTCTTCCTGACGGGGTTATCAATTTAATTATGGTGGATGGGGCCACCGGCGGCAAGGTGATGTCGAGGCACCCCGAATTTGTAGGAGTTCATTTCACTGGCTCCAACGAAGTATTTAATAAGGTATGGAAAGCTATAGGGGAAAATGTTGCCTTGCACAATACCTTTCCAAAAATTGTTGGCGAAACAGGTGGGAAAGATTTTGTTCTTGTTCATCCTTCAGCCCATATCAATCCGGTTGTCACCGCATTAACACGCGGAGCTTTTGAATATCAGGGTCAGAAATGTTCGGCTGCTTCCAGGGCATATATTCCTGAAAGTTTATGGCCGGAGATTAAGAAGAAAATGAGTGAGGATATTAAGTCTTTCAGGATGGGTGGAGTGGAGGACTTTCGGAATTTCATCAATGCAGTTATTGACGAAGCTGCCTTTGATAAGTTGGTTGGCTACATTGAAAGGGCAAAAATGGATGAGGATGCCGAAATTATTATGGGGGGAGAATATGATAAATCCATAGGATACTTTATCCGGCCTACGGTAATCCTCACAAAAAATCCTAAATATGTAACTATGCAGGAAGAGCTTTTCGGTCCTATCCTCACTGTGTATGTTTATGAGGATGATATGTATGAAGAAGTTCTGGAACTGGTCGACAAAACTTCTCCTTATGCCCTGACAGGTGCGATTTTTGCTCAGGATCGTTACATTATTGATTTGACTACCCGAAGATTAGTGAATGCAGCCGGAAATTTTTATATTAATGATAAGCCAACAGGTGCGGTTGTGGGACAACAACCTTTCGGAGGAGCCAGGGCTTCCGGGACGAATGATAAATCCGGCTCCTATCTGAACCTTTTAAGGTGGGTTTCACCACGCTCCATCAAGGAAAACTTCAATCCACCGGAAGATTACCGCTATCCGTTTATGGAAGAAGAATAAGCCTTAAATGTACCGGAAGGAAAGATTTTGGTCAGCAGGACATACTATTTAATAGAAATAGGATGCTCCTTGCCATTATGGATAATCCATTTTTTGGGCAGTGGCTTTTTAATCTTGAATGATTCTGTCCGGGTTTTATAGGCCGGTTGAAATACACTGCAGGAACTAAGAGAGGCCGCGAGAAAAGTGCAGACCAACAAAACAATCAATAGCCGAAATATTTGCTTCATCAAAAGAATGGTTTTTGGAAACGATTCCTCACTGTTTTTTTGTGCAGTAAAGTTATAAAAATTTATATACCAAAACGGTTAATAAAAAATATCTGCAAAAAGTCATACCCGATTATTAAAATTCTAATTTTGTCTTGCTACGGTGGCTGGATTTTCAATACGAAAATTTGGCATAATAGGGAACCGGGTGAAAATCCCGGACAGTACCCGCTGCTGTAAGCCCTGGTCTTTCAAGACCATGTTCCGGTAAAACATTGCCACTGACCTGTTTATTTCAGCTTGGGAAGGCCGCCGGAATCAGGGGTAAGTCAGAAAACCTGCCGTAAAAACCTGTTTTCAAGGCTTCCGGGTCAGAGGCCACGAGTAAATTTGATCAGCCAAAATTTATTCCCGCTCTTTCCCAAAGCCCTAATTATTTATGCTATATCTGCCTGTTCATGCTGAAAAAATGGTATCTGATATGCCTTATCCTCCTTCCGGGACTATTATTCGCGCAGCTAATGCCGCCGGATACGAGCATACAGTTGTCAACTGTCACCATTTCTTCCTCGAGAATAGAACTTTCTTCGGTCGGATTGATCCGCCAGACAATCGACAGTCTTCAGAAAGAAGAAAATCCGGGATCTGATCTTGGACAGCTTATCGCAAATTCTTCCTCCGTTGAAGTCAGGACTTATGGAATGGGTTTCCTCAGCACACTTTCGGTCAGGGGAACTTCTTCCAATCATACCGGATTGCTGTGGAATGGAATCAGGATATCTCCCCCAAATATTGGTTATATTGATCTTTCCCTCGTACAGAGTGGTTTCTTTCAGAATATTGACCTGATTTACGGGGGAGAAGGCCCCCTCTATGGCAGCGGATTTATAGGCGGGAGTTTACATCTCAACAATAAGCCTTCTTTCGGATATCCTAAACAACAGATATCCCTGGAAGGATCGGGGGGGAGTTTCGGAACAAAAATTGTTGGAGCTGAGGCAACATTCTCAGGGGAAAAGTTGTATTCATCAACTTCATTGACTTACCGTAAATCCTTTAACAATTATGAGTTCACCAACCTGAACGGTCAAAAGGAACATATGCCACATTCAACTATATCAGGAATGGGAATCTTGCAGGATTTATCCTTTAAAATTTCAGGAAATCAGTATTTAACCGGAAGTTTTTGGTATCAGTCGGCTGAGAGGGATATTCCTCCAACTATTACAGAAAAACAATCCCAGGCACATCAGAGTGACCGGGATATAAGGAGTATGATATCATGGAAATATCTTAAATCTTATGGCTCTTTTGACGCCAAACTGGCCTGGTTTGATGAATATTTTCACTACTCGGATACACTTCACCAGGTTAATTCGGTGATACATACCAAAACTTTTAATGCAGTTTCAGAGTCGAACATACATCTGTTAAAATCTTCCCGCATATATGCCGGTGTAAATTATACAAATGACTTTGCCGACCTGCTTGCCTACCAGGGATCAAAATCAGAGAATGTTCTGGCCTTGTATGCTTCATGGCTTCAGGAATTCAGGAAAATTGGCTGGAAGGCAAGCCTCAACTTGCGAAAAGAGTTCCTGAGTAATTATAATTCCCCGCTTATTTTTTCACTGGGAGCTGAAGGACATTTATGGAGCTGCATCAGTTCAAAAGTCAGCTTTTCCCGCAATTTCAGGGCGCCTACTATGAACGAAAGGTACTGGTTGCCAGGTGGAAATCCCGGCTTGAATCCTGAAAAGAGCTGGAACCAGGAAATGAGCCTCATTTTTAATCCTGACTGGACACATTTCCATTTGAATATCCGTGGAACCATTTATAATTCTACGGTGGAAGACTGGATATTATGGCTTCCTGAATCCAATTACTGGACGGTCAGGAATGTTGGAAAAGTATGGGCCCGTGGATTTGAACTTTTTGCAAACCAGGATTTTATAATTTCATCCTTACATTTTAACCTGGAACAATCCTATTCTTACAGCCGTTCAACCAATGAAAAAAAACTTTTTGATCTGGACGGATCTTATGGCAAACAATTATTGTATGTCCCCCTGAATAAAATACTTATCCGGGCCGCTGTCGAATATAGGGGATACCGGTTTAGCCTGCGGGAAAACTATAGCGGTAAGGTTTTTACCAGCAGTGACAATGCAAACTGGATTCCGGGATATAATTTGCTGGATATTATCATTGCAAAAAAAATTCTGCTTTCTAAGCAATTCAATACGAATCTACAGTTAAATATTAATAACATTTTCAATATTAAATACCAGGTTGTTCCTTACCGGCCTATGCCAGGATTAAATTTTCTTTTCACTTTAAAAATAACGTTTAAATCCAAAACACATGAGAAAAACTAAATTGCTTTTCTTTATACTATTGAGTAATATCCTGCTTTTAACTTACTCCTGCAATAAAAAGGAGGATAAGCCGGGCATCGATCTCAGGAATAAGGTAATCATCACAAATGAAGGACCTTTTCAGACAGGTTCGGGTACTATAAGTGTTTTCAACAGGACAAGCAGAAATATGACTGATGATGTTTATTCCTCTGTAAATGGACTTGAACTTGGGAACGTGGTGCAATCATCGCTAATGGCCGATGGAAAACTCTATATTGCAGTGAATAATGCAAATAAAATTGAAGTTATTGATGCTTCTTCTTCACTTTCAGTTGGCAGAATAGAACCGGTTCCAATGCCCCGGTACATGGTTTCCTATTCTGCGGATAAACTTTTTGTAAGTTGTTGGGATAATACGGTAAAAGTGATCAGCAGAGCCGGAAATATGATCAGCAATAGCATAAAAACGGGGGAAGGGCCGGATAATATGCTGGCTTTCGAAAATAAGCTTTATGTTTTGAATAAGGGCGGATATGGAAACGACAGCAGCATTACCGTGATCGGTATGCAAAGTGAAAGCGTCCTGAAAACAATGGTGGTCGGGGGCAGGCCTGCAGGAATCGTAAAGGATAAAAATAATCATCTCTGGGTTTTGTGTTCAGGTATTGGCTGGAATGGATTTCCTGGTACAGGGGATACGGAAGGCCGCCTGGTCTGCATAGATCCTATAGCCGACACTATAATAAGGTTTGTCCAATTTCCTGATGCCTTGAATCATCCTGAAAATCTAATTGTTAATACAAACGGTGACAGGCTTTACTATAATTATACTGATGGAATACATGAATTCGATATTGAATCGGGTCAGCTTGAGAGCTCTGCCCTGGTTAAACGCAATTCTATGTTTTATGGTCTCGGATATGATCCGGTGGAAAATTTGATTTATGCGGCCGATGCCCTGGATTTTGCCCAGAATGGCTGGGTTTATCTTTATGAGCCCGCAAATGGAATGCCCATCGATTCGGTGAAAGCAGGAGTGGCCCCCAATGGTTTCATCTTTAACTGATATGCATACAACATTTCAAATCTATATGCAAGCAAACCATTTTTTTGAATATTTGAACATTGCGCATCCTAAGGACGTTGGAGTTAAATGAAATAGTCTGGACTTTTTCAGGTAAATTTGTCTAAATATTAAATTATGAAAAATAAAATTGAATGTATCTGGAAAGAGAACATGGCTTTTGAAGCCAGTGTAGGGGATTTTAAAATTATGTTGGATGCCGATCCATCCGTCGGAGGTAAGGATAAAGGCCCTCGCCCCAAACCATTGACTCTGGTTTCCCTGGCAGGATGCACAGGCATGGATGTTATTTCCATCTTGAAAAAAATGAGGGTAGAGCCTTCTTTTTTTAATATTTCAGTTGAAGGTGAACTTACCGAAGAACATCCAAAATACTATCATAGAATACATATAATTTACGAATTCAAAGGCGAGGACCTTCCTAAGGATAAGCTGGAGAAAGCAGTAAATCTTTCCCAGGACCGTTATTGCGGTGTGAGTGAACTTCTTCGGAAAGGATCTGAACTGACTTATGAAATTAAAATATTATAAGTCTATTGATATTTTAACATAGAACAGCTTAGCCTGAGTTTTATGAAATGAGTTCGAGCATTTCACTCAGTATCATTGCTGTTGCACCCCATATGATATTTCCATCTATATAATAACAAGATACATTCCAGGTAGTACCTCCGTGAATACTGATGTCTTTGTTTTGAATTGCTTCTTTATCAAGGAGTTTTATCAGGGGAATTTCGAGGATATGGTCCACTTCAGCAGGGTCAATCCGAAAAGATGGTCTTGATCTTGTAAATCCTATTATGGGACTTACGAGAAAATTGCTTGGTGGAATATAGAGATCACTTAGCCTGCCTAAAATAGTAATTCCAGAAGGAATAACTCCGATTTCTTCATAACATTCTCTCAAAGCAGTTTCAATCAAATTCTGATCGGATTCTTCAGTTTTACCTCCAGGGAAAGAAACCTGTCCGCTGTGTACCCCTTCATATTCAGTCCGACGTATAAACACCAAACTGGGTTTCCCATCAACAGGATAAAACAAGATCAGAACGGCAGCTTTGAGAGCATCTTCAGGGACAATAAATTTACCTTCCCGTAGGAGCCTTCGAACATTCCCCATTTTAAGCTGAGCCTCAATACCCGGAAGGGGACCTTTCAACCTGAGTTCAATAAGTTTTATGAATTCCTGGAAATCAAACATGATGAAAAATTTGTCTGCTTTTTTTGCAGCCGCAAAGATGCTAATTTTTCACTAAAATAGGCTGGATAATCTTATTTCAGCAAAATATATGTATCTTTATCAAAGTCATAAAAAGATAAAAATTTATGGTTAAGGAGAAGCTCAATCCGGTAAAACAGAACAAGAAATCCAGGTCGGAGATAAGGGATTTAATCCTTTTTAATGATGAAATAAATACCTTCGACTTCGTTATTGAGACTTTAATTGAAGTCTGCGGGCATGATGTTGTGCAGGCTGAGCAATGCGCACTGATAGCGCATTTCAAGGGCAAGTGTACCGTAAAGTCGGGACCTGTAAGTGAACTGAAGCCGATGATGAATGAAATGTCCCAGCGGGAGCTGACTGTATCAATTTCTTAATCTATTCAATATGTACTGGTTACTGGTAAGCGTATTAATCCTGATAGGGCTTATTTTCCTGGTTTTAGAAATCCTGGTAATACCGGGTGCGGGATTTGCCGGAGTTGTGGGATTTATCCTGATAGCCGTCGGGGTCTGGCAAACTTACCAACATTATGGAACACCGGCCGGCCACTTTGTTCTGGCAGGTACTTTTTTACTTACCTTGCTCACGTTAATAGTCACCCTAAGGAGTAGAACGTGGAAACGGATGATGCTTACTTCCCAAATCAAAAGCAAAGTTAATGTCATTGATCCGGAGAAAGTGAAGGCGGGCGATACCGGAGTGACCATCTCAAGGCTGGTACCTGGTGGGAAAGCCATTATTAAGGGGGAGTTTTACGAGGTGCGCACACAGGGTGATTTTATCGATCCACAAACTGATGTCGTGGTTGAATGGGTCGATCACAATAAAATTTACGTTAAACGAAAAGAATAATATTATGGAATCACAGGTTTTTATTGTCATTGCGATTGGTTTAGGTGCCTTGTTTGCCATGTGGCTTATTTTCTATTTTATTCCGGTAGGGATATGGTTCAAGGCACTGGTCTCAGGTGTCAGGATTTCACTTTTGCAACTTGTAATCATGCGCTGGCGGAAAGTTCCTCTGGCTATCATTGTAAATAGTATGATCGCGGCCACAAAGGCCGGTTTGAATCTGAGCCGGAATGCTTTGGAAGCTCATTACCTTGCAGGTGGGAATGTGGGAAAAGTTGTGAATGCATTAATTTCCGCGGACAAAGCAAATATTAAACTGGATTTCCAGACTGCCACTGCCATTGACCTGGCTGGCCGGGATGTGTTTGAAGCTGTCCAGATGTCGGTTAATCCTAAAGTGATCGATACACCGCCTGTAACTGCTGTTGCCAAGGATGGTATTCAGCTAATATGCAAAGCCAGGGTTACTGTAAGGGCTAATATTAAGCAATTGGTCGGTGGAGCAGGGGAGGAAACCGTACTGGCAAGGATAGGGGAAGGTGTTGTATCCTCTATCGGATCTGCTCAATCTCATAAATCGGTGCTTGAAAACCCTGATACGATCTCTAAGCTCGTTCTTGGTAAAGGACTTGATTCGGGCACCGCATTTGAGATCCTTTCCATTGATATTGCTGATATCGATGTGGGTAAAAATATTGGGGCGGTATTACAAATGGACCAGGCCAATGCCGATAAGAATATTGCGCAGGCGAAAGCTGAGGAACGCAGGGCTATGGCAATAGCCAGGGAACAGGAGATGAAGGCAAAAGCTGAAGAATCCCGGGCTAATCTCATCCAGGCTGAGGCTGAAATCCCAAAAGCAATCGCTGAGGCCTTTCATAACGGGAATATTGGCATAATGGATTATTTGAGGTATCAGAATGTAAAAGCTGATACAAAAATGCGGGATTCCATTTCACAACCTCCTTCTAAACCAAGGAGGAACCCCAAAAGTGATTCAAAGGACCACTGATCTAACCAAACCATCAGATGAACTTTGATAAGCCGGGGCCTTTAGTAACCGGCTTATCTCATAATTAGCAGACTGTTTTTTACTATGGTTTTACTAAACAGCCAGGTTAGATGATTACTGAAAATGAACAGATTAAGATCGAAAGGAAGTATGACCTTATTCTAAACGCTTCCCAGGCAAATTTGAAAGCGGATGAGAAGCTGCTGCTGGAAAAGGCATTCGAATTTGCAAGCCAGGATTTATGGTGAAAAGCGGAACGAAGACGGGCAATTGGTACTTTGCCATGCCCTTGATATAGCCCGGATTGCCGCGGAGGAAATGGGCCTGGGTCATACCTCACTGCAAGCAGCCTTCCTGCATGATTCACTGATAGATAATTATACAACTCCTGCCGAGATCGAAAATCAGCTCGGTAGCCAGGTGAAACTCATAGTAGATGGCTTTACCCGGATTTCAGGACTTCCAACTGATAAAGTTTCATTGCAATCGGAGAATTTCCGGAAGCTATTTTTAGCTGTTATTGATGATGTCCGGGTTATACTCATCAAGCTCGCCCACCGGCTTTTCGATATGAGGAATATCGATAAAATTTCAAAGGAAAAGCAAAAAAAGTTCAATAATGAGGTGACCTATATTTATATTCCCATAGCTCACCGGCTTGGATTGTACCGCATTAAAAAAGAGCTGGAAGACCTTTCCATGAAATTTTCCATGCCAGATGTATATACTCAGATCACACAAAAAATAAGGGATACGGAATCAAAACGTAATGTGTTTATCAAAGAGTTTAGCGCACCTATTCAAAGAGAACTTTATGCCAACGGTTTTCGATTTGATGTGAAAGGCAGGCCCAAATCCATTCCTTCAATCTGGAGTAAAATGCAAAACCAGGGTGTGGAATTTGAACAGGTATTTGATCTTTTCGCTATCCGTATCATCCTTGAATCGGATCCTGATAATGAAAAGTCTGATTGCTGGAAGGCTTATTCCATAGTCACTAATATTTATTCTCCGAATCCTAAAAGGTTGAGGGACTGGATATCCTCTCCCAAGGCCAGTGGGTATGAATCATTGCATACTACTGTGAAAGGCCCGGGTGATCGATGGGTGGAAGTACAGATCAGGTCGGCCAGGATGGATGAAATTGCAGAAAAAGGACAGGCAGCTCATTGGAAATATAAAGGATTCGGTTCGAAAAAAGATTCAGAGGAATGGCTCAATCAGGTCAGGGATATTATCGAACATCCTGAACAAATTAATTTCGATGATATCGACCATTCAACTTTGCGCAATAAACCCGATAATGTGTTTGTCTTTACCCCGAACGGTGACCTGAAAGAGCTTTCAGCCGGAGCAACTGTGCTGGATTTTGCCTTTGAGGTACATACTAATGTTGGTCTGGCATGCACTGGCGCCCGGGTGAATAATAAACTCGTTCCTTTAAAACAAAAATTAAATAATGGGGACAAGGTCGAAATACTTACTTCCAAAATACAAAAACCAAAAATTGACTGGCTAAATTTCGTATCGACTACCAAAGCGAAAAATAAGATAAAAAGAGCTCTCAAGGAAGATCAATACAAGGAAGCTGAAAAGGGTAATGAAATTCTTCGCAGAAAATTCAGGACCTGGAAAATCATTTTCAATGATGAAAACATTGATAAACTGATTAAAAAGTACAAGCTGAGTTCTTCACTGGATCTTTATAGCATGATATCGGAGCAGAAACTCGATCTATTGGAAATTAAGAAGTTTCTCACCGGGGATGTTGACAAGGCTGAAGATCTGAAAACCACAGCCTCTCTTGCTGCTTTAAAATCCCTGGAGGAAACATCCAAAACAGAACGGGCGCCGGGTGATGTACTGATGATAGACCGGAATCTTGACAGGGTTGTGTATAAACTTGCCAAATGCTGCAACCCGATTCCGGGAGACCCTGTTTTTGGATTTGTGACTATCAGCAGGGGAATCACCATTCACCGTAAGAACTGTCCGAATGCAAAACTGTTGCTTTCCCGTTACGGTTACAGACAGATAGAAGTGAAATGGAAAGACAGCAGCGATGCGGTTTCTTTCCAGACTATCATTCGTGTAATTGGAATCGATAAATTGGGCATGATGAACAATATTTCCCAGATAATTTCCACTGATTTGAAAGTAAACATGGTATCTGTCAAAATAGATGCAAAGGGCGGGCTTTTTAATGGCACGATCCGTCTGATAGTCCAAAACACAAAGATCCTGGACGGGCTTTTGCATAAACTATCCAAAGTACCTGGAGTGATTAAGGCTGTGAGATTGGAATAGTATAGAAATATCCTCATATCCCGGGCCATGGATTTTAAACTGATTTTTCTTCAACTATCAACTTGCCGGCAAAATTGTCTTCTTCCAAATTTCTTCTTACCATTATCTAAGTATTTATAAGTCTGCGAGATAGAATTTGGTAATATTTTTTTTGACTTTTTTTAAATGCTGCAGTAAAATGCGCTTTAACAATTTTTAACAGTATTTTCCACTTTTTTTACTCCCTGATATTGACTTTACGAAACTCTTCGTATATCTTTGTTACGAAATTATTCGTAATTAAAAAAATATCTCTAAAATGGAACATCCATTGATAAGACCCACGGAATCTGAACTGGAAATTCTAAATATAATTTGGAAATCAGGCCCTTCTTCAGTCAGGGATGTAAATGATTTTCTGAATAAGAAAAAGAGGGTAGGCTATACCACTACTCTTAAACTCATGCAAATAATGACTGAAAAGGGCATATTGAGCCGTATCATGGATGGCAGGATACATATTTATGAAGCACGATTAAAGGAAGAAGAAGTTCAAAGCAACCTCGTCGATCGCTTGCTGGATACTGCATTTGGAGGCTCGGCTAAAAAACTGGTGATGCAGGCACTTGGAAATCACAGAGCTTCAGAAAATGAATTGGAAGAGATCAAACAACTAATCAAAAAACTGGAGGAGGAGAATGATGGCAACGCTTAATAGTATCCTATCCCCTGAATTGATCAGGGCATTTGGCTGGACCTTGATACATTCATTATGGCAGGGAACCCTGATCGCCTTAATCGCCGGTCTTGCCCTGCTGATCCTGAAAAAAAATTCAGCCTGGATCCGTTATCTTGTCCTCTTTGTTTCTCTGCTTCTCATACTTGGAGTTTCGGGACTTACATTTTTCAGGATTTATTCCGATTCTGATCTGAGCGTTAAAAGATCAGTTAATATTGAGAACTTACTTCCAGTCGCGGGAGAAACAGCAACTGCGTATAAGAACCTGGCTGAAAATTCAGGCATCATTCCTTCATCCTGGCTTAAAAAAACATATCAAATGTTTGAGTATCAAGCACCATTATTAGTATTACTCTGGTTCATCGGATTTGTGATTTTTTTTCTAAAATACCTGGGTGGGATAATATATGCACAAAGGATTAAAAACTACCGGAATTTTCCTGTGAGTGAGGAATGGACGCAGAAATTGAGAATACTTTGCGACAAAATAGGTTTCCGGAAGAATGTTAAATTGGCTGAATCAGCCCTTGTTAATATTCCCATTGTGATAGGTACACTCAGTCCGGTGATCCTCCTTCCGATCGGGACAATTAGCGGTGTTCCTGCAGCCCAGCTGGAAGCTATACTCCTTCATGAACTTGCCCATATTTATCGAAAAGATTATTTTTTAAATTTAATACAATCATTTATCGAGGCACTTTTCTTTTTCCATCCGGCAGTTTGGTGGCTTTCTCAGGGAATCCGGCAGGAAAGAGAACATATATGTGATGATATTGCTCTTAAGCACAGTAAAGATCCACTTAATTATATTAAAGCACTTACTCAGATGGAAAACAAAGCAGAAAACAAACCGGTATTAGCTACAGCTTTTAGCGGTAAGAAGCAACATCTCCTGAACCGTGTCAGACGTTTGATAGAAGCCAGAGCTTTCGGTCCAGGTATGGCCGATAACTTTATTGCACCTCTTATTTTATTATTTGCAATTATCACACTTACTGCAACAGCGGCCATTTCCTTTGAAAAAAGGGATGGGAAATTATTGATCCCCGAATTCAATAAAGTTTCGGAACCCATGTCAGTTGCTATATCTGATAATGTGAGTCGGGAAGGCACGGTAGAGAAGGTTACAGAGATTAGATTATCGACAGGCGTTTCAACTGTGCAGAAAACCAATAAGGTTTCAGCCGCGACTTCGGTGATCAAATCGAATCAAAACGGCCAAATTTACTTTTTACCCACCGGCTTTACTTTGCCCGATACCCTTGATGCAGCCACTAGAAAGCAGATAGAACAACAAATTGAAAAAGCCAGGCAAGCTAATGAGCAAGCCATGCAGCAAATGAAAGAAGCTAGGGAACAAACAAAACAGGCCCGGGAACAGATGAAGGAAGCATTGAAGCAGGAAAACATGGGGATGAACCAGGAATTTCGGGAAAAGCTAAGAGAACAGTTGGAAAACCTGAGGGAACAGACTGATAGCCTGAATGTATATAATTTTTCCTTTAAGGGTCCGGAGGATTTTAATTTTGATTTTGACTGGAATGGCAATGAATTTCTACCATGTCCGGGTGATACAAATGGAAATATATTTTATTTTGACTCACATGATTTCGATACCCTAATCCGCAATCCGGGTTCCAGGGAGATTATTATTGATCGGGATCGCCTAAAACGTGATATTGACAGGAGTCGGAAAGAAATAAGGGAATACAGCAAAGGTGCACCGCAATGGAAACAGGAAAGGAAATACATGTATTTTGATCAAAATGAGAATGCTCCTTATGTTTTAGTCCCACCTGTTCAACCTTTACCACGTGTAGCACCTGTTCCGGATTTGATGGAGTTCTATCATAGAAACCCAACGGAAAAAATTATCCGCCAGGAGTTAAGGAATGATGGTCTGATTAAAGGAGGGGAGAGTTATGTGATTGAGCTGAACTCCGGGAATATGTATATCAATGGGGAAAAACAAGCCAGGGATGTCTTTAAAAAATATAAAAGACTTTACGAATCTCTTGAAGATCAGGAATTAAATGCAAATAATGCTTATAAACTGGTTTTTTAAGAAAAAACAGGAATTAAAAAAAAGCTGCCGGAATTTTCCGGCAGCTTTTTTTTATCAGGCCTGTGCAGTTGGTCCGCCTAAAGTAAAAGGCGGGATACCGTCAGGACTATCCGGAACATTAATTGTTCCATACATGGATTCATATTTTGAAATATTGTCCTTCAATGCCCTGAGTAATCGCTTTGCATGATGAGGTGTGAGTATGACACGTGATTTCACCTTAGCTTTTGGCATACCCGGCATCATCTTGATAAAATCAAGGATGAATTCGGAAGGTGAATGAGTTATCATGGCCAGGTTGGCATAAGTGCCTTCAGCCTGTTCTTCTCCCAGTTCAATATTGATCTGGTTCTTAGGTTTCTGTTCGGGCATTTTTTTAGAATTTATGAATGGTTTTTACTAATCTTCCTGAGGATAAACATCACTACGTCCTTCCTTACTTGCCATCACTTCTTCGTAGTCTTCCCTGGATCCGACTATAATGTCATCATATTTTCTCAGACCGGTTCCGGCAGGGATTTTATGACCTACAATTACATTTTCTTTCAAACCACGTAGATCATCACTTTTAGCTTGTATAGCTGCCTGGGTGAGAACCTTGGTAGTTTCCTGGAAAGAAGCCGCAGAGATCCAGCTGTTGGTCTGGAGGGAAGCCCGGGTTATACCCTGGATAACCTGTAGACCTGTTGCAGGACGCGCGTCACGGGATTCAACCAGTCCTTTGTCCTTACGTTTCAGCATGGAATTTTCATCCCTCAGTTTACGGGCGCTTAAAATTTGTCCCGGTCTGAAAGTCAGAGAATCACCCGGATCAACGATCACTTTCTTACCGAAGATCTCATCATTTTCATCCTGGAAATCAATTTTATTAACCAATTCACCTTCGAGGAACTTGGTATCACCCGGATCATCCACTTCAACCTTACGCATCATTTGACGCACAATGGTTTCAAAGTGTTTGTCGTTGATTTTCACACCCTGCAGACGATAAACTTCCTGGATTTCATTCACGATATATTCCTGGACTTTCATCGGCCCCTTGATAGCAAGGATGTCCGAAGGAGATATTTCACCTTCTGAAAGTGATGTCCCAGCTCTTACATAGTCATTTTCCTGTGCGAGGATCTGTTTCGAAGTCGAAATCAGGTAATGTTTCTCTTCACCTGTTTTAGATGTGATAACCACTTCCCTGTTTCCCCTCTTCAATTTTTTATTGATGGAAACAACCCCGTCGATTTCAGCAACAACTGCCGGATCACTTGGGTTACGGGCTTCGAAAAGTTCGGTTACCCTTGGCAGACCACCAGTGATGTCCCCTGTTTTTCCAAGGGCCCTTGGAATCTTGACAAGAAATTCACCTGATGTGATATCCTGCCCGTCTTCCACAACAATGTGGGCGCCTACAGGAATATCGTACGATTTAAGAGCTTCTCCGGAAGCGGAAATGATATTGATAGTAGGATTCTTGAGTTTTTGACGAGGCTCAATCACAACTTTATCAACATAACCGGTCTGCTCATCAGATTCAACCCTGTACGTCTTTCCTTCAATAACATTCTCATACTGGACAGTACCGCTAACTTCCGAAATAATCACTGCATTGAAAGGATCCCAGTCGGCGATGATATCTCCTTTTTTGACCTCCGAATTTTCTTTAAAGAATAGATTGGCTCCATAAGGAAAATGCCCGGAAGCAAGGATGATCTTGGTTTTCTTATCTACAATACGCATTTCAGCTGAACGGCCAATTACGATATCATAGCTTTTACCTTCTTTATTGGTATACTTTACTGATCGAAGTTCATCGATTTCCAGGGTGCCATTATATTTGGCTTCTATCCTTGAAATGATAGCGATGTTGGAAGCAGTACCCCCGACGTGGAAAGTACGCAGTGTAAGCTGAGTACCTGGTTCCCCGATAGACTGAGCCGCGATAACCCCGACAGCCTCACCGTCCTGAACCATTTTACCTGTTGCAAGATTACGTCCATAGCATTTGGCACATACGCCTTGTTTTGATTCACAGGTCAATACGGAGCGTATTTCCACACCTTCAATAGGGGAATCTTCAATAGGCCTGCAGATTTCTTCTGTAAGTTCTTCACCCGCTTTGGCGAGCAATTCACCCGTGTTCGGATGGAAAATATCATGCAGGGTAACCCGGCCTAAGATCCGGTCATATAAGGATTCAACTACTTCTTCATTTTTCTTTAAGGCAGAGATAGTGATCCCTCTCAAAGTTCCACAGTCATCTTCCGAAATGATCACATCCTGGGCAACATCTACCAGACGACGGGTAAGATAACCTGCATCAGCTGTTTTTAGAGCCGTATCGGCCAAACCCTTACGTGCACCATGGGTAGAGATAAAATATTCAAGAACCGAAAGGCCTTCCTTAAAATTGGAAAGGATAGGGTTCTCGATGATTTCTCCACCTGTCGCACCCGATTTCTGTGGCTTTGCCATCAATCCCCTCATACCTGACAGCTGCCTGATCTGTTCTTTAGATCCCCTGGCACCAGAATCCAGCATCATAAAAATAGGATTGAAACCCTGACGGTCGGTTGTGAGTTCTTTCATCACCTGCTGGGTGAGCTTTGAATTGGTATGGGTCCAAATGTCAATAATCTGGTTATATCGTTCATTATTTGTAATGAAACCCATATTATAGTTGCTGAGGACTTCATCAACTTCGGCATTGGCATCCCTGATCATTTCTTCTTTGATCTGGGGGATAATTACATCACCAAGATTAAATGATAAACCTCCGCGGAAAGCCATCCTGAATCCAAGATGTTTAATATCATCCAGAAAGTCGGCAGTTTTCTTGGTTCCGGTCTTTTTGAGGATATTCCCGATGATATCACGCAATGCTTTTTTAGTCAGCAACTGGTTGATATAACCGAATTCCTCAGGTACTACCTGGTTAAAAAGGATCCTCCCGACAGTGGTCTCAATTACATGCACTACAGGAACACCATCTACAACATCTTTCACCTTCACATTAATGATGGCATGCAGATCAACGGCTTTTTCATTATAGGCGATAATCACCTCTTGGGGTGAATAAAAACGCATTCCTTCACCTTTAACAATAGTTTCGGGAAGGCTTTTACGACCCTTGGTCATATAATAAAGTCCGAGTACCATGTCCTGTGAAGGAACGGTGATCGGAGCCCCATTTGCAGGATTCAGAATATTATGGGAAGCCAGCATTAATAACTGGGCTTCCAGGATAGCTGCATTACCAAGAGGTACATGAACGGCCATCTGGTCACCGTCGAAGTCGGCATTAAAAGCGGTACAAACCAGGGGGTGCAATTGAATAGCTTTCCCTTCCACGAGTTTTGGCTGGAAGGCCTGAATACCCAAGCGGTGCAAAGTAGGAGCACGGTTCAGCATGACAGGATGCCCTTTCAGGATGTTTTCGAGGATATCCCATACTACAGCATCTTTCCGGTCGACGATCTTTTTGGCTGACTTAACTGTTTTAACTATCCCTCTTTCAAGAAGTTTACGGATAATAAAAGGTTTGAATAATTCCGCGGCCATATCTTTGGGAAGACCGCATTCACTCAGTTTCAGCTCCGGTCCGACTACAATGACCGAACGGCCTGAGTAGTCGACCCTTTTTCCAAGCAGGTTCTGACGGAACCTTCCCTGTTTTCCTTTCAGGCTGTCGCTGAGAGATTTTAAAGGCCTGTTTGATTCAGTTTTCACTGCACTGACTTTTCTGGAATTGTCGAAAAGGGAGTCTACAGCTTCCTGAAGCATACGTTTTTCATTCCGCATGATCACATCCGGGGCTTTAATCTCGATCAATCTTTTCAGACGGTTATTGCGGATGATCACCCTGCGATACAGATCATTCAGGTCGGAAGTAGCAAATCTGCCACCATCCAAAGGGACAAGCGGTCTGAGTTCCGGTGGAATAACCGGAACAATTTTCACTATCATCCATTCGGGGCGGTTTTCTGTGCGGGTCCGGGCATCTCTGAAAGCTTCGTAAACCTGAAGCCTTTTCAGGGCTTCCAGTTTCCTTTGCTGTGATGTCTCAGTGCCGGCCTTGTGACGCAGGTCATAGGACATCTGGTCCAGATCCAGATTTGCGAGCAAATCTGAAAGAGCCTCAGCGCCCATCCTTGCTATGAATTTATTGGGATCGGTATCCTCAAGGTGCTGGTTATCGGCTGGAAGAGAATCGATTATATCGAAGTATTCTTCTTCCGACAGGAAATCCAGAGCTTTCACTCCGTCTTTTTCTTTTAGTCCAGGCTGAATGACAACATACTTTTCATAATAAATGATGGAATCCAGCTTTTTACTGGGGAGACCAAGTAATGCACCGATTTTATTCGGAAGGGAACGGAAAAACCAGATATGGGCAACCGGAACAACCAGTTGAATATGACCGGTCCGTTCACGTCTGACTTTTTTCTCGGTTACTTCCACACCGCAGCGATCGCAGATAATCCCTTTATAACGGATTCTTTTATATTTTCCGCAGTGACATTCATAATCCTTAACAGGTCCAAAGATCCGTTCACAAAACAAACCATCCCGTTCCGGTTTATAGGTCCGGTAATTAATGGTTTCAGGTTTCAGAACTTCTCCAAATGATCTTTCCAGGATGGTTTCAGGTGATGCCAGACTGATGGTAATTGTATTGAATTCGTTGATGATATTGGTGTCTTTTCTGAAGGCCATGTATATTAAATTTTATTTTTAAAAATAGGTTCAGGATAAAGTGAGAAAAAGCCCGGAAAAGCGTGCCGGGCCTTCTCTTTTCCTTTAATCAAATGCGATTTCCAATCCAAGTCCCCTTAATTCATGGACCAGGACGTTGAAGGACTCAGGAATACTGGGCCTTGGCATATTTTCGCCTTTCACGATAGACTCATATGTCTTGGCTCTGCCCTGCACATCATCAGATTTGACGGTCAGGATCTCCTGAAGTATGTTGGATGCACCAAACGCTTCCAGTGCCCAGACTTCCATTTCCCCAAAACGTTGACCTCCGAATTGTGCTTTACCACCAAGAGGCTGTTGGGTAATCAGGGAGTATGGTCCAATTGAACGGGCGTGGATTTTATCTTCCACCATGTGATGCAATTTCAGCATATAGATGAAACCTACAGTTGTAGGTTGGTCGAAGCGTTCTCCGGTTTCCCCGTCATGAAGGTAAACCTTCCCATCTTTGGGTAATTCTGCTTTTTCCATGAGTCCGTTGATCTGCTCATAGGTAGCTCCGTCAAAAATAGGGGAGGCATAGGTACGGCCTAATTTATGGCCGGCCCAGCCAAGAACGGTTTCGTAGATCTGTCCGAGGTTCATACGACTCGGTACACCAAGCGGGTTCAAAACGATATCGACAGGTGTTCCGTCTTCAAGGAATGGCATATCTTCCTGCCTCACTATCTTGGCAACTATCCCCTTATTCCCGTGACGTCCCGACATCTTATCACCTACCTGGAGTTTCCTTTTCCTTGCAATATAAACCTTTGCCATCTGCACGATACCATTAGGTAATTCATCTCCGACAGTAGCTGTAAACTTACGACGGTTGAATTTGCCCAGTAACTCCTTGTACTTGATATTGTAATTATTGATAAGTGTGCGAATCAGGTCGTTTTTATCCTTGTCGGTCGTCCAACGATTCGGATTCACACTTATATAATCAATACCCATCAACATTTTCTGGGTAAATTTCGATTTTTTAGGAATAATTTCTTCTTTGAAATTATTGTAAACACCCTGGGAAGTCTTTCCACTTACCAGAATAGTAAGTTTATCTACCAGTCTGTTTTTTAGTTCTGCAGATTCCTTATTGAATCCTTCATCGATGTCCTTAATAACATCTCTTTCTTTTACCCTTGCTTTACGGTCCTTGATGACCCGGCTGAAGAGTTTATTTTCAACGACAACTCCGCGCATAGAAGGAGGCGCCTTCAAAGAAGCATTCTTAACATCGCCGGCTTTATCTCCGAAGATTGCCCTTAAAAGTTTTTCTTCCGGGGTTGGATCACTTTCACCTTTCGGTGTGATCTTCCCGATCAGGATATCTCCTTCATTCACTTCGGCACCAATGCGGATCAGACCATTTTCATCCAGGTCTTTCGTAGCTTCGGCACTTACATTGGGAATGTCATTGGTAAGTTCTTCAATACCTCTTTTGGTATCTCTAACTTCAAGAGTGAATTCTTCTATATGTATAGAGGTGAAGATATCTTCTTTCACCACTCTTTCCGAAATAACAATAGCATCCTCAAAATTATATCCCTTCCAGGGCATGAAAGCCACCATCATATTTCGTCCAAGGGCCAGTTCTCCGTTTTTGGTAGCATAACCTTCACAAAGTACTTGTCCTTTAGTGACTTTCTGACCTTTTCTTACAATAGGCCTGAGATTAACACAGGTATTCTGATTGGTTCTGAGGAATTTTGTCAGCGAATAATGTTCCACATCATCGTCAAAGCTTACCAGTTTTTCGGTCTCATCCCTGGTATAGCGGATCACGATTTCTTTGGCATCAACAAATTCAACGATCCCGTCTCCTTCGGCATTGAGAAGTACCCGTGAATCCCTCACCACATCCGCTTCAATACCGGTACCGACGATAGGAACTTCAGGTTCCAGAAGTGGTACAGCCTGACGCATCATGTTAGATCCCATAAGGGCCCTGTTGGCATCATCATGTTCCAGGAAAGGAATCAGTGAAGCAGCAATCGAAGCGATTTGGTTAGGCGCTGTATCGATCAAGTCAACTTGCTCAGGTTCAACGATAGGATAATCAGCCTGATACCTTACCTTAACTTTTTCATTTATGAAATTTCCTTTACTGTTGAGAGGGGCGCTGGCCTGGGCAATAACATTTTTTTCTTCTTCTTCAGCGCTCAGGTATACAGGCAGTTCATTCAGCTGGACAACACCCTTGATAACTTGTTTGTAGGGTGTTTCAATAAATCCAAGACTGTTTATTTTTGCAAACACACAAAGCGACGAGATCAGACCGATGTTCGGACCTTCAGGTGTTTCAATAGTACAAAGCCTGCCATAGTGGGTATAGTGAACATCCCTGACCTCAAATCCGGCCCTTTCACGTGATAAACCTCCTGGTCCTAAAGCTGATACCCTTCTTTTATGGGTCAACTCGGAAAGCGGGTTGGTTTGATCCATGAACTGGGACAACTGGTTAGTCCCGAAGAAGGAATTGATAACGGAAGAAAGCGTCTTTGCATTTATCAGGTCCATAGGTGTAAACACCTCATTATCCCTTACGTTCATTCTTTCCCTGATAGTCCTGGCCATACGGGCAAGGCCCACACCAAATTGTGCATAAAGTTGTTCACCAACAGTCCGTACACGACGGTTACTCAGGTGATCTATATCATCAACTTCAGTTTTGGCATTGGAAAGGTCGACCAGGTATTTGATGATGGAGATGATATCTTCTTTGGTCAGAACTTTCAGACTGGGGTCAACTTGCAGGTTAAGCTTTTTGTTGATCCTGTAACGTCCGACATCTCCAAGGTCATATCTTTTTTCTGAAAAGAACAGCTTTTCAATGATACCTCTGGCAGTTTCTTCATCAGGAGGTTCAGCATTCCGCAACTGCCGGTAAATGAATTCCACGGCTTCTTTCTCCGAGTTTGCTGTATCTTTCTGTAAGGTGTTAAAAATAATGGCATATTCCATCGAATTAACATCCTCTTTATGTAAAAGGATCGTTTCGACTCCTGAATCCAGTATCAGGTCGGCATGGTCCTTCTCGATTTCGGTTTCTCTTTCAATGAGAACTTCGGTACGTTCGATAGAAACGACCTCACCCGTATCTTCGTCAACAAAATCTTCAACCCAGCTCCTGACTACACGGGCCGCAAGTCGGCGTCCGACGGCTTTTTTCAGGTTAGATTTATTGACTTTCATTTCTTCGGCAAGGTTGAATATTTCAAGAATATCCTTGTCGGTTTCGTAACCAATGGCCCTCAAAAGGGTGGTGACCGGCAATTTCTTTTTCCGGTCAATGTATGCGTACATCACGTTATTGATGTCCGTTGTAAATTCCATCCAGGAACCCTTGAAAGGGATGATCCTGGCGGAAAAAAGCTGAGAACCGTTAGCATGAACACTGGTTCCGAAGAAAACTCCCGGTGAACGGTGAAGCTGTGAAACCACAACCCTTTCGGCTCCATTTACAATGAAGGTTCCTTTAGGGGTCATATATGGGATCATGCCCAGGTAAACATCCTGGATGATCGTTTCAAAATCTTCGTGTTCGGGGTCGGTACAGTACAGCTTTAGTTTAGCTTTCAGGGGAACCGAGTAGGTTAGTCCCCTTTCCATACACTCGTCCATTGAATACCTTGGCGGGTCTATATAATAATCCAGGAATTCCAGGACAAAATTATTTCTTGCATCCGTGATCGGGAAATTCTCACTAAAAACCTTATAAAGGCCTTCGTTGACACGATCTTCAGGGTTTGTTTCCAACTGGAAAAAATCCTGGAAGGATTTCAATTGAATTTCAAGAAAATCAGGATAATCTGCTTTAACTTGGGAGGATGCAAAACTGAATCTTTCTAGTTTAATTGATGCCAAAGCTAAGAATATTTTGAGCCCTTGTAGGGGCGGGTTAGTAGATAAAATGCGAAAAATGGTTATAGTGGACGAGCCTGATCCGCCAAAACGGCGGAACCAGGCCCGAAAATACCATAGCTAACATGGGGGTTAGCCAGCTTATAGATCTACTTAACCTCGACTTCAGCTCCAGCTTCTTCAAGCTGTTTTTTAAGTGCTTCCGCCTCATCCTTGGTCACACCTTCTTTGATAGCTTTAGGAGCTGCATCTACCAATTCCTTAGCTTCTTTAAGACCTAAGCTGGTCAATTCTTTTACTAATTTCACAACAGCCAGTTTAGCCTGACCGGCCGATTTGAGAACTACGTCAAATGCGGTCTGCACTTCTGCTACCTGAGCATCACCGCCTGCTGCGGGAGCTGCCATTACTGCAGCTGCAGCTGCTGGTTCAATGCCGTACTCATCCTTCAGGATCTGGGCTAATTCATTTACTTCCTTAACGGTTAAATTTACTAACTGTTCTGCAAAAGCTTTTAAGTCTGCCATTTTATTATTTATTTGATTGTTATATACAAATGATATTGAAAATTTATTTATTCAAACCCTACCTGTTTTATTCTGATTTTTCAGATAAGGTCTTTAAAATTCCGGTCAACTTCTGTCCACCGGATTGAAGTGATGACATGACGTTCGTCATTGGAGACTGTAAGAGGGCAATGATGTCGGCGATCATTTCATTTTTAGATTTGAGCGCAACAAGGAAATCCAGCTGATCATCCCCGACAAAGATCATTTCCTCGACGTAAGCGCCTTTGAGGATAGGTTTGTCTGATGCTCTTCTGAATTCCTTGATCAACTTTGCCGGAACATTCCCGAATTCGGAGATCATGATAGATGTAGGACCATTTAGCACGGCATAGAGACCTTCAAAATTCTTTTCGGTCTTATCCATGGCTTTCTTAAGCAACGTGTTCTTAACAACCTGCAAACTTACGTCTTTCCTAAAACAGAGTCCACGTAATTTGCTGGTTATTTCGGAATTCAGGTTAGAAATATCCGTAATATAAATCGTATTGCTGTCCGAAAGTTTTTCTGCCAATGAGTCAATAAGCTGATTCTTTTCTTCTGTTGTCATGACGCTAAACTTTTTCTTAGTGATTAAGCGGTTACGGATTTTGTTTCAACCTGTATACCAGGACTCATTGTACTTGAAATGAATATGCTTTTAAGGTAAGTCCCTTTGGCTGCGGTAGGTTTCAGTTTAATGATCGTTTGCATAAGTTCCCTGGCATTCTCGGCCAGTTTTTCTGCGTCAAACGATACTTTTCCGATGGAGCTGTGGATGATCCCGTATTTATCAACTCTAAAGTCGATTTTTCCGGCTTTCACTTCGTTCACAGCCTTACCAACATCCATAGTAACCGTCCCTGTCTTGGGATTCGGCATCAGTCCGCGTGGACCGAGGATTTTTCCCAGGGGGCCTATTTTGGGCATAACAGGCGGCATGGTAATTACCACGTCGATATCTGTCCAGCCTTGTTTTATCTTATCTATATATTCATCCAGTCCAACGTAATCAGCACCGGCTGCTATAGCTTCTTCTTCTTTTTCAGGAGTACAAAGTACAAGGACCCTGACAGTTTTTCCCGTGCCATGGGGGAGGGTAACGATACCGCGGACCATTTGATTGGCTTTACGCGGATCGACGCCCAGCCTGACATCGAGATCAACAGAAGCATCGAAGCTTGTATAGGTAATATCTTTAACCAGGGCTACCGCTTCACTTAAGGGGTATACCTTCGTTTGATCAACCTTTGCAGCCGCTTCCTTTTGTTTTTTTGTTAATTTGGCCATTTTACTAGCTACTTAATTGTTTCTTTAAAGTTAATATAAGATGACCTAATCGCTTGTTACAAACGGGGAGGGGCCTTTTACAGTCAAACCCATACTCCGGGCAGTTCCTGCGACCATCTTCATGGCAGATTCTATGGTAAACGCATTCAGGTCCACCATTTTATCTTCCGCGATAGTCTTTACCTGTTCCCAAGTCACTGAAGCGACTTTGATCCTGTTAGGTTCTGCTGAACCTTTACTGACTTTAGCTGCTTCCATCAACTGAACCGCCACTGGGGGCCGTTTTATAATGAAATCAAAGGACTTGTCCCTGTATACAGTTATGATAACCGGAAGTAATTTACCGGCCTGGTCCTGTGTACGGGCATTAAACTGCTTGCAGAACTCCATGATGTTGACCCCTTTGGCACCTAATGCCGGGCCTACAGGAGGAGAAGGGTTTGCAGCCGATCCTTTGATCTGCAGTTTGATTACTCCACTGACTTCTTTTGCCATTTTAAATAATAATTGAGAAGTTAATCATTAATTGGAAATTGAATAACCTCATCATTCTTTCTCAACTTGCATAAAGTTCAGCTCCAGCGGGGTTTTACGCCCGAAGATCTTAACCATTACCTTCAGTTTTTTCTTTTCCTCGTTGATTTCTTCAATCACTCCGGTAAAACTGTTGAATGGTCCATCGATCACTTTCACTGTTTCTCCGATAATAAAAGGAACATTGATACCTTCAGCTTGTTCAGCAAGTTCATCAACTTTTCCAAGGATACGGTTGACTTCGGCCGGCCTGATAGGGCTGGGTTCGCCACCGCTTCCAAGGAAACCCAACACATTCGGAATATTCCGGATGATATGGGGAATTTCTCCAACCAGCGTAGCTTCGATAAGCACATAACCGGGGAAGTAATTCCTTTCCTTACTGATTTTCTTTCCTTTTCTTACCTGGTAAACTTTTTCAGTAGGGATTAGTATTTGCGAAATAAAATCCTGCAGTCCAAGGCGGTTTATTTCACTCTCAAGGTATTCTTTCACCTTTTTTTCCTTACCGCTGATCGCCCGTACTACATACCATTTTTTAATCTGATCGCCCATACACTACCCTTAAAGAGAAAATTGATTGACTAGGGTTATTAATTCAGTTAACAACGTAACATCATTAGAACAATTTATAGAACTGCTCCAACAATGTCCTGACTGAGATATCCATCAAATAAACCACCAAGGCGATTAATAGGGAAGCAATGGATACCACGATGGCACTACTTTGCAGCTCACTCCAAGTAGGCCAGGAGACTTTATGTACTAGTTCGTCGTAACTGTCTTTTAGATACGCCTGAAATTTAAACTTTGCCATTTAATTCTTGCGTTAGTTGCACGGGTGGTAGGACTTGAACCCACAACCAATGGTTTTGGAGACCACTACTCTACCAGTTGAGCTACACCCGTAGTTAAAGAAAGGCAGAGCCCCGGCTTTCTCAAGCCGGGACGAGGCCTGACTTATTATATTATTATTCGATAATTTCTGTTACCTGTCCGGCACCCACAGTCCTTCCACCTTCGCGGATAGCGAAACGTAAACCTTTGTCCATGGCTACAGACATAATCAGTTTTACTTCGATGGAGAGGTTGTCACCCGGCATGATCATTTCAACACCTTCCGGCAAAGTGATCTCACCGGTTACGTCGGTTGTCCTGAAATAAAACTGGGGACGATATTTGTTATGAAATGGAGTGTGACGTCCACCTTCTTCTTTTTTCAGGATATAAACCTCAGCTTTGAAGTGGGTATGAGGGGTGATGGAACCCGGGGCAGCAATAACCATCCCGCGACGGATAGCATCTTTATCAATACCCCTGAGCAGCAGACCTGCATTGTCACCAGCTTCACCACGGTCCAGAATTTTCCGGAACATTTCAACACCAGTTACAACTGATTTGAGTTTTTCAGCTCCAAGACCGATGATATCAACACCTTCCTGAACCTTGATCACACCTTGTTCAATCCTTCCGGTTGCAACAGTACCACGTCCGGTGATGGAGAACACGTCTTCAACCGGCATGAGGAATGGCTTATCAACATCTCTTTGGGGAAGAGGAATCCAGGAATCACAAGCTTCCATCAGTTCGAAAACTTTTTCTACCCACTGCGGCTCTTTGTTCAAAGCACCCAGGGCAGAGCCACGAATGATAGGAGTGTTGTCACCGTCGAATTTATAGAATGTGAGCAATTCACGGATTTCCATCTCAACCAGGTCAAGAAGTTCTTCGTCGTCAACCATGTCACATTTGTTCATGAAAACAACGATCTTAGGAACGCCAACCTGACGTGCGAGCAGGATATGTTCGCGGGTCTGGGGCATAGGTCCGTCAGTTGCAGCCACGACCAAAATAGCGCCGTCCATCTGGGCAGCACCTGTTACCATGTTCTTAACATAGTCAGCGTGACCTGGACAGTCAACATGCGCATAGTGACGATTTGCCGTCTGATACTCGATGTGTGCTGTATTAATCGTAATACCCCTTTCTTTTTCTTCAGGAGCATTGTCAATTTCGTCAAATGATTTAAAAGTCGCAAAGCCTTTATCCTGAAGGTTCAGGGTAATAGCTGCTGTAAGGGTTGTCTTACCATGGTCAACGTGACCGATCGTACCGATATTCACGTGTGGTTTCGTCCGTTGAAAGGTTTCTTTAGCCATATCGAATAATGTTTAAAAAAAAATTAACTGTTAATACTCTATATTTTTCAATTTGCTTGAGCCATTGAAGAGAATTGAACTCTTGACCCCTTCCTTACCAAGGAAGTGCTCTACCCCTGAGCTACAATGGCCTGTGAGCGGAAGACGGGCTTCGAACCCGCTACCTACAGCTTGGAAGGCTGTCGCTCTACCAAATGAGCTACTTCCGCTTACTTTAAGTAAGGAGTGATGAAAAACGGGTCATCATACCTGCCTCTCGTTCACCAGTTCTCACTTTCTGTGGGGAGGGGAGGATTCGAACCTCCGAAGGTATCACCAACAGATTTACAGTCTGCCCCATTTGACCGCTCTGGAACCTCCCCTTGTTTGTTCTGAATTTGCCTGTGAACGAGCCGATGGACGGATTCGAACCGCCGACCGGCTGATTACAAATCAGCTGCTCTGGCCAACTGAGCTACATCGGCAAAAATGTTAAAGAACATAAAAAAACAGACCTTTGTGAAAAAGGTCTGCAAAAATAGATATTTATAATTTAATAACCAAAGGAATTACAAAAAATCTTATATTTTTTTAGTGTGGCCCTTTCACTTTCTCTTTATACTTTCTTAATTGACGTCTCAGGGCTTCTACAGCATTGTCGGTGGACTCTTCAAAAGTTGCACTTTGTTTCTTGACATAGAGGTTACTACCGGGAATATTGACTCTGATCTCTGCGATTTTGTTCTCCCGATTGTCCGAATTGTCGAGCCTCAGGAAAACCTCCCCGTCAATTACTCCGTCATATACCTGGATGAGCCTATCCATCTTTTCCTTGATAAAGTCTAACAATTTTTTGTCAGCTTTAAAATGTACCGCATTAATGTTTACTCTCATAATTTGTCCTCCTTTTAATAATAGGTATATTTATAATGAAGCCCTGGGATGGGCTTTTTGGTAAATCTTCTTTAATTTCTCCACTGTACTATGAGTATAAACCTGGGTGGCCGAAAGACTGGCATGCCCGAGTATTTCCTTGATGGCATTCAAATCCGCTCCGTTGTTCAACATGTGAGTAGCAAAGGTATGCCGCAATATATGCGGGCTTTTTTTGCTGATGGTGCTTACCATACTCAGATATTTCCTGACAAGCCGGTAAACCATTTTTGGATATAATTTTGTTCCTCTTATACTAACAAAAAGGAAGTCACTATTGTTGTGCTGATCTAAAGATTTTTGTTTCAGCTCAAGATATTCCTTGAGGTGATTTTCAATAGTGCCGGTAATGGGGACAATCCGTTGCTTATTCCGTTTACCGGTTATCCTGAGTGTTTGTCTTGTTAATTCCAGGTCAGCTTCCTTCAGATTGATCAATTCTGCTAAACGCATGCCCGTAGCATAGAATAACTCCAGGATCATGCGGTTACGAGTGCCCTCAAATCCTTCTCCAAAATCTACCTTGTCGAAAAGCATTTGCATGCTCTCGTTTTCTACAAATACCGGCAATCTCCCCGAAATCTTCGGGACAGTAATGCGGGTCATTGGATTTTCAGTAATTAAATTCTCTTTAAGAAGGAATTTGTAATAGGATCTGAGCGTGGAAATTTTTCGGCTTACCGTTCTGCTGCTTTGCCCTGATTCAAGCAAATAAACCACCCAGGACCTGACCATCTGGTAGCCGGCATTTGTTAAATCTTCTGTTTCGTAAGTGCTTTTCAGGAAATCCCGGAATTTTTCCAGGTCAGTCCGGTAAGAGACTAAGGTAAGTGGGGAATAGCGTTTTTCGTATGTAATATGATCCAGAAATCTGCCCGTCGTCATCAATAAAAAATAAGAAGAAACTTTAAATCAAATATACTAAAAATATACCTGAAATAAAACTTCTTCTTATTAAATATTCCTAAGCTAAAGAAGGCCTAATTATCAGCCGCGTCTCTGAGGTGCTGTATGTAAATAGCTTTTAGACGCTGGTGGCGCTTTACCACGGAAGGCTTTGTAAATTGCTGGCGCTCACGTAATTCTTTTACCACGCCGGTCTTTTCAAACTTACGTTTGTATTTTTTCAAAGCCTTGTCAATGCTTTCGCCTTCTTTTACAGGAACTATGATCATAAAATCGCTCGCTTTCTGTTAATATTTAAATTAGTTGAATTCAGGGGCGCAAAGGTATGAATAAGAAATAATATTTACAAATAATATTTAAAATTTTAAAGATTTTGATTCAGGAAATCTGTCAGGCGGGTAAAGAGGTTCAACCTGGTGTTCCCCCCGTATATCCCATGATTTTTATTCGGATAGAGCATCAGTTCGAATTGTTTATTGGACTTATGCAAGGCCGTGATCAGGTCCATACTGTTCTGAAGATGCACATTGTCATCGCCTGTACCATGCACCAGCAGGAATTTTCCCTTCAATTTATCTGTGAAATTGATGGGGGAATTGTCATCATAACCTGAAGGATTGTCCTGGGGCTTTCTCATAAAGCGCTCCGTGTAAATATTATCATAATACCTCCAGTTGGTCACAGGGGCAACGGCTATAGCTGATTTGAAATAGTCCGCCCCTTTCAGGATGCAAAGGCTGGACATGAACCCCCCGTAACTCCAGCCCCAGATTCCTATGCGTGTGCTATCTACATAAGGTAATGTGCGCAGATATTTATTGGACTCAATCTGATCAATCGTTTCGTATTTACCTAATTGTAAATAGGTCATCTTTTTGAACTCTTCTCCCCGGTTTCCGGTCCCCCTGTTATCAACCGAAACGATGATATATCCTTCCTGTGCCAGCATTTCAAACCAGATGAACTGGCTGTATCCCCATGCATTTAATACAGTTTGTGAGCCGGGACCTCCATAAACATACATCAATACAGGATATTTTTTGGAAGGATCAAAATTTGGGGGAAGGATCTTCCAGGCCTTCAGGTTTACATGTTCTGAAGTCGTAATATCAAAGAATTCCACTTTGCTGAAATTATAGTCCTGTATTTTTTTAATAAGACCGCTATTTGATTCCAGGGTCCTGATCACTTTCCCCTTGCTCTGGTTCACCGTAAAAACCGGTGGCGTGTTGGCATCATTGAAATTATCTATATAATAGGTATAGTTTTTACTGAATTCCGGGGAATGCGTCCCTTCCGTACGACTGATCTCCTTCATTTTTCCTTTCAGGCTGACCGAATAAAGGTCCCGGTTAGCCGGTGAACTGGCTGCAGCAGAGAAATATACCAGTCCCTCGTTTTCATCATAACCGTAAACATCGTTCACATCCCAGTAGCCTTTAGTAAGTTGCTTGCTCTCACTTCCGTCTATATTATTCAGATAAATATGATAATTCCCGCTCTTTTCACTCGTCATCAGGTATTGGTCCTTGTTGATGAAAATAAAATGGTCCAGATTGGAGTCTTCAATATAATACTTGTTACTTTCAGTGTAAATGACCCTGGATTTTCCACTGTCGACATCCGCCATCAGGATATCGAGCCTGTTCTGCAGCCTGTTCATCCTGATTACGGCCAGCTTTGAAGGATCTTTGGTCCAGAAAAATCGGGGAATATACTGATCTGTTTCAGGACCCACATCTACCTTGACAGTCTGCTGATTGCTGAGGTCATAGATATACACATTCACAATGGAATTATCCTCCCCGGCAACCGGATATTTATAGGTATAGTCCTTTGGATACAGGTCGCCCCATTCAGTAAATGAATATTCTTTTACCTTGCTTTCGTCGAAATGAAAGAAGGCAATACGCTTCCCGTCGGGCGACCAGGAAAAACCTTTGGTAATCGCGAATTCTTCTTCATAAACCCAATCAGTCGTACCATTGATGATATTGTTCTTCTTCCCGTCGTTAGTGATTTTATATTCAATATTGGTGCTATAGTCTTTTATGAAGATATTATTGTCCCTTACATAAGCAATTTTAGTCCCGTCAGGAGAGAAATCAGCCAGGCGCTGTTTGCCTTCATCCGACAGGCTGCTCAGCTTATGTGTATTCAGGTCGAAGATGTAAAAATCGGAAGCTGAGGAATAGCGATAGATATAATCCGTATTAGTTGGGATGAGGATCTTTTTTTCATCGGCGCTGAGGCTATAGGAATAAAGTCTGATCGGAAGCGTGTCCCCTTCAGGTTTCATATCAGCCCTGACAGCAAGGGTACCGGTCCGTTCCCCGGTCTCATAACTGTAAATATTGATGGAATCATTTTCGAGAACGCTGTAATGTTCCCCATCTTTTAAAGGGTTCAGGCCATAAACACCTTTAGGGGAGAAAGTCCGTTTTGCCCAGATATCATCCAGGGTGATTTTATTGGTTTGGGCTTGAAGGAAGACAGGGCTGAAAACCAGTCCGGCAAGTATCCATAGGAGGAAAGTAACTTTTTTCATCTGTGTTTTTTTGATGGATTTTAAAATAGGAACCAAAGGTAGGTATTTGATTTTAAAAAAATAGTATTTTTGCAGCCTTGATGCCGGATGACAGGCTTAAGAAGTCACCACAAAAAAGTTCATTAAAAAAATGGGTTGTTAGCTCAGTTGGTTTAGAGCGTCCCGAGTTACTCGGGAAGGTCACTGGTTCAGAAGTTCATTTATATTTTGGGTTGTTAGCTCAGTTGGTTTAGTCCGCCAGAGGCGGATGACAGGCAGGAGCAAGGATATATAGAAGTTCATTAATATTTAGGGTTGTTAGCTCAGTTGGTTTAGTCCGCCAGAGGCGGATGACAGGCAGGAGCAAGGATATATAAAAGTTCATTAAAAAGAAGGGTTGTTAGCTCAGTTGGTTTAGAGCGCCTGCTTGACAGGCAGGAGGTCACTGGTTCGAATCCAGTACAACCCACTAAAATTAAGACAGTTACAAAAATAAAATTTGGCTGTCTTTTTTATTTGCATACAATTTGCAGTACATACTACAATTGAAGTGAGATTTGCAAGCTCAAAATTTTGATTTTCTAACTATCACCTTAATCAGTATTCATCCAATTGCTGAATAATATTGAGAAAGGCTTACGTAACAGCTAATGCTTAAATACGCCTTCCTTCCGCTTATTTGCGAGAGATATTTATATATTGGTTATAATTGGCATATCATGGATGATCGCCTGGATAATGAACCCTTGGTAGGAATGAGGGGTGATAATGCATCCTGGATGCTGGTAAGCAGTCTGAATGCTATTTTAGACTCTATATATATACCTTATACTTATTCCGTATCGCTCAAGATTTAGTTTATTGAATAACTAGCATTGATTGGTTCACTTTCTAATCATTAAATTTGAAGGAGTAGCACCTTGTTTGAGAATAGGCATATAGAGGATTTGACTTGGATGCTTTAGCAACTGCCTGATAAAAATATGAGGCTGTCAAAAATTAATTGACCCCCGGGGGGGTGTTATTAAATGAGTTTACCCCTGGGAGGTGCATATGCCATTTCAGTATATTTAATGGCCTTACTAATATTGATTATAAGTTTTTTAATATTGATCACTTCTGTCTAAAATATTTTTCAGCAATATAATTTAGTCAGATAATCAGACACATAGTTGTCAAATCCATCGATTTTAAATTTCGACCCTCCTCCTCGAACAATAATAGTTGATCTGTTTTAACGCTATTTGGACGGACAAACGGCTCATTGAGCCATGCCTACAGATCAATATTCACAAATAAGTTCAAGCAAATAAAGGTAATCAAGTTCGACATGTGCCATTTGTATTACGCCTTGATCACTAAAGAATGAATTACAGAATATGAATTATATTTCATAAATTTACAAATTAACCAATCAATAAAAAGCCAATGAAATCGTTAAAATCCTTCTTTTATATATTGCTCTTTATTATTGGTTTTTCATCTGTCACAATAAATGCTCAACCGTTAGCAGTGAACCCAACAGCAGAACCGGATTCAGTTTGTCTTGGAAATAGTGTACAGTTGTATGCATATGCTTCAGGGGGTTCTGGGAATTATTCTTTTCAATGGACATCTAATCCGCCGGGATTTAACAGTGATTTAGCCAATCCGGTTGTTATGCCCTCAGAAACCACAACTTATAGTGTTTTTTTGGAGGACGGTTATAATGATGTTCAAGGGTCAGTAATAGTTCATGTTATAATAGTTTTACCAGATGCTGGTCCAGATCAGACGATTCCTTATGGGACATCGACAACATTAAATGGTAGTGCTTCTGGGGGTAGCGGAAACTACTCATTTTCATGGCAACCTGCAAATATGTTTATTGATCCAAATATTGCTTCCCCGCAAACTTACAACTTATCTTCACCCATTGTAGTCTCAATGCATGTGATTGATAATGAATTGGGTTGTGGTAGTCAACAACCTGATGAAGTATTTATACATATAACCGGTGGTCCTTTATCTGTTTATCTCTTGGGAGTTGAACCCATTTGTACAGGAGAGGAGGTGCAATTGGAAGCTTTTGCATTAGGTGGCTCTGGGGTTTACAGCTATCTATGGTCTTCCGAACCGCCTGGATTTTATAGTACACAGCCTAATCCTACAGATACACCACAACAAACAACAAGTTATACGGTTTTTGTAGACGATGGATACAATACCTCTCAAGCCAGTGTTCTTGTAACTGTTATTCCACCAATGGAAGTTTCTATCAACGCATCTAAGGATACTACTTGTCCTCATGAGGCAGTGGAACTAATCGCTCAAATATCCGGAGGGACGGGAAATTACTCATGTGAATGGACTTCTGATCCACCAGGTTTATATTCTAATACACAATGGGTAATTGTTAATCCCGACACTGTTACCATGTATTATTTTCAGGTGAATGATGGGTGTGAGACTTTTATAGACTCACTTATTATTTATGCTGCAAGAACGATTCCACACATATTTTCGGTATTTGGTGGCGGAATAGTATGTAGTGGTAGTCAGGGGGCCGAAGTGAGCCTTAATGGATCAGAATTGGGTATAAGTTATGAGTTGTTTAGAGAATCAGTTACAACTGGTATAATAATAGAAGGCACAGGATATCCAGTAAGTTTTGGAAATCAAAATCTTGTGGGTATATATTCGATAATTGCATCAAATGGTTATTGCAATCAAGAAATGGACAACAATGTGTCAATCGAATTTTATAGTTATATGGGCCCTGACGAGATTTGCATGGTTACGGTTGATTCATTATCTGGTAAAAATGTTGTTATGTGGAATATTACCCCAGATGAGGGTATTTTATTATATAATATTTACCGAGAATCAAGTTCAGGAGGCAGCTACGAGATGATTGGTAGTGTTGATCATGAAGATCCTGGGATTTTTATAGATAATGGATCTAATCCATTACAGAGATCATATAGTTATGGAATGAAAACAATAGACACATGTGATAACGAGACTACTATGAGCTCAATGCATACTACCATTCATTTAAATATCAATGCGGGTATTAACGCTTATAACTTGATCTGGACACATTATTTAGGATTTGATTATCAAACCTATTATATTTATCGCAGGCAGTTACCTGGCGGATTTCAGCTCTTGGATAGTGTCCCAAATACCATAACATCATATTCTGATATAAATCCACCTGCCGGAGTATTTAACTATGTTATAGAGATACGATACGAAGAATCCTGTATCGCTCAAAGAGATAATGAAACATATATGTCGGTGTTGTCTAATGCTGTCAGCACTACCTTAGGCATTGATGAACAGAAATTTTTATATGGTTCTATATCAACGCAACCCAATCCATTTTCCGGATCGACACAGTTATCTTATTATGTGAGCGAAAGAGATCAAGTCATTTTGAGAATATTTAATTCGCACGGGCAACTAATTGACGAACTCGTTAACGAAATTCAAAATAAGGGAATGCAATCAATTGTTTGGGATTCAAATAATTTACCTGGTGGAATTTACATTTACAAACTTCAGGTAAGCAGACTGATTACTTCAGGCAAACTGGTGGTGGTGAGGTAGAAAAAAAGCCATTATTCATAAGCCTTCGGCCTGATTACATCGTGACATGCACTAAGCGGCCATCTATCTTTGGCGCCAAAAGATTTAAATTTTATGAAGAAATCAGAAAATCGGCGGACGCAGATGTTTGCCATGGTTGAAGAACTATACCAGAGCAAGCTGAGCCGGAAGGAATTTTGCGAGCAGAAGGGTATATCAATAAATTGTTTTTATTACTGGCAGAAGAAATACCGGCATGGAGACGGGGATGATCAGCCGGGATTTATTGCGGTTCGCACCGGAAAAGGTTCTTTGACCAGGGGCGGCTTCTCACAGTCTATCATTTTATCGTATCCCAACGGGGTCAGCCTTCAATTGCCGGCCGGTACGCCATTGGCCGTCATCGGCTCACTGCTTGGTTTAGCTTAAGGACATGTTCGCTTTATCATCCTCCTTTCATTATTTTTTATACAGCCAGCCGACCGACATGCGCAAGAGCTTCGACAGTTTATGCCAACTGGTGGAAACGGGTATGCAACGCAACCCGCTCTCGGGTGAGGTCTTTTTGTTCATTAACCGGCCCCGCAACCGGATGAAATTATTGCGATGGGAGTTCGGCGGGTTCATCCTGTATTACAAACGCTTGGAAAGTGGCACATTCGAGCTCCCCGGGGGTGTTTTGGAAAGCAATTGTACGGTTATCAACTGGCCGGAACTGGTGATGATGGTCCAGGGGATTTCCCTGCAACACATACGAACAAGAAAGCGTTACTTATTGACAGACTCGTGTTAATAAAAACATGCGGAACAATCAGTATTATCAATGGTTGTAAAGGTTTTTTACCTACCTTTATTCCATGGTTGAGCCGTCAAAAATACACTCCGGAAATGCCTCTGAACTGATCACGATCACCCGGGAGGAATATGAAAAGCTCCTGGCTAATGATGCGAAGGTTACCTATCTGCAGCAAGAGTTAGAAAAGCTTAAACGGATGATCTTTGGAACAAAAAGTGAACGATTTGTTGCCTCTGACTCTTCCCAACTCAGCCTGGAATTAGGCCAGTCAAGCCCGCCGCCTGTTGAACCGAAAACCGAAGACATTACTTATACCCGCCACAAGGCGGATAAAGAAAAGGGCCATGCCCGCATGGAGATCTCCCCGGCCATTCCCCGGGAGGTCGTGGTTATCGAGCCGACGGAAGAGGTGAGGGATGGACGCAAGATCGGGGAAGTGATTACCGAAGTGTTGGATTACAAGCCAGGGAAATTGTTTGTCACCCGGTATGTTCGTCCCAAGTATGCTTTACCAAACCAGCAGGGCATCGTGATCGGAGAACTTCCATCGCTACCCATTCCGCGGGGTAATGCCGGGGCAGGTTTATTGGCCCATTTGATCATCAGCAAGTTCACCGATCATCTGCCGTTTTACCGCCAGGTTCAGATGTTCAAGCGTCAGGGAGTCTCCCTGGCCGAGAGCACAGTCAATGACTGGTTCCGCTCGGGTTGCGATCTGCTGGAACCCTTATATGAATGCCTGAAAAAGAAATTACTACAAGGCCACTACCTGATGGCCGATGAAACGCCTATCAGCGTGCTGAACAAGGACAAGCCCGGGGGCACCCACAAGGGGTATCATTGGGTTTATTACAGCCCGGTCGAGCGGTTGGTGTTGTTCGACTACCGGAAAGGACGTGGACGGGAAGGTCCGGAAGAATTATTGAAGGATTACCGGGGAGCACTCCAGGCTGATGGCTACGCAGGGTATGAAGCTTTTGAAAAACAACCGGGCATGACACTTTTAGCCTGCATGGCCCATGCCCGCAGGAAGTTCGACGAGGCGCTTAAAAACGACAAAGTCAGAGCGGAACACGCACTAAAGTTGATCCAGCAACTCTATGTCATCGAACGACAGGCAAGAGAGGAGCATATGAATGCTGGTGAACGGAAATCGTTACGGCAGGAAAAAGCCAGCCCGGTCCTGGCAGAGCTCCATGGGTGGTTGAAAGAAAATATCATCCAGACCTTGCCCAAAAGCGCGATCGGGATAGCTATGGCTTATACCCTCCACCTATGGCCCCGTCTGATCCGCTACATGGATGACGGCCGATACGAGATCGATAATAACCTGATAGAAAACTCCATCCGCCCGGTGGCCCTGGGCAGGAAAAATTATTTGTTCGCCGGCTCGCACGAAGGCGCCCAGCGTGCAGCCATCATGTATTCTTTCCTGGGGACTTGCAAAATCAACAATATTGAACCCTTTGAATGGCTATCGACCGTACTGAAACGAATCCCCGATCACTCGATCCAACGCCTGGAAGAACTGCTGCCACAGAACCTGAAGTAAATCCCGGAAATAAAACGTATTTTTATATGCCAGTCAAGATGTAGCTGGCCGGAGGGTTACGGATGGATAAGGGCTGAAAAACGGAAGTTGGCCATTATCTATATTTTAAAGGGAGGCCTTTATACCAATTATTAATAAGTGAATCTTGTTCCATTCCCTATGTGGGAATATAAAATGAAGTGAAACCCATAAGAGAAATAGCCAAATTTGATGGATATGGATGAAATGGTTAAGCTACGATAAGAAATGCTCAAACATTTCTTATAAATCATTCTTTTAAAATATAGATTTTCACAATTTATCACAGATGAACAATACAATTTGAAGTATTGTCGCTATCGCAATTACACTAGTAAAAATAGTCATTAAAATCGTATTTATACTCACTATATCGTGAAGGAAAATAAAATATAATCTTGTTTTATTGGTGAAAATTCCGCTCCACTTGTCCACCTGATTCCACTGCATACTGACCTGTTTATACTGTTGATAATAAGGACGATGAAGTGGTCACTATCAGCGGAAAATGCAGCTGGGCAGGCAAGCTCTTTGATATGTTTTAGAATAAGCGGTGGGTATTAGAGCGACTTGGCAATGTGTTTGACTGCGAAGGCTTGGGTTTCATTCCCTTTTGTTAAATAATGCCTCGACAGGTTCCGTTATCCGGTCGAAAAGACTTATTTTGTCCGTTACAATTTTAGCATTTACTTTTGTTTCTTTTTTGATGAATAGTGTTCTACCCGATTCGATCTTAGTTTCTTCTGGTAAAAGTATTTCTACATTGTAAAATCCTCCATCTTCTGCTATTTCAAGTATGTTGGGTATGGTATGAATTTCTGTTATCATTTTTTCATTGTAAAGGGTTGGAATATTATTGAAGTCCAATATTACTTTTTGTCCGATTTTTATTTTGCTTATCTCGTTTGCCGGAATTTTTAAGTCAATGATTAAATTTTCATTATGCTGCTTAATGGTTGCAATTGTTTTGATGGTATATTCAAATTTGAAAAACCATGAACCTACGAGTAAGATTAGGATTATAAAAAAAATGACTGATATGCCTGCACGGATGATAACAGGCGGTATTTGACCAATCAGGCCTCTTACTTTTTCACTTCTTAATTCTATATTGTCTTTTTCATCCACCATTGTCAAATAAAAATGAATTTACAAATTAGTTCCCAAGCTCCAGTTGATTTTTTACAAGATGGTAATAGGCCCCCTTTTTATTTGTAAGCTCACGGTGATTGCCGGTCTCGACAACTTTCCCTTCATCAAGCACAACAATCTGATCGGCATTTTTTACAGTGCTTAATCTGTGAGCCACAACAACAACGGTTTTGCCACGATAAAATTCCTGTAAATTTTCTACAATCGCTTTTTCGTTGTTGGCATCAAGTGCATTTGTTGCTTCATCGAAAAATAAAAAAACAGGGTTTTTGTAAACCGCCCGCGCTATTAATATCCTTTGTTTCTGTCCCTGACTCAGGTTTTGCCCCTCGTTACCGATGACAGTGTTATATTTAAGAGGCAATTTCATGATGAAGTTATGGATATTTGCAGTTTTGGCTGCATAAGCAAGTTTCTTTATGTTAATCTCATCTTCACCTGCTGCAATATTATGTGCAATACTTTCCGAAAAAATAAACCCATCCTGCATCACGGCACCACATTGGCCGCGCCACCAGGTAGAATTAAAGTTTACAAGATCATGATCACCGATAAAAATTTTGCCTTGAACCGGATTATAAAACTGAAGCAGTAACTTTATCAGCGTTGTTTTGCCGCTGCCGCTGATACCTACGATCGCAGTTACCCTGCCAGCTTTAATTGTTAAATTAATATCATTCAAAACCATTTTGGAGTGAGGTCCTTCATATTGAAACATCAGGTTCTCAATTTTAATATCTGTATCAGCTATCTTTTGTTGCTGAATCGGACGGTTATAATTTTCATCATTTTTTTGATGGATTTCATTGATACGCTCAAGGCTTATTTTAGTATCCTGTAAATCGTGAATGAAATCAACAGTTTGTTCTATTGGTAAAGTTAGTTGCCCGATAATATATTGTGTGGCAAGCATCATCCCAAGTGTCATTTCGTTGTGGATTACTGCGAGAGCAGCTACTACGGTAATAAGGATGTTTTTAGCCTCGTTGATGAAAATGTTACCAGCTTCCTGGAATTGCTGAAGTTTTAGTGATGCGATATTAATATGAAACAAATCGGCCTGAACATCCTCCCACTCCCAGCGATGTCGTTTTTCGGTGTTTTGCAGTTTTATTTCCTGCATGCCCTGTATCAGCTGATATGTTTTGTTTTGATTTCTTGCCCGTACTTCAAAATATTTAAAATCAAGTTCACGCCGTTTTTTCAAAAAGATCAGAATCCACAAGGTGTAAATTATGCTGCCAACAAAAAATATTGCAAATATCCGAACATCGTAAATCCATAAAACAATACTAAATACAATGAGTGTGACGAGTGAGAACAAAGTACTTAAGGTTCTTGCCGTTAAAAACTGTTCAATCCTGGCATGGTCATTAATACGCTGCAAAATGTCGCCAGTGAGTTTGGTGTCGAAATAGCTCATAGGTAGTTTCATGAGCTTTATAAAAAAGTCGGAGATGAGGGATATATTAATCCGGGTGCTGATGTGCAAAAGTATCCACCGCCTGATAAATTCGACCGACATGCGGCTGATGATCAATACCATTTGTGCCAAAAGAATTAAATAGATAAACCCTATGTTCTTGTTTGCAATACCTATATCAACAATTGCCTGAGTAAGGAAAGGGAAAATTAGTTGAAATAAACTGCCCAGCACCAATCCGATAATGAGTTGCCCGAAAAAGGGTTTGAAACGCATAAAATAGGTAGATAGGAATTTCAGGTTACTTCGATTTATTTTATCACCTTCCTGCTTATAAAATTCCTGTGTTGGCTCTAAAAGCAACACAATGCCTTTGTCTTCGTCGCCTGATTTCGTGCTAATCCAATGCTTTTTAAATTCTTCTTCAGTATATTTAACAAGGCCACGTGCAGGGTCGGATATGTAAACTATGGCTTGTTTTCGGAAAATGTTCTTTTGCTTTATCTTGTAAACAGCAACAAAATGCTCCTGATTCCAATGGATTATACAAGGCAGAGGTACTTCTTTGGATAATTGACTCCACGCAACTTGAACACCAAATGTTCGGAATCCTATTTGTTCTGCCGCATCGCTAATACCTAATAATGAAACACCTCTTTTTGACAAAAAACACGAATTTCGTAAACTATCTAGGCTATATTCTTTACCATAATGTTTTGCGATCATGCATAAACATGCAGGACCGCAATCCATTGCATCCGCCTGTAAAAATATTTTAAATTTCATGCAAGATAGCTATTGAACATAACATAAATTTTGTTTATCCAACACCATTTCAAGATTGCCCGGGGGCGGACATAAGTATCTGTACATACAGGTGATACAACTACCACCACCTCTTGTTTTTCGCCAGATTGTATTACGAATAAGCTCCTCATAAATCAACTCGAGAATTGATTTATTCGGGAAAAATCCTATAGCTTGAGTATTCATATTCGCTTTAACCTGTCCATCAGGCAGAAAAATCAGATGACCAAAGAAATTAGCATTGAGTTTTTGATTACGAAAAATACTTATCATTTCTATCAAATCTGAGAGAATATCACTCTCATCTATGAATACATTGCTTTTTAAAAACTCGATATTATTTCCGCTAAAAAAAGGAATAAATTCATATTTTAATTGTTTATGCTTATTCACCAAATCTGCGATAATTGTATACATAGCCTCATTCTCAATAATGAAATTGAAGGTAAAGTCATTTCGTTCTTCAACCAAATAAATTAAGCTTTTAAGATCGGCTTCGTTAAAGGGGAAGGCAATTAATATCTCTTTGTGAAATGGGAGGTTTAATAAATAATCAAAATCAGACAGATTGATTAGATTGAACCACAAATGAAATTCATAGGATTGATTTTCAAGAAGGGCTAATAATCTATCCCATCTGGGATAAAGGGTTATATCCCCTCCAAGTATGTTTATTTTACTTACCTGCATTGACGCTGATTGTAAAAAGATATCCTCTAAGGTTTCAAATGGAATTGAAATGCTTTCAGCGGATTTTGTGCAGAATAAAGTTTGTTTAAAATAGTTACCGCAATATTCACAACTTTTCCCGCAGTCAGTGTTAATAAAAATGCTAAGTGAAGTAAGGTAATCAGCAATTTGATCTCCAATCAAATGATCTTCGCCGTTATGCTCCAATTTTTCAATATCATTTTGTAAGTTCAGAATTGGCAATAAATTGATAGGTTTTCTCGGACTCACAGATTTCTCTGTTTTTAACCCAATACCCAGTGTAATTGATTTGTCCAAAAAATCCAACATCTCCTGGTCAAAATTCAAATTTTCAATATCAACAACTCCAAGGTTTGATGGCTTGTAGACCTCATTTACTACATCAATACATTTTGACTTAGAAACGATTAATGATTTACCATTTAAGGTATTGTAAAGGAGCAATTGATCTGGTGAATTAAATGAAATGTAAACATCTTTTGACAGTGTATACCAAATCCTTGTATCTTCAATTTCCATTTTAAGCTGTTTTATCGATATATTACATCGTTCATTATTCTAGAATAGGCTTCAGGATGACGAGCAAGAAATTTTAGTTGCGTATTCTTATATGATTGAAACTTCTCATCATTCATAAATCCATTACAACTACACTTATTTTTTTCAATATCCTGAAGATTAAATATGCACTGTATGCAACTTTTTGAATTGTAACATTTTGAACATTGTGAATCCAGTTTATCGAAGTAATGATTGTACTTTTTGGCTATTTCGTTAAAATCGAGATTGATTGAATCATTTGTTATTTCTCCTAATGCAAACTGCTGGCCGATTCTTTCACATGGTAGTATCTTTCCATTTACTGTAATGAACACTTTTCTTGAGAAAGGAAGGCATGTTCCTGTTGGATACAAATTTTCATTTTCACGTTTGCCATAAAGAAGTTCATTGTAGTTCTCATATTTAAACTCAGAATGTTGCATTAAAAAAACCGTTGCCGACTGGAAAGTCGGACTGGAAAGAAACATTTCGGATTCAATCTCACCGTAGTTTTCTGACTGTAAAAGACTATCAAAAGTATTTTGATACATTCTCAGGAATTTATCCTTCATTTCCGGTCGGATACCAGTGGTATTAAGTGACCCGATTCGGGCTACCTTGTTATATCTCTTTTTGAAAAAATCAAAAATAGCTGCCACTGAATTTCGATTGTGGAGTACAGCATTAAAATTTACCTTTTTGTTAAAATAGTCGGGGTACTGTAATTTGAGCTTATCAATTTTTTCAATAAGGTGGAAGTAGCTATTTTGTCCCAGCTTATTAACTCTATAAGAATTATTAAACTCATCTCCATCCAAGCTGACCAATAGACTAAAATCATATGAAACCAAAAAATCCATATACTTATCCAACAGCATACCGTTCGTTGTCATGCTATAAGCAAATTTTCTAGCCTGTCCTTTTAAACTTTTCGTATAATCAATGACTTTTTCAATAAATGGGACGTTCATCAATGGTTCTCCGCCATAAAAACTCACCTGAACAGTATTGTTAACTGATTTATTTAATGGTGATCTCCACAATACTGATAGGTAATCCAGGAACAATTTAGCTTTATTAAATTCTTGCTTTTTGTTTAATCTATCATCATAGTCTGAATATAATTTTCCGTATCCACAGTAAACACAATTAAGATTGCATGTGTCTGTAACCTCAAAAGTTATTTGTGGTGAATTGGCCAGGCTATTCCTGATCATATCCGGCCTGATATATTGTTTTGTTTTCATTATTTATTCAAGTTCTATCGGATTATACGGAAGACTGTAATTTTTAGGGTTAACAATCACTTTTCCATCAATTTTAACTGCATAGGTCACACCCCTGGAATTGAAGTATTGGGTTAGATTATTATATTTTTTTATCAGAAAATCCTGCAATTCTTCTCGTGTTGTTTTTGTACATGGAAAATTTTGAGATTTGATTGGCTGTAAAGGTTTTAGTTTTTTCAGGCCGATACATCTGAATGTATAATTTTGATTTGAATCCTGTATTTCAAGAATAAGCCCCGGCAACCCACCAAACTTATATGGCCCGACACTAATCGGAATTTCTGTTGTAAACCATGCTTCATATTTACGGCCCCTGAACTCAACTGTTGCATTCTGACAAGGATAATTCGCTATCACTTTGCGTCCACTAAGTATTGCCCATTTCAATACCGGTTTGTTTTCTTCATAACAAAAAATTGTTTCGTCAACACGATTTTTTATTTCCATATTTCCAGTCAGTAGATTTCTGTATATCTCATCGGTTCCGGCAGCAGATGGAGGAGATGGGAAATTAAGGTCTTGTTTTTCCAAAATTGTGCAAATAGAGTCATTCTGAAAAAGCAAATAACTGTATGTTTTTGAAATCTCTTTGCCTATTAATAGCTTTTGGACATCAATTAACTTATCATTTGGTTTAGTGGTGTCAGGCACTTTTTCAACTTCATAGGTGATTTCATATTTGGCTGAGTCGAGAAAAGTAAAATCGTCAATGTAATATAATCTTTTAATCTGTCCAAAGAGACTTAAGTTAGTCACACATATCATTGTTAAAATGATCAATTTAATCAAGTGTAATAGTGCTCTCATTTTATTACTATGTTTTATTATAAAATACAATAATATATCAAAATTAAAAAGCAGGGGCTGCTCTTGGTAATTTTAAAGTACTCTATGAAAAAATATGATAATTTGACTAAGCATATTAATTTTCAATTATTTGAATATTTATTTAAAAACACACAAACAGCCCCTATCTGGGTTGGAACTCAGTTTACATAACTCCTGTTATTTCATCGCATTTGGTGGTAGTGGCGTAGTCATAATTTGCTATCAAATTATCCGTAGAATTGGAACCACCTTGATTAGCATAACAGCAGCCACAGGAGCACTTGTATCCTGATGCTCCACCTTTTATAGCATTCAACTGTTCTCTTGAAAGTCGGTTCATATTCAGCTTATTTAATTTAATTGATTTCATATCTGTTAAGTTTTAATTTAAAAATGGATAAATTTGCAATGGTAATGTTCGAATAGTCTTCAGACGTGCATTGCCAACTTTAGCCTTTGCCGGCCACATTACCACAACCGGCAAAGGCTTTTTAGCTTAGGTTAGTCTTGCATAGAAACCAGATATTTGTGTATTTGCTATCCATGATTAAAAGAGTTTAAAACGGGCGCTTAGCAGAACAGAAGCCGGACGAATTCTATACTCCGAATAGTAGCTGCTGAGAGTACCGTAGTATGCATACACATAATCTGTCGTGTTCAAAATATTGTTATAGTCCAGCGTAAATCTTATTCTTTTCCATGTATAGGTAATGCCGGCATCTAAAAGAAAAAAGTTTTGCTTCCTGCTTCCATTACGCGTATCATAGTATTCCATTCCAAAGCTGAATATCAAACCTTTGGGAAAAATGTAATTAATTGTTGCCGCATCAATAAAGCTTACAATGGGTTCAAGTTTATCCCCGGCATCGGTGCTGCCGCTTACACTGCTCCAGCTGCTTTTGTTAGCAAACTGCAGTTTTTCGGTTATAGCGAGGGAAAGCCTCAAATTGGCATTTATCCCCTGATTTTTATATTCCATAAGGCTGTTCTGTCTGAGTTGAGGAGTAACTCCTTTACCCCAGGAGGCTTCGGCATTGACAGAAAGCTTTTTCCAGTTGAATCCTTTACCTGCACGCGCTGTAACCGAGAAATAATTCCCTTTGTTTTCCAATTCTACCGCTGAAATTTTCATCATTGAGCCTTCAAACTCCTGTGCATACATTACTTCATTGCGATACCGGTTATATCTGATTTCAATGTTTGTAAACAGAAACCGAATAATATCTTTATAGGATAATTTGAGTGTCCCCTGTAGGCCATATGAATCGGAAAGCCTGCTTTCATAGTGGCTCAGGGTTCTGTAATTCTGCAAAATGTAGCCTGAATAAAGATTACGTAGGTTTGGATTGTGGTTGTACCAAAACCATGATCCGGAAACTTCCCAATGGGTATTGATGTTATATCTCAAATTAGCTTGGGGCTGAAAAATGATTCGGTTTTGATGGGAATCATCAGGTTTTATTTTATCAGAAAGTGAAATATTCTGATACTGTATAGGTGTTGACAATTCAAAGTTGAAATCCCGTTTACGAAAAGTGATCTTTAGCGAAATTCCGGCTTTTACCCGCATCCATGTTAGATCGTTACTCAGGGAATCGTCTGAAAACCTCAAAAGCGTATCTCCCTGCAATGATTTTGACAATTGAGAGTTGAGGGACTGATGTTCTAATGAAAAAAGCATTATCGGGTGGACCAGAAATGATTTCCAGCCTGCCGATGAAAGAAACATCAGGCTATTTCGTGTTTCAAAGGAATTGAAGGCTACATCTTGCCTAATGGTATTAAATGGCACGCTATCATTCAACACATCATCAAACATACCTGGCGAAATATCCAGCCGATATGGCTGTGATTGGTAAAAAGATTGAGAATACAATTCAGTGCCTGACCTTTGTTTGTTATTTCCCCGTCTTATCCAGTGTATGGTGGAGGCTAAGTTTAATTGGTCTTGTTCACCGTTTTGCCTAATATGCTCATCGTTAAAAATATTACCGGAACGCTCTATGAAATTCCCCGAAAACATCAAACGTGTATTCAAATAATTTTGATCCTTGTTTCTATTATAGCCAATACCCCCTTCCATATTAAACCGGCTGATATGCGAATCCATCTGCTCTTTGATTGTAACAGTATCTTCACCGGGAATAATATAGCATGTCTGGTCATAGCTTTTTCTGTCGTCAATATCACGAAATCCGTTTAAGTTGAAGGTAAATTCAGCTTCATCCTTTGTCTTGATCAGATTATTAATAGTGCCGCCAAATGCCTGGTTGAAAAGATATCTGCTTTTATTAATCTGGGGTGGTGATGGCTGCACAATGGAGGATATTGACCCCCTTAACTGAATGTTTTCATTATTAAATGACTGAAATTCCTGATCCAAATCGTTTCCGGTATTGTTTGATTTTAAAGCAGTCAGGTGTTGGCGCTTTTTACTAAAATACATACCGGTTACCGAACTATTCCACAAGAATTGATTATCTATTCCTGCTCCTACATCAGCCATAGCCGTGTAAATGCCTTTTGCCCCTGGTTTAAGTTTAAGATTGATGGCTGCATCATCAGTAAATGCAATATCTTCAAGTGCTTTAATTGGTTGATGATTCTCAAAAACCTGCACAGTCGCGATATCAGATGCTTTTATGTTGTTGGTGGCAATTCCATATCTTCCCTGAAGCATATCCATGTTTTCGATGTAAAACTTACTGATGGGTTTCCCGCGGTATTCGATCTGTCCGCTCTCTTTTACCACGATACCGGGCATTTTTTGCAACACATCACTAATTACAATATCTGTGGAATCCCGGAATGCATCTACTACATAGTTAACCGTATCGCGTGTTCCCCATATTTTTTCTGATTTTACCGAAAACTCTTTCAGCTCAATTGCTTCCTCGTTTACAACGAAATCTACTTTTTGGCTGTGGTTGGCAATCTTTTTAATCTGTCGTTTAATATTAAAACCAGACACCATTAATAATAACTCATCTTCCTTTTGATCAGAAAAGATGGTATAATCACCATCGCTATTACTAAAACTAAAGGCAACTACCGAACTATCAGCGGTATTCATTAGCATGATCGAGGCATCTAATATTGGTTTGTTCGTTCTGTTGATGATCTTCCCCTCTACAACTGTTTGAGCAATACTATTATTTAGCAGGCCATGCATTAAAATTATTACTATATGTAGAGCTTTGGTTTTCATTATGTCTGGCTAAAATTTGGCAAATCAATTTTTCATGAATAAAAATACAACCTAATTAAACACAAAAGCCAATATGGTCAGTTTATCTAATATGCGGTATCATTTTTCAAATAAACGGCATGTTATCCTTCAATATTTTCTTTTAAAATGCTCCATTTTCTTTTAGAAACACTCATCTCCAATCCTGTTATAGTTTTGGAACACCTTTTTTTACCCGAAACATAACTGTCAAAATATTTTAAATTTACCAGAGTGTTTATATTAATCCTGCAAAAGCCATACCCGTTCACTTTTTCTTCAATATCTTTGAGTAAGATAGAGCAAGAAACAGTTTTTCCCTTGCTAAAAGTGTGGCATGTTGAAACATAGCTTTCACATTCAACATAAACAATGTCTTCAATTGCAATCTGATGTACTTTCCCTCTTTCTTTTAGTATTATGCTTTTATCCCTTTGGTTACTGTAGTCCATGATTCAATAATTTTGGTTCTACTGCATATATTTTTTCTTCTAGTGCGTTGGCTGAAATTTAGCTCTTTTGGTTTTTTCTTCTCTGGCTTTGAGTGTTGGCAAAAAACCAAATGTGCTAAATGTGCGGTGGTCTTCGCCTTGTTGCTAACGATTGATGGTTTGGTGTCGTGCGGGATTATGAGGTGTTTTCCTATCAGTTTACACCGATTTTTTTACGAGCTACAAACGCTCGCATGCCACTGAAACCCGCATGCACTATACCATGTATTGGCGGTTCGTTCTTCTATTTATCCAAATTGTCTAAATTCGCTTTTTTATAATCTATATAGTTTTTAATTGCTATATCACTTAATTCATCTATGTCAATTTCAATTTATTTTTATCTCACGAATTCAATAAATTCTTTAAATATCTTTCCAAAGTTGAGGCTTTCATCAGTTAATTCTTTAAAGTCTTGGTCAGTCTATTTATCTGTAAACACATCAATAGGTAATACAAAAACAGATTTTGTTTCCTGTGAGGGGGATAATTCCAATCCCCAATATTACTTTTATGGAATTTACAATAATGACAACAACCTTATAACATCCATTACAAATGGATTTGGTGATATTTGGAAAATCCGCTCAAATTGACCACCTGATTCCACTTTTCGTTGACCACTTTAACTAGCTCGATATGAATATTATACGGTGGTCACTTTCGAGCGGAAAGTGGTGGTCAATATCAGCGGAAAATGCAGTTACCTTCCGTCTAATCTTTTTCGTGCATTTTTAAGGGTAATTTCATCAAACAGATCTTTATATTCAGGTTTTGAAATTATATGTTCTACTGAAAGATACGTTTTACCGATGATCAATAAATCAGCATATCCCTGAGTACCCTCATCTTTGTTTACCACTTTCTTTGATGCCTCTATTGGTCCATCGTTACCAAGCATTGTTATAAAAAGAGTTGGAAAAACGCCAAATTTTTTAGCTTCATTGCAAGCTTGCAATAATTCTTTGTTAAGTTTAGACTCAAGTTCTTTCCTTTCCATGATGTTGAAAATTTCATATCAAATATTATATGGAAAGGTAGCAATAATTAGCCAATACGAGGATCAAATCATATAAATCATAACCCATATATAATTTTATGAATTGTATCTAAAAAAGTAAATATGAAGAATTTTATGCTTTGTCAAAAAGAAAATCACAATTTTCTAGGAGTAATATTTTAGATATGATTAAATATATGGAAGATTTGAAGCTTACTCCAAATGCAGTTTCCCATTCACAAAAATTTCCGGAGTGAATAATCCTTAACTATTTAGCTAATTTCTTCTTTTTCAGTTCAAGTTTGTACCTTTTTTTGTCAATGTTTTCAAATTCCTCGAATGAAAAATAATAGTTTTTAAATGTTGGCTTACGTAAATTAAATAAATCAAGGAGCTTTTGTGAAACAAAATAATAGTAGTTCCCAGAGACGTTTAATTTAGTATAGTCTGGATTGTTATACTTCCTAACGAATCTTAGGAAGAGTTCCTTTCCATCTGGATTTTCTTCATCTGTCGTTAATTCGACCGCTTTATATTGTTTAATATTTAGTTCCTTTTCAATAGATCTTGAAAAGAATATCCGTCCATTGCTTTGAATGGTCAATCTGTGATTGGTGAGGTTTCCAGAAGGTTTGAGCAATCTATATTTTGGCATAGTTCCCAGTCTTGTGTTACAGCAAATATACAATAAATATTATCGGAGTAATTATTTGTCTATTACATGTAATGTAGATAAAGTGTTATAATATATATTACAATATATATACCTAATATATCTGTATATTCATTTATTTAAAATACATAACTATTATTACTATTGATACACAAGTATATAAAAAATATATTGGCCTTAAAAAGTATTGACAACCCTATAATAAAATCTAACTTTGTAAGCAACTAATACATGAACTATTTGGCCAATGATTCATTAACAAGTTTAGAAATTTTTTACAAACAATTAAAAAAAAGTAGAGCCATGAAAAATTCAATTTTTAATAAAAGAAAAGAGGTGTACTGCATGTATGCCAATGAGGAAAGAAAAAGTAATCCGTTCAGGATCACGAACCTTAAGGACATTTACGCCTACATTAAAAACGGTAAGATTGAGCATATGCCCGACCTCAAGAAGCAAGATGAGCTAGTTATCAATGACTATACTTACTCCGACAGGCAGAAATTAATTTTAAAACTTCCTGGAATAAGTTTAGGATACACTTTCACCAAAGATTGGTTTCAAAGGCCAAGACCTGAGTTTAAGCCTTCAAACCTTCTGGTTTTTGATTTTGTTACTGAAAACGATATCTACGATAAGTTAGATTTATTATCCGAATTAGATTGCGTCATTTTAAGTTATGATAATTACTTTAACGGAAAGACTGTCGTAATTAAAACTGATAACAAAAGCTACGAAGGAACAGTATGGACTTTTCCCATGATCAAACAAATTTTACGAGAATTGATTGGAGAGGTCCCCCCAATTGATTTAGGACCAAATATTGTTCCTCTGCGATATGATCCAAATGTATATTACAATCCTGACGCTAAACCATTTGGTGAAGAGGCATATAAATTTGTTTTTCCGGAAAGCTTGTGAAAGCTAATCTCCATACTTACGATTGAAATTTTACTGTAACCCTCCGGCCAGCTACATCTTGACTGGCATATAAAAATACGTTTTATTTCCGGGATTTACTTCAGGTTCTGTGGCAGCAGTTCTTCCAGGCGTTGGATCGAGTGATCGGGGATTCGTTTCAGTACGGTCGATAGCCATTCAAAGGGTTCAATATTGTTGATTTTGCAAGTCCCCAGGAAAGAATACATGATGGCTGCACGCTGGGTGCCTTCGTGCGAGCCGGCGAACAAATAATTTTTCCTGCCCAGGGCCACCGGGCGGATGGAGTTTTCTATCAGGTTATTATCGATCTCGTATCGGCCGTCATCCAGATTTTCTGATTCCTTCATAAAACTTACTTCTTTTGGCGCCAAAGATAAAAAGCTGCTTAGCTCTAATCAAGACTCATCAGGACGAAGGGATATGACCAAAATGGCGAATACAGAATACAGTAGATTAATCACACAGGCCCCTTTCGGATACCTATACTTCTAATTTAAAACTTAACCCCTCTATTATTTTATTTGGCAACGCAATCCTTTCAGCAATCTTATCAGTGGTCTTCAAATCTACAGGATATTTTTCTCCCATAATGATTTTGAACCAACGTTCCCGGTCCATCACTACTTTAAACATTTTCTCATCCTGTGTTTCCGAAATATATGGAAGATAAATACAGATTGGCTCACCACACCTTTCGACTTTTGCCCCAATCCTATCAACTCTCCCGGTACGTTGTTCTAATGTACTTGGGTTCCAGCAAAGATCATGGTGGATGATATAACGACAATTAAGGTGTAGATCCACACCTTCAGCCATGACACTGCTAGCAATTAATATATCAGGGTAAAAAGGAGTATTAAATGTCAACATAAGATTTTGCCGACTTTCTTGTGACGTGCTGCCATTAACCAACCTCACATTCGGAACCATTTTTTCTTTTTGGTCCCCTTGAAGTTCATCTTCGCCGTAACTGGCTTGAACATCATCCCCAGAAATATTTCCTGTCTGAATCTTATTGAGAGCTTTGATATACTCTGACCGTTCTTCTTCACTGCATTTCGTGGCTAAAAACTCAAAGAAGTTGACGATAATTTGCCTCAATGTTAGCCCAGATTTGTCTTTTTTCTTTAATGCTTCCCTAAAGGTTTTTCCACTGAATTGTTTTTCTTTTAGCGGGAAAAATCGAACCAAAAAAGAAGGCGTCCGTATATATCTCAATACAACTGTTTCGAGATTATCGGAATAGGTTTTTAGGTTTTCATAAGGGGTAAGCATCTTTTGAATTTCTTTTTGAATAGCAACCCTTAAGGAACTACCTTCTTTTGCAAAACGTAGTCCGATGCTATCCAATCTAAGCAATACTTCCGAATCATTACATTCAATTTTTCTTGCCCCCATTTTAATAATCGACCTGGACATTGCTTCAGATATATATTGCCTTAATGCCTTTCCTGTTGCGATGAAATGACAAAAAATCAGTACTTTTTCCCCATCCTGCCATAGATCGATGGCCTTTTTCACTGTGGCTTTGATCTTTGGGTGATCATTTTTTGGAGATATGTTAGAATGGACATTCAGCAATTTTCCTAATTGCTGATAATGCCAATCATTCTTTAGAATTATTTCTTCCTCAAGTTCATCATCACTGTCCACTTGCTTTCGGATATTATCCAATCGTGTTTTCATGAACGCTTCGAAGCTGGAGGCTAATCCTTCTGCAAATAATGGTCTTTTATTCATATCCTTAACGCTGGCTCTGGCAGCAAGAAGAAATGGAAGCATTGCT
>CAWBCI010000003.1:0-178690 GCA_963787195.1 uncultured Bacteroidales bacterium
AAACTAGACTAAAAGTACTGCTTCAATTTGTACTTTTATGTTTATGAAAAGAGAGATTCGAAAGTGGAACCCCACTGAAAAGGAAAAGATCCTGTTGGATATACAGCGGCTGGGTGTTGTTGCAGGGTGCCCAAAGCATTCCTTATCTAAAACACTTTATTATGACTGGTTGGACCGGTACAATGCCTTGGGCCTTGACGGGCTGGAGGATCGCAGGGGCAAGAACCTGGATCTTCAGGTAAAAAGGATGGAGAAAGAGATTAAGATCCTTAAGGAGTTATTAGCAGAAAAAGAGATGGAATCCCGGATGAAAGATGAGCTTTTAAAAAAAAAGTTTGCACAATGGAACAAAGGAAAGAAATCATAAGATCCTTTGTTAGTGAAGGGATGAGAATCACCGATGCCGCGCAAATAGCCGGGGTGAAGAAGAGCACTTACTATTATCAAACCAAGGGTATACCCAGGGGCAAACGTCCTTCTACCCACACAAAAAAGCATATGGGCGATAGGGTTGTCAATCAAGCAGTGGTGGATAATATAGTCCAGATCATCACCCCGGAATATAACGATTATGGATACCAGACCGTAACCCAACTACTCAGGGATCAGGGATTTATTATCAATCCCAAGAAGGTTTACCGGCTTATGAAAGAGAATAAGTTATTGCACCCTAAGATGGTCAAAAATCAAAATATCCAAAAGACATTCATTAAGCATACGGTTCCATTACTTGAAGCTCCATTTAAAACGATAGAAGCGGATATAAAATATATTTACCTGTTTGGACAACAAAGAAATGCATATCTGTTGACATTCTTATGCACTTTTTGCCGGTATGCAATAGCATGGGAGCTGGAATCCCGGATGCAGGCCCAGCAAGTCACCCGCTTGGTTAAGCAAGTGATGGATCACCCTTTGGTTAAAGAAAACATCCAAAAACACGATATTAACGTCGTGATAAGAACCGATAATGGCCCCCAGTTCATTGCTAAAATACTGGCTGAAGTATTAGACGATAAAGGGATAAGCCATGAATTTATCAATCCAGGAACACCGCAGCAAAATGCACACATTGAATCCTTCCACAGTACCGTGACCAGACTGGTATGCAGAAGAAATCTGTTCATGGATTTAGATCATGCAAAGAAAATCTTTGAGGAGTTTTATCATGCCTACAACAATACCCGGGTGATGCAGTGTCTGTTATATAAGACGCCCAGAAAGTTTATTGATCTATGGAACTCAGGAAAAGTTGAAATCAAAAGGAATAAAAAAAATAAAGAAATATTTTGCCTCAGAGAGACACCCCCGGCCCTAAAGTCAGAAGGTATCCCTCACGAGGCTTCATTGGTCTTAAACAAAAATATGGCTTTAAATCAATCAATTATTAACTTGCAAGAAATTAGTCCAGTTTAATGGGGGTTGATACAATACTGTGCCAGCCCCCTATAAAACTAGACTAAAAGTACTGCTTCAATTTGTACTTTTATGTTTATGAAAAGAGAGATTCGAAAGTGGAACCCCACTGAAAAGGAAAAGATCCTGTTGGATATACAGCGGCTGGGTGTTGTTGCAGGGTGCCGAAAGCATTCCTTATCTAAAACACTTTATTATGACTGGTTGGACCGGTACAATGCCTTGGGCCTTGACGGGCTGGAGGATCGCAGGGGCAAGAACCTGGATCTTCAGGTAAAAAGGATGGAGAAAGAGATTAAGATCCTTAAGGAGTTATTAGCAGAAAAAGAGATGGAATCCCGGATGAAAGATGAGCTTTTAAAAAAAAAGTTTGCACAATGGAACAAAGGAAAGAAATCATAAGATCCTTTGTTAGTGAAGGGATGAGAATCACCGATGCCGCGCAAATAGCCGGGGTGAAGAAGAGCACTTACTATTATCAAACCAAGGGTATACCCAGGGGCAAACGTCCTTCTACCCACACAAAAAAGCATATGGGCGATAGGGTTGTCAATCAAGCAGTGGTGGATAATATAGTCCAGATCATCACCCCGGAATATAACGATTATGGATACCAGACCGTAACCCAACTACTCAGGGATCAGGGATTTATTATCAATCCCAAGAAGGTTTACCGGCTTATGAAAGAGAATAAGTTATTGCACCCTAAGATGGTCAAAAATCAAAATATCCAAAAGACATTCATTAAGCATACGGTTCCATTACTTGAAGCTCCATTTAAAACGATAGAAGCGGATATAAAATATATTTACCTGTTTGGACAACAAAGAAATGCATATCTGTTGACATTCTTATGCACTTTTTGCCGGTATGCAATAGCATGGGAGCTGGAATCCCGGATGCAGGCCCAGCAAGTCACCCGCTTGGTTAAGCAAGTGATGGATCACCCTTTGGTTAAAGAAAACATCCAAAAACACGATATTAACGTCGTGATAAGAACCGATAATGGCCCCCAGTTCATTGCTAAAATACTGGCTGAAGTATTAGACGATAAAGGGATAAGCCATGAATTTATCAATCCAGGAACACCGCAGCAAAATGCACACATTGAATCCTTCCACAGTACCGTGACCAGACTGGTATGCAGAAGAAATCTGTTCATGGATTTAGATCATGCAAAGAAAATCTTTGAGGAGTTTTATCATGCCTACAACAATACCCGGGTGATGCAGTGTCTGTTATATAAGACGCCCAGAAAGTTTATTGATCTATGGAACTCAGGAAAAGTTGAAATCAAAAGGAATAAAAAAAATAAAGAAATATTTTGCCTCAGAGAGACACCCCCGGCCCTAAAGTCAGAAGGTATCCCTCACGAGGCTTCATTGGTCTTAAACAAAAATATGGCTTTAAATCAATCAATTATTAACTTGCAAGAAATTAGTCCAGTTTAATGGGGGTTGATACAATAACCAATCAACTTCAACTTTGCACTTTGCATTTTGAACTTTGAACTTCCCCGGCCCCTTCCCCAGCCCTTCCCCAAATCGAGGAAGGGTCACTATTTAGTGAAGGTCTTCAATATTTTCACTTTGCTTTAGCCTAAAGGAAACTTATAAAAATGAAGACCTGAATAATTTGGAAATTAAAAAAAAGCCTTATAAATTTAGCTGCTCAAAAAAGACAAATAAAATAGCGATGCCAGGTCAAACATGAATTATGTTTTCTTAAATCATTAAGCTGTAAAACCTGATCCTTTCACTGGGTCAGCTAGAAATGAAATTAAGTTACAAGTTTATAAACTATCCGGCAATCAGATAAAAACAAAAAACAACAAAAAAATGGAAAGACTTCTAAAGGCACAATCCTGGCAGATATTCATTCTTTTGATTGCGGGAATCATGATATCGAATATTACGGTTCATAATAGCCCATTGACAAATTCCTTTATAAGAATCATTGGATGTGTAATTTTTTTCTTATATCCGTTTGCACTTGGTTGCACTTTGACTGATTATCTTCCCGGGAAGGTGAAATTGAGAGAAAATTTTTATCTGATAAATACTTTCATTTGGGTATCGGCATTTTCGATCATAAGTGTTCTCTCAGATGGTAAAGGTATGGTATTTAACGGATTGGCCGCGATACCTATGATTTATGTCTTCTTCGCATTTTTATATTTCATGTCCTTCCCTGCAAAAGCCCTTAAATCAATAGAATTGAATAAAGAGGCCATTATTAGTGAATATATTGGAGATTTCTTCCTGATATTATTTCTGCCTGTCGGAATTTGGTTTATACAACCCCGAATAAGGCAAATTATAATAGGAGGGAAAATAATTAATGAAATCCAGGAGGGCTGAGTATAGAAATAAAGCTGTCAGCAAATTGAATTAGGGTGATTTATTTACAGGAAAATCAAATGACTGCCAAACTGATCTCTACATCTCCGAAAAGAAAAATATTTGTTCGAATAAAAGACATCTGTCTAACAATCCTATTTATATTAATAGCTTATTTTAAAAGAAATGACTTTCAATCATTTCTTGATAGAACATTTGGTAATGGTATCGGGGATGTCCTGCTTTATTTTCTGATTGTTCTCTTTACTACTTTAATATTCTTTTATTTTTTGTCGAGGAGAAAAAAGCTAATTGGTGAATTAAATATGTCCGATGAAATTTTGATAATTAAACTTAAAAATGATGCCAAAACATTTAAAATAGATCAACTTCAAAATTTCACAATAAAGACTGATATATTTATTCCCAAAGAAGAGAATGCCGGATTATATGGTTCCTATAATAATTGGCTGATATTTGATTATTTGAACAGGAATTATCACTACCAGTTTATCATTGACTCTTTTTACAAATTTAATCAATTGAAGGAATTAATTATCGGGTGGAAAGACAAGGATAATTTCACTTTAATTGAAGAAAAATTGTGGAAGGACTCTTTAAACAAATTTTAATGATGCAATGCCTGAAAGGAAGGCCTCTTGCAGTCTTCAGTCAAGGATTGTGAGTAGTGAGCCGTGAGTAGTGAAAGGCTGTCTAACTCAATAACTTATTAACTTCAACTCCCCTTTCATTTCATTCACGGGATTAATTCGACTTAATCTTTTCATTTCATCCCGGGAATTCGGGACTCATGAAAAGATAGTCTCATTGAATTTACCCTTTGCATTTTGAACTTTGATCTGAAATAAGCCCCAAAATATTAGGATATCTAAAATATCAATCCTAAATTTAACGCAAGAAAACCAGAACTCAAGGAGCATATTAATTTTTTTTAATTAACTTAAGATACCGCATTAAAAGATCATTAACCAACAAAGCTAGGACTTATTATTTCAAATGAAAAAGAGAATCTTTGTCAAAGAAATTAAACCCCTGATCTATTTTTTATTGATTACTATCGGAATCGCAGCTTTGTCTGAAAGAGCGCAAGGTCAGGTGATTACAGCCAATGATAGTTTCGAGGGAACTCCTATCCATAATGAGCCGCCACCTTACTGGTCGAATTGCAACGATGGAGTTTCAACAGTAGATACCCAACCTGGTATAGCCCACAATTACATGCCGGCTTATGAAGGAGAAGCTTATATTTCGATGGTGACCAGGGAGATGAACCCTCCGGGAACCGTGGAAACAGTCTGGGCTGAATTGCTTCAACCCTTTGAAAAAGACATGTGTTATACCCTGCAGGTGGACATGTCGCTCTCCCACGATCTATACGGGACCCTGGAATGGCAGGATTACTATTTCGACAATCCATGTATTATGGAGATTTACGGCTTTAACGGCGAGTGTTACCCACCACTCGACAGTGAACTGCTTTGGAAGTCGGCCGTGCTGGACAATTACTCCTGGCAGGAATTCGAGCCTAGTATCAGGCCGGTAAAAAATACTTTCCGGAATATAGCTTTCAAGGTCAACTTCAGCTCTCCGGGTAATTTTAAGAATGGGGTAGTATTCGTCGATAACCTGAGAATGAGGAATACGACGGAGCTTTTAAAGTATCAAAACGGTATCTTGTCAGTACCGGAGGGTTCGACACAGATCAGCTGGTATCTTAACGGGCAGGAGATCGGGGGGGAGCATTCCGCCGGGCTGGTTGTTTTTGAGAGCGGTATTTATAAAGCGGAGTTTTATAATGTAGAAGGCTGTTTCAATATAGTTACCAACACTATTTCCTTCGATGCCTCCAGGGTTTTGTGCTATCCTAACCCTACTTCCTCTGGTATATCCCTGGAATGCTTTTCCCCGGGAGAAAATAGTTGTTCAGTTCAGTTATATGATCTGTTGGGGAAGGAGATCCTTTCCCGGAAATTTACTTTAGTGAAAGGACAGAATGTACTTACACTGGATTTGCCCCCCCTGATGAGTGCATATTACATGTTGATTTTTAAAAATGAAAACACAGGGGTTTCCAGGTTTAAAATCAATAAAGTCAATCTTTAGATTTCGTCAATCTGAAACCGGAAATCGGATATCCTCAAATTATACCGAATTCCTCCTCTACAATCCGCTACCAGATCCCTCATTTTATACCAATGACAGACTAATACATAATCTGTCATTGGTACGCTGGAGGGATGTGGTAGCGACACACAGAGGAGTGATCAAACATTAGACGTAGCGATGTAGCGATATCACGATATGACGAAATGACGAGGAGAAGTATGATGTTCCTTGTACCAATTGCCTCCCACTTTACATTTATTCTTACCTGCTTATGGAAATATTAAATCCCCAGGAGCATGAAAATTCATTGAGAACATAGCTGGAGACATCATTGCCTGCAGCCTCTGTTGCAGATGAAGCTATCAGTACAACAGTATTATACGCCATTCCACCTTCCCCATCCACTACGGCTGAATTGCTGAATGTATAAACATTCTCCGCCACGGTACCCGCGTAAATGCACATCGAAGCCGGGTCACAGACCATTCCCGAGTTTATTACCATGGTGGCGGTATTTCCTGTCTGTGTAATGGTCAGGGTGCCACTTGCATCTTGCCCCAAAGGGCATAGTCCAACAACCCAGTTTCCGGAGGTGGTGTAATTCCAGCTACCTGAAAGATCATAGGTACCGCTACCTGATGATTCCACCGTAATCCTGACAGAGTCTTTAGCGCTTGCAAAGTTTTTATCGGTAGCTGTTAACACAATAGTATGTTCACCTAGCGACAGACTTGCATGAAACGAAGTGTCTGTTCCTATCGTTCCGTCAATGCTGGAAGTCCAAATCAGCGCACTTCCATTTAGAGATCCATCCTCTGCATCGTTTCCGGAGCCCAAAAAAAGGATGGGCGACGAAAGCTGCAATACTGCGCCATCCGCGGGAGATTGAATATTAGCCGTGGGTGCGGTGTTATCATCTGTTTTATCATCCTTGCATGTAAGCAGAAAGCTAAGTGCAATAATAAAAACCAGGGCCTGAATTATGGAACTTTTAGTCATATTTGAAAGGGTTAATTATCTGAAAGGTAAGATACAAAAAAAACTGCAATTTGAGATGGCTTTAAAGCATTTTTTTTCCGGTTTTGGGCCTGATAAAAAAAGTCATTTGAAATTTTCGATCCGGTCGATTTTTTTCAACGAAATTGTACCAGCTCCCTATAAAACCAGACTATAAGTACTGCTTCAATATGTACTTCTATATTTATGTAAAAGGAAATTCTAAATCCACTCAAATTACCTTCAGCAAAGCAATTGAAAATAAGACTCAGAAAATTTGGATATTAAAATAAAGTCTTCTAATTTTAGCATTAAGAAAATACTAAAACAGATAATTTGCCATTTTTAAAATTACAGTTCTGTTTACTCGCACCAACAGTGGCCTAAAATAGTATTAGATAAGACCATGCCCAAATATAAATGCCTGCCTGGTTAATAAAGGCATTATAGGCATGTTTATAATTAAAGAGGATCTGGAGAAACTATCTAACTGAATATCCGGAGTGAAAGAAACTTAAAATAACTTAGCGGAGTCCAGAAACCATTCAAAAAACGGGGCGTTTTCCGAAAAGCCATATGAGTAGGAAAAATGTTAAACCAATATGAAAATGAAAAATTTAGTGAAACTATTAATTGTGGTTATTTTATTGACAATGACCACCGGATCTTATGCGCAAATAAGATTTGGAGTTAAAGGCGGATTAAACCTTGCAAATATGCTTTATAAGGATAAATATGATACATACAGCAAAGATTACAAAATGAAAGCAGGCTTTCATATAGGCATGACACTGGAATTCTCAATTTCGGAAAAATTTGCCATAGAACCTGGACTTTTATATTCTTTGAAAGGATTTAAGATGGAAGATTCAGGTATAACAAATTCATTTAATTTGAATTATTTGGAAATTCCAATTAATGCCGTTTATAAAATTGATTTAGGCAGTGGAAAGATTTTGATTTTTGCCGGGCCTTATTTTGCTTATGGTATATCAGGTAAAATGAAATCAAGTGAGGCTATGTTTGGTGCAAATATGAACGAAAAAGAACTAAAACTCGAATTAGGTAACGATAAAGATAAAGATGATTTAAAAGCACTTGATTATGGATTGAATTTTGGTGCAGGTTTTGAAATTGTAGGTGTAACAATAGGCCTTCAATATGGACTTGGATTAGCAAACTTATCACTTTATACGGAAGACGAGACGAAATTTAAAAATAGAGTCGTTGGTATTTCCGTGGGCTATAAATTTGGAGGAAAATAGGAAACTAAGCCATAATAAATTGTAGCATTAATGCGGGTTTTAGAAATAATTCAAGCTTTCTGTACATTCAAGCTTTCATCCTGCAAAAATCATCCTGAAGTATTGTATACTTCATATTTAATGGTTTATCGATAATTACTTTTCTTCCTGGTGAAAATTCATAGTGTATTCGCGTTTCCATAGCTAAATCCGGAAACCAGCCACATGCATAGTTGCATGACAGCCACCAAAACGCGGAGTATTCACTAAAAATTTTTCAATTTTCATGTATTTATATTGTGAAGCTTAGTACTTGTATACGCTGTCTTTAAATGGAGATGGTCCTACATAATTAACTGATGGATTTCTTCTCTGCATCCCGCTTGCAGATCACTGAGAACAAGTGGATTAGGGGGTCAGCTTGATCTGAGGAAAAGCGGCGAGGGGGGCAGTCCTTAGTCGTCAGTCGTCAGTCGTTAGTCTTCAGTCTTCAGTCGTTAGTTGGCAGTCAGTTGACAAAAGATGCGGATGTAGCCGCAGGTCGTGACCTGCGGTAAGCACTTGTTAATTGGCAGAATAATCGCGACTTAATCGGAGCTTATGATAGCAAGTCACTCTGGAGAGGAATTAGGGTTTCCCTGGTACTCGTGACCCTGGGTTTCAAACCCATAATTGACAGCCAACCAAACATCAAAACATAAGGATTTTTCGAATTAAAGTTTTATGGAATTTATGGATCGTCATTACAAGAAATGTTCGATCTTTGGAGGTTTATAAAGGTAGGGCAATCATATTGTGAACTGATAAATGAATTGTGAGTGAATGCTGTGTAATCAAAGCTAAATAATAGAGAAAAATCCGTAAAAATATTTTGGTTTGAGGCAATAGGTGAGTATAAGATGGATGATGACCTGATGGTACTGAAGATATACGAAATCTAAAATTTGAACTACAAATTCCGGCTTGAACTGCTGCAGCAGATGAACAGAATGATTTTATCGGAAATTACCCTGCCATTCGAGATATATAAATGCTTAAGAATTCAGATCAGAGAAATTGCATCTGAGATATTTAATTATTCATATGCCTGAGAAGCGGAGAATATATGTAAACGGATTATTTATAGGACAGCAGATGACAGGGGTTCAAAAATTTGCTTATGCTGTTTGCCGGGAAATGTCAGCGCTAAATACTGACCTTGTCTTCTTATGTCCAAGATCCATCTCATATATTCCACCTTTCGGAAGTGTCAGAAAAATCGGAAACTTAAAAGGGCATCTTTGGGAACAGCTTGAACTTCCCCTTTACCTGAAAAGAAAAAAGATCAAAACACTTCTGAATTTATGCAATACAGCCCCTTTGTTTTCGGGCGGACAGGTAGTATGTATCCATGACCTATCCTTCTCTGTTTCAAAAGAATGGTTTTCAAATAGCTATACATACGCCTATAGATTTTTAACTCCTAAAATTGTTAAAAAGGCTAAACAGGTTTTGACCGTGAGTGAATTTTCAAAAAATCAAATTTCAAAAGCATATTCCATAGATCCGGAGAAGATCAGGCTTGTTTATAACGGAATATTTTTTAGAGATGCACTGTCGGATAAGACTGCACCCCTTAATAATGAAAAATATGTATTGTTTGTTGGCTCCCCCAGTCCGCGAAAGAATCTTAAAATGCTCATAGAGGCCCTGGAGGAAATCGGTGAAAAAGATTTAAATCTAATTGTAGTCGGTAAAAAGAATAAAATCTTTAAAAACGGAATAATACCGGAATCAAGCCGGGTCAGGTATTACGATCATACTAATGACGCGGAGCTGCAAAATCTTTATAAATACGCGAAAATGCTGGTAATGCCTTCATTTTACGAAGGTTTTGGCTTGCCTGTCCTGGAGGCCCTGTTCTTTAATTGTCCTGTCATTTGTTCAGATATACCGGTCTTTCGTGAATTGTTCGGGGAAAATGTCACCTTTTTTAATTTAAATTCAAAGGAGGACTTAAAGGAGAAAATCAGATCAATATTAAATGATGAAGAAAAAATTAAAATCAATGTAAATGAATTACTCAGAAAATTTAATTACGGGGATGGGGCAAAGCTAATCCTCGATATAATTGACAATTAACAGATGAAAGTTGCGATAGTACACGATTGGTTTATTTTTGTAGGAGGATCTGAAAAAGTTGTCCAGAAGCTATTGCAATTATATCCGGATGCCGATGTTTATTCCCTGATTAATGGCTTTTCAAAAGAGAATGTCAATCGTTTTTTGCTTGGGAAAAAGGTAAGGACCAGTTTCCTGCAGAAAGCTCCCGGGATCAGAAAGTATTACCGTTTTTTACTGCCGCTTTTTCCGCTGGCTATTAAAACACTTGATCTGTCTTCCTATGATCTGATCATTTCATCCTCTCATTCGGTGGCAAAAGGAGTGAAAATACGGAAAGGACAAAAGCATATCTGCTACATCCACACTCCCGTCAGATATGCCTGGGATATGCGCCAGCAGTATTTGAAACAGATTCCAAGCTATTTCCTGAAGAAGGTATTCTGTGTTTCAATGGCGGCGCTTAGAAAATGGGATTTGAAATCCAATGAAACGGTTAACTATTTTATCGCGAATTCCAATTACGTGGCTGAGAGAGTCAGGAGGAATTATAAAAGAGAATCCACAGTAATCTATCCTCCGGTGGATACAGATTTTTTTTCCAAAGCTATTACGGATGGAAAGATCAATCAATCCAATTATTTTGTGGTAGTTTCAAGGCTTGTTTTTTACAAACGCATAGATTTGGTGATCAATGCTTTTAATGAGCTGCCCGGATTAAAATTATTGATTATCGGAATTGGTCCGCAAAGCCATTATTTAAAATCAATCGCGGGCAAGAACATCACTTTTTTGGGTTATAAGAGCGATGAAGAGATCAGGAATTATTTTGCAGCTTCCAGGGCTGTCATTTTCTCAGCCTATGAGGATTTCGGAATCACCCCGGTGGAGGCCCAGGCTTGCGGCACACCCGTTATTGCTCTGGGCAAGGGAGGTTATCTTGAAACCATTATAGATGAAAAAACGGGAATACTTTTTAAAGACCAGAGCGTTGACTCCCTGAAGAAAGGTATAGTACGTTTTCTTGAACTGGAACCGGGCTTTGTAAAAAGTGATATTATAAAGCATGCCGAAAAATTTAATATTGAACGTTTTAACCATCAGATGAAGGAATTTATCAATGATAAAATCTAAAACTCAATATTACCTGAAGCAAGTAAACCGTTTGCTGCTCCTGATGCTCTTCGCCTTTCCGATTCTTCCCCTGAAAATAGCAGTGGTTCTTATTTTGATTTTTTCTTTCAGTACAATCCTGAATTATTTCTTGGTTCAAAGAGTAGAACTGAAATTCAGTTATTTGCTGCTCCTGACGCTCAGCTTCCCCTTGCTTTATTTTATCAACTATTTGGTCTACCCCCAATCACATGCCGCCTGGTTTGAATTTGAAAAGAGGATATCACTGTTGGCAATGCCTCTTATATTCAGCATTACCTGGGTTGATGTAAAAAAATCAACATTGTTCGGCGTTTACAATGTTTCAGTGCTATTACTGAGTTCAGGCGTATTGGTCTATTTATTTGTATTTGGCATCAACCAGGGCTTTTTCAGCGGGGGATTGAGCTATGCAATCCGAAGCACCGTCGAACTTATAAGCTCTATCCATCCCACTTATTTTTCTTTCTTCGCCGGATTTTCATTTTACCTGGTTCTCAGCAATTTATTGAAGCAAAAATTTCGTCCCCTGAATTTCCTGCTGAGAATATTGCAACTCTTCGTTCTCGCGGCTATCCTGGTTCTGCTCGCTTCCAGGATATTTTTTCTGTCAAGCCTGCTCATCATTCCATACATAATTATCAGATCCAGACTGATAATAATATACAAGGCTGGGATGATCTCCTTCTTTGTCCTTTCGCTTGCCTTATCGGTGATTTTTATCCCCGGACTCAGACAGCGGTCTTCCGAACTGGAGATCAAAAACTTTAAAATTCCCGGTAATAGTGAGATCAATTCAACTAATCTGCGCCTGGGTATTTACCATTGTTCCTTTGAGCTTTTGAAAGAGAATTTTATCTGGGGTGTCGGAACGGCAAAACTTCAGCAGAAATTGAATAATTGCTATGAATCGATCCATGTTGATGAACTTCATGAAAACAATTACAATACCCATGACGAATATTTAAACATTTGGCTGGGACTGGGATTGGCGGGTCTAATGCTATTCTTAGCCATATTAATTCTCAGTTTTAAGAGATCTTTGCTGAATGAAGAACATTTGCTCTTTTTATTGCTGTTTTCTATATTTTGTCTGACTGAAAATTTATTGGCAAGACAATATGGGAATTTTCTATTTGTAGTATTTAATTATTATTTTCTATTTTCCAAAAACCAATCATTAAAAACTATAGGTTAATTGAATATCTTTTATCAAAACATACTGAGGAACCTGGTGGTCCGTAACCTGAAGCTGAAATATAAGAATTCATTCCTGGGTTATTTATGGAGTCTGATCACTCCCCTTGTATTTCTGATCATATTTAATTTTGTTTTCGGAATGGCCTTTGATTTCATCGAAAACTATTCCCTCTACGTTTTAACAGGACTGGTATTCTGGATATTCTTTACCAATTCGACCAACGAGATTATCGCGAGTCTTTTCCGGAACGCGAGCATTATTAAATCCATCAGTATTCCCATTGAGATATTCCCCCTTTCTTCCTTAATTACAGAATTTGTAAATCTGCTGCTAACCTTTGTCGCATTCATCATACTGATGTTATTTTTTGGCTTTCATTTCAGCTGGGAAACCATACTTATCATTCCCGTAATCGTTATATTTTCATTGTTTATCCTGGGTTTTTCCACTATGCTCAGTGTCCTGAACATATATTTCAGGGATGTTTCTATTCTATGGAACACGATTAATCCGGCTTTATTTTATCTGACACCCATCGCCTTTACCCTGGAGATCATACCGGTGAAATATCACTGGATACTAAAAATGAATCCCCTGTATCATTTTTTCAAAGGAGCCAGGGACATACTTTACAGCAATAAGGTCCCCTCACTGAGTTGTTGGATCTATATGATAATCCTGGCTTCGGTATCCATGCTGCTGGGATATATGACGCTAAGAAAACTGCGGAGGGGTCTGATTTCAAATATGTAAAAAATGGAACCGATAATTGAAATAAAAGATGTAAATCTCAGCTATACTTTGGTTGATCCCAAATTTCAATCCTTAAAGGATCTTGTGACATCCATGTCGTTCAGGAAACTATTTTCAAGAAAGGAAGTTATCAGGAATTTGACATTGAACATTTACAGGGGTGAAATTCTTGGGATTGTCGGGAAGAATGGAACGGGGAAAAGTACGCTTTTAAAGGCTATTGCAGGAATTTTGGAACCGGTGAGCGGGAAGATCATAGTCAGGGGAAAAATTGCCCCCCTGCTTTCCCTGGGATCGGGAATCGAACTTGAGCTGACCGGATATGAAAACATAAAACTCCTGGGCAGCCTGATGGGCTATACAAGAAAGCAATTGGCTGATATAAATAAAAAAGTGATTGCCTTCTCTGAACTTACACATGAGCAGCTCCAGGCACAGGTTAAAACCTACTCGAGCGGAATGATGGCCCGCCTGTCTTTCAGCATCGCAATTTCTGAAAACCCTGAGATATTGATCATCGATGAAGTCCTGGCTGTTGGAGATATGGGATTTCAGAGAAAATGTATAAGCCGTATCCATGAAATTCATCAGAAAGGCGGGACCATCTTGTTCGTTTCACATAGCCTGGCGGATGTCCAGGCAATCTGTACCCGGGGGATTTGTATTAATAATCATGTGATAGAAAAAGAAGGCAATCTGCACGAAATCGGATTGTATTACAATTCCCTTTTTGAAAAGGAAAATTAGAAATGCAGATCAACAAACAGGGAATTCGCGCGGGCAATGATATTAAAGAGTTTTAAATTGGGAGAGAAAAATGGTTTCTATAATAATTCCATGCTATAATCAGGGTGAATACCTGCTCCAGGCGGTTGAAAATCTTGAACCCCGGGAGAATAAACTGTATGAAGTCATCATAGTTGACGATGGGTCTTATGAGGAAGAAACATTAAAAGCCTTTTCTTTACTGGAGGAAAGAGGATATAAAATTATTCATCAGGAAAATTTGGGCCTGGCTAAAGCAAGAAACATCGGGATTGAAAACGCTTCCCGGGATTATATTCTACCTCTGGATGCTGATAATATCATTTCCTTAAGCTATTTGGAAAGGGCCACCGGGATTCTCGAAAATGATCCCGAAGTTGGTGTTGTTTATTCGGATCTGTATAGGTTTGGGAAGATTAACGATGAACTCAGGCTCCCTGATTTCAGCCCGGAAAGATTTTTAGCAGTTAATTTTATTGATGCCTGCGCGGTATTCCGGAAATCAATCTGGAAAAGAGCCGGCGGTTATGACACTTCATATGCCCGCCCAGGGTTATGAAGACTGGGAATTATGGATCAGTGCTTTTGAACAGGGTTTTAAGTTTCACCATATTAAAGATACATTGTTCAAATACAGGGTAAGGGAAAACTCGATGAATGTCGCAAGCAATAAACCGGGTACCCGTGAACGCCTGTTTTCTTACATAATAAATAAACACGATGATCTTTACAGGAAATTCGCCGGGGAAGTTTCAACCTATTTAATTCATAATCTGGCCGAATTAGAAGAAGCCCACTTTTCGAACCTGGATCAAATTCAGAATTTATTTAAAAGCATAGAGGATTATAAGAATATCAATGCCAACTTAAATTCCAGACTAAACGATCTGCTTTTGGAAAATTCTCAATTAAGTGCCCGGGTAGAGGATTTAGACGCGAAAATATTGGATAAGGATAACACGAATTCCCAGTTAAACTTCCAGTTAAAAAAATCACTGGATACAATATTTCAGATGCAATCCAGGATTAATGAAATTGAAAATAGTAAGTTATGGAAATTGAAGCTTCATATCAATCACATACGACAGCGCTTTAGATCCAATTCGGCATCCGATAATAGTTTTTTCAGCAAGCTTTTGCTTCTGTTCAGCAAAAAGACTAAAAAGTTGCTGAGATTTCTTTTTGCTTTAATATTCAAACATTTGTATTTATTTTTCGAATCGAAAAAAGTGATTATTGTAGAAGTCAGCCAGAATATTATGGAGTTGGCAAATGATCCCTATTCCAGGTATTTAAATGGTAAAATATTAAGAGAGAAGGATATACTTAAATTGAAAAGTGAGATTGACAAGCTTCAATTAAAGCCGGTTTTCAGCATTATCATGCCGGTCTATAATCCACCCCTTAAGTTTTTCAAAAAGGCTATAGAGTCAGTTCTGAATCAGGTTTATGATTCCTGGGAATTGTGCATCGCCGATGATTGCTCCACTGATCCGGAAGTTAAAAAAGTTATAGAATTTTATGCCAAAAAGAATTACAGGATCAAGGTCGTCTACAGGAATGAAAACGGACATATTTCAAAAGCCTCCAATTCTGCTCTTGAACTGGCTACCGGCGATTATATCGTGTTGATGGATCAGGATGATGTATTAGCCATAAATGCTTTGTATGAAAATGCACGTTTAATAAATGAACATGCTGATGCGGACCTGATTTATTCGGATGAAGATAAAATTGATGAGAATGAAAATCACAGCTATCCCCATTTCAAGCCTGACTGGAGTCCTGATAGCTTGTTGTCGCGGAATTATTTAGGCCATCTTACCGTATTCAGGACATCTTTAATTCGTCAAATCGGGGCCTGGCGGACCGGGTTTGAAGGTAGCCAGGATTATGATCTTGTCTTACGCTTTACCGAACAAAGTGAAAATATTTATCACATACCCGAGATACTTTATCATTGGCGGGTTCATTCTTCCTCTGCTGCAAGGGGTGAAGATGCGAAACCTTATGCCTATGTAGCGGCTCAGAAAGCGCTGACTGAAGCTTTAATCCGGAGAAATGAAACCGGGAATGTCAGCTTTCTGGATGGTTTCAGGGGCTATTCTATACGTTATAAAATTAAGGAAGCAGGTAAAAAAGTCAGCATTATAATCCCTTCAAAAGATAAGACCGATATCCTTGCTGTCTGCATTAATTCCGTCTTTTCCAAATCAACTTTTGAGAACTTTGAAATCATCGTTGTTGACAATGGAAGTTCTGATCCTGACTTCTTCGATTTGATTAAAAGCTGGAAAGACCAGGAACCCGGAAGGTTCAAACATGTGGAGGCTCCCATTCCCTTCAATTTTCCCCGGCTCATAAACATAGGTTATGAAAATAGTGATGGGGATTATCTGATACTCCTGAACAACGATACGGAAGTCATTTCTCCGGACTGGATTGAAGGTTTGATGGAACAAGCTCAAAGACCCTCTATCGGCGTTGTGGGCTGTAAATTGCTTTACCCGAACGAAACCATACAACATGCGGGAGTTGTCATAGGAATGGGTGGGGTTGCCGGTCATGTGCTTGTTGGGGAGCACAGAGACGGTCCCGGTTATTTCAACTATGTCAATATGGCGAACAATTACAGCGCGCTCACTGCTGCCTGTATCATGGTCAGGAGAGAGGTCTTTGCAGAAGTCGGTATGTTTGATGAAGATTTCTCGGTTGAATATAATGATGTTGATTTCTGCCTGAAGATCAGGGAAGCGGGATACAATAATATCTATCTGCCGCATGTGGAACTCTTTCATCACGAATCCATCACAAGAGGACATCCGCATGCCACCAAAGAATCCTATGAACGGCATTTGATAGAAGTCAACAAGTTCAAGGCAAAGTGGATGAAATATATAGAGCATGATCCATGCTATAATCCCAACCTTACCCTGGGTGCAGCCAACTTTGCGATTAAAGAATGAAGCCCTGGCTAAGCAGAATTTTTTGAAAGCTTATTCAGGCATTTTGAGGAAGTTATATTTTGAATTTAAATTAAAGAAATGAATGCATCTTTGAAAAAACTACTGAAAAGACTCCCTCTTTTTAAAATGATATTCAACAAATTAGATGAATTGTATTCACAGATAGACGAGTTGAGAAATACTAATTTGCAATTGGATAGACGGCTGAAAGATCTAATGACGGAAGAGGAAAACCTGAATGCCCGGATCGATGAATTGAAAAGCAAAATCCGACAGGACTTACCTTCACTGAACTATACCGAATACGATGAATTTTACCTGGACCCTGAGGTGCCACTGTCAAATAATATCAGTCACCAGAAATGGCAAAGATATTTGTATGAGATTGGGAATAAGCCGGGAATGAGAATATTGGAAATAGGCAGCCGTGAAGTGACAGCTCCTTCAGAAGCCCGAAAAGAATTTTCGAAGGCCACTTATACAGGCTTTGATATTTACCCGGGTAATAACGTGGATATAGTCGGGGACGCGCATAAACTCTCCTCATATTTTAATGGAGGCGAAGCGGAGAAATTTGATCTCATCTTTTCCAGCGCTTGTTTTGAGCACTTTGCAATGCCCTGGATAGTGGCTGAAGAAATTTCTAAAATGCTGAAAACAGGAGGCCTGGTCTTTATAGAAACTCATTTTTCTTACTCTTCCCACGAAAGACCCTGGCATTTTTTCCAGTTCAGTGACCAGGCATTAAAAGCCTTGTTTTCAAAAGCTTTAGGTTTTGAATGCATTGAAGCCGGGATGTCGAATCCAATGGTTGGCAGGTTTTCAATCCTGGCGGATGAATATTTAAGGGCCAAACCCATCAGCGGCCTTTATTGTCACAGCGAATATCTTGGGAAAAAAACGGCGGAGGTGGAAGATTTTACCTGGGAAAAACTTGATTTGACAGAGCTGGTCGGGGAAACAAAATACCCGGCGCCAAAATAGACTCCCCCGAAGATACCTGGAACAGAAGATTGTTCTTTTCCTTTATAAATTGCATGCTATTTTTCCAGGATATCGCCCAGGGTATTTTTCCTTCTTGCTTTAATCTCCTGTACTTCTTTAACCAGTTCAGGCGGATTTGGCTTTAAAAACGAGCTCAGGTAGATTTCCATGCGTTCCTGGATCACTATATCGGGATGTTCCATTATAACGGGCCCGGTCAGGAATTCGTCAGTCCATAAAAAGACACTTTTTTTAAAATCTTCAGCCAGGAAAGGACGAAGCGCCATCGAATATGAATCTCCAAATAATAACATCTTCAGATTATTTGAAACGCTGGCTTTCTTGAAAATAGCTGTAGGCAGGTAGGGCCTGGGTTTGTCGTCCTTCACCCGGCAACCTGTTTTCAGGTCAAAATAAATTTCATCGCGTGGGACCAGGTCCCCAATAGCCAGGTTTCTCAGCAGATCGCCTTCATAATCAGGACCATAGCTGATGTTAAAATCATTAATATCGTCTGGCTTTAAACCGGGGAAATCCTCTCTTAGTATTTCGAAAATTTGACGATATCCGAAATAGGCCCCAAATTTATTCCAATGCGTGTCGAACCTGTGGTAGAGATGGTGCTTCGTATAGTTTTTATTCGTTAAAAGAACTTCTTTTAAATCAATAAAATGTAAATTTTCAATTCCTTTGGTAGCCTCCAGCAATTGGTCAGTTTTCGAAATATTTGGCGGAAATTTGTATAAACCGGGAAGGAATTCCGGATAAATTCTGGATTTGGTAGGCGGAATTACCAGATAGTATTTTATCCCCCTTTCATTGAGCCAAATAGCCCTTTCCTCAATGGTGTTTCTAATGACAGCCATCTGTTCAGCTGAAAAAAGATCATGAAACATGTTCCCGATATAAGCTGTGGAGAAAAGCCACTTGTCTTTTCCGATAGTGATAGACTCAGGGGACATGGCTGAACTTCCAAGATATTTAAACTTCAGATAACTGGCTTCTGTCACCATCTGGTCCCTTAAACCAAAGTTATCGTTAAAGTATTTTTCAAATTCACTGAAAAATGCAAAAACGGACATTTTCCTGTAATCAGGGTATGGGGTGGGAAATCTGTTTTCCCGATTTGTGAGAGCTTCACCTATTCCGATAAATTTTACAAAATCAGGGGTAATGATGAAAGACAAAAATAAGATGCTTAATACGATAAGATGTAATTTCCCCTTGAGGGCTTTTAAGTTTATATCTCTGAAAAAATTCGTTTTAATGCTTAGCAGGAGCAAGATAAAATAGACTACGAGGAGAATTCTCAAAATTCTGATTTTCAAAATATAATCGGAACGTAATCCGGAAAATATCCCTGAAATCTTCTCTGTTGAAATGAATGGGTCATAATCATAAGTTACAATAGCGAGATTTGAACCGGACATATACATCGAATCAATGTAATTATTTGGTTCAAACATGGAAAGAAGACTGTCGGGAGGGAGCGTAAAACTGTTCTCATTATCACTCAATATCAGGTTCCTGATCAGAATCTTCGTTTTTTTCTCACCAAAATCAATTCTTAATTTTTTTATATTATAATTTTTATCCAGGTCGAAAAAAAGGCTTTGAAATTCGTTTGATCCATTGAATTCCTTCATTATGGACTGATGCTCTGAATATTGCTGACCGTTATTATAGAAAATTTCAATATTATTTTTCAGATCGCCTGATTTAAAAGCAATTTCGAGTTTGATCAAAGAATCTTTTTCCAGACTGCGGAAACAGAGGAAAAAAGCTATTGCCGTGATTATTAAGAATGATATGACAAGGATGTTTCGCTTCATCAAGTATTAAAATCTAAAATAGATAAATGGATTATAAGTATTGGCAGCTAAGGATATCACTGAATAATACAATATGGCAAACAATGCCATGATTTCAAGATAGCGATTTATATTGATTAAGAAACTGTTCCCTTCGCTCAGGAGTTTTAACTTGTTCTTTATATAGCCCGGAAGGGAGAGTGAAAACAGAATTCCCAGGATTAAGATGATGACTTGTTCCCTATTGATTATGTCAAAAGCATAATACATCGATGGAGAGCTTGTAAAGGAGAACATTCGTATCGCGTAGTGAAAGGCTTCCTGAATATTCTCTATTCTGAAAAACACCCATCCGACCAAAACAACCATCATCGTGTAAATATGGGCAAATATCCTGGTCCGCTCCAGTATTTTACTGAAGCCAAGTTTTTCTATAAGTATAAAAGTACCGTGGAACATGCCCCACAGCACAAAATTCCAGCTTGCGCCATGCCATAATCCGGTGATGAAGAATACGATCAGCAGGTTGATATATGTTCTGATTTTTCCAATTCTGTTACCTCCGAGGGGTATATAAAGATAATCCCGAAACCAGGTTGATAAGGAGATATGCCAGCGTCTCCAGAATTCTTTGATACTCTTTGAAATATAGGGTAAATTGAAGTTCTCCAGAAAGTTAAAGCCGAACATTTTTCCCAGTCCGATTGCCATATCGGAATAGCCAGAGAAATCGAAATAAATTTGCAGGGCATAGGCGACAATTCCTATCCAGGTTGCGCTTGTATTGAGTTGTTGGGCTGGAAGGTTCATGATCTGGTCAGCCAGAGCTCCCATGACATTTGCTATCAGGACTTTTTTGCCCAGGCCAATTATAAAACGTCTGATGCCCTCACTGAAATTCTCAATGTTTTGTTTTCTATGGCTGAGTTCCTGTGCTATGGTTTGATATCTGACAATAGGTCCCGCGATTAACTGTGGGAACAGGGAAATATATAAAGCTAAATTTATGGGATTTCGCTGGTACTCGGCATCTTTGCGATATACATCAATCAGGTAGGAGATGCTTTGGAAAGTGAAAAATGAAATTCCGATGGGCAGGTGAACATTCCCTACTACAATTTCCAATCCATGAGGTACCGCAGAATCGATCGTGTCAACAAAGAAATTGAAATATTTGAAGTAGGCAAGAAATATTAGATTTATTGTGATTCCAATCCCTAGAATCAGGGATTTCCGGTTTCCGTCTTTGTTGATTAGTATCCCAAAAGTATAATTGATCAGGCTGCTGATGATCAGCAGAAGTACCAAATCTTTTTCTCCCCAGGCATAAAAGAATAAACTGGCAATGAGTAAAGCAAGATTCTTAAGCTTGATGCCTGGTAGAACGTAGTTAAGAAGCAGGACTGATGGTAGAAACAGAAACAGAAATATAACAGAACTGAAAACCATGAATAGTACAGATAAAAATAATTAGTCATTAAAGCATTCTCATACCGATGGAAAAAGCGATAAATGTAAAAAGTAAAATGAAAAAAATGCCGAAAAATCTTATAATTTTTTCTGCGACCCCAAGCCGGCTTCCAATTAGGATATTTCCCCTGGAACCATCTGGTCCCCGGGATACATTATAAAAAGAATAGCTGCTCTCCAGGTGGCGCAGGGAGCGCCATTCCCAATTGATACAGCTCCCCTTGCTAACCCGAATTTGTCAAGAGCTGAGAGCCGGTATTTTCTGTTTGTTTACTGGTTTATTTGGAAAGGAACAATGAATTATTTAACCATGACAAATAAAATTGATGAAAATATTATTGTAAGCAATATGGACATACGCACAATGCAAAAATTATCGCTTACGAAAACTATAATGATCAAACGTCAGTCAAGGATTGTGAGTAGTGAGTAGTTCAACGAGTAAATGATTGCAAACAATTTGAGAGAAAATTTCGGAACTATGGTTTTTATAGCAAACTACCATGCTGCTATCATAGGACTCCACAAACTTTATTTCCATTTCTGTGCCCAGGTTCAAATCTATCTTATTCAAAAATTTTAAAAGATCTGTTGAAGAATTGGCGAGTGCAATCAATTTCACTACTTCACCGGCTTTGCAATCACTGAGTTTAGTGTGGGATACAAAAATAATCTCCCCGTCTTTATCAGGGATGGGTGAACCATGAGGATCAGTTTTTGGAAAACCCAGAAGCTCATTCATCCTGTCAAATAATACAGGTGAATTAATATGCTCGAGTTGTTCGGCAATTTCATGTACTTCTTCCCAACCAAAACCCATTTGTTTAACCAGGTACATTTCTGTTAAACGATGTTTTCGAATAACCAGAGCAGCTTCCTTCTTCCCTTTTTTAGTAAGGGAAATGGGCTCATATTTCTTATAATTGACAAGCCCCTGGCTTTCTAAATTTTTGATCATGCTGTTCACAGTGGGCAGACTTACCTTAAGTAACCTGCTTAATTCAGATATACTTACTTTTTCTTTCTGATCTGCAAGCGCATATAAGGATTTTAAGTAATTTTCCTCTGTTGTTGAATACATTTTAAATAAATTTTTCAAAACAAAATTAAACAATTTGCCTAACAATTTTGTTAGAGTGGTCTAAGTTGATACTATTAATTTAAAATAGTCATAGCCTGGATGAAATCAGAATCATTAAGCGAAGTACACTCCAGTGTGCGAACAGATAAAAAAGGCTGGAGAAAAATTTTAGCCTTTTTGGGGCCTGCCTATTTAGTGAGTGTGGGTTATATGGATCCGGGAAATTGGGCTACTGATATAGCCGGAGGTTCCGAATTCGGATATAAATTAATATGGGTATTGCTCATGTCTAATCTTATAGCGGTGCTTTTGCAATCGCTCAGCGCCCGCTTAGGTATTGTTAGAGGCATGGATCTAGCCCAGGCATCAAAGAATGCTTATCCCAGGTGGGCAAATATTCCTTTATATATTTTGGCAGAAATAGCTATTGCAGCCTGCGATCTGGCTGAAATTGTGGGGATGGCAATAGGACTTAATCTGTTATTTGGCCTGCCCTTAATTTGGGGCATTAGTTTGACAGCCCTGGATACAATCTTATTACTCTTCCTGTTAAATAAAGGCATGCGAACAATGGAGGTATTCATTGTCTCGCTTGTGTTTATAATCGGTTTTTCCTTTTTTATTGAAATGCTGATTGTATCGCCGGTTTACGGCGATATTGCGCAAGGCTTCCTTCCGTCAAAATTGAGCGGTGACGCTTTATATATTGCAATTGGGATTATAGGTGCAACGGTGATGCCTCATAATCTGTATTTACACTCTTCCCTGGTTCAGACCAGAAAGTTTGACAGATCATCGGCAGGGATGAAAAATGCCCTGAAGATGAATTTGTTTGATACCACAATTGCCCTCAACCTGGCCTTTTTTGTGAATGCGGCTATTTTAGTACTGGCAGCAGCAGCATTTTATGTCAATGGATATTTTCATATTGCCGAAATTCAGGATGCTTCAAAATTGCTGGATAATTTATTCGGAAAAGCGGCCCCAACATTTTTCGCTATTGCACTGATTGCTTCCGGGCAAAGTTCGACAATTACCGGTACATTAGCTGGTCAGATTGTAATGGAAGGGCACCTGAACCTCAGGATACAGCCCTGGTTGAGAAGATTGATCACACGCTTATTGGCAATAATTCCAGCTTTATTTACCATATTATATTTTGGAAATGAAGCTTTGGGAAGTTTACTAATTTTAAGCCAGGTTGTCCTGAGCCTGCAATTGGGATTTGCGGTAATTCCCCTCATTCATTTTAATTCTGATAAGAAACTGATGAAAGAATTTGCAATTAAACCCTGGGTGAAGATCCTGGCATGGATCAGCGCTGCCATCATTGTTTATCTGAATATACAACTGGTAGTTAATGAAATATCGGGATGGGTCGGAGCTGCGGGAGAATATAAAATTCTAATTTATCTCATAGTAATTCCAATTGCACTTGCTTGTCTTGCACTTTTAGGATATGTTTTTATCCATCCTTTTGTCTCATCAGCTGACAAAAAAAGAATTCAGTTACCTCATGGACAAGCTATTGATTTTGCCAAAATTGATTCAGTTACTTATAAACACATTGCTATGGCCATTGATTTTTCAGGCCATGATCAACAAATTATCAAGAGTGCCTTAAATCAAGGCGGCAAGTCGGCTGTTTATACTTTTATACATGTGGTAGAAAGTGCAGCTGCCATTTATTGGGGCAAAAATACGATGGATTATGAAACCAATTTAGACAATGATAGTCTGATTAAATATCAAAATACACTGAAAGACCTGGGTTATAAGGTGGATATCCAAATCGCTTTTGGAAAGGCTTCGTCTGAGATTGCTAAAATAGTATCGAGCCTTGATGTCGACTTACTGGTTATGGGAGTGCATGGGCATAAAGGTATTAAAGACCTGATATTTGGGACTACAGTTGATTCAGTGAGGCACAAAATAAAAATTCCTTTACTAATTGTCAGCTGAGCATAGTATGATCAAATACATTATTTGGGCAAAACAGCTATGGCAATTCTTCCTTTTGTAATTTTAAATAAAAATTGCGAATTTAAGAGCGGATTATTATAATGATGGGATAATTTGATTTTTGGGATTTCAATTCGTTATATCGTCATATCGATATTTCGAAAGTTCGACATTTCAAGTGATAGTTCAGGTTTGCGCATTTGTTATTAGGAGAGGGCCATTTTACTTTGTTCTGAATTTTAATTGGAAATCCCATATTTAATCCTGAAATTTAAATCCTGAAAAAGCCATAATAAATATTTATGTCAGGCCTGTATTTCTATTTGAAAAAAGACAGAAGAAAATATTAATGGATATTCATAATCACCCGCATAGGTATATGGGAGCTAAATTAATTATGAAAGATGTATTGCTTGGATTGTTATCATTATGTGCTATAATTACTGGTATGAATGATAATGCGGTTTTGGCGTCAATCAGTGCCCACGAATCATTTATTGAATTATTCAGGGCTCCGCAGATTCCGGATACTGTGTATTCAGATACCGTGACAAGCAATGTTCTCCTTGACGGACAAGCATTTCAGGGAGCAAACATCTCTTACGCACTTATCGACACTATAAACAGCACAGAACTCCTCATCAGAGAAGCAACCACAAACGAATCAGGCCAAGACATCGTCGATAGTCTTCCCGTTCTCAAACATTTTGTTGGTATAAAAGCGATTGACAAGAAAGCATACAAAGGACTTGTCATCACAAGCAACGGAACAGGTTCCGACCACCTCATACGATTCACAAGCGACGCAGAAGTAAACCAAGAAGGATACATCTACAATGTCTTAGGACAACGCATAACTAGTATACCAATCCAATACAACCCTGCAACAAAAACATATGACGCAGCATGGAGAGGCCAGGAGAAAAAAGACGGCATCTACCTCTTCCAGGCAAGAACAACAGACGGCGATGTTGCAAGCAAAATCAAACATCTAAAAGACAGTCCAGGTGATATCGATTACGGTGCCACACCAAAAGAAGGTACAGAAAAATCAACACCAGAACTCAAAGAAGATGGACTGGCAGCTTCACCTTACAAAATAAACATCACGCACGAAGGTTTAGAAGATTTCATTGACACAGTCATGGTCAATGAAGGTCAATACGAAGATTTTTTCTTTAATGTAAATGCTGTGCAATATGCAGATGGAAATATCCAAGGACTAGTTCGATTTCAAGAAAATGGACAAGCAGTTGGCTTCGCACACGTTGAGTACAAACGATTTTTAGATCAAACAACAACATTTGACACAACAGCAAACCAAAACGGAGGATATATGCTCACTGTCCCTGTTTTCTACGAACCACAAAACCCCGGAGAAACAAAATATTTAGTTGTTCTCACACCAACAAGCATTCCTTTCGTTGAAAAGACAGACACCGTACTTGTCGTTCCAGGAACAAATGGTTTTATCCACTACGTTAATCAGATTCCTCAAAACCAAACACAAGACATCGTGGGAATTGTTCGTAATGTCTATTCAAAAAATCCTGAGAGTGGTGTAACAGTTCGTGTTATTAACAGAACAACAGGAGATCTCATCGAAGAAGACCTCACGCAATCAGATGGAGCCTATGAATTTGATAACATCCCCGCAGGAACTCTTGTCAAGTTCGAATTAGGAAAACCTGGCGAACTCTGGATGGTAAACAATTTTTATGATGTCCCTCAAGAGATTCTTGACACGCTCGTCACATTCAATAGATATTTTTATCCTGCAACAGTTGAAGTTCCGCAAGTAGGAGCTAACACAACCATACAAGGCGATGGTGAAGAAATTGCTGAGATGGTTGGACCCAGACTACATCAACTTTGAAGAAATTTTGACGAAACACGGATCTATATGTGGGCAAATGGACCGACAAGTACTTACTGGTCCGCACGAACATGGATTCAAGATAATTTCTATGAAGGTAATAGTCCTATCACAACAGCAAACACACAACGAAACATCACAGAAGCGATGCAAAATAATTATGACCCTTACACAAATTTTTATCCGGGACAATTAGGATGGAATGTTAATTTTGGTCAAGGAAATAGCACCTCCCCGCTGTATGCAACAACAAATTACGGTGTCTTTGCAGTTATTGGTGGAGAAATTATGACGACAAGTGGAGGAAATAATCCGTTAGCTCCAGTAATTAAAGAACTTCAGGGTCGACGACTACAACTAGGATCTGTTGCAAGTAGACCAAGTATGATGAATGCTAATCCTGCTATGCCTGACGAGAAAGATCGTGCCTATGTTCATCTCATCCTCATCAATCAAAAAGGACGTTTTGACACGGACCAAGAAACCTATTCCTTAAAGTATATTACCAGTGTTGATCCAACATCAAGAACATCTTCAACAGGCTATGGACAAAATGAACAAGCACTACCATGCACAAAACAAGAAGAACAAGGCAACAAACCCCACAGTAGAGAGCATTTCAATGCAGAAAAAATGAAAGAACAATATTTGGATCAGAGGAGGGAATTTTATAACCCGAAGTAGATGCAAAGGGAATTTATTCAGTTCCTGTAAGACAGAAATCTGAAATCTGAAATCTACACTTTACACTCTTTATTTAGCTGACCAGCGCCCTGGCTTCTTTGATGACCTGGCTTATGCGCCTGTTCGGTGAAACTACCTTATCAAGCACTTCGGTCTTCTGAATAATGTCCTGGCAAATCACAATTCCCTGCTCCAGGAGTTTTTGCTTTTCCAATTTGTTAAGGCTTTGCAGGCTGGTAATCGGATGAAAGCCGGAACGGTCTATCCAGTCGCGCAGGCTGTTCCCGGCGGGATAATCCCATGAAACGAGCTTCAGGCCTGAACAAATTCCATACTCCAGGGCGTCATCGGTGAAGCGGGAATTGGTTACCAACATGCCCTGGAAATGCACATCCTTGTTTCCCGGAAGAGCCCTCCAGGTATCTTCTATGTCCATAAAGCGGGAATGTATATAAAGCGGGACTTTCACATCCGACTTGCCCCTGTTGTCGCTGTGGTATTTACATTCTACCATAATCTGATGCCCGTCTTTACGGGCTACAACATCCACTTCATGGGTCACGCATTTTCCTTTTACCAGTTGCCCTGTCTGAACTTCAAAACCCTGGAAGTGAAGAAGCCTGGCCACAAACTTCTCAAAGGGATAACCGGTAGGGCCAAGTTCGAGCATAGCTTTTTTGAGCCGGTAACGACCGGCGACCCGATGCGAAACTTTCCTCAGTACTTTGTAGGCTACCGAATAGATCTTATGAGTCGTGATACCGTCGTAAAGTGAAGATCCGACTTCTTTGATGACCGCCTCTATCTCCGGCCCGGAAGCCCCCGAACGGGTAAGTGCCGCCTTCAGCTTATCAATATCGAAATCTACGTATTCTCCGGTGTTTTTCCGTATCCTGAACGTATCTTGCTGATTTACCATATATATCTTCTATATATCCCAAAAGTATGATTTCTGCCCCATAAAAAAAATAAAAAAATCTTCATGATTTTCAATTTTTATTATGACTTTTATGATCCCGAATATACCGAAAACTCCGGATATTGATGTGAATTTCTATTTTCACTTATTCATATTATCGTAACCTTCTGTAAAAAAAACAATGAAAAAATCTCTACTTTACCTGATGTTAATGGCTCTTTTTCCGGTCATTAGCTATGCACAATGGAGCAGTGATCCCGCTGTCAATAATGCCGTTATTGCCTTATCAGGCGAACAGGCAATTCCCAAGATCGGAACCTGCCCGAATGGAAATTCTTACATCGCATCCTTCTCTAATGAGTCGGGTAATTATGATGTCCGTATGCAATTGCTGGATGCTCAGGGTAATAACCTCTGGGCCGACAACGGTATCCTTGTGAGTGATAATCCGCAAATGACCTGGCTCACCGACTGGGATATGACGGCAGATATTGCCAATTATGCTATCCTGACATTCCAGGATATTCGCACAGATGGAAATAATAACGTAGTGGCTTACCGTATCGGCCCTGACGGCACTTTTGCCTGGGGCCCCGACGGGATATCCCTTTCCAACAGTACTGCCTTTGACGTTTCCCCTAAAGTGTGTGTCACAGCAGCCGGTAATGCAGTATTTGCCTGGCAGGCCGATTCGGTGATCATCATGCAAAAAATCAGTCCTGACGGAACATTATTGTGGGGTGACAACGGGATTACTATGAGTAGCACGTCAGTTTATTCATGGCCCCAACTCATGCCGGTAGGTACCGATGATGTGATCATGAAATATTTCGAAGATACGGGCCCCAGTTATTCACCCACGCGTCATGTATTTGCGCAACGTTATGATGCCAACGGAGCTGCGGTTTGGGGCTCTCCGGCGGTTATTTCCAACGTGGGCGGCATTTCAGCCTGGACCCAGATTTTCCCTATGATCAATGACGGCAGCGATGGCTTTTACATAGCCTGGCATGATGACCGCGATAATAATAACCTTGCAGACGTATACGTTCAGCATATCGGAAGCGACGGTTCTGACTTATTTCCTGCAAACGGTGTGGAAGCCTCCACTATGGGCGGACGTCAGCATTTCTATCCTCAACTGGCCCTTCCTCCGGGATCTTCCGATGTTTATGTTTTCTGGAATGAAATGGATATAGACCAGAATAACAGAGGTATTTATGGCCAGAAACTCAGTTCAACCGGAACCCGGCTTTGGCCAACCACAGGTAAAGTTTTTATTGAGATTTCCCCGTTGAATGTATACCCGGTAGCAGCCAGGAATTCCCCGACGGATGTGGTCCTTTTTTATGAAGAATATTTTGATGCTGTGAATTCACAGATCAAGGCTATGCGGGTTGATGGAAATGGTGATTATGTATGGTCCCCTTCATTTAAAACTCTTTGCTCTGTGAATTCTCAAAAAATCCACACAGTGGTGAACGATTTTGCCAATAATCAATGGATCTCGGCATGGGAAGACGACCGGAGTGGAAATACGGATATTTATGCCCAGAATATACAGCTGAACGGCGATCTTGGGCCATATGACCCGCAGATCGGGACTATCGAAGGTACGGTGACACTTAATGGGGGAACGGGCGATGTGACCCAGGTGGAAGTGACTGCCGGTTCCATTACTGTTAACCCGGATGCCACAGGTTTTTATACTATGGATGTGGAAAGCGGTACCATGGATGTGACGGCCAGTCTGCCGGGATATTATCCTGAAACTGTCAGCAATGTTGTTGTCGTTACCAATGAGACTACCTCCGGTGTGGATTTCACCCTGAATCCTATTCCGACCGGATTTATCCAGGGTAATGTGGTCCTGAACGGCGGGACAGGCATTATTACGGACGTGGTTGTTACGGCTGGCTATAATTCTGTAAATCCTGACACTGATGGAAATTATAGTGTGGAAGTGCCTATAGGTACCTATGACGTAATCGCGACGCTCTCAGGATATGTTCCGGATACGGTTACAGGAGTGATAGTGCTTGACGGTCAGACAACTTCCGGGGTAAACCTGGAACTGAACCTGATACCCACTACCGGATTTATCCAGGGCACGGTGACACTCGAAAACAATGCCGGAGATGTAACCCAGGCAGTAGTTGTTGCCGGAATATTTAGCACCAATCCGGACGCCAGCGGACATTACACTTTGGAAGCGACAGCCGGAACCTATGATGTGAGCGCCAGCCTGGATGGATTCCTGACCCAGGTTGAAAGCAATATAGTTGTACTTGTCAGTCAGACAACCGTGGGGGTTGATTTCTTTCTCCCGCTCGCTCCGGATGTGGGTTATATCGATGGTTATGTGACCCTGACAAACGGAACAGGGGACGTGACCCAAACTTTAGTTTCGGCCGGTGGTCAATTCGTCAACCCGGGACCGAGCGGGCATTATTTCCTGAGCCTTCCTGCCGGGACCTATACTGTGACAGCCGACCACCCGATGACAGATGCCGACAGTATTACAGGCATAAGTGTCGAAATTGGAAATACAGTGAGTAATGTCGATTTTGAACTCCCGATTGTATACCGCAATCTTATTTGTATGGCAAAGGATACCTATGGAACTATCCTGAATGATATAAATATAGAATTTACAGGACCTGACGGCACATATACAGGACTGATCACCGGAGATTCCCTGGTTTTTGAGGACATGTATGACGGAAATTATTCCGGCTCAGCATGGATGACAGGAGGGGAGCCGGTTACAGCCTCCATGGACCTGGACCAGAACAATCAGTATCTTGTGTTTGTGTTTGACCTGACAGGAATTAAAGATCCATCCGGTATCGGGAAAGAAAGTTTAAATGTCTTCCCGAATCCCTTTAGCAGCTAGTACAACTTTAAATGCCCAGCTGATGAAAGCCTCCCATGTTACTCTGAAGGTGTATAACCAGCAGGGTGTATTCGTAAATTCGATTTTTGAAGGTGACCTGGATGCAGGCAATTACCGTTTTGAATGGAATGGAAAGAATGCTGCCGGACAGGCTTTAGCTGCAGGAATGTATTCGGTAGTTATGATGACCGATAATTCAAGCAGAACGATTAAATTGATAAAGCATTAAAGAAAACGTTTGTGCTTCAGTACATTGTTCGCGTAATAATTAAAAAGGCCCGCCCAGGCGGGCCTTTTTTTGTTTGGAATGATTTACCCCCGCCCCCGATTTGAAAATCGGGGCAAATATCAAATGTCCTTTCAGGACATCGGTTCATCAGAATAAAGATTATATGCTGCATTGAAAAAGACACTTCGCTATGTGAAATACTGGAATCCAAAAGCATTCTATTTGTCCTGAAGGGACAAATGATATTAGACCCGGCTTTCAAGCCGGGAAAAAATGATTCCACCGCCCAACAAGAGTCCCAAAGGGACGGCATATGATTCAATCCCAGATATATTTTTCATCGTATGGGATTCCGGATTCCCGGATAAATTTCAGGTATTCTTTTTCAAAAGTCATTTTGAAATGATGTTTTTCCTGGTTCCGGATATAATGTATGATTTGGTCAATTCTATCCGGGCTGACGCTAATTGCAGCATAGCCCCTTTGCCATGCAAAGCTTGATTTCCTTTTAAATTCCTGGTTTATCCATTTGGAAGAGCCTCCTTTTATCAATTGTATGACTTTTGCAATATTCATAGGAGGTGTAATGGAAATTAAGAGATGGGCGTGGTTTTCAGTTCCACCTATAGCTCTGGTCAAAATATTGTTCTTTCTTGCAATGCCTCCCATGAAGGCCCAGAGTCTTTCCCGGATTTCATTATCAATCAGGTTTAACCTCTTTTTTGTACTGAAGACATAATGAATGTTTACGCAATATAATGTTGATGCCATGGATAAATTTTTTTAATGATGATTTTTATGTTTATCCTGTTCAAAAAGATTTATACCTGTCGCAAGCCGGCTTTTTTTCAATCGTCCCTTCAGGACGATTATTTTTTGGGGGGATCATTCGCCCCCGATTTGAAAATCGGGGCAAATATCAAATGTCCTTTCAGGACATTTTCAAATGAATTGCCGTCATTTTTTTTGTCAGGATGGATTTAAATAGAAGGATCATATTTTTCACATGAATAATATAAAACCAAAGGGAACGATCTTTTATATTCAAATTGTCCCGAAGGGACAATTGATATCAGGCCCGGCTTTCAAGCCGGGAAAAAAGGACCGCCCCCAACATCCTTGTCCCGAAGGGACAAATGATATCAGACCCGGCTTTCAAGCCGGGAAAAGATGACCGCCCCCAACATCATTGTCCCGAAGGGACAATTGATATTAGCCTCGACCTTCAGGTCGGGGGAACCGGGTAAATGGGTAAATGGGTAAATGGGTAAATGGTTTCCCCCGCCCATCCCGAATGAACATTTATCCCGTTTAATTTTTAATAAAGACATAGATTTTCGTAATTTCGGACAAAGGATAAAATATGGATTATATCGATTATTATAAGGTCCTGGGCGTGAATAAGAATGCCACCAAAGAGGAGATCCGGAAGGCCTACCGCAAGCTAGCCCGGAAATATCATCCGGATGTAAACCCGAACGATAAGGAGGCCAACCGCAAATTCCAGGAGATCAACGAGGCCAACGAAGTATTGGGAGATCCTGAAAAACGTAAAAAATACGATCAATACGGCAAGGACTGGAAGCATGCCGAGGAATTTGAAAAAGCCAGGCAGTACCAGGGCCAGTCGGCCTACCAGGGACAATCGTCTTACCAGGGGGGGAATCCCTTTTCTGGTAGCGGGGAAGATTTTGGATTTTCTGATTTCTTTGAGTCGATGTTTGGCGGAAACGCACGTGCAGGCCGCGGAAGGCGAGTGAAATACAGGGGCGAAGATTATAATGCTGAATTCCAGATGGGACTAATGGATGCTTATTCTACCCATAAACAGACCCTGACAGTTAATGGAAAAAGTATCCGTATCACCATTCCGGCCGGGATAGAGAATGGGCAGACGATAAAGATAGCGGGCCATGGAGGACCGGGGATAAACGGAGGCCCGAACGGAGACCTTTATATCACTTTCAGTATTGCTCTTCATCCCGACTTTAAACGACTAGGGAATAATCTCTATACGACCATTAACCTGGATCTTTATACGGCTATCCTGGGAGGAGAGATCACGGTGGATACCCTCGACGGGAAAGTCAAACTGAAAGTGAAAGCCGAAACCCAGAATGGAACTAAGGTGAAGCTGAAGGGGAAAGGATTTCCGGTTTATAAGAAAGAAGGACAGTTCGGAGACCTTTATATCACTTATGAGATAAAGCTCCCGACGAATTTGTCGGAAAAGGAAAAGGCCCTGTTCAGTGAATTATCCAAATTAAAATCCTAAAGCTATGACCAGCGAAGATTTAGTACCTGCCCTTGAAATTATCGAAAAATATCAAATCGAGCTTTCATTTTTCAGTTCCCTGCAGGAATCCGGTTTAATCCAGGTTATAACATTAGAAGAGACTGAATATATACCGCTCAGGCAACTCAGCCAGGTGGAAAAGATCGTCCGTCTTTATTACGACCTGGATATCAATATGGAAGGCATAGAAACGATCATACATCTCCTGGATAAGATCGATGAAATGCAGGAAGAGATCAATGAACTACGGAACCGGCTGAGGCTGTACGAATGACATTTCAGAATTCAGATTTCGGATTTACGAATTCTCGAATTAAATGGATTGAGAATTCCTGATCTTTCCAAAAAATGAATCATCTTATAATCATTAGTTTAGCTGTGGAGACGACTTTTCCTTCTTCATTAACAGAAACAAAATACAAACCAGAAGGGATATCTGAGATATCCAGTTTAAGTGCATCTTGTTTTTTGGGAAGGAAAAATCGCTTTGTTTCTGTTCCTAAAATATCATAAAGAGAAATGAAAATATTGTCATTTTTTTTAATGGAGGAAAGGTCAACAGTCACAAAATCCTTTGCCGGGTTGGGATGGAGAAACTCATAGTGAATATCATCTTGAATGGGGACATTCGTAGTAGTGATGCAGCTTTCATTCGAATATCCCGATTCGCAGGTGTCACCTAACTTAGCAATTACATTCGTAACAAGATAACAATTAAGATCGGCCGGATCAGCCTCTTCATCGACATAATCCCAATCCATAGGCATATCCTCAATCAAACTATATTCTCCACCGTTAATACTTCGATAGATCCGGCTACCACAATAATAAGGAGCCGGATAAAATATATGTGCCGCTATCCACCAGTTGTAATTGAGATCATTACTCATTTCAAGCAGAGTAATCCAATGGCCATCCCAATACATCATATTTCCATATCCGTCATCCGCAGGACCTTCATCAACACCCGCCGGAAATCCGGTCATGGTTTGTACATGGTAACCTATCCATAACATCCGGTCAGCCTGTATAGTGTATAAACTGTCCAGCGGTATATTGTTCCCGGTATGGATTATGGGGTCATTAACCACTTGATCATAAACTAGCTCAGCCGAATCACCTTCCCATATCCTTATAGAATAAGTTGCATTTGCTTCTCCGGGATAAAATGAAATACTTGAGATTTTTTTATTTATATAATTCTCAAGTTGTGACGGAAGCCATCTGGCCGCAACGTCGAATTCAGCCTCAAAGCCGGTTCCTATATAATCATAATTGTTGCTCCAGTTCCAGCTCAGAGGTGGAGGATAATTTCCGCAGGACGGTATAAGCCAGTTCAACACCACTTTTCCATTGGTAATAATAGTGGTAAGATCATCAGGCGGGAAACACTCCCGATAAATAAGCACATTATCTATATACCAGCCTTCGATATCACTGAAGTTCTGACCTTCAGCAATAAATCTGATTTTTATAATTTCTTCCTTATAAAATAAATAAAAGGAATAATGATGCCAATCCAGACTGCCATTTGCATTGCTGGTAATGATAACAGGGTCATACCATTGCTGGCTGATCCAATCCCAAACCTGATAGTAAAGTTTTTCATTTCCAGTGGCGTTCAGACTGTTAAGTTTTAAATCAAAATCCAAATAAAGGGAACCTATAAATATCGAATCTCCCAGGAATGGATAACTCGTCAGTTTGCTTGAGTAATCCTGCAAACCACTGCTGCCCCGGAACTTCGCGGAAGGTCCCGGATCACCCGTTTCCGTCGAGATGGTCCAGGTATTTCCGTCAACAGTCCAGTTGTTTTCTTCAAAAGTCCCTGAAGACCAGTCTTCTTCGAAAGGCAGTTCATAGCCATAACGGTTCATTAGCGAATCACAGACCTCATCCGAAATCCAGTTCTGATATACAGCTTTGGCACAAAAATTTATGGGCCCTGGATCTGGTACAGGATTAAAAATATATTCAAGGGTATCGCCAGGGCCGCTGGCCGGAATATATATGAGGTACTGTCCATCCTGGTAAAGATTATAACCCAGAAGGCCGCCACTGTATGAAGGTATCGAATCAGGCGGACAAACCCTAAGCACACCATTATCGTAATGTATGCAGGCCGGGGGCGGGTAATATTGTGCAGTGGCATGTAAAAGTAAAAACACCAAAGCCGAAGACAAGAGCCAGGTTTTCATAATTTATATAATGAAGTGGTTAATAACCAGCTTTAAATTTAGGAAGAATACTTGATATTTCTAAATCCCTTCAGATTAATTCTGAAATCTGAATTCAGCCATCTGAAATCTGAAATCAAAACCTATACGAAATACCTGCATTTATTCCCAAAAGATAATAGTGCCGCTTCATATCCGGATTATTATTCGGGCTTAGAAGTGAAAATTCGAAAGAAGGATAAAGACTCAGGCGGAATTTATCATTAATTGAATATTCCCCACCGGCTTCTGCCGTGGCTGCCAGCATGTAATGAAATTCATGCACAATACCGCTTTGTTTACTGTAAAGATTTTTGTCGCCGGAAGGAAAATATTGCATGTACACTTTTTCCCGGTTCCAGAACAGGAACTTATTAATGAATCCCGCACCCACAAAGAAGCTGAAACGCTTTATTTCATGGAACTTGTACTTAAGTATCAATGGCAGGTCAATAAAATGGTCGGATCCGGAGTACGATACATATCTTCCCATCATTATTGGGTCACTGGGATCTTCTGGGTACAGCTCAATCGGAATAGTATTATAATTATAGAATGAAGTTAGTAAAGCGCTTTTCAGACTAATCTTGTCATTCAAATCATATTCAATCGTAAATCCTGTAGAAAAGCCGTTCTTGTCATTATAAACGGAATCATCCATATCAACTATACTTTGGAGTTCAGGGCTGTTCCTGTGATACCAGTGCCAGAACTGGGGCGTAAAGACAAAACCCAGGGAGAGCCGGTCTTTTTTTTCTTTTGTTGTTTGTGGATAAGCATTGAAAGTGCCTCCCAGGAATACCATCAGAAGGATGCTAAAAATGATTTTTTTCTTCATAAATTAATACATTAATCGTTTGCATTAATACTTAATTCATTAGCCACAAGGCACCAATGCACAAAGAATCACAATTTGTGATTGAAAACAAAACTTATTGATATTGAGACCGGGCATGGCATTGGTAAATAATCTGGATGCAATTTAGTAAATTTTACTAATATTCATATAGCATTTATCAATAAATGAGTGTAGAGTGTAGAGTGTAGAGTGTAGAGTGGGAGTTGATCAGGTATTAAGTTAATAAGTTAATGATTAATTGGTAAATAACTAACGTTCAATGACTTGAATTTGGGATTTGTCTTTTGGGATTTATTTGACTTTTGGAATTTGTTATTTGGAATTTACCAGTCTGAGCATAGTTCTTCCATTAGGCACATAAAATGCATTCACTTTTAAAGCCTGTAAAGGGTTAAATACGGATTAGTGGTTGTCCTGTGAGCAGGAATCGGTGGCTTTAATCTCATTTCCGCCGTTTATCCCATCGAAGCCAATTGCTATCGTCCCGGTGGTAACTTTCCCGGTGGCTGAGATCACTACATTGTCGTTGGTTGCGGCAATTTTCGTAAGAGTCCAGGGCAAAACAGGATTTTGGATGGTGTCAATAGTCTGACCGACCTGGTATATAATTGATGTGATTACTCCGTCACCGGTCTGTGCTGCGGTGAATAAAACGGTCATATCAACCGGCGCCACATCTGCCTTGTTCAGGTTACAGGTAACTTCTTTATCCTTTTTGCAGGAATTAAAACCGAAAGTGATAATTGTGATAATTACAATGAGAAAAAAAGTCTTTTTCATAGCTTATTAGTGTGTTTAGTTAAATAATCAGGACAAAGGTAAGCTTTATCTTTAAGCATCGCGAAAGTGTTCAAACCATAGAGTCATACTGCCGACTGCTGACTGCTGACTGGAATCATTTGAGATCTTTAAAAGGAATATCCATAATCTTATAATTTTCCCATCCGTGGAAATTGAAATGCCACCATTCATAGTCATAAATTTCAAATCCATGACGGGTCATTTCATCCTGAAGAAGCTGCCGGTTTGCAAGAATATCTTCGGGCAGTTCCATATATGCGGCTGCAGCTTTTTCAGTGAAATCGTCAAATGGGGTGGGCATTGTAAGTTCCTGCCCGGTTTTCAGGTCCACTAAAGTCAGGTCCACAGCGCAGCCCCTGTTATGCACTGAGCCATCCCATGGCGCTGCCACAAAGTTGGTGTCGGGATACACTTTATAGAATTTCAGGGTAGCGGAATAAGGCCGGTAAGCGTCAAAAATTTTCAGGCCGTAGCCTTTCAGGTTTAGATCTTCCTGTACTTTCTTCAGGGCTTCGGCGGCCGGCAGGCGCAGGTAAGCTTCGGCTGACTTATAAATCTGCTGATGTGTGAAATTATCGCTGGTCGCATATTTAATATCAAGGATAATTCCGGGGATAAATTCCTTTAAATTGACAAGGGTCTGTTTCGGATCATTTTCAATGGCTTTATCGTAATCCCATTTTGTGGAAATGATATCCAGGTTATAGGGATTCGCTTTATCCGGTCCATAATTGCATGAAATCCCCAAAAAGGAAAGATATCCTAAAAACAGGAAGAGGGACAAATAGTTGATCTTTTTTTGCATAATGATCTGGAAATTTGATAAAACAGGATGTTTTTTCATTTAAACAAATAAAGCTGAAAATTGTATCGCGAATTTAAGCAAAATTCCCGCTATTCATGGATAATGGGACCCGAATATTCCTTCACTCCGCTGAGCCAGTGGATAAGATTGAGGGCAAACTGTGCATTTTGGGGAGCATAGGGTGTCAGAGGTCAGCAGTCATTTTCTGAATTCTTACCAATACCCAATACCTACTACCCAATACCCTTAATGACCTCATCCCCGTCCTCCCGCAAAAAAGCGGGACAGGCTTTCTCCGCAACGGAGAATGGTGACTATCTTGCAAGCGGTATGTAAACAACACTTCCTCCCATACCTAATACCTAATACCCAATACCCAATACCTAATACCTAATACCCGCTACCCTCTTAAAACCCTATTTCCCTGAGTCTTTGCTCAAGGAAAGCACCTGCGCTTATATCGGGGAATAGTTTGGGATGTTTTTCATCTATGCAGCTTTCCAGGCAACTCAGGTCCATGCCGGATATGGGGTGCATGAAGAAAGGGATGGAGAAGCGGGCTTCATTCAGGCGGTGGGAGGGAGGATTTACAACACGATGCACAGTCGATTTGAGTTTATTATTTGTGAGCCTGGAAAGCATATCCCCGACATTCACAATGATCTGTTCGGGAAGGGCAGTAATCGGGATCCAGTTTCCATCCCTGCGTTGCACCTGCAAACCTTCTGCACTGGCCCCCATCAGGAGCGTGATAAGGTTGATATCTGTATGTTCGGCCGATCTCACGGCATCCGACGGCAGAGAGGATGGGTCTGTTATGGGAAAATAGTGAATAGGGCGGAGTATGCTGTTCCCTTTCCTTACTTTATCATCAAAATAATCTTCATTCAGTCCTAAATATAAAGAAATAGCCCTGAGCATATATATACCCGCATTTTCGAGCGCTGTATAAGCTTTTAACCCATATTCTTCCAAATCCGGAACTTCCCGCGGGAATACATTTTTGGGATAATCCATGGTATCGGCATCATAAGGATCTATGACCTGGCCTATGTGATAAAATTCTTTCAGATCAGGGGTAGTCCGGCCTGCCGCATGTTCTTTCATCCTTCCCGTATATCCCCTTTGTCCTTTTAAATTCGCATCCTCATATTTCTTCTTGACATCTTCCGGGAGATGAAAAAAATCCTGGACAGCTTGATAAAGATTGTCCCTGACTTCATCACTTAAGCCGTGGTTTTTGATCGCAACAAAACCGATCTGTTCGAAAGCTTCGCCCAGTTTTGTCGTGAAGCTTTCTTTTTTTGCACTCTCATCGCCCGTAAAATCTGAAAGATCGAGTGACGGAATATGGTCTAAAGGCAATGTATCCATAATAGTATGATTTATGAGCCGGCCGGTCTGTAGTTTCAGGATTATTAATTGAATCAGACTTCCGCTTGTTCCTGAATAATTTAAAACATTTTTTATTCTGATATGTTCATAATAGCGACAGGAATTCCTGTTCCCAATTTTTTTGTTAAACTTTATAAATAAGACTGATATGAAAACTTTGAAGTACTTATTACTTACAATGATGATAATTCCTCTGTCATTTGCCGGATCTTTTGCACAGGCAGGGATGGGCATGAAAGGCGGAGAAATGGTAAAAAAAGCTATTTGTGAGCTATATCCCACGGCCGGGAATAAGGCCCAGGGAACGGTAACATTTGAAGAGGTAAAAGGAGGTATGAAGGTCATTGCCGATATTAGCGGCCTGACACCCGGAAAACACGGATTTCACATACATGAGTACGGGGATTGCAGCGCACCTAACGGTACTTCGGCTGGCGGGCATTTCAACCCGGAAAATGTAAAACATGGAGGTCCGACTGATAAGGTAAGACATGTCGGGGATATGGGAAATGTGGTTGCGGATGCTTCCGGTCATGCCCATCTTGAATACATTGATAATATGCTCTCTTTCAGAGGTCCGCATAATATCCTTGGACGCGGAATTATTGTCCATGCAGGGGCCGATGATTTTGTAAGCCAGCCTACCGGAAACGCAGGTGCACGTGTGGCATGCGGAGTTATTGGAGTAGCAAAGGACTAAGTTGTCCCTGGCTTTTCCCTTTAAATAAAAAGGCCTCATATGAGGCCTTTTTTTTAATTTTTGCTTTTACTATTGCTTTTCTTGTTGAGAAAGAAAACTGATAATACAATAAGTAATAATATTACTATACCTACTATTGCGGTTCCTGTGTCCATAATTATATTTTTTAAGAATTAAACATGATAATATTTACCTGTATTCAGAAAATGAAATTGAATAGAATACGTATTATTACCAGAAAGAATGGAAGGGGAATATAATAGTGGGTGTATCGAGGTTTATCCTGATTCGGAAATAAGCTAAAATATTTGATTTTCCTGCAGATATAATTCGGGGTAAAAGGGCGCAGGTCCAGCCTTTTGAGCTGAATGGCAGCTTTGCAAGGAACACATTTTTAAGACTTTTACTATAATTCGTAGCAGGATTATTCTGCTCTTCAAAAGATGTAAAAAGACTGAAATTCAAAATAGAAAAGTGGTGTTCGGTTTCTCCCTGATCAGCACTATAATTTTTCAGGGCGAGGGTTTCAGCGTCCGGAAAATAGCTTACGCTGATGTATCCCATAAGGGCTACAAAAAAGAGCAGCATTATTTTCCGCAGGAAATTCATGACATAAAAGTAAACAATTGGAAAGTGATTTTTACTCGTGGAGCATTTAATTTTTCTGAACCAATTTTTATTGCTTATCAAAAATCCATAATTCCTAACAGCCGAACTATGGTTACAGAGATGAAAATCAGATAATGCCTGCGTCTTTTAAACTACTTAATAGTATGATTTTATTTAATAAAGATTATTCAAGACGATGAATTTTTCGGTCCGGATTTGTTTTTTTGTTCTAATAAGAAGATGATAAATCCCATTATCCAGGCCGCTTATATCAATATTTAAAGAGCCGGAAAGCGGCATTTGAGCTGCCTCTCTTTGTTTTACAAGTCTTCCGGAATTATCATAAATTAAAACATTTACATAGCCTTGTATCGATTGCGATAGCTTGATCCGGAGATGCTTACTGGCAGGATTTGGGAAGAGAACGATATTCATATTATTCACAGGAGTGGGCTTTTCATCCAGGCCAGTTATTAGAGTATCGCCGTAAACCCCGTTATGCCGGGTGTTATATTGCAGGATAGGCAGGCTGCCTGCCCTGCCGGAAACATTAACATGCGCATTCCATAAATAAATATAAGTTATATCCATAGCCTGGTCCCAGCCGCCGCCCGACAAGTCCAGTATTCCATCCAGATTTACATCAAAGACCATGGGCATAATGAAAAAGGAAGTTCCGATAACATGCAAAGGCCAGCCTTCCATGGGAGTGCCGTCTCTGTTATATCCCTGGTAAACACCGGCAGTAGTATTATCATCAAACATCAGCTCCAGCTGATGATCCCCGTCCAGGTCCGCAATGATGATCTGGTTATTGATGGCATTAACATTCGTGATGGGAAAGCCATTCAGAGGCTGGGCGCTAAGGCTGTTCCAGCCGTATACTTTATTGGAGGGGGAGGGGGAAAGGATCTCATCACCCACGAGTATATCCAGGGTGCCGTCACCATCAACATCTGCAATGGAAGGAGGTCCGAAGATCCATGCAGATGTTGTCTTAGGCCAGCCTGGCAGCATACTCCCGTCATATTTTAAAACATAGATCTGCCCGTTTCCAAGGTCCAGGGAATGATCCCCAAAGACAATTTCCCGATTTCCATCTCCGTCCAGGTCAGCCAGGACCGGGGAGGAGTATGAGAAAACCCGGTTATCCCCGGGAGTGAATGGAAAACCTGGCAAGAGGCTACCATCAGTTTCATAGGCATGCAAACTCCGATACGATTCCGCGATTATTTCAGGCTGGCCGTCCCCGTTAATATCTCCTACTGCTACCGCTGAACCTGGCACATCATCCATTCTTACAGGCCATCCTGTAAGTACGGTGCCATCTCCTTTATAGACATAAATAAATCCATCCGGCCAATTTCTGACAGCAAGAATTATTTCCATAGTACCATTCCCGTCTATATCGGCCAGTACCGGAGTCCTGATAGCTCCTCCATCGAGGATGACGGGGAAACCATTAACAGCATCTCCATTGGCTTTAAATGCATATAAGCTTCCGGAATTGGCACTTCCGGTCAGATGAGTCGAAACCACTATTTCTCCTTTGCCATCTCCGTCTATATCACCATAGGCAGCGGCCCCGTCTGCAGGATAATCCATTGTTTTGGGCCAGCCGCTGAGGATACTTCCATCAATATTAAAAGCATACACTTGTTTTTTGATAGGGTAAACCAATTCCAATTCAGGGTCAGTATCCAGGTTGCAATAAACCCCGCCTCTTTCATTTTGTCCTGACTCCGACACCGGCCAGGAAAGATAAACGGTGATTGTGTCCTGAGGCCTATCATACCAGAGAAATTCCGGGTAATCCTCCGAAACCAGGACCTTCCCTTTTACATCCGGGATCATGTTAAGAGAATGTAGTTTGGGGACATCTGATATATTCATAACCCTGAATTGGGGATAAGAATTCAGAGATATAATGACGAGCAGAGTAGTTATAGTAGTTTTCATATTCATTGGGAACTCAATTTTCTCAGTATAAAATGAGTAAAAATTAGCGAATAAAAATCATCCTTACAAAATTACCAGATTATAAAGATACAGAGCATAACGATCCCTTATAAAGTCTGAATTTTTATTTCTGGGCAGTATAGAAGGATAAATGAAAGATTTGAGTATTTTAATTGAAAAATAAAATCTCTGATTCAGGATTTTTTGGAAAGAGAGTCAATTTCCCGGTCCAGTTCTTCCCAGTCGCTGAAATTCAGTTTTTCTGCAAATTCTCTGTCCTTACCCTTAAACATCAGTGAAAGGGCCATAATGACACTGGTTATTAGTATAACATACAAGAGTATTCCGGGATTAAATGCACTGTTTTGATTTGAAAGCGGGATACTAAAAAACAAAAGTATAGTGATCAAACCTCTCGGTGAAACGAATACTTCAGGAAATATTCTTTTAATAAAAAACAACTTCAGACTTAATAAGCGGATAATATAAATGCCGCCGATAATGATCAGGCTGATCGTGGCGGCTTTTAAATCAAGCAGATTGCTTAATTCGAGGGTGATTCCGAAGATCACGAAAAAGAAAGTCCTGATAAAAAAGGTAGATTCAATTGTGAGGATGTGAAAATCATTCTGGACCTTTTTCAGTGATTCCTGATTGATCAGGTTCTTTAATTTGCCTGAAAAGAACAGACTGCTGTTATTCAGGATCAGGCCAAAGATGAGGATCATGATCAGGGAGGAGTAGTGGAAGAGCTTTCCAAGAGAATACAGCAATACCAGTACAGAAATCAGTAGAAAGAGTTTGACCTGTGAACGTAATTTTTCAAGGAGGATCACCATAAGATAACCGATAAATACTGAAAGGACCAGGGTAATTACCAGGTTGATAGAAATATGAAGCATGATTTCGCCTATGGAAGCTTTTTCGTTAATGCTGAGCAGGTAAAAGAAGACCATGATCCCCAGGATGTCGGAAAAAGTGGATTCGTAAATCAGGAATTCCCGGTGCTTTTTCAAAAGGCTTCCGACACTCGGAATCACAATGGCGGAGCTTACTACCGACAGTGGAACTGAATACAGCAGGGCAGTATAAAAGTCGTCAATCAGGATAGTTTTTAATATCCAGGTAATGAAAGCAATGCAGGCTGCCAGTGAGAATAAAGCCAGGAAAAAGGACTTCAGCACAAGAGGTCTTTTCTCGATAGTAAGTTCCAGATCCAGTGAAGCTTCCAGGACTATCATGATCAATCCTACGATTCCAATTAATTCCAGCACATGTATCAGGTTGCCGCTGATTTTTATATTCAGAAAATCGAGGCCAAAGCGGATCCCAATTCCCAGTAAAATCAATAGTAGCACGCTGGGTATACTGAAAACCTTTGATATCCAGTTGAAATGGTAGGACAATATCAGGACCAGGCAAACTGCAATAACTTCAATATAGGGGTTTAGCAAATCCATGTGGCTGAATTATTTAATTAAGATTAAATGTATAATTTTTTTTTGTTTGTCGGGATGAGATATTAACTTTGATGATCTGTATCTTGTCAGCTCCCTAATCAATTAATATGGCCAAAGCAAAAAAGTTCGGAACTTTTGGAGGCGTTTTCACTCCTTCTATATTAACGATACTAGGGGTGATCATGTACATGCGACTGCCAATGATAGCCGGCGAAGCCGGCTTGTTCGGCACACTTGGGATCGTCCTGGTCGCTCATCTGATCTCAATTACTACCGGTTTAAGCGTTTCATCCATTGCGACTGATAAGAAGGTGAAGGAGGGTGGCACCTATTATATTATTTCCAGAAGCCTGGGCCTGCCTATAGGCGGAACCCTCGGACTGGCACTTTTCGTGGGCTTGTCCTTCAGTGTGAGTCTTTATCTCATTGGATTTGCCGAAAGTTTTCTCGGATACCTGAATCTACCCATGGATCTTTACCATATCCGGGTTGCCGGGAGCATCATCCTCTTGCTTGTAACTATCATCACTTTAATCAGTACCTCTCTGGCTATCAAAACCCAGTACCTGATAATGACAGCCATATTCCTGTCATTACTTTCAATTTTTTTCGGGCATCATAATCTGGCGCCTGCCACTCCTAACTTTTTTGGGTCTGGGAAGGGTATTTCTCTGATGGTTTTATTTGGAATCTTTTTCCCGGCAGTGACGGGATTTGAAGCCGGAGTATCCATGTCGGGAGATCTGAGGGATCCCAAAAGGTCTATTCCGCTGGGAACAATATTAGCCATCTCCATCGGATTGATCGTTTATATCGGCCTGGCATTTTTCTTCGCCTATACAGTGGACGGGGAACTTCTGGCTACTGATCCAAATGCCTTGTTTAAGATTGCACTTGTTCCCCAGCTTGTGATTGCCGGCATATGGGGCGCTACCCTGAGTTCGGCATTAGGCAGCATACTTGCAGCTCCCCGGATACTTCAATCGACAGCACTGGATAAGATCACTCCCCGTATATTCGCAAAGGGGGCCGGCGAATCTAAGGAGCCCAGAAATGCGCTGTTGCTTACTTTCGTCATAGCCGAATCAGGCATTTTGATCGGTGACCTGGATGTGATTGCCCGGATCGTATCTATTTTCTTTATTACTACTTATGGCTTCCTGAACCTGAGCGCTGCATTTGAATCCTTGACCAGTGCCGACTTCAGGCCTACGTTTAAAACACCTGCATGGGTGAGTATAATTGGTTCCCTTGCCTGCATACTTGTGATGATACAGCTTGACTTCCCGGCTATGATAGGGGCCATTATAATTCTTGGCTCCCTCTTTCTTTTTCTTAAGAGAAGACAACTGGTATTGGAGAGCGGGGATGCCTGGAGCAGCGTTTGGGCCACTTTGGTGAGGACCGGTCTTAAACGGCTGAATAAAACCGCTCAGCATACCCGTAACTGGAGGCCTAATATTATCCTTTTTTGCGGACAGGACAAAGCCCGGCCCCATCTGGTCGAGCTCGCGAGAGCTTTCAGCGGCCGGCTGGGAATGTTTTCTGCCTTTGAACTCGTCGAGACCAATGAAAAAAGACTGGTAAAAGATAAGCGGTATTTTTCTTCTTCGGGGAAAAATGACGATCTCCTGATACACCAGCATAAATGCAGAAATATTTTTGATGGGATGGACGAGATTTCACGCGTTTATGGTTTCGCCGGTGTTGAACCCAATACCATCCTTATGGGATGGAGTAAAAATGAAAAGAACAAGGATAATTTTTTAAAACTTATCAGGAATTTCGAAGACGGTGATTTTAACTCCATATTGCTGAATTATAATTCCCTGAAAAAGTACGGGGAGAAGAAAAGTATCGATATTTGGTGGAGTGGCTGGGGCAGGAACCTTTCATTCTCCATATTCATGATAAGGCACTTTACATCAGCGGGTGACTGGAAAGATGCGCATATCCGCTTAATGGTGATAAATAATAATCAAACCCAGGCCGAAAGCCTTTACAAATCGTTACAGCAAATTCTTTCCCAATACCGGATCAACCTGGAGCTTAAGATCATTAACAACAGTATCGACGGATTGCCTAAACATGAGATCATCAGCCGTGAATCCGCCGGAACCGACCTCACTTTTATCGGTATCCCCGACAGACAGTATCAACACATTGATAGTATTTATGATGAAGTAAGTATCCTGTCTCAAAATATCGGGACCTTCCTGCTGGTAAACAGTTCATCAGCCTTTGAATCCTATGACCTGGGACTGGAGACTAATCAGGCAGGGGACCAGAGCGCGCTATTAACACCCGATATTGAGCTGCCCGAAATCAAGCTTTCCAAATACTCTGTCATCAACGAGGATATAAGAAAAATTGATGTCAATGGACAAAAAGTGCTGAACCTATTCTTTGAAAAATCATTCAAGCCGGTCTTTTCGGAAATACAAAAACTGACGAATGAATTGCAGACAAGCCTGAATGCAGTTTTTAACCAAATAGAAAAGCTGGAAGACCTTGACGATTCATATCGCCGGAAAAAGACCCTTATCAAGATCAAAAATGACTTCTATTTCCGTGCTAACCGGATCTTTAGCGACCTGGCATTAAAAAAACTTGATATACAGAAGAATGCCCTGGAAAGCGGCATAAACTGGTATATTAAGCAACTCGATCAGGATCTCTTGCAATTTCCGCTAAAGCTTGAAATTCCATACGAAAAGAAGGATCTGGCTCTTAAAAAACAAGATCCCTTCCGATTGAAATGGTCAAAATTGAAAAGGCGGATGGCTCATCCATTTTCAAAAGATACGATCCCGGGAAGAATATCGTACCATGAAATTGCGGCCTATTATTTACATGATAACCGCCATTACTTCCTGTTTGATTTTCTTGAGAAGTTTCAGAACGACCTGTTTTCGAATTTGTCGGATGGCAGGGCCCTGATTATTTCAATCGACACAATGCTGGATAATTTTTTAGGGAAGTCTTCCAATAAAGATGAATTTTCCCTGGCAGTTAGCGAAAGTGAAAAAGCAGTGGAAGCCCGGCTGAATGAAATAATAAGCGGGGTAAATAGCTTTAAGGCAAAGGTCAGGAACCGCCTGATGCTGGAGTTTCGCAAGAATCTCCAGCTCATGAGCAATGATATGGAGAAGGCCGATATTAATTTCCGGATAAGGAAAAAGCGCAGGAACAGAGCGTATTACGAGGATCTGGTCCGTAAAAATGCCGGCTTTACTGAATCCTGGTTTGAACTCACCCTGCATCAGGTCAATAAAATCCATATGGATGTGCTATTGCAATCGTTCAAAAGCCGGATCAAAGACAAGATCAATGACCTGAACCTGGGTATTGTTCAGCAACTGGATAAGGGATATAAAATGGAATTGTCGCTGGTAAGGTCAAAACTGGATAATTTAAAGGATGACCTTGCTGAAATCAATGAATTAAAAATCAGCATCAGTAATTTCGACGAGAGTATCACTATCCTGAATGATTTTGAAGGTTTTGGGGAAGAAATTCTCAGGCTTACCGAAAGCCTGCCGGAAACTATGACTATTGCTTCCCTGAGTATGACTAAGCCTTCAAACGATGAAATACCGGAATCATTGGTAGTTCCTCTACGGAAAATCACCCGTTTTTATATCGAATCGAGGTTTCTGGGAACGGTTCACGACGAATTGGAAAAACTATCGGAGTCGCTCAGGAATTCCGTTTTTATGATCCATGATCTTCTTAGCCTCAGCCGCTTCAGCCTCGAAAATATACCGGAGGATATGCCTGATAAGAATCTATTGATCTTGCCCATCGTTAAAGATGCAACTCTGAAAATTCTGAAAGAAGAGGAAAAAGTAGGAAAGATAAAGGATAGCATCATCAGTTTGATTGATAACTCTCTGCAGGAGGTATTCGATCAGCTTTCAGCCTATAAAATTCCAGGCACTGTTTCGGAGTATTCACGCTTTATCCATGAACTCCAGGGCAAGATAGTCCTGAGGACATTTGATGCTTTTATGGAAAGGCTAAGGATTTTCTTCAAGACATTGTCGGCCAGGCTGCTTTATTCAAGAAGCGAAGGAATTCTGCTTGCAAAAAAGATCATGGAAGATGAGACCAGGGCCACCGGCAATCAAAAAATTCTTGACCTGGTTGAATCTGTCAGCCCCAGGCTTAAAGTGATTGAAATGCTCCCTCAGTTTTATAAGAACCTTTTCAGCGGACGTTCAAGCATCAGTGAGGACTTTTGGATCAGCAGGGAAAAAGAAGAAGAGATGTTCAATACTGCCCTCAGAAGGAATCTTACACTGTACCATGGCGGAATCATGGTAATTGGGGAAAGAAATTCGGGTAAAACGGCTTTTTGCCGGAATATGAGTGAAAGGCACTTTAAAAAGGATAAAGCGCATCATATCTTTCCTCCTGCCAAAGGCAGCTGCCTGGTGACAGATTTTGAGGCGGAAATCCGAAAAGTAACAAATACCCAGGGGACTTTGGAAGAGATCTTCGAACTGCTTCCAAAGGGTAGTATGCTCTGCATCCATGACATGGAGCTTTGGTGGGAACGTTCAGCCGGCGGATGGGATGTCATTAATCTGCTGATCCGTCTGATCAATGAATACAGCCATAAGTTCCTGTTCGTGGTAAATACGAATCCATACGCATTCAGCCTGATGAATAAAATTGTCAATTTTCAGGATATATTCGTAAGCGTTATACCATTACGACCTTTCGGTTCTATGGATTTACATGAGATGATCATCCGCCGGCACCGTTCGAGCGGTCTGAAGTTCGTTTTACATAAGACTGAAGAAGATGATTTGTCGGAAATCCGTTTGGCCAGCCTTTTCAATAAGTATTTCGATTATTCTGAAGGGAATCCCGGAACGGCCCTCAAATCCTGGCTTTCCAACATTATAAAAATCTCGGACCAAAAGGTATATATCAAGCCACCCGCAATTCCCGATACCAGGATACTGACTGAAATGGATGATGACTGGAAAATTCTTCTGATCCAATTGTTCCTGCATAAGCGCATGACTTATGCAAGAATTAACAGGATGTTTTTTCAGGATGATGTCCGGACAAGAGGGATTATTGGGTCCATGTCAAGAGCCGGTATTATTGAAGAGAAAATTGAAGACCTTTATGTGGTGAATAATTATATTGAACCTCACCTCATCAGGGCCCTTAAAAGAGAAGGCTTATTATGAAGAAACAGCAAATAATTAATTAGGATTCCGGATGAAAATAGTCATTGCCATACTTGCTGCATTATTGGTCTTTCTGATACTTAAGGCTATCGCCTGGGGCCTGAAACGACTTTTAGACCATTACCCCGGCTTTCGCTTTAATAACAATCAGTTCATAGTTGTGGAACTGATAGTATGGATAATTTTTATCTTCTGGTCAAGCGATTATCTCTTCCTGAATAAATATTATTACCATTATCTGGTTTATTCCCTTGTATTCATAGTTACCGGTTTCCTTGCATGGTACCTGATCCGGGATATTTTTGCAGGCATCATTTTCAGACTTAAACATAACCTGAAAGCCGGCATGCATATCAGGGCCGGTGATCTGTCAGGCCGCATCAAATCCCAGCATCTGACCTTTTTAAAAATCAAGACCGCCGACGGGCAGATTCTCCGGATTCCCTACCCCAGGATTAACCAGGAAATTATTTCCGAGCTAACTTATACCGATGCACTCCGGGAACATGTCCTGCATATCCGGGTTGACTCTTCTTTGAGTATGATGGATGCAACAAATCTTATCAGGACAACCATACTAAATGCCCCCTGGAGTAATCTGAATGAAGAACCCCTGATCAAATTTCTTAAAGAAAATGAAAACGGATGCGTATTTGAAGTCATGATTTACTCCATGAATGCAAATCATCTGAAATTTATTGAAATGGCAATAGATGAGGTTCCTTCCGTGAAGATCCTTAAAAAGGAATAAGCAATTAATAGTCCCGGGTTAATCTGAATTTTTTATGCATATATATAAAGCGGATTATAAGAATTAATAATCCTTCGCATATCGAATATCGCGCAATAGCCTACGTTGCGCAATTATAACCTTGCCCTTTTATACTGTACCGGCCAATCCAGGTTTATTCCAAGCTCCCTGGCAGCATTCAGGGGAAAGTAGGGCTCCCTTAGAGCGGCCCGGCCGAGCAAAATAAGATCGGCTTTTCCCTGTTCCAGGATATCTTCAGCTTGCCGTGCCCCGGTGATCATTCCTACTGCACCGCTTCTCAGGCCGCTTTCCTTTTTCACCCTTTCCGCAAAGGGGACCTGGTAACCCGGACCCAGGGGAACTTTTGCATCAGGCACCATGCCCCCGGAGGAACAATCCATCAGGTCGACTTCCTTATCTTTTAAGATTGACGCAAGCTTTACTGTCTGGTCTGTGTCCCAGCCGCCTTCCACATAGTCGCTGGAGGAAACCCTGACAAAAAGTGGCAGATTTTCGGGCCATACCGAACGAATGCTGTCCACCACTTCCAGGAGCAGGCGGATGCGGTTCTCAAAGCTCCCGCCATAGGCATCTGTCCGGTTATTGCTGATTGGAGAGAGAAATTCATGGAGGAGATAGCCGTGGGCTGCATGCACTTCGATTATTTTATAACCCACGTCCAGGGCCCTGATGCTGGCTTCCCTGAAATCCTCCTTAACTTTCTTAATTCCCTTTTCATCCATTGCCAATGGGGCATTGTCTTCAGGATAGAAGGGCAGCGCCGAAGGGGCCAGGGTTTGCCAGCCACCATTTGCCGGGGATAAATGCATGCCGCCTTCCCAGGGCTTTGCACAACTTGCTTTTCTTCCCGCATGTGCCAGTTGTATGCCCGCCACCGAGCCGTGCTCATGTATGAATTTCACGATCTGCTTCAGCTTCTCTTTGTGAAGGTCGTTCCATATTCCCATGTCACCGGGGGTTATGCGGCCTTCGGCTGAAACCGCCGTAGCTTCCTGGATGATCAGTCCGAAACCGCCTATGGCCCGGCTTCCAAGGTGCACCAGATGCCAGTCTTCGGCAAAACCTTCGGTCGAAGTGTACTGGCACATGGGCGACACGGCAAGTCGGTTTTTTAAGCGTATATCCCTGATATCGAGTGATGAAAAAAGTTTTGGCATGGGCTTGTTGTTAATATAAAGGGTTTCTGATGCGACAAAGGTAAGGAAATCAGCTGATCCCGGAAATCAGGGGTTTTTCCGGATATTCTGAACAATATCATGCCTTTGAGGGTTATATGTAAAAATTGCATGAGAAAATCTTTATTTGTTAGCTTCCTGGCCATCTTATTCATACAGTCAGGCCTCTTCGCCCAGAAGAAACAGAAAGAAAATGCCGACACAGTAAATTCAGCTTATTTTAAATCCCTTAAATGGCGCAATATAGGGCCTTTCAGGGGCGGGCGTACCGCGACGGTGACCGGCGTGGAGGGGAAGCCCAACCTCTATTATTTCGGGGGTTGTGGGGGAGGAGTTTGGAGAACCACAGATGCTGGTAATACCTGGGAAAATATTTCAGATAGTTCTTTTGGCGGATCCATTGGGGCCGTTGCCGTTAGCTCTTCCGACAATAATGTGATCTATGTGGGACAGGGAGAAGAAACTGTGAGGGGTAATGTTTCCTCGGGTTTCGGTGTCTGGAAATCAGTGGATGCAGGCAAGACATGGAAACATATGGGTCTGGAGGGGACAAAAAATATCAGCAGGATCCGCATCAATCCGGATAACCCGGATATAGCATATGTGGCCGCCTTAGGTGACCCTTTCAAGGATTCGGAAGACAGGGGCGTTTTTAAGACTACCGATGGAGGTAAAAGCTGGAAGAAAATGCTTTATGCCGATGCCGGCAGCGGTGCAGCCGACCTGATGATGGATCCCGGCAATCCAAGGATACTCTATGCTTCCACCTGGACTTTCCGCCGCACTCCATATTCCTTCAGCAGCGGCGGGAAAGGTTCTAAACTCTGGAAAAGCACAGATGAAGGCGAAACCTGGACGGATCTGACTACAAAAGAAGGTTTTCCAAAAGGTTTATTGGGAATGATAGGCGTGACAGTTTCCCCTGCCGATCCTGAGCGGGTCTGGGCCCTGGTTGAAAACGAGCCTCACGGGGGCCTCTATCGTTCGGATGACGGGGGCGACAAGTGGCATCTGGTGAACAGCAGCAGGGACATACGCCAGCGGGCCTGGTACTTTTCAAAGATTTACGCCGATACTAAAGACAGGGATAAGATCTATATCATGAATGTGGATTATTTTGTTTCGAATGACGGTGGAAAAACTTTAAGCAAACATGATGCTCCCCATGGCGACCATCATGATCTCTGGATAGCTCCTGAAAATCCGGAAAGGATGATTATAGGCGATGACGGGGGCGCTCAGATCAGCTTCGATGCTGGTCAGAACTGGTCAAGCCTCATGAATCAACCCACAGGTCAATTCTACAGGATAATAAGCGATGATCACTTCCCATACAGGATTTACGGGGCACAGCAGGATAATACATCCATCAGGATACTCAGCCGCTCTTCCGAACCATTTATAAGCGAAAGGGACTGGGAAATCACAGCCGGCGGAGAAGCCGGTCATCACGCAGTGGAGAAAAACAATGAGGTCGTATTCGGAGGGGAATATGGGGGTATTATGATCCGGCTCGACCACCGCAACAATGCCACGCAAATGACCGATGTATGGCCCGATTCACCTCTTGGACATGGGGTAAAAGATATGAAGTACAGGTTCCAGTGGAATTATCCTATGTTTATTTCGCCCTTTCACCCGGATCAACTCTATGCCTTCAGTAATCATGTTCATATCAGCACCGACGAGGGAAGGAGCTGGAAGACCATCAGTCCGGACCTGACCACCAACGATACCACCAAACAAAAGGCATCCGGCGGACCCATCACTAAAGATAATTCGGCAGTGGAATATTACTGTACCATTTTTGCAGCCGTACCTTCTGCATTGAAAGACAGTATTATCTGGACCGGCAGCGACGATGGACTGGTATATATCACAAAGGACGCAGGTAATAGCTGGACGAATGTCACACCTAAGGACATTCCGGCATTTACACAGATCAACAGTATGGATGCCGATCCTTTCCATGCAGGCGGGCTCTACCTTGCAGGAACCCGTTACAAATGGGGAGATGATAGCCCTTATCTTTACTATACTTCCGATTACGGTAATACCTGGACAAGAATAGATAATGGAATTAAAAGTCCTGATTTCACCCGGGTGATACGTGCCGATCCTAACCGGGAAGGCTTGTTATATGCCGGAACAGAATATGGTTTATATATTTCATTCAATAATGGAAAATACTGGCAGCCTTTCCGGAATAAGCTGCCCATTACACCTATAACCGATCTGAGGGTCAAGGACCGGGAACTGGTGGCAGCCACCCAGGGCCGGGGCATCTGGATACTGGATGACCTGAACCCGCTCTACGAAATGAATTATAACTGGGATCCTGATGCATATCTTTTCAAACCATCACCTACCTGGATGATGACTTCAGCTTACGGGGGTAAATCGAAAACTAAAGGTGAGAACCGGCCGGACGGGGCTATTATCAATTATTACCTGAAAACAGTGGATACTTCAGCCAATACATATGAACTCCGTTTCCTCGACAAGTCGGGGAAACAACTGGTGTCCTATTCAAGTAAAGCTGATAAAAAAGAATATAAATGGGTCCCTAAAAAAGGTGGGGACCGTTTTATCTGGGACCTTAGGACCGAGGCTGTTGATACTGTCCCTGGAACGGTTTTATGGTGGGCGCAAACGGATGGCCCCCAGGTCGTTCCGGGTAATTACCAGGTACAGCTCATAGTGAATAAGGATACCCTTAAAGCCCCTTTTGAAACCAAAATTGATCCCTTATTGGATGTCAGCCAGGGAGATTTGCAGGCACAATTCGATTTCCTTATGGATATACATGATAATCTGAATAAGCTGAACAAGGCTATTAAGGAGATAAGGTCTTCGCGGACGCAGCTGAACGGGATTAAAAAAACTGTTAAGGATTCGACTCTCCTTGCAGAGATGAAGGACATACTTTCAAAGGGTAAAACTATAGAAGAAACGCTTTACCAGACGAAGGCTAAAAGCAATGAAGATGTCCTCAACTTTCCCGTAAGGCTGGAAAATAAGTACGGATACCTTGGGGCCATAGCCGATTATGGCTTCAACCGTCCGACCCGGCAAATGTATGAAACGAAGAAAGAGTTTGATAAAGATATTTTGAAGCAGATTGACGACTGGGCGAAAGTGAAGGCACAGATTGCAAAACTGAATACCGACCTGAATAATGCGAAAATCCCTTATGTGGATTTTAGTGAGAAATGATGTTTCACCAGAGCACCAGCTTGATTGCAGCGTTATAGTGAGGGCTGCTGAATTCTGCAATATAGATACCGGATGGCAGGGAGGAGATGTCTGTCAGGTGTTTTTCCTGTAAGGATATTTCAAGATTATCTTCATAAAGGATTTGGCCTGAAAGGTTCCTGAGACTTATTTTCAAAGTTTTTCCGGGGATGTTTTTTGTGATGATGTTGAATTTTCCATGGGAAGGATTGGGCCGGAGCAGAACAGAAGGAATATTTTCAGGGGAAGGATTAATCCCTGTACAAGGATCTGTGTAAATAATCAGTGTATCTGTTACAGTATTCACCCCATCATGAAGCTGACAAATATACTGTGTAGTAGTATCGGGATTTATTAAGGGATTTTGTAAGGATGAAGAAAATCCCGCAGGAACCGAAGTCCAGCTAAATTCATATTCCCCGCTGCCTCCTGCTGGCATTGCATGCAGAAAAGTACTGTTTCCTATACACACAGTATCGTCATCTGCACTCAGATCCAAACTTAGATAATCATTGATATTGAAGGCCGCAATCCGGGTCTGCCAGCTCCGGTTGCCGGTCGTTTCATAGTACTCCTGGGTGTACCAGAAAGTAGTCTGGTCGGCCGGATCGACCGACATACAGCTATAGTCCCCCCAACGATGGTTGGTATTGGTCTGTACCCCGCTTCCCGAAATGATCTCTTGTTCAGTCACAGTCATCTCCCCCGGGGGGTCATCTTTAAAACGTCCGGTGAAACGGATGGAGGGATAAATTGCATTATCCGACACCGAATAGCCCAGGGCTATATTGCCGTAAGCGTCCATTGCTATGGAACCCATCCAGCGATGGGTATTGTCGGGCGAATAAGTCCCCTGCTGGTAAATCTGCCATCCCGGCCCGTAATTCCTGAATTCATACCAGCGGATTCCGGCTATGCCAAAACCTCTGTTTACGGTATGATTTGCTACCATGCATTCATAAGTGTCGAATTTCCTGTATTGCAGGCGGTAGAGCAGACGGTTCGACATGGATGCAAGGTAGGGTGCCCCATCGGGCTGGGTGATCCCGTCCGGTAAATCACCTGTAAAAGCTGCCGGATATAAGGTTGTGGAGAGGCTTAGAGTAGAATTCCCGGGATCGGCCCAGTCTGTTTCCACTTCGAAAAACCCTATCCGGTCGGGGCTCCCTTCTTTGTAATATGCAAGTAACTCCGGCCTGCCTTCGGGTGGAGGCGTCCCGTCAAAATCTGCCGGCAATACGCTCCATGTCTGGTTGTCAGGGTACAAGTCGAAGAAAATTCGATTCGCATTGGCCGATCCGGCCAACATGCTGTCCCGTTCGAAAACCGAAACCCCCACAGCATGAAAATGCCATTGGGAGCCGTCCCAGTAATTATTGTTGGTGGTCATGTAATAGCCATCATTCCAGACGCCTATCTTGGGATAATCGCAGAAATAATTATACTGAAATCCATAGAGGTACCATGAGCCGGTCGGATCAGAAGTTTCTGAAATGGCTATCTTCTCATAATAAGGCCCCAGGGGATGATTTGGAAATGATAACTCACTGATCAGCCAGCGTTGCGCCTGCTCATCGTAAAGCGCTATGGGGTCGCCGTTACTGGATCCGGCCCAGGGTTCCGGGGCATTTTGCCATATAGTGGCATTGGAAACCGGGCCGAAAACCAATCCTCCCGACTTATCATAAACTGCAAAAGACATATTTACCATCTGCAGGTAATAATCCAGCCCCACATCCCCTTCGGTATCCGGGGGCAGGACATTCTGCAGGTTTCCCACACCTTCAGCATTTACAGAAATATCCCTGATATTTTTCTTTCCCATATAATCCTGCAAAACCGGGTCAAGAGGTGGATTATTCATGAAGGTTCGCTTTTCAAAATCCGGTTCCTGAATGATTTCCGCTATGCCTTCATCGCTTTCCGCAGATAAACTTTCCGAAGCCCTGATAACTTTCATATCGCGCAGGGGAGGGGTTTTGGCAAAGTAATCAGCCTTTCGGGTATTCTGGGGATGTATGCTATTATCCTGTGTTCTTCCTTCTAAATAAAAAAAGAAAATAAAAAAGAAAAGAAGGATATGGCTGATAATCTTCATGAACATCAAAGATACAAAAATGGAGAGTGTAGAGTGTAGAGTGTAGAGTGAAAGTGTAGAGTGTAGAGTGTAGAGTGGAGAGTGGAGAGTGAATGGTTTCTTTTAAGCTATTCCAAAAAATCCGCCAGGAGCTCATTTGTCATATTCTTAAAAGCATTCCGGGATTTCGGATCATAGGTTTGCGGGATTGCTTTTGAGGGTTTTTTGCCGTCAAAATATTGCCCGCTTGAACCGGTAAAGAGAAGGCTTTTATGCCTTCATTGCTTTCTGCGTATTAATTTTCGAAGCCGGGCCTATAGCGCAGTCGTCCCGAGTATTAACAATGACAAGTTAGGCCGGGCGGGATGCTATTCCACATTCTTTTAAGTTTTTTCCGTAAAATGCAGGGTGAATCGAGAAAGCTAGCGGTTTAGCGACCTCTCTAAGATGTACTTTTAGTTTATAGCCCACCACCTCTTTTGGAATCAGCAATGCCACTGGTCCGGAACGGACTATACAGTAATAGCCCCAACCTTCAGGTTGGGGTTGGGATGTGCTCGCAGGAACCCAAGTCCCGAAGGGACGACACAGAAAGCCAGTTCAAAGTGCAAAATGCAAAGTGCAAATTCAATGAGACTATCTTTTGTATCAACCCCTTTTTACTGCGACTGACCCTGTGTCGTCCCTTTCGGGACTTACAAAGATGGATTTGGCCATCTTTCCCCAGGCATAAATGCCTGGGCTATTTCTGTTACGTCCCTAAGGGACTTAGGGTTGTGCAGATATCTTTCATCACCAGTATAATTGTCGGGAACTTTTCTTCTTTTTTATCAATTTCCGTAGTCAAGCCCCGGACCCCTCTTTAGTACCAAAAATAAATTAGGTAGTAGAACGAATATTAGATATTGATAAATCATCTACTTTTTCCAGTCGCATGAACGATTTAGTTTTCAGTCATTTCACATTGTGGAGTTTGTAAAAGTCTGAAAACTCGGGATGATTCATAATCAGTACCCCGATAGCTATTGGGATATGGGCGTAAAAGAGGAATTTGGTGTTTATTTGCTATTTACCAGAAACGCTACCTGGTCGGATATCTTCGCGGCCCATCCGGATCGAAGCAATATATTTTCAATTTTCCTGTGCAGATTGAGAATTTTACTGCCGGGGCCATACCCTGTCTGGTAGGGTGGAGTCATGATCAGTACCGGGTATTTTGCCTGAATTTCCCCAACTTCTTTTAAAAGCCTTTCAATCCTGGTGGCTGACCGCAAATACATGATATATTCCTTTTCTTTAACCCGGATCTTCAGTTTACCTTTCCAGCGCTTACTTGCCCTGGCAAATCTAAGGTGTAGAAATTCATAAAGACTTTCGGTAAAACAAAATGGAGTTAAATGAGCACACAGCATTTTACCTCCCGGTTTGAGCATTCCCAGTAAAACCTTGTGCTCCCTGACAAATTCAGTATCATCTACATAAGAAAAACCACCGGTGGTGGAAAAGATCATGTCAAATTTTCTTCCCCATAAAACTATTCTCAATCATCTCTTCAGACCGGCCCAGATATAGATTTATTTTACCGCTTTCCAGGTAGTTGTGATATTTTTCAATAGCCACATTCAGCATTCCTGACGAACCATCACATCCTGTAACATACCAGCCCTTTTCCAGGAAAAAAGGAAAATCATTACCACATCCACAATTGAAATCCAGAACATTGACCTGAGAATTATCCTTATCCATCATGATATCTTCATCAATGATTCTGTAGAGTAATTCCTTGGTGAGCCGGTAAATACCGTTTGTTTCCGGTAACCGGGCATATTCACTTGCTTTTTCATCCCAGCCTCCGGAAAATTCACCGGGTATAATATTGCTTATTCTTCGGAATGATGTTGCGTGATCCATAACAAAGTCCTTTCTTGAGAAATTTTCTCAAATATATTTGCAATTTTAAGAGGTTTACGTTTTTTAATCAATGAGACTCAATTTTTTCAAGTGAAGCGAAGAAAAAATCCTTAGTCGAATTGATCCCGAAAAGACGAAGTCTTATTCGGGATCTGATGGGACTAAATTCCCCGTCTATTGAGACGAATAAGAGATATTTCCTTAAGATACCCCGCTGCTTGCCGCGGGGTAGTTTATTTGTCGATTGTCGATTCGGCATTGTCCATGTAAGATGTAATGGACGATTGCCTATGGCCGATTTAGCTTATTTAGGGAATTTTCTCTGAGCCACTGCAATTAGAATTCGAATCATGATATACATCCGGATAAAGCTTGAACTGGTAAAACAGGAAAAATATTAAAAACGAACTGACAAATTTATTTTTCTTTTGTTTAAGTATTTCAGGGCCTTAAAAATATGATAATAATTTTGAATTTTATCGAAATGAGAACATTGTGAAGATATTACAATTTTTTATATACCAATTATAGCAATTAAATATTAGTTGAATTTTTAATCATCAAAAACAAAAAATCATGACAAACAAAACAAAAGCCATCCCGGATGGATACCACAGCTTGATTCCTTATATCTCTGTTAAAGGGGCTGTCAGGGCCCTGGATTTTTATAAAAAAGCTTTGGGAGCAAAAGAAATTGGCCGGATTACCATGCCGGATGGAAAAATCGGGCATGCCGAGATTGAAATAGGCGATTCAAAAATTATGCTGTCTGAAGAGAATCCCCAATGGGGAAATTTAAGCCCGCAAACTCTCGGAGGCTCGCCGGTAAGCCTTAGTCTGTATGTTGAGGATGTGGATTCCGTATATGCCAATGCCATCAGGGCCGGTGCAACTGTAATTGAGGGTATGGAAGTAAAAGACCAGTATTATGGAGACCGGACCGGCAGCTTTACAGATCCTTTTGGACATAAATGGACTATCATGTCCCATATTGAAGATGTTTCGTTTGAAGAATTGCAGAAACGAACGGATGCAATGTTTGCAAACAACAAATAATGTGTCTGATAAATGCCTTATTAGCCGGGTGTAAATTACATGCCCGGGCAACTATGAGAATCTTTTCTTTTTAACCTATTTCAAAAAATCCGCCAGGAGCTCAAGGGTTATATTCTTAAGAGCATTCCGTGCTTCCGGATCATACGTTTGCGGGATTGCTTTTGAGGGTTTCTTGCCGTCAAAATATTGTCCGCTTGAACCGGTTAAGAGAAGGTTTTCAACAGCTTCAGCTCCCTGCTCAACGCTGGTCATAGTATAATCCCATTCTTCCAAAACCATTTTTGTATTCATCAGGGTTGCAGGATGAATAGCATTTACTTTGATATTTCTGTTTTTGAGTCTTTCAGCCAAATCAAAAGTGTACATGATCAGAGCTGTCTTGCTTTGCCTGTAAGCGAAAAAACCATCATAGTTCTTTTCCAGCATAAGATTTTTAAAGTCAATAACTTCCTGGCCAATTGAGGCTACATTGATGATGTTTGCAGTGTTTGAAGGCAATACTGGCAGCAGCATTTCAGTAAGTAAAACATGCGAAAGATAATTCACCTGAAATCGCAGTTCTATTCCGTCTTTACTGAGTTCCCGCCTATTTATTTTTCCTTTTCCGATGCCCACATTATTGATCAGGATGTCGATCTGTTTAACATCTTTCAGGATTTTCTCTCCGAATTCTTTAACTTCCCTGAATGAAGCATAATCGGCATTAAAATATTTTATTTTTTTATTCCCGCTGAGGAGTTCAAGTTCTTCTTTTACAGAATTGCCCTTAGCTTCGTCCCTTCCATGAAGTAATACATTTGCATCATCTGTGCACAGATGTTTTGCTATCAATTTCCCCAAACCATCAGTCGATCCGGTAATCAGGACAGTTTTTCCGCTCAAATTATTTTTCATTTCTTTCAGTATAAAATTTAAAAGAAAATCTAAATGACTTAACCAAGAATCATTTCAAATGTTCATCCATACTTTTTAGATTATATTTATAAGAATGAAATTGAACTTCACATAAATTAGTCCACATTCTGAAAAAATATATCTTTATATCTCCAAAAACACCAAATTAAATATGAAAATCAGAACATCTATTCTACTCTCATTGATTAGCGTACTATTTAGCAGTACTTTAGTTTTTGCTCAGCAAAAAGCCATAGTTTCAAAAGCGAAATATTTTGATAAAACGCCTCCCTTAAAGGAGATGCCGCAGATCTCGCCTCTTAACCGCAGTGAGGACTGGGAAGAAGGAGAGATCCTGAATGAAGATGATGAAAGGGTCAGAAATGACAATCCCCGGCCTTTGCCAATTGGTAGGGATCCCCTGCTACAGGATAAATTCGGGAATATGCGGTCGCGGGACATCAACCGGAATTTCGAAGGTACATCCAACCGGAACAGCGTATATCCGCCTGATACCGACGGGGATGTCAGTCAGGATTATTATTTCCAAATGATTAATCTCTCATTCCAGATATTTGATAAAGAAGGGAATTCACTTTATGGGCCTGTTGATAACAGTACATTATGGCAGGGCTTTATAGGTTCGTGGTCGGGCACTAACGATGGTGATCCTATTGTTCTTTATGACGAACAGGCCGGGCGATGGGTTGCATCACAATTCGCGATCAATACTCCGGACTCAACTTTCTGGGAGTTGATTGCGGTTTCTGAAAGCAGCGATCCTCTGGGTTCTTGGTACAGATATGCCTTTCAGTTCCCGGTTTTCAATGATTATCCTAAAATGGGAATATGGCCTGATGGATATTATTTTTCTTTCAATATGTTTGGAGATTACAGGAGGGTAGCAGCTTGTGCCCTTGAAAGGGAAGCCATGATTGCCGGGGATTCAACTGCCCGGATGATATTATTCGACCTTCCCCAGGGTGCCGGCCCCTGGAGCATGCTGCCTTCTGATTTTGACGGACCGGCCCCTGCACCCGGGACCCCGAATTATTTTATGTATGCCATGGATGATGCCTTCGGATCAGCCGACCAGCTCTCCATTTGGGAATTTACCGCCGACTGGCAAAATCCTGAAAATTCAACTTTCCAGCAATCACAAGATCTGCCTGTTGCACCTTTTGATTCGGAGATTTGTCCTGCTTACCGGGGAAGGTGCATCACCCAACCCGATAATGCCCCCTTGCTCGAATCCTTGTCCGACCGCCTGATGTACCGGCTTCAATACCGGAACTTCGGAACTTATCAGACCATGGTCACAAACCATACAGTCGATGTTGACGGGAACGGCCATGCCGGGATACGCTGGTATGAACTCCGGAATATGGATGACGGGAATGGCTGGATCGTATATCAACAGGGAACTTATGCACCTGACCAGGATAATCGCTGGATGGGAAGTATCGCAATGGACGGCAGGGGTTATATAGCACTCGGCTTCAGCGTTTCTGGTGAAAATACTTATCCTTCCATACATATCACGGGCCGCAGTCCTGACTCTCCCCTTGGGGAGATGACCTTTTACGAGGATGAAGTTATGCGGGGAGGAGGTTCCCAGGGCGGGGATGCCTGTCGCTGGGGAGATTACAGCATGATGTCGGTGGATCCTTCCGATGATTCTACTTTCTGGTTTACGACTGAATATTATGCCGAAAGCAGCGCCGTTGGCTGGCAAACCCGTATTGCTTCATTCACCCTGGTAGAAGACCATATTCCTCCTGCCGCTGTAAGTGATCTCCAGGCGAATTCAACAACTACAAATGCAATAAGTCTGCACTGGACCACAAGCGGAAATGATGGAAATGAAGGAACAGCTTTCCTCTATGATATGCGATATTCGACCGATCCGATCACGGAAGAAAATTTCGATAGCGCCATCCACATTGAGAACAGCCCGGAGCCTTTGGAAGCAGGGAATATTCAGTATTTTACACTGGGAGGGCTGGAATATGATACGCATTACTATTTTGCCCTGAAAGTAAGGGACAAGCAATTTAATTTTTCCGGCATCTCGAATATCAGCGATGCAGTGACCCCCGCGCCGCCTCTTTTCACTTTGCCGGAAGATTCATTGACGGCGAAGTTATTTCCCGGGTCCATTGCTGATTATACCTTTCCGCTTTTAAACCAGGGGGGCAGTGATATATACCTGAATATAGTTAAAGACACTTCTTTGCAAGAGCAAAGATCGCGGAATTATGGCAATTATGCCGATCTGAGCCGCAAGGCCGACCCGGCCACAGAGGAAGCTTTCCAAAAGAATCTGGAACTTATGCAGGAATCCGGTGACAGGTCTGCAGGTGATGTTCTCGCTTCATATCCCGGCGCACCAGCTATCACTGCCGGCATAGTTTGGGTTAATGGAAATTTGTATATGATTGATATGCAGAATAGTCTCCTGATGCTCTATGATACTGCAACGAGTCAGATAAGCGATACCATGATTATACATGCGCAAGCGTTCGGCATTTGCTGGGACGGAAATTATTTGTGGATCGGGAATGATGTGGGAAATGTATTTGCCTATAACCTGGACGGAAGTCCTGCCGGGTACTCATTCAGCCTTCCCTATGGAGGTTATTCAAGTCTGACCTGGGATGGGGAATATTTCCTGGCAAATTTTATTATGCAAAATAATCCGGATGTTTACAGGCTTGATGAAAGCGGAAATATCAAGAAAATATATCACACAAATCTGAACAAGAGGATGATATGGCAAGCCGTTTGGGTGCCTGAACATTATAAAGGGAATTATTGGTTTACAAACAATTCAGGGAAGATTACTCAAATGAAAACTGAAGGGGACCAATTGCTCAAAGTGGCCGAATACAATGCCCCTGCCTCTTCATCCTATTCCCTTACCCATGATCAGAATGATCTCTGGTATGCGAAGTTTGGCGGGACAATTTATCGTATTGATGACGGAGTTGATGAACTGAACTGGGTAAAGATTCAGACTTCAAAGGATACCATTCCCGCAGCTTCCCAGAAAGATATCGGCCTGCAATTTAATACCGGTGAATTGACTTATGGCCAGTACAGCGCTTACATGATTATTTCAAGCAATGACCCTGAAAGACCGCTTATCAATGTGCCGGTCAAACTTGATGTTACTTCCATCGATCTCGGGCCGGATACCAGTTTCTGTAATCATCTGAACATGCTTCTGGATGCAGGCCCCGGCTTTGCTCAATATCTATGGCCGGATGGTTCAAATGGGCAGACTTTCCTGGCTGATTCAAGCGGATTTGGTTCCGGACCGGCCGTGTTTTGGGTGGATGTTACAGATAATGGCGGGGTGAGCGTCAGGGATTCCATCAACATTTTCCTGAATGATTGCTCCGGTATCCATGAGTTTACAGATGGGATGAAAGTCAGGCTCTTCCCGAATCCTAACCAGGGTGTATTTGATATAGTGACGGAAAATCAGACAGATGATCTGGAAATTGAGATTTATGATATCTATGGGCAAAGGGTTTTCCACCGGATTGTTTCAGGTGGTGGATCCGGATCAGGCAGGACCCATTTGGACCTGAGCGCTTTTTCCAAAGGAATATACCCCGTAAAACTGATCAGTGGAAAGGTGCTCAGGCAGGATAAACTTCTGATCCGTTAAGGATGGGAGATATCTTTCCAGTCAAGGCGTGACCTGAAGATAATTTTTCCGTCATTTTCCCTTTTTGCCTGAATGTGGTTTAATTTGGGTTCCCAGGTATCGGCCATGATATGGTTTACATCGCCGCTTTTGGATTCTGACAGAAAGTTGATAAGCATGGTTTCCACACGGTATTTATGGTGGAATTCAGCCGGGAACGCATCCATACACCAATCCAGATAGCGGGTATTGTTGACATGCCCGTTAAAATCCAGTTCGGTGAACCTTACCTGGTGTGCATAGCCTTCCAGTGGTGTTTCTAAAGTATGCAGGTGCGGAGGGTTTTCATTTAGTACATCCTGCGCGATGGTCAGATGCAATGCATCCTGAACAATTTCCATCTTTTTCGGGCGGCGGGTATTGATGTCAAGTATCATCCAGCTGGAAGTAGCCGCGCCTATCACTTCCCCATTTTCATCACTTATTTTATAATCCCTGAATGCCAGTAATCTGTCAATACCTTTGGGCCAGGTCTCCACTTGTATTTTTGTTCCCCAGGAAGGATATTTCAGCATCTTTAACATTAAACCTACAATAACCCATATTTCATTCCTGCTGGCGGCGGCTTCAAAGCCGAAACCCATATTCTCAGCATGCCTCCAGGCAGATTCCTGGAGGTAATTACAAATAGATGAAAGCTTTGCCTTTCCGTACAAATCTGCTTCGTACCAATTTACCAGGTAATTATCTTTCCTGAAACTTAAAGGGTTTTTCGGGCTCATCTTGAAATTTTTTCCCTGCAAAGATATCTTTTCTGCATAAAAAAAATTGTCCGGCATCTATAGATGCCGGACAAGTTTTTAGAGACTTCCGTCAGCAATTAGCTGCTTTCCAGCTCAAAGCTTGTCCATATCAATATTTACGTTCACATCCACACTGTCAGCAATGTTCTCAGTAACTGCTTTCGGAATCTTTATTTTATAATCAGCAATAGCCAGGGTAAATTTGGATTCACCCTTGATCTTATCGCCTGCTCCAACCTTGAAAGTACCTTTTTCCCTAACCGTGTTCGTAACCCCATGTATAGTCATTTCCCCTTCTATAACAGCATCATAGCTTCCTTCTTTGGAAAAATCTATATCCTTGATATTTACGATTCTGCCTTTAAACGTTGCATTCGGATATTTATCACTTTCGATATAATTCTCATTGAAATGCTCCTGCATCAATGCCTTCGGAAATTCAAATGATTTCATGAGAATTTTGAAAACAATGTCGCCGCTTTGTGCATCCATGGCAGCGTTGACCTGGTGGTTCTCAGCAAATATTGTTTCTATGGGGGTTTCGGAGTGAAAGCTTATCACACCGTTCTTTGTCACATATTTCTGTGCTTGTATTCCAGGAACTGAAATTAATAGGATGATTATTAAGAAAAGGCAAATTATCCCGGGTTTTCTGAGTTTATGGCAAATTTTCATTTCCAGATGCTTTTTAGTGTTGCAATATTAAGCAGATTTCAGCAATTGACAGCCACCGGAAAAAAAGCCAGGGCCATCAGCAGTTTGATTAGTTTGAAGGAGCATTTGTTAGTTTGAAATTATCAAATTCATCACACGGATGACCACCGGCTAATTCGGATGGATAAGATCCACATTTTTAATAATTAAGAGCCTTTTGAACGGATTTAATAAGTGGTTTAAAAAATCAACCCAAAGTTTTTAATTATTTTATTCACAAAACCTGAGCAAATAAACACAATTTTGAACCTTCCCTGCAACTAAAACATTATAGGCAGGCAAAGCTGCAGGATGAACGGGCAATTTTTGGGTATGAACAGGAAAGAAAATTCCAGTTTATTTTCCTTTCAGCCATTCCCTGAAATCGGAAGATCTGTCGGTACTCGAAATAGTTTCGAGTTCACAAGGTGGTTTCAGACGGATTTTAATTCTTGATTTAGAATAGCTGATCATTGAATCAATTGCTTCAAAACTGATGATAAAGGCACGGTTCACCCGGTAAAATGCCTTAGGGTCAAGCTGGGATTCTAGCTGGTCAAGACTTAGATCAAGGGGGTAACGATCGTTCTTCTTTGTTGCAAGGTAGACGATTTTCTGATCTATATAAAAATAGGCAATCTGACTGATGTCCACGACTTTAATTTGCATGCCAAGTCGAACCATCAGGCGTTTCAAATAAATTTTCCCCGGAGGATTCAAAAGCTCGGACAAACGGGAATAATAATCAGCTTTGAAGGGAGTCTCCAGTTTGTGGAATTTTTTAAGGCTCTCTGCCAATTCTGTTTTTTTTATGGGTTTTAGAAGATAATCTATACTATTGACTTTAAAAGCCTGCAAAGCATATTGATCATAAGCAGTCGTGAAAATTACGGGTGAATTAACCTCCACCTCCTTGAAAATATTGAAACTCAATCCATCGGCAAGGTGGATATCCAGAAACATCAGGTCAGGTTCAGTATGGGTCCTGAGCCATTGCACGGCTGTTTCAATACTGTCGATAATGTCGAGCACTTCCGATCCAGGATCTATTTCAAGTATCATTTTTTGCAGCCGGCTGGCTGTCGCAGGTTCATCCTCTATTATCAGGATCTTCATATGGAATTATTTTTTATTACAGGCAGACATACCCTGAATACATTTTCCTGATTCCCTATCATCAGGGTCTTGTTAACCAGCAGCTTATATCTTTTACGAATGTTCTCCAATCCGATTCCTGTGGAGAGTTTGGCCAATTGTTTGGGCTGAAGGTCATTTTCTACTATAATCTGATCTTTTCCTGAAAAAATCCTGACATGCAAGGGCTTATCCTTCGAGATCACATTATGTTTAATGGCATTTTCTATCAGCATCTGCAATGTCATGGGCGGAATTAAACTTTTCTTTATCAGCTCATCCAATGCTATTTCTATATGAAGATGATCGCCGTAACGACTTTGCTGGATAAACAGATAGCTGCTCATAACCTGCAATTCCTGGTCTACGGATATCAATTTGGTATCTTTATATTCAAGTACATTCCTGAAGAAATCTGAGAGTTTTTCGAGATAATCAATAGCTTTTGAGGGAGTATCTTCGATAAGTGAAGCCAGGGTGCTGAAACTATTGAAGAGAAAATGCGGGTTCACCTGGTTCTTCAAAACCTGAAATTCAAATTCCAATTTTTCTTTTTTCTCTTCCTCTCTCTTTTTTAAACGCTTTTCACGGATTTTTATAAGCCAAAAAATAATGGATGCTGAAAAGAGGACTCCCGCGATAATAAACCACAAGCTTGTCCAGAAGGGATGTTGCACCTGAAAGTAAAACTCAGAAACGGAACTGTCTATAAAAGCCGGATCCAGGGCAGCCCTTACTTTGAATGTGTATTTTCCCGGAGGAAGGCTCGAATAAGTTGCAAGCCTGTCATAAGTGTTTTTCCAGTCCAGGTCATAACCATCAAGCATTACCTGGAACCTGACTATTTCCGGATCAAGGTACCATAAACCTGAATAATTAAAAGTCAGATGATTTTCCCTGTGGGAAAAAGTATGGTCCCATTTTCCCTGAAGGGCCTGCAGAAAGACCGAAACGGTATTGATATGCACAATCGGCGCATTCAGATAATTTTCATAGGAAGGATCAAATTTCAGGATACCTTTCCGGGAACCTATCCAAATGTTTTGACCGGCATCTTTATAAACTGCATTCAGGTCCGGATCAAACTCATCCAGATTTATTTCCTTCCCGTAATGGACGGTCCTTCCATTGGTTAAATCCATAATATCGACTCCTGAACTGTGAATGATAAGCAAGTGATCATTACTCACTATTATGGAGGAAATCTGAAGGTTTGCGATCCCCTTTCCGGGGCCGTATGTTGTAAAAGTTTGACCGTCGTATTTTACCAGTCCCGACTTGGATGTGCCAGCCCAGATATTTCCTTGCTTATCCTCAGTAACAGAATAAATAACATTATCCGGCAAACCGTCTTTTTCTCCATAGATCTTAAATTTCCCCTTTTCATAATGAATAAGTCCGTCCCCATCAGTTGCAAACCAGACATTTCCTTTAGAATCCAGGTATACTGAGTAAATGAAGTTTGTGCCCAGGCCGCTGGTTTTATTATAGGACTCAAATTCCGCATTCTTCAGATCCTTATGTATAACACATCGGCTGGCGCCTGCCAGAGTGGCCATCCAGAGAGTATCTTCCTTTCCGGCTATCGAAAGTACATTATCATTGATCAGGCCTTGCTTCTCGGTGATATGGAATGTATTTCCCGTAGCCGGATCAAGGATATAAATGCCCTTTCCGAAAGTCCCGGCCCATAATCTCTCCCAGGGGTCGCGGTAGAGACACATAAACCTGGTTTTCCTGCTTGTAAGCTCCCTGAAATAGGAACTTAGTTTTCCCTGCCGGTCCAGACAAAATAATCCGGAATCAGAAGCATACCAGATATCCCCTTTACGGTCAGTATTAATTGCATGTACATTCCCGATGGCTTTGTTTTGAACACTAAAATAATAATCGAAACGTGGTCCCGGACTGATAAAAAGTTCCTGTCCTGAAGAAACCCAGACATTTCCCTGCATATCTCCCAGGAGTGTTTTAAATTTCAATGGCTCCCCGTTAACCAGGTCATGCCTGAACATTCCTGGAGAGCCATCTTCAGCTGCCCTGATCTCTATTACATGGTCCTCAGATGTAGCGGCCCATACCAGGCCGTTCAGAACAGCCAGGTCATTGACAGGTCCATATTCCCATGCTTGCCCTTCCACAGGTTCATGTATCTTCTTGTCAGCCGGATCGTAATAAACCACGCCTGCATCCTGTAATCCGATCCACATGCGGCTTTTCTTATCTTTATGAATGGTCCTGACGATAATATCCGGGAGCCCGTCGGCTGTACCAAGCTTTTTCACGACTTTTTTCCCGTCGATGATTTTGCACCTGCTGATGCCTCCGTCAGTTCCGATCCAAACCCATCCATCCGCATCAAGCTCCATATCATAGGTATAATTATCCGTTAGCCCGTCTTCAGTGTTGATGTTATAAACCCTTCCATCCATATAATAATAAACACCTTCGCCGTAAGCGGACCACCAGAGCCTTCCATCATTATCCTTAATGATATCTGAAACCGGAACAGATGAAGTACCCTCTTCAGGAGTAAATCGCTTCATTATGTGATTACTGTATGATGCGAGGGAACCATCTTTAAAGCCAAACCATATGACGCTGTCGGCCCCTGCATACATTGCCCTCACTTCTTTTGCGGCAGTATCTCCTTCGGGAGTAAAGAGTTCAGCGCTAAAACCGTCATATCTGAAAGGTCCCGAAGAAGTGCCAATCCATATAAAACCTTCTTTATCCTGTATCAATAAATTGATCCGGCTTTCAGTTATGGGCCCACTTAACTTTACCTGCCTGAAATAGCGGGTCTGTGCCGAAGCCGAAAGGCTTGCCATGACTGATAAAGTCATGATAAATCTCCAAAAGCGGAAGCGCCTATTTCTGAATATCATGGGCATAATTATTCCTGTTTCTTTTCCAGGACAGCATCTATCCTGACTTCTATAACTTCTGCTATTTTCTGGTATACTATACGTGGTATCCTGATGTTGTGATCCTCAAGCGGCACGGTAAATTCAGCGTGTATAATAAGCCACTTGCCCGATACTCTTATGGTTCCCTTTATGATGCGCTCCTGCTCCACCCCATGAATATTAAGGATCCCTTTCGCCCTGACAATCTGCACATCCCTTTTTTCCAGATTTATAGGTTCGATAATTTTGCCCTTGAAAGTTGAAATAGGATATTTTTGGGTCTCCATATAGTTCTCGTAGAAATGTTCCTGTTGGATAGCGCTGTTGAATCCTTTAAATGTATTATTCTCAACTGTGCAAAGAAAGTTCCGGTCGCTCACATTGATTGCAGCCTGCATATATCCGCTTGAAGCCTTTATGACTTCCAGGGGCGCATCTGAAGTAAAGGCAATTTTTCCGTTATGTGTGACATAAATCTGCTGGGAATTTGCAGCAAAGCAAATCAGTGTAAGAATCAGTATAATGATAAATGGCTTGCGCATTTCAAGATTAATTGAATCTTAGGATTAACATAGTACATTGGCGCTTATAGTTCAAAAGTAAATAATTGTGATTATAATCAGGGAATTCCATATAAAAAATGAAATCAAATTAAATTCTTATACCTGACTTTAAAAAATGACCTATTTTTATCCCCCCGGGGAGCAGCCGGGAATCTCTCCTTATTAATCCCGCGTAAGTCATTCAATATTAAGTCTTTTAAATTCTGAATAGAATGAAAGATCAACAAAATGCAAGGCTAATCCTGGAAGATGGCTCAGTTTTCCATGGCTATTCTTTTGGAGCAGACCGTCCGGCAGCCGGTGAAGTGGTTTTCAATACCGCCATGACCGGCTATCCTGAAAGCCTTACAGATCCGTCATATAAAGGCCAGATTCTGGTTGCAACATATCCCCTGATAGGTAATTACGGGGTGCCTGAATATTCCAGGGAGAATGATATGCTGAAATATTTTGAGTCCGATAAAGTCCAGATTTCAGCCCTGGTAATAACTGATTATTCTGATAAATACAGTCACTGGAATGCGGCTAAAAGCCTTTCGGGTTTCTTGAAAGAACAAGGCGTTCCGGGAATATACGGAATCGATACCAGAGCTTTGACAAGGATTATCCGGGAAAAAGGAGCCATGTTGGGTAAGATCATTTCAACACATGAAGAAATTGATTTTTATGATCCTAATAAGGATAATCTGGTGGACCAGGTTTCAATTCCGGAAAAGAAGATATATGGTCAGGGTAAATTCCGTATTCTTTTAATCGATTGCGGGACCAAAAACAATATTATTCGTTGCCTTCTGAAGCGGGATTGCACTGTTGTCAGGGTTCCCTGGGATTATGATCCGGGAAATGAAGAATTCGACGGGGTCCTGGTCTCAAATGGCCCGGGTGATCCGAAGATTTGCGATCCGGCCATCCGGAATCTTCAAAGGCTTATGATGGATGACAAGCCGGTTTTCGGCATTTGCCTGGGCTCACAGCTCATGGCCCTGGCAGCCGGGGCTGATACATATAAGCTCAGGTACGGTCATCGCAGCCATAATCAGCCGGTTCGTATGGCAGGCACGAATAAATGCTATATCACTTCCCAGAATCATGGATACGCGATAGATACAGCTACCCTGCCGGATGCCTGGGAAAGCTGGTTTGAAAATCTGAATGATCATACCTGTGAAGGCCTGAAACATAAAAGCAAGGCCTTTTCAGCCGTGCAATTCCATCCTGAAGCATCCGCAGGCCCGGTGGATACGGAATTCTTATTTGATGAGTTTCTGAAGGATGTAGAAAATTTTAAAAAGAACCAATAAACCAGCCTAAATGCTTCCGATAAAAATGGACCAGAGAATTAAGAAAGTGCTTGTATTAGGTTCCGGAGCCCTGAAAATAGGGGAAGCCGGGGAGTTTGACTATTCAGGAACCCAGGCCCTGAAAGCCCTGAGGGAAGAAGGCATCCTGACTGTACTGATAAATCCGAATATAGCCACAGTCCAGACTTCGGAAGGCATGGCCGATAGCATTTACTTTTTACCTGTAAGCCCTTTCTTTGTTGAAAAGGTTATACAAAAAGAAAAACCGGACGGTGTATTTCTGGCTTTTGGTGGGCAAACCGCGCTGAATTGCGGCATACAGCTTTTTAAGGAAGGTGTTTTTGAAAAATATAATGTGAATGTTTTGGGAACACCAATACAGGCAATCATTGATACGGAAGACAGGGAGATCTTTGCCGGGAAACTCCGGGAAATCGATGTTAAAACCCCTCGCAGCCATGCAGTGACAAAGCAGGAAGATGCAGTAAAGGCAGCGAATGACATGGGCTATCCGGTGATAGTCCGTTCGGCTTATGCCCTGGGTGGATTGGGCAGCGGATTTTGTTCGGATGAACAGGAAATCCTTGCCCTCACTGAAAAATCCTTTTCCTATTCCAGCCAGGTCCTGGTTGAGGAATCCCTGAAAGGCTGGAAAGAAGTGGAATACGAGGTGGTGCGCGATAAATACGACAATTGCATCACCGTCTGCAATATGGAAAACTTCGACCCGCTTGGCATACACACGGGCGAAAGCATAGTGGTGGCCCCTTCGCAGACCCTTACCAACCGGGAATATCATAAACTCAGGGCGCTTTCCATTAGTATAGTCAGGCATGTCGGGATAATTGGCGAGTGTAATGTACAATTTGCGCTTGACCCAAATTCGGAAGATTACCGTGTCATTGAAGTGAATGCAAGGCTCAGCCGTTCAAGTGCCCTGGCATCCAAAGCGACAGGCTATCCGCTTGCTTTCGTGGCGGCCAAATTAGCCCTGGGATATGGCTTGTTTGAACTCCGGAATTCGGTTACCCGGGATACCTCGGCCTTTTTCGAGCCCGCCCTGGATTATATAGTGGTGAAAATCCCCCGCTGGGACCTGAACAAATTCCATGGCGTAAGCAGGGAGATAGGCAGCAGCATGAAAAGCGTCGGGGAAGTCATGGCCATAGGCAGGACTTTCGAAGAAGCCATACAGAAAGGCCTGCGGATGATAGGCCAGGGTATGCATGGTTTCGTCGGGAAATAAGGATATTGAAGATATCATCATCGAAAAAGAACTTTCGGTACCTACCGACATGCGGATATTTGTGATAGCCATGGCGCTTTACAAGGGCTATAGTACCGATCAGATCTTTGAGCTAACCAGAATAGACCGCTGGTTTCTCGAAAAACTCAAAAGAATATTTGACCTTCGGACAGAACTTACTTCTTATAATAATTTGAAGGATCTTCCTGATCATTTATTCAGGGAAGCTAAAAAGGCCGGCTTTTCCGATTTTCAGCTCGCCCGCTTTGTGATCAAGAGCGACAATGAGCATATCACGGAGGATATGAATGCGGTGAGGTCCCATCGCAAGAAACGAAATATCCTTCCCTCGGTTAAACAGATAGATACCATGGCAGCGGAATACCCAGCCATGACCAATTATCTTTATCTCACTTATAACGGCCGGGAACATGATATTGACTTTAAAGAGGGAGATAATTCAGTGGTGGTGCTGGGCTCGGGAGCATATCGCATCGGGAGCAGCGTGGAATTTGACTGGTGCGGGGTGAATGCCCTGAATACGATCAAAAAGGAAAATTACCGTTCGGTGATGATCAATTACAATCCGGAAACTGTCAGCACCGACTATGACCTTTGCGACCGCCTCTATTTCGAGGAACTGACCTATGAAAGGGTGATGGACATCATGGATCTGGAAATGCCGCATGGCGTGATCGTTTCCACCGGTGGTCAGATCCCCAACAACCTGGCCATGCGCCTGCACGAAGTTAATGTGAACATCCTGGGCACTTCAGCGCTATCCATTGACCGGGCGGAAAACCGCCATAAATTTTCATCTATGCTGGACGAACTGGAGATAGACCAGCCCAGGTGGAAGGAACTTTCCAGCCTGGAAGAAGTCGGTGATTTTGTTGATGAAGTAGGCTTTCCCGTCCTGATAAGGCCTTCTTACGTACTCTCAGGTGCAGCCATGAACGTGGTATCCAACAAGAATGAACTGGAACATTTCCTCACCCTTGCGGCGGAAGTCTCAAAACAATATCCAGTGGTGGTTTCGGAATTTATTGAAGAAGCCAAGGAAATTGAAATGGATGCAGTGGCGAAGAACGGAGAAATTATTTGTTACGCCATTTCAGAACATGTAGAATTCGCAGGGGTGCATTCGGGCGATGCCACTATACTTTTTCCACCGCAGAAAATCTATGTGGAGACCGTCCGGAGGATCAAGAAGATTTCCCGGCAGATCGCCCAGGGCTTGGATATTTCCGGGCCTTTCAACATACAATTCCTGGCCCGCGATAATGAAGTAAAGGTGATAGAATGTAACCTGAGGGCTTCCCGTAGTTTTCCATTTATTTCGAAAGTACTGAAGACCAATTTCATTGAAATAGCCACGAAGATCATGCTGGGCAGGGAAGTTACAAAACCGGAAAAAACCCTGTTCGATCTGGATTATGTCGGTGTGAAGGCTTCGCAGTTTTCATTTTCCAGACTGCAAAAAGCCGACCCGGTGCTGGGCGTGGATATGGTCTCGACCGGGGAAGTCGGTTGTATCGGAGAGAACTATTATGAAGCCATTCTGAAAGCCATGCTTTCGGTAGGATATTCCATCCCGAAAAAAGGGTGTTTTGCTCTCCAGCGGGCCAACGCGATCGAAGATAGAGTTGCTGATCAGTTCCCGGATGCTTACCGAAAAAGGGATACCAATCTATGCTACCGGCGGAACCCACGATTTCCTCCTGAAGAACGGAATAGAATCGACTATGCTGCACTGGCCGGATGTGAGCAATAAGCCCAATACCCTGGATTACCTTAGGGAGAAGAAGATAGACCTGGTCATCAATATCCCCAAAAACCTTGACAAGGCCGAGCTCGACAACGACTACCGTATCCGCCGGAGCGCCGTTGATTTCAACATCCCCATCATTACCAATGCCCGGCTTGCGAGTGCATTTATCTATGCCTTCTGCAGCACGGATATAGATGAGATGGCGGTGATGAGCTGGGGAGAGTATTAGCAGTCGTCAGTCTTCAGTCTTCAGTCGTCAGTCGTCAGTCGTCAGTCAGCAGTCAGCAGTCAGCAGTCTTAATTTGTGGTTCTGATTAAAATCTTCATTTTTCTGTCGGCCTATTGAAGGACAGGACAATCTCAACCAGAGTGTAGAGTGTAGAGTGTAGGGGCGGGTCGCGACCCGACCCTACACAAATCATTGCTCACAGAATCACTTTCATCTATCTAATATCCCTCTCTGCATATGCCTACCAGATCCCTCACATACGTTCGGGATGACAAAGCATTAAGAGACAGGAAGCGTGGACGGAACGAAAAAAGTTGACTTTTTTCGTTCCGTCCACGCTTCTAATATATCGTTTCAAATACCGTCATTCCGAGCGCAGCGAGGAATCTGGTAGCGAGATGCAGCAAATGAACCAATCTCATGATAACAGAATTACGTAATACCCGGCACCATTAATTACTTTCCTTCACTGTTCACAATTAATTCATCATATTAACAATGATCTTTTAGCTCATTGCTCTTAGATAATTCTTTAGTTAGATAAAAGTTTAAGTGATTCAGTTATAGGGTTTAACTTAATAACTCTTTACTTCGCCTTTGCCCTTTGAATTTTGAACTTTGCACTGAATGCGAAATGAATCCGATTCACGTCTCACGATTCACAAACAAAGCCCTTGCTATTTGAAATTTTCGTACTTTTAATTTCTAATGAATAATAATAAACCAATGCCATGTCTGCCTTAAGATATCGATTATATACCAAGATTTTATTACTGGTTGTTATTGGATTATTTTATGGAAGTGCAAATGCCCAGCATGAAGCCGATAATTGGATATTTGGTTATTGGGCAGGATTGAATTTTACAAGCGGTGATCCGGCCCCTTTCTTTCCTAACCCGCCACCAGGAGGCTGGAATGGAACTATTATGAGTGACACTGCAGGCAATCTGCTCTTTTACTACGGAGTACATACTGTTTATAACCGGAATGATCAAGCGATGCCCAACGGAACGGGATTGCTTCCCAATTATGGCGACATCCAAAGCGATATTGCTGTCCCTAAACCAGGAACTTCTGATCTATATTATGTAATCAGCGTGCCTCACCCGTCCCACCCTGACAGGATATATTATTCCATTGTCGATATGTCTCTAGCAAATGGTTTGGGCGATGTGACCGCTGAAAAAAATATTGCAGTGCAAGGAACAGAAAATGCGCAAAGCCAGTTGTGTGCGCTGAAAAATACATCCGGTGACGGCTACTGGCTGATTACACGATTTTACAATGATACGCGATACGCCTGCTTCAGGATTGATGCAAGCGGTTTTCATACGGATCCAGTATACAGTACACCGGCCCGTTACAGGGTATCAGGAACTGGTGGCGGAAATATAAAAGTATCTCCTGACAAGAAATACCTTGTGGCTACTTATTGGACAAATAATACTAACTCTGAAAACAATTGCCTGGAAATTTGTTCTTTTAATGCAAAAACTGGCCAGATTGAGTATAAATATGGCATTGCCCGTATGTGGAATGAACCATCTTCATATTCCGATCCATCAGGTTGTGAATTTTCACCGGATTCAAAATATTTATATGTAAGTTATGTTAATATCAACACATGGTCGGGTGGGGCATTGTACCAGTATAATCTCCAGTATGTTAATGATTCAGCAGCATTTTACAATTCCGGGATCCTTATTAAGGAAAATACCGGTTGGGAAATGCAACTTTCCAATGACGGTAGGATTTACACGGGTTGCCTTATTGATTCCTGTAGCCCGCCATTCAATTATTATATGAGTGTGATCAGGAAACCTTGGGAATCAGGGCTTGCCTGTGATTTCGATACCCTGAGCCTGTTCCTTGGAGGTAGGCAGGCAGAACAGCGTCTTCCAAATATTATCCTTGACTACCTCTACCGTTTCGAATGGGAAGGCGACCAGTGCCAGGGTTCACCGATACATTTCATCCCGAATTTTAACCCCACCCCTGACAGTGTCAAATGGAGGTTTGGCGAATTGGCCCCTCCATCCTATGATCTTTCACCTACCTATTCCTTCCAAAATCCCGGAACACATGAAGTGCAGGTGGATATCTGGTATCCCACCGGCCGCTTTGAGCATACCTCCCGTGAAATAGAAATATATCCCACACCTCATCCCAACCTGGGCCCCGATCAGTTGATCTGCGAAGGGGATAGTATTAGCCTGGATGCAAATTGCACCGCCGATCTTTTTGTATGGAACCCGGGAGGGCCCGGTGGTTCTCAGCTTACGGTCAGCGACAGCGGTACCTACATTGTCTCGGCTTCATTTATCCAAACCGGCTGTGACGGCAAGGATACGATCCATATCAGTTTTTATCCCAAGGTAGAGATAGATATTTCAAATCTGGTCATAACCCCTAGCTCATGTCCCGGTTCAAACGGCTCCATTACCGGCCTCAATTTCCAGGGCAGCCCGCCCTTTACCTGCCTGTGGCAGGACCTGCTGGGAAATGTCTTCGGCACCGACCCCGACCTGTTCAACCTGCCTGCCGGGCAGTACCGGCTTACGGTAACCGATGCAAACGGCTGTTCGGCCTTGTCGGAGGTTTATACCATTACCGATGCCGGGGATATTCAGATCACTGATGTGCAAACCACCCAGCCCCATTGCGATCATAACGACGGGATTATTGAAGTCACGGCTACTTCACCCTCAGGAGTCTCCCCTGGAATATTCCATCGATTACGGAAGTAACTGGCAGAGCAGCAAATGTCTTTGACTATGGTTTCAGGAGGCACTTATTCTATCCAGGCCCACGATATAAACGGTTGTATCGGTTCCTGGCCTGATAATCCTATTGACCTTATAGCCATTGCCGGCCCACAACTGAACGATACCCTGATCACCGACCCGATAGATGGCCAGGCAAACGGAATTATTGAAATCCTGGCCACGGCCAATTCAGCCCATATATCTTATTCAATTGATAATGGTTCAAATTGGCAAAGCGATAATGGCTATTTCAGCGGCCTGCCGGCAGGAACCTATTTTTGCATTATCAAGGATGATTACGGCTGTACCTATGAATTTCAGGTAGAATTAGTGAATATTATCCAGACCTGGCTCGATGCTATTGTCTCACCCGAAGACACTTGCATGGGAGTAGCCGTGAGCGTCCCGATGGAGGTCGATAATTTCACCGCTGTGGCTTCCTTCCGGCTGAAGCTGACATACAACGCGGCACAGCTGAACTGCGAAGGTTATTCCAACCTGCGTCCTGAACTGAGCGATGGCTTCCAGGCTGTGATCTCCACCCCGGGGGAAATCACCCTGGACTGGAACGGCACCACGGGACTGAGCTTTACCGGCCAGACTGCTATCCTTGAACTGGTCTTTAGCCCCCTGCAAGCCGGTTCCTCCGATATCGACTGGTCAACCCAGGCGGCAGACAGCTATTTTAAGCGTATAGATGGCTCAGCTATCTCAGCCCAGTTCAGTCCCGGGGAGTGACTATTTATAAGCCCCCTGAGATCATCCTGAATGCAAACAAAACATTATGCGCAGGCCAGACCCTGAGCCTTATGGAAATTATCCTGTGGACCCAGCCGGAGCTCGCATCAGAATGGACTTTACCCGATGGCCAGGTACAGAATGACAGTCCTTTTATTTTCAATGTCCAGGCATCGGATGCCGGGGATTATACCCTGCAGGCCATAGATCAGACCGGTTGCAGCGACCAGAAGACCCTTCACCTGGAAGTCAGTCCCATCCCCATAGCCGATTTCCACGGCAGCGACACCCTGACTGTCCCTTCGGGCTACCTGCTGGATGCCGGCCAGGGTTATGCATCCTACAACTGGAATACCGGAGATAGCACACAAAGTATACAGATAGAAACCGAAGGCTGGTATAAGGTGGAGATGGAATCACAAGCCGGCTGCCTGGGAAGCGATTCGGTTTACATCCTGCTCCAGGCCGAACAGGAACCCGCAAAATACCTGTACATCCCCAATGCCTTCACCCCAGACGGAGACGGGATGAACGACTACTTTGCCCCTGTTCCAACGACAGCGCAGATTTCAGAATTTCAGAATTCAGATTTACGATCGCTGGGGAGCCTTATTCTTCGAAAGCAAAAACCTCAGTCCCGGCTGGGACGGCAACAAAGACCACAAAGCCGCACCGGCAGGGGTCTACGTCTACAAGATCAACTATACAATTGAAAGTCCCGGCAGCGCTCCGGTAGCCCATGAGGAGGCGGGGACGGTAATGCTGGTGAGGTGAATCTCACCAGAGTGTAGAGTGTTGGGTCGGGTCGCGACCCGCCCCACCGTAGAGGCCTTGCATGCAAGGCCTCTACCAGGATGAAATACCTTGCCGGCAACCGAGGGGTTAACCCCTCGGTTCCACCTTTCCACCCTTCCACCTTTATAATATCTTTCCCCATATCATATATTACATTTCTCGATAATTCCGATTAATCCTTGTCAAGCCAAAATCCGGTCTTACTAATTCAAGCCAAGATGTTACCAAGCAAGGCATATCGTATTTCCATCGCATATCGAATATCGTGCTATCGTTATATCGCGCAATTTAATCCCCCCCCCCCCGCAAAACGGCTAATCCATTAAGTACTCATCCACCTTAGGGGCTGAAAGCCCCGAGAATTTATAATTGGAGAAGAGTCAAATTCTTCTGGCCTCTCCTTCTTATCATAGCCATCCAGTGAATTAATTTCCTTTTTTAAAAAGGATTATTTAGTACTTTTAAAATTCATAAGTTATGAAAAATTTAATATTTATCACCGTAATTTTATTATTTGCCACAACTAATATGTTTGCACAAAATGAAACGGGTTATGTTAAAGTCAATTGGGATAATTCAAATGTCACAGGTTGTTGCCAAGATGAACATATTCTTGTTTCATATGGAGTAGTTAGAATTCCAAGTTATGAAATGATTGCAAATGGATATGCAGTTGTTGATCCGACCGAATCGAATTATACTTTTAGTTTTGAATTTACATGTTCAACTGAAAATGAAGCTTTCAGAGTATTTGCTGAAGTTGTAGATGGATGTCAATTACCATATGAAATAAAATGTGGATATCAAAAGGATTCAGGAGAGGACACAAATTGCAGTGAATTAACTAATGGTAGTTTTGGAACTTATACAATCGTACTCGAATAAACACTTTAAGCCCGTCTTTTCCTAAAGACGGGCTTTTAATATTATTTCCTATGTTTAGATTACTGCGTTCTGCAATGAGCTTCTTTTTCTTTTGGTTGATTATATTTAACTTCACTCCTTACTTAGCTTTATCCCAGCACCAGGCTGACAACTGGATTCAAGGTCAATGGGTTGGAATGAATTTCACCTCAGGAAGTCCTACTTTGTTTTATCCATCGCCTTATATTTATGGTGCTGAGTTTGGAAGTGGAAGTATTATGAGTGATACACTTGGGAATCTACTTTTTTACTCTAACGGTGTTAGGGTGTGGAATAAAAACGGGGATGTCATGTCAAATGGTGAAAATATTTTACCCGGATACGCCAGAACTCAATCCACTGCCATCATTCCAAAATCATTAATTCTAAATGATTATTACCTGTTTTCAGTTTCTGCCTTTGATTCTCCTGATGGGATTTATTATTCTATAATCGATATGGATCTTAATGGGGGCTTAGGAGACGTAACTTCTGAAAAAAATATCAAGTTGACAGGATCAGATAATGCGGTAGAGAAACTTTTTCTGGTTAAAAATCATGATGATTCAGGCTACTGGCTGATAACCAGATTATTTGACGATGATCGTTATGCTAGTTATTTTGTCGATAGCAATGGAGTAAGTACGAATCCAATCTATAGTTCTACCGGGATTGAAAGAGGATTTTTTGGTGTCTATGGACAAATGAAGGTTTCCTACAATAAAAAATATTTAGTAGCTGCCTATAACCGGGGGGGATATAATACCCAGACAAATCCATTATATTCCTTTGAAATATGTGGTTTCAATGATAAAACCGGTAAAATCGATTATATGTACATGATTAATATGTATATAGCATCTGGTGATAAATATAGTAAACCATATGGTTGCGAATTCTCTCCCGATTCGAAATATTTATATTTAACATTTGACAATACTGATTCACTGGTATATTTAAAACAATATAATATGCTATATATTGAGGATTCAACAGCATTTGTGAATTCAGCCATTACCTTGGCTGATAATAGCGGCTGGAGCCTTCAATTATCGAATGATGGAAGAATATATTCATCCGAACCCTCTGAAAATATTCCAAATCATGAACAATATATGGGAGTAATCAACCGCCCTTGGATGGAAGGACTAAACTGTAATTATATACCAAATCAAATTCAAGTATATCCACGAAAGCCTAAATGGGACACCCCAAACATCCTCCTCGATTACCTCTACCGCTTCGAATGGGAAGGGGACCAGTGCCAGGGCTCACCGATTCACTTTCTGCCTCATTTTGTCCCCACTCCCGATAATATCGAATGGAATTTCGGGGAATTAGGCCGGGGTACCATCCACGGAACTTTCATCCTACCTATATCTTTCAGAAATCCCGGGATACATACAGGTGTACGGTGAAAGTATGGTACCCAACAGGGAGGTATGAAGAAACCTCAAGGGAAATAGAAATCTATCCCACTCCCCAGCCCAACCTGGGCCCCGATCAATTGATCTGCGAAGGGGATAATATTAGCCTGGATGCAAATTGCACCGCCGATCTTTTTGTATGGAACCCGGGAGGGACCGGTGGTTCTCAGCTTACGGTCAGCGACAGCGGGACTTACATTGTCTCGGCTTCATTTATCCAAACCGGCTGTGACGGAAGGATACGATCCACATCGGTTTTTATCCCAAGGTAGAGATAGATATATCAAATCTGGTCATAACCCCAACTTCATGTCCCGGTTCAAACGGCTCCATTACCGGCCTCATTTTCCAGGGCAGCCCGCCCTTTACCTGCCTGTGGCAGGACCTGCTGGGCAATGTCTATCGGCACCGACCCCGACCTTTTCAACCTGCCGGCCGGGCAGTACCGGCTTACGGTAACCGATGCAAACGGCTGTTCGGCCTTGTCGGAGGTTTATACCATTACCGATGCCGGGGATATTCAGATCACTGATGTGCAGACTACCCAGCCCCATTGCGATCATAACGACGGGATTATTGAAGTCACGGCTACTTCACCATCAGGATCTCCTTTAGAATATACCATTGATGGAGTTAACTGGCAGGCCGCAAATGTATTTGATATGGTTTCAGGAGGTTCTTATGTTATTCAGGCCCATGATATAAACGGGTGTATCGGTTCCTGGCCTGCTAATCCTGTTGAGCTCACAGCCATTGCCGGCCCTCAACTGAACGATACACTGATCACCGACCCGACAGACGGGCAGTCCAACGGGACCATAGAAATCATGGCCACGGCCAATTCAGCCGCATATATCCTATTCTATCGACAACGGTAGCAAGCTGGCAAATCGACAACGGTTATTTCAGCGGCCTGCTGGCCGGGAACCTATTATTGCATTATCAAGGATGATTACGGATGTACCTATGAATTTACGGTTGAATTAGAGAACATTATCCTGACTTACCTCGATGCCATTGTCTCCCCGGAAGATACTTGCATGGGAGTGGCCGTGAGCGTCCCGATGGAGGTCAATAATTTCACAGCTGTGGCTTCCTTCCGGCTGAAGCTGACATACAACGCGGCACAGCTGAACTGCGAAGGTTATGCCAACCTGCGTCCTGAACTGAGCGATGGCTTCCAGGCTGTGATCTCCACCCCGGGTGAAATCACCCTGGACTGGAACGGAACTTCGGGATTGAGCTTTACCGGCCAGACTTCCATACTTGATCTGGTCTTTACCCCCCTGCAAGCCGGTTCCTCCGATATCGACTGGTCAACCCAGGTGGCAGACAGCTATTTTAAGCGTATAGACGGCTCAGCCATCTCAGCCCAGTTCAGCCCCGGGGAGCTGACTATTTATAAGCCCCCTGAGATCATCCTGAATGCAAACAAAACATTATGCGCAGGCCAGACCCTGAGCCTTATGGAGATCATCCTGTGGACCCAGCCGGAGCTCGCATCAGAATGGACTTTACCCGATGGCCAGGTACAGAATGACAGTCCTTTTATTTTCAATGTCCAGGCATCGGATGCCGGGGATTATACCCTGCAGGCCATAGATCAGACCGGTTGCAGCGACCAGAAGACACTGCACCTGGAAGTCAGCCCCATCCCCATAGCCGATTTCCATGGCAGCGACACCCTTACTGTCCCTTCGGGCTACCTGCTGGATGCCGGCCAGGGATTATGCATCCTACCACTGGAATACCGGCGACAGCGCCCAAAGCATACAAATAGAAAACGAAGGCTGGTACAAGGTGGAGATGGAATCGCAGGCCGGCTGCCTGGGAAGCGATTCAGTTTACATCCTGCTGCAGGCCGAGCAGGAACCCGCAAAACGCCTTTACATCCCCAACGCTTTCACCCCTGATGGAGACGGGTTGAATGACTATTTTGCTCCTGTTCCAACGACTGCGCAGATTTCAGAATTCAGACTTCAGATTTACGATCGCTGGGGAGCCTTATTCTTCGAAAGCAAAAACCTCAGTCCCGGCTGGGACGGCAACAAAGACCACAAAGCCGCACCGGCAGGGGTCTACGTCTACAAGATAAACTATACAATTGAAAGTCCCGGCGGAGCGCCGGTAGCCCATGAGGAGGCAGGGACGGTAATGCTGGTGAGATGAATCTCACCAGAGTGTAGAGTGTAGAATGAAGAGTGTAGAGTTTAAGTGATGAACTCTTTAACTTCAACTCACGATTCATTTCATTCCCGGGATTAATTCGACTTAATCTTTTCGATTCATCCCGATTATTCGGGACTCTTGAAAAGGTAGTCTCATTGAATTTGCCCTTTGCACTTTGAATTTTGAACTTTGAATTGAAAACTGGCCAATCAGACTTGACCAGCTCAATATTAACAAAGAATAATTCATTATTAGACTCTAAAAGCCTTTTAGAAAGGAAAAAATTCATAAATTGTAACATTCTCAACAGAATAAAATACATTAAGACTAAGTGCGCATGGAAAGAAAAACTGATATAAAAATTAAGCGATTACATAAGCTAAGACTAATTCTACTTCTGGGGATGTTCATTGTAAATATGACGGGCTTTAGTCAGGAGTTTGAGATGCCTGGCTTTATTTATGATCTAACCTCTTGTGATTTTGATTCAGATGGTGCTTATGATATTTTAGTTTCCTGCCCTTATTGTGATACTATTGCCATTTTATATAATGATGGAATAGGAAACTTCGATACATATTATTACAATCACAATACTGGTTTTATTTTATGTGGTCTAATTGATTCGGATAATTTAGAAGATATAATTACCCGAGATGGTTATTATCTGTATTGTATAAAAAATTTAGGTAATCGAATGCTTAGTGAGAATATTGCAATTTCACAAATTTCAGGTACTTATAGTGTATCACATATTATTGATGTCAATAATGATTCATTAAATGATTTATTATATACCCACACTTCTGACGAATATTGGGGAATATTTAAAAATAATGGAAATTTAACTTTTACAAATGAGATTATTCAATCAGGCAGTTCTACAACAACACCTGCGGTGGGATTTATAACCGATGATTCTTTGCCGGATATTGTACTGACTTATTCGGCCTTCGACAGATCGTCAGTAAACGTTAACAATGGCAATTTCAATTTTACAGAGGTGGTTCTGGAACAAACATTCCTTGGTGAAGCCTTCGTCATGGACCTTGACAATCAGGGAACAGAGGATTTTGCCTTTTCGATAAGTTATTCAAAATCAATCGCACTATATAAATTTATTGGAAATGACCAGTTTGAATTACAATCCAATTTCTATGCTGAAGGAACTTATCCTATAAGTTCATTTTTACCTGCTGATTTTAACCAGGACGGATACGATGATTTTGCCATTACCCGGGGCGATTGGTGGAATAGTTCGGATTCCTTGTATATATATATCAATGATCATAATTGGTCATTCAATTTCCAACAAAGCATATATATAGGCCAACTGGGCTACTTTAAGGCATGTTCATCAGATCTCAATGGAGATTCGTATCCTGATATCTTTATGAAAGGTTGTAATGGCAACAACATACTAACGCTCCTCTGGAATGATGGCTACGGGAATTTTGGTTTTAAAAATCCGGTTGGAATTGTTGATAATCAATTAAACAGAACACATTTTAATGTTTCCCCAAATCCATTTTCATCTCAAACCAGGATAAAACTAAGCGCCGATAAATCAAAGGATATACAGATCATTATAACCAATCTGCTTGGGCAAATTATTCAAAGAGTTAATCTAAAGGATTTTAATAAGAATAATGATGATTTAATTTATAGATGGGATGGATGCGATTCATCCGGAAATGTTTGTCCTCCCGGGATATATTTTATAAGCCTCAACTCGAAAACAGGAATTCGGACTGAAAAAGTAGTGAGGCTTTAATGTTTTTTTATATCAAATTGCCTGATTGTAATATGTTCTGTTTCGATTATTCTGGATTATGAATTTGGAAATGGATAAGATTCAGATACTTTTTAACTCAAATGAAAATATATGAAATATATTCCCGAACTTTATCTGAAATCATATTTATCTTTTATAAATATATTAAGACGATGAAACATTTATTCTTGTTTAACATATTAATTTTTTGCTTTCTTGAAATAACATTGGCTCAGGAATATACCATGCCATCTTTCGTACATGCTATCGATGCCTGTGATATGGATTTGGATGGGAGCAATGATATAATAATTTCATGTGGTTATTCTGATTCTCTAATTATTCTTTATAATGATGGAGTTGGTAATTTTGACCTTTATTATTACGATAGGATAACAGGCTCTGCCATTTGTGGATGTATAGATAGCGACAACTTTCCCGATATTATTGCTGGTAAAGGTCAAATGTATTATTATAAGAATAATGGCGACAGAACTCTTGGTACAGGTGATTCATTAATGGCTTTTTCTGGAACTTTTAGTTTGTATGAATTATTCGATATGAATGATGATGGGCTAAATGATCTTATTTATGATTTTAATACTTATTGGGGAGTATATAAGAACAATGGTAATTTAACTTTTACTAATATTGTCCTGGGTTCTGATGGTGGGCCCGGACATCCTTCTATAGGATTTTTTAACGACGATTCGTTACCTGATATAGTCGTTTCCTATGATTCCCAATCCCGTTCCGAAGTCTCAAAATATCTGATTAATAACGGTGACTTCAATTTTTCAACTCATCTATTGAATAATATTCGTTATTCCACTCCATTAGCATCAGAACTCGATAATCTCTTTCCGAATGATCTTGCCTTATTCCTGAGTCCAACGAATGAAGTCCACCTGTATGAAAATACCGGCAATGCAAATTTCATTTTCAAAAGCATTTACTATATAAATAATTCTGCTGGTGTGTATCTGGCAGACAAGGGTGATTATAATTGCGATGGATTTGATGATTTTAGCTATATCCAATGTTTCTGGTCCGGATGTACTGATTCCATTTATATTGAATTAAATGATCAAGACTGGTCGTTTGAGCCAGCACAGCAATATTATATTGGTACTCTTAATTGGTTCAGGATAAAGTCAATAGATTTAAATGGGGATTCCTATCCTGATTTTTATATGACCGGATATGATTCTAATAATAAGATCAAGATACTTTGGAATAATGGGGATGGTACTTTCTCTTATTTAAACCCTGTAGGAATTTCTGAATCGGGATTTGAAAGAAAAAAGTTAATTGGCATAAGCCCTAATCCATTTTGGGAAACCACAAAAATTGCATTTGAATGTATTACTACATCAGATGTTTCGCTTAAGATTATCGATATGCGGGGAATTGATGTGAAAAATCTTATAACCGGTCAAACAAAACTGAAAGGCATACATCAAATTATCTGGGATGGAACCGATAATTCCGGCAAAAAATGCAATCCGGGGGTTTATATTATCAGTTTGAAATTGAATGGGAGACAATATTCACAAAGGGTAATACATATCAGGCACTAAAAGCCTTTTATTAATGAAAAAATTCATAAATTGTAACATTCTCAACAGAATAAATACATTAAGACAAAGTGAGCATGGAAAGAAAAACCGATATAAAAATTAAGCGGTTGCCTAAGCTAAGACTAATTCTACTACTGGGTATGTTCATTTTAAATATGACGGGCTTTAGTCAGGAGTTTGAGATGCCTGGCTTTATTCGTTCAATTACCTCATGCGATATGGATCAGGATGGAAGTAATGATATCATTGTATCCTGTCCATATCAGGATACCCTGGTTATATTATATAATGATGGCTACGGGAACTTTAATATACAGTATTATAATAGATTAGCTGGTGATATTTTGTGTGGGGATTTCGATGGGGATGAAATTCCAGATATTATATCCGGTAGAGATGGACATTTGTATTTTATTAAAAATAACGGAAATGGTTCATTAGAAGAAAATAGTATCATCATGGAAATATCAGGGGCATATACCTTATACAAGTTGGTGGATATGAACAATGATAATTGGAATGATATTGTTTATGATTACCCTGACCACTGGGGTATTTTTAAAAATAACGGTGATTTGACACTTTCCAACGAAATAATTGGTACTGGAAACGAAAACAAGCCAGAACCTTTTATCGGATTTCTAAATAATGATTCCTTGCCAGATATTCTCGTCTCTTATAGTTATGATTATAATGAAGTTACTAAGTATCAGATAAATAATAATGATTTCGATTTTAATACATATGTTCTCAACAATATGGCTTTTACTCAAGTAATATCCGAATTAAATAATGAATTTCCAAATGATTTGATTTTGTTTCGAAATCCCACACCGCAGGTTTATCTGTATGAAAACACCGGTGATGCAAGTTTTGTTTTAAAGGGAATTCACAATACATTAAATACTTATGGTGTAATCTTTACAGATGCAAACGATTACAATCAGGATGGATATGATGATTTCAGTTATGTACAGTGTAATTGGGGTAATTGTACGGATTCATTATATATCGAATTAAATGATCAAAACTGGTCATATGAACCAGCCCAGCAATATTATATCGGGCCAATAATGAGTTTGAAAGTGAATTCAATAGATTTAAATAATGATAATTATCCTGATTTCTATATTGCCGGCTACAGTACAGATACAAAGATTAAAATTTTATGGAATAATGGGGATGGTACTTTTAGTTATTTAAATCCGGTATCCGTAGGTGAATCGAAGATTAACCCTGATAGTCAATTATTTGTCAGTCCTAATCCTTTTACTCGTAAAGTATCAATTGAATTCATTAATAATTCTTCTGATCCAACATCGATTATTATTTCTGATTTGCATGGAAATATAATCAATTGCATTTATGATAATCGGATTTTAGTTAAAGGTAAATATAGTCTTGCATGGGATGGTACTGATAATTCAGGTAACCGATGCAGCCCAGGAATTTATATTGTCTCTCTATACTCATTTGGAACCCACTGTTCTTCCAAAATAGTTCTTTATTAACCAATCAATTCTTTAATTATGTTTAAGTTAAAATTTTTATGCCTTGTTATCCCTTTAGCTCTAATATTAAGTAAATGGACCAATGCTCAGATTGTTAAAGTACAGGCCATTGATAGTGTTTTAGTTAACATAGTGGCTGATGATTCTTTGAATTTCAATGTTTATTTGTATCCTGATATATGCAGAGATAATAATTTCGATGTTACTCCCTATCTTAATGTACAAAACCCTTATGATTCAGCCTGGATTTTCTTTGTTGATTTATTTCCGGAAAAAGGATGGGGTCACCGATGCAAATACATTCTTGTAGATAAATTGTTAGGGCAACTTACTATATTAAATGACAATATCCCACCTAGACTCTATTGGCTGACTTGGGAAGAAATTTCTGTTCCTTTCCCTCATCAGGTTGTTATCCAGTCAACAGATACAACTTTTAAAACTAATAGCAGTTACGAACCTGATCCAAATAAATACGCATTACTTGTTACCTGGAATGCATGGGAAGATACGGCACGATGGAATAATTTAAGCCACATTTATACTGGACTAAAGTTAACATATGGATTTAAGGATGAAAATATTTTCGTTCTTTCAGATGATGGCATGTTTAATCGAGAAACACAAGATCTGGATTTGGATAACATAGATAGTGATTGTGATTTTGACGGACCTTGTACCAAAGATTCAATTCGTGATATTTTAACTTATTTCCAAACAGAATTGGATGGGGATGATATTTTTCTTTTTTATGTTACTACCCATGGCGATACGCTTGATGGAGATCCAAATGATACAACTGCCCTGGTATTATGGGATTCATTACTTTGGGATTATGAGTTGGAGGAAATGGTTGAAAACATTCATTGTTCGCAAAAAATATTTTGTATTGATGCCTGTTATGCTGGCGGGTTTATTGATGAGCTTTCCCGAGATCATTCAGTTATAAACGTACCTGTGCCACGACATGTTGAAACACTCCGAACTTGGAGAAATTTTGATTTCTTTTCTTATGCATGGGGCACAGCTGTGAGAGGTTGGCATCCAAAAAATGCAATAGAACCTTATTATGCTGATTACAAAGTTGGTATGCATCCTGATTTACAACAAGTTTACTTTAAATGGAACAAACCTGATACAATACCTGACTTGATAAGTTTTGGAGGAAATGAAGATGGATTTATTCAATTTGGTGAAGTTTTTAATTATGCGAAGTATTTAGACGGACAAACAATGGTTTCAGGAATTGAATTTATTAATGATGGTTTTCGCGGCGACCTCCTCACACTCAACGGCATTGAAGGGAGAGTGGATACTACACAAAGTGTAAGCGGACCTTTTTTAATTGGGCGAAAACTTACGCTCGCTCCGGGTGTGACCTTAAATCAAAACGGTTCAGTTAAGTTCTATTTAAATAAGGGCTCCGAAATTTATGTTAGTGAAGGCGCCACCTTCAGTCCCTGGGGACATTTTGCTGATATAATCGGTTGCAGTGGAGAAAGTCTGATAAGGGTAAAAGGAAATCTGCGTTTATCTTCCATGGACTTTTCTGCCTCAGCCGGTGCAGTTCTCAATATCAGTTTTGAAAATACTGAAAATGAATATTCGTTTTCTCATTTTGATTTTAACAATTGCCGGATCAAAGCAGTGACCAAATCCCTTTCATTTGATGAAAGTTCATTTACAAATTCATCACTTCAATATTCCATCGGAGACCTGGTTCTTTCGAAAAAAAATACATTTACAAACAGCACAGTCAGTCTGTCCCATCCGGGTTCTCACTCATCATCTTGCAAAATCTATGGAAATATTTTTAACAATACTTCTTCTTTAAACGAAAACGCGGTCATTACTATAGAAGAATACCCTTATTTTTTAATAGACAGCAACCAAATTCACTACAACTCGAAAAGGGGCATAGAGTTATTTTATGCCGGAGCATCTGCGCTTGGAGACAAAACTATAGTTAATAACCTCATACAGTTTACGGGCACTCCTTCACAGGAATATTCGGAATTAGGAGTGCATTCTTACATGAGTAATGTCACGATCAAAAAGAATACAATATCCGGAAATGATTACGGAATTGCAGGATTTCACAGAAGTAACTTAATTGTCATAGGCGATTCGAGCGCGGAATATAGTGAAGAGACTCAACAGATTATTAATAATACCATTAGTCAGTGCGTTTTTAATACTGCAAGTTTTCCATTGGATTTTTCATATAATGTGGTAGGGACAACATATACAAGCGAATATCCCTATATCAAAACGGTCGAATATGAGGAAATAAAGAACGAAACGGGAGGATGCCCTGATTGGTCGGGAGAACCAACTTATATTGTGGAGAACAACTGCTGGATAAATTCAATGCAAGATCCTTCTGAAAGATTGCTGCCGGTTGGTGCCTATGATTGGGACCCGGTGTGGTGCCCGCCTGATCCTGCATATACAAATGAAAAGACCGGAGAGGCATTGTATTATAGCGCATTATCCGAAATTGAAAACGGAACATATCCAGTTGCTGAGTCTATTTTCAAACAGGTGATAAATGAATATCCGGTAAGCATATATTCTCAAGCATCAATTAAAGGATTATTCGACCTGAATCCTTTAATTTATCAGGATTATACAACATTAAAGGTATACTGCGATAGTCTGGCTGCAAATCCGGGTGACAGTTTACTTGGCAAAACCGCAGAGTGGCTATCGCTTCACTGCAATATAAAGGGAGGGGAATATCAAGGCGCTATTAATTCATTGGATTCAATAATAAGTAATCCCGGGTCATCCTCCGATTCAATTTTTGCATTGATTGATCTGGATTATGTATTTACAAAATTAGAGGACACATCCATGCTTAAATCATCTGTATTAAGCAGTAAATATTTTGATATCATCTCAAAAACTCCGGAACAATATAGCCGGCAACGTCTGGACAGGATTGAAAAATTATTAAAACCCACTAAAATCAGTGCGAGAAACAATAATCCCGGAAAATTTTTAAATGATCAGTTTAATTTCGGTCAGATAACTTCATTATATCCCAATCCACTGCATAATAAACTGAATGTTAAATATTCTTTAAAGAATGGTGGAAAAATAAGAATATCAGTCTACACAGCACAAGGAAGATGTATGAGTGAGACAGAATGCGGCACCAGGGGTACGGGTTATCATGAAGAACAAATTAGTTTTATCGAGCAAGCAGAAGGGATGTATTTTATCTGCCTGTTTTTTGAAAACCTTCTTATTGATTCCGAGAAAATAAGTAAGGTTTTGTAATGTAAAACTTGTCTATCATTAAGTCATATTAAAGGCAGGAACGGAGAAACTGGTGAGATGAATCTCAACCAGAGTGTAGAGTGTAGAATGTAGAGTGTAGAGTGGAGGACTGGGTCGCGACCTGGCCTTACACAAATCACTGCTCACAGAATCACTTTCATCTACCTAAAATCCCTCTCTGCATCTCGCCGGGATCTGTCAGCGGCTTGCAGCTCCCTCTTTTTACCTTTCAGGCTTGTGCCATCCTCCTCGCGGGGATCTGAAGGTGGCGAATGGTATCAGTTATTAAGAAGGTAAATGTTTGCTTCAGGGAAAAAGTTACATCCTTTCCACTTTTCCACCATATCACCTTTCCACCTTATCACCTTATCACCTTATCACCTTTCCACATAAAATTCTTTGTGAAAAAAATCACAATAAAATTTTTCCGCTTGAAATTATTAGTAATTTTACAGTTGTCAAAATTACGGTTATTTCCGTAAACAATTAAAAGACAAGGAATTCAATGGATGATCTAAAACAGCTGGTGGAACAGAAATACAGCCAGATCGCTATGGAAAGCAGCCCAAAAAAGGAAACTGTTGATGGGTGTTGTTCCGACTCTTCCCATGTTGCGTTTAGTGAAAATTATGACGGGCTTGACGGCTACTTGCCGGAAGCCGACCTGGGTTTGGGATGTGGCATGCCCACAAAATTTGCCATGATCCGAAAAGGGGATACCGTGGTAGACCTGGGATCAGGAGCCGGGAACGACTGTTTCATCGCGCGTGCCCATACAGGTGAAGAAGGCCGTGTGATAGGGGTTGATATGACCAGGGCAATGATAGAAAAAGCCAGGGCTAATGCACATAAACTTGGATTTGACAATGTGCAATTCCGTAAAGGTGATATAGAAAATATGCCGGTGGCCAATAATATTGCTGATGTGGTGATCAGTAATTGCGTCCTGAACCTGGTTCCCAATAAATATTTTGCCTTTGCCGAGATCTGGCGGATACTCCGCCCCGGGGGTCAGTTTTCCATTTCCGATATGGTCCGCGAAGGGGAATTCCCTGAAGATATCATGAATGCAGCCATGCTTTTTACCGGTTGTGTATGCGGCGCCATGAACCGGGAAGAATATATTGACCTCATAGAGAAAAGCGGATTTCACAATGTAGAGATCCGTCACGAAAAAACCATAGAACTCCCTGACGAATTGCTCAAAGAATATCTGAGCGAAGAACAGTTAAAGGAATTTAAATTTAAAGGCGCAAGGCTGACCAGCATCACGGTGACCGGACAAAAGCCCGTCTGCCTGTCGTGCAGCTGCTGATATTTCATTGGCTGTCAACAGCTAAATGACTGTTTTTCATCCTTTCTTTCATTAATATCAATTCAAGCAGAATTATATTTGCAATTTATCCTTTCCACATAGCCATAGTTTTTAATTTTATGCCTTTCAAACAATGAAAGGATGCACAATTTTCTCTGTTACATAAATAATCGCATAATACCTTATGCAAATGCCCGCCTGCATGTTTCCGACCTGGCATTTCAAAGGGGTTATGGCATATTTGATTACTTTCTTGAAATTGAAGGCAAGATCCCGAATTTCAGGGATTATCTTGACCGTTTCTATCATTCGGCTGCAGGACTTGGACTGGAAGTCCCGCTGGAAAGGGAAGTGTTGATTGAAAAAATCCGCTTTCTGCTGGATGAAAACAAGTTTGGGAATTCAGGCATTAAACTGATTCTGACTGGTGGCTTTTCGGGAGATTTCTATACTCCTGATGCTCCTAATATGCTCATACTTAATATACCTGCAAAAAGAAACCCGGAATTAATCGAAAATGGTATCAAACTGATCACGCATTCGTATCTACGTTATCTTCCTGAAATAAAAACGCTTAACTACCTTCCTGCCATACTTTTGAGGGAAGAAATGAGAAAACAGGTCGCGCTGGATGTATTGTACCATCAGAGGGGAATTATCAGTGAAACTTCCAGGGGGAATATTTTTATTTATAAAGATGACAAGATTGTCACACCTAAAAAAAATATTCTCAAAGGCATTACCCGCAAGTTTGTAATGGATATTGCAAAAAATTATGCTGAGGTCATAGAAGAGAAAGTTACAATCAAGGACCTTGCAGAAAGCCGGGAAGTATTCATTACCGGAACGTCCAAGCCGGTTGCCCCGGTAGTTCAGATTGATAATATTGTGATAGCCGATGGCAAACCCGGCCCAATGACCCTCATGCTTAATAAGGCTTATGATGATTTCCTGAAGAGCCAGGATTAATCAATGAGACTCAATTTTTTCAAGCGAAGCGAAGGAAAAATTGTTAGTCGAATTGATCCCGAAAAGACGAAGTCTTATTCGGGATCTGATGGGGTTAAATTCCCCGTCTCTTGAGACGAATAAGAGATATTTTCTTAAGATACCCCGCTGCTTGCCGCGGGGTAGTTCATTTTCGGTATTATCATTCCGACAGCTCTCATTTCTTTTGTCCAATTGCGAACAAAATTGTCCGGTTTTAAAATATAACTCTCGGATTCATCCTACTCTATACCAAATTAATATACACATTATCAGCTAATTATTTCTAATGGCATAGTATTGGAATAATTCTTCTCTTTATTGAAATCATTACTTATCATTCATATCCACCTGAAATATTTTTGGGCTTGCCACCGGATATAAATAGTAATGGACTCTTGAATTATATTGTATAACCAATTATCAAGGAGGCCTTTATGAAAACTTTTCTAAAAAACTTACCGAGTCTTTACCTCATCTTTTTCCTGTTCGGGGCTTACGGGCAATCAAACCTGAGACAGGGGAATGAGATCATGCGCAAAACCACTATCAACGGATCTTCCGAAAGCCAGTCTTCGCCCGGTTTCAACACTTCATCCCATTCGTCAAAAATTGATGAAGGCAAAGAATATCTGGGGGACGCCGGCAGTATGTACCTCAATGATGACTGGGTGGAGGGGAAAGCCTTTCTCCGGGACCAAACCATCCTGGATCCTATTAAATTAAGGTATAATATCTATCAAGGCCAGATGCAGTTCATCTTGAACAATGATACCATGGCTTTTGCTAAGCCCGATGAATTAAATTGTCTGAAATTCATGGGCATGACATTCATTTATACAGATTATAAAAGTGAAGAAGGAGTGAAAAGGGACTGGTTTGAGCTGGTAAGCGACGGACCTTGCAAGCTTCTTTTTCGCCGTATAGTCACTTATCATTTACAGGGTGAAAAAAGTATTACGGACGAAAAGGATAATTCCTATATAAGATGTTGTTCCTATTATGTGCAAAATGGAGACAAGCCGGCTAAGATGATCCGCCTGAAAAATAAAAATATTGCCTGTGTCTTTTCCGATAAAGAGGATCAAATAATGAATTTTATCAAAACCAATAAGCTGAATGTCAAGAAAAAGGATGATCTGGTGATGGTCGTAAAATATTATAATTCCCTTAATATATAGAGACCTGGCAGCTTTTTCTGAATTACATTTTTCCGATCTGCTGGGCTAATCTTATTAAAGCTTGCTTATAGATATATGTTATACCGGTAAGCAAGCTTTTTTAATTCCCCTGTGATTTTCATCAGAGTGATAAAAAATCCATTTTGTCTTTTTAAGTATTTCACTTAATTCTGTTAAGTCTTTCCCTTATATAAAATTCCGTTTTCATGCTATTGTATATCAACAGATTAGTTTTAATATTTGCCATACAATTAGTTTTAACCAAACTCCTATGAAGAAAAGAAACTTACTCATTATTAATTTGATTATTCTGCTATTTCTGGGTTGGACAGGGCTCTCAGCCCAGGATGAAGGCAAGTCTGCCAAATTCGATATCGGGACCGACCTGATGAGCCGCTATATATGGCGTGGCGCTGATTACGGTAATTCTCCCAGTATCCAGCCCACTATGGCTTTTACCTGGAAAGGTCTTGAAGTTGGGGCCTGGGGAGCTTTCAGCCTCAGCAATACCAATTACCAGGAAGTGGACCTTTATATTAATTACAGCTTCTGTGATTATTTTAGTCTGGGTTTTACCGATTATTTCTTTCCGGATCAGACGCTTTCAAACAATCATTATTTCGATTATAATAAGAATTCAACCGGCCATATTTTTGAAGGATCTGCAACCTTATCAGGCGGAGAGAAATTTCCGCTTAGCCTGTTAATAGCGATGAATTTTTATGGGGCAGGATGCCAGGAAAGCAAATGGAGACATTTTCTATTCAAGCTATCTTGAGCTTTCTTATCCTTTCAAATGTAAGGGGCTTGATTTCAATGTATTTGCAGGCGGGACACCCAACAAGGCTGATACAAAAAAAGATGAATCAGGCTTTTACGGAAATGATCCCGGGATCGTAAATCTGGGATTCACCGTCAGCAAGGATCTTCCCATAACTGAAAAGTTTAGCCTGCCTCTGTCAGCAAGCCTTATCACAAATCCACAGGCACAGAATATATTCCTGGTATTCGGGATCTCATTATAAAGTTTAAAATTTCTTTATTAACCACATAAAAATATCTATTATGTTCGACACTGGTTCAACTGCGTTTATGATCCTGGCCACCAGCCTTGTGATGCTGATGACCCCCGGGCTGGCCTTTTTTTACGGCGGGCTCGCTTCCAGGCGCAATATCCTGGGTGTAATGATACAAACATTTGTTTCCCTCGGATTGACCACAATTCTCTGGGTGGCAGCCGGCTATTCTCTTTGTTTCACCGGCGGGGAAGGCGGAATAATCGGGAACCTGAGCAATGCATTCCTTCGTAATATCCCCATCAACGATGCATTCTCATCCCCCAGCGGTAAATTTCCAACATACATCTTCGTAGCTTATCAGATGATGTTCGCCATCATCACCCCGGCTTTGATAACCGGTGCCTTTGTGAACCGCGTTACTTTTAAATCATACCTTATTTTCCTGGTGGCATGGCAATTTTTCGTATACTATCCCTTCGTCCATATGGTTTGGGGTGGCGGATTACTGGCTGAATGGGGAGTACTCGACTTTGCAGGCGGAATCGTAGTGCATTGCACTGCCGGCTTTGCGGCTCTTGCTTCGGTCTTTTATGTAGGATCACGCCATTATGAAAAAGAAGGCAGGCCCAACAGCATTCCGCTGGTGGCTATCGGAACCGGTCTGCTCTGGTTCGGATGGTATGGCTTCAATGCAGGGAGTGAGCTGGCAGTAAATGAGATCACTACCCTCGCTTTCCTGAATACCGACGTTGCGGCTTCTTTTGCCGCTATCACCTGGCTGGTCATTGAATGGTCGAGGGTCCGGAAACCGAAATTCGTCGGTCTGCTTACCGGGGCGGTTGCAGGACTTGCCACTATCACTCCGGCAGCAGGTTATGTTCCCCTCTGGGCAGCCATTGTGATCGGTATCGTTGCCGGTGCAGGATGCTATATAGCAGTGAATTTCAAGAACAAACGTAAATGGGACGACGCACTTGATGTATGGGGTGTCCACGGCATTGGCGGAGTACTCGGGACTATTATGCTGGGCATATTTGCCAGCAAGGCTATCAACGGACAAGGCGGTCTCGTTGAAGGAGATAGCGCATTTTTCTTTAAGGAAACAGCTGCAGTGCTTCTGAGCGCTGCCTGGGCCTTCATCTTTACTTATATCATGCTTTTACTCATCAATTTTATAACGCCTGTAAAGGTGAAGGATTTGGATGAACAACAAGGCCTGGACGAAGCACTACACGGTGAAAATGCCTATGACCAGGGCGTACTATAATTATTAACTTTTTTGAGGAATTTTTGGAGAGGGTCTAAATACAGGCCCTCTCCTTTTTTATTGGTCAATAATCCATACTTTTAACCTTCAATTAGTATGAAGTTCAGGAACCTATAATAACAAGATCAAATATCAGGTTTAATCGATGAGGCGCGTATCAATCAGGGAAAAGCTAATTCTTTATTTTGTCATGACCGGCTATTTTGTAATCGCGGTAACCGGAGCTTTCTCATATTATATGGCCAGGGAAGGATTGCTCGAGAGAACTTTTGACCAGCTCACCTCAGTCAAAGTCACACGCAAAAAGCAGATAGAAAATTTCTTTAAGGACCGGATGCGGGACGTACAAATATTTGCACGTTCCATCGAAGCCCACCAGATACTGGACCTTCTGAATAATTTAAATAAGAATGCAGATCAAAGCCGTGAAAACTCCGGGGAAAAGTTAAAAGGCGCTGAACTTTTTAATAATTACCTGAGCCAGTACTTCAAATCTTCGGGTTATTACAGCGGGATTATAATTAATAATGGATCGGACCTAGCCCTGAAATACAATATAGTGCCTCAGAACGGCCAGCAGCAAATTACTTTCATGCAGGAAGGGAACCGGGTTTTTGAAAGTTTCCCAAAAATTTCGGAGTCTTTATCATCACCCTATATTTCTGATCTTTCAAAGGATAATCCTGATCATTTGTACATAACTAAAGATATCAATGATAATAATGGAAAGATTATAGGTTCAGCCCTGCTTGAAATTCCTGCCGAAGCCATTAACCGGATCATGCTGGAACAGGATCCTATGGATGGCCTGGGCAAAACAGGCGAATCCTATCTTGTGGGCGGAGATGAACTGATGAGGAGCAGTTCCCGTTTTGGTGAGAATTCCATCATGAAAACCATTGTAAACAGTGACGGTGTAAAAAAGGCTTTGCAGGGTGAAAGCGGTATTTCTATCCTTAATGATTACAGGGGAATCAAAGTACTGAGTTCTTATGGCAAACTGGATATACCGGGTCTGGATTGGGTTATACTCGCAGAAATAGATTTTAAGGAAGCCATAGTTCCAATCCGTAATCTCCGTGATAATATTATACTGGTAAGTATTTTTATAGCCCTGGTTTTGCTGATAGTCGCTTATCTGATATCCGGGAATTTCACCCGTCCCCTGATCCGCCTGACAGAAGCAGCCAATAAAATCGGGGAGGGAAATTTCGACGTACATCTTAGTGTTGATTCGGGCGATGAAATTGGTCAATTGACGCAGACTTTTTCCGATATGTCGGATAAGCTCCGGCAAAATAAGGAGCTGCTCATGGAAGAGCGGAAGATGAGAACCCGCTCACTTGCTCGATGGACAGGAAATAGAAAGACAGAGACTTTCAAGAGAACTGCACGATGGACTGGGACAGCTTATGATAGCCCTGAAACTGAAACTTGAGAGCACGATTGATTCAGGTGAAATGGAAACCCGGCAGGTAATTACTGAAGTACAGGCAAATTGTGATTATATCATTGATGAAGTCCGTCAGATATCCAAAAACCTGAGGCCGGCAGTACTGAATGAATTCGGACTGGTGAACGCTCTCCGTAACCTGGTGGAAGACCTTTCGGACCATACCAAAATAAATCTTGTTTTCTCGGCAGGTAGTATTAATGAGAACATCCCGGAAATACCTAAAAACTATATATTCAGGATAGCCCAGGAAGCTTTAATGAATGCGCTGAAACATTCAAATGCAGCCGAAATATCCTTAAATCTTGATCAGAATGGACAAAATCTCGAGATGACCATAGCTGATAACGGAAGCGGAATCGATGAACATAAACTAGCCGGGACCAAAGGTCACGGATTGCAGAATATCAGGGAAAGATGCCAGTTGCTGAACGGGGAATTTCATATGGAAAGCAGCCTTGAAAAGGGCACTCTTATCCGGGTCATTATACCTCTTGAATCTGAAAATCTTTCAATTAACTAAGTATGTCCCAAAAAGAAAATATAATCAGGGTAGTATTGGTTGACGATCACAATATAGTGCGTGACGGTATTAAATCGCTTATTAAAGGGATGAAGAATATAGAGGTGAGCGGGGAAGCTTCTTCAGGTGATGAACTGCTGAAGTTATTGGAGCATCAAGTGCCGGATTTAATTATCATGGATATTTCACTTCCGGATATATCGGGCATAGAGCTCACGGCCATGGTTTGTGATAAGTTTCCCGGACCAAATGTTTTGATGTTATCGATGTATGTGGATGAAGATTTCATCTTTAATTCCCTGAAGGCCGGAGCAAAGGGATATCTGCCCAAAAATACAAGCCGCAGGGAACTTGAAGATGCTATAAATGCAATTTATTTGGGGGAAGAATATTTCAGCGAATCCGTTTCCAATATTATTTTGCGCAGTTATGTCAAAAAAGCCAAAAGCACTGAGGATCCGAAAGACATACATTCATTGTCGAAAAGGGAAATAGAAGTATTAAGACTATTTGCTGAAGGAAAGTCAAACCAGGAAATCGCTGATACTTTCTGTATCAGTATACGGACTGTTGAATCCCACAAGAATCACATCATGAATAAGCTGGAACTGAATAATACAATTGACCTGATTAAATTTGCCATCCGGAATAAAATAGTTGAGGTCTGAGGTCAGCTTATTTATGAAACGGTGATATCGGATCCGACTTGTTAATGGGACGGAAAAGATATGAATGGGAAAAGACAGCATTACCATGAAATGATAAGGCTGGTGAAATAATCCTTAATTGGAAGGCGCATCCTTCACTCCTAAAATATCCAGCAGATTCCGGTTCGTTTTCAAGACATCTTCCAAAACGTCCATTAGTTTTTCATAATCCGCTGCCATCTTTTTGACATCTTCGGATATCTCTTCGGAAGTCTCCATCTTAAACTTATGAAATTGCCGGAATCCATCCAGGATGCGGGCCATGTCATCAGATCTGCGGCGAAAATGGTCGAGCATATCCTGGTTTTCAATGAGTTTCTCTTCAAATTGTTTTTCCATCAACTCATCCTCCAGCGGATCAACAGCCTCTTTTTGACCAAAGTCTTTCAGCTGATGGTACATCTCCCCATTAGCTGCCATATCATCTTCAATCATTTCAGAGACATCTACCTTAAAAAACCTGGATAAATTAATGAGATTATGATAATTCGGTTCAGCTGTTCCTGTTTCATAGGATGCGATATTTCCCCTGTTCATATTTATGGCTTTCGCTAAAGCATCCTGACTCAGGCCATTCTGTATTCTTAAATACCTGATATTTTTTGCAAATATACCCATGACTGTAAATATAATTTACAAAGATAATACGTATATAAATATATTTTGCAAACATTTGAGTTTTTATCTTAAATATTGTTAATGGATTTGTCATTTAAGGCGAAATTTATAATTTATGATCTATTTTTGTAAACATATTTAACAAGTTCCATCGATGAAGAAAATATTGGTACCGGTTGATTACACGGAAAGGTCGAGGCAGAATGCTGAATTGGGCGTTTTTTTATCGAATAAGATGGATACTGGACTCATTTTACTTTATTCGGTGGAAACACCTCAAGATCTTGGTATGGTGCCTCCTAACAGTTTTAATGTGCTGGAAGATGATCAATTTGAAAGGGAAAAACAAAGGGCAACAGCGCATTTTGAGAGCCTGGTTAGGGAATTTGAACCAGCTTTGGAAAACGGGCACAAGCTGGAATTTCAGATAAAGAAGGGCCGTCGTACTTCCAATATTTTATGGACAGCCCGGGAAGAAGAAACTTTCATGATCCTTTATCCGCATGAATCCAGGAGGATACACGATAAGATGTCGGGTGAGGAAATTGAAGAAATCGTCTTTTCGGCCAATGTTCCACTTTGGCTTACTTCGGAAGGGGTGGAGGCAACAAAAGTAGAGCGGATTGCCTATGTTACCGATTATCAGGAAGACAGCTTACGTGTTCTTCAGGAACTCCTCACATTTGCCGGCTTAATGGGTGCATCCTTGTATGTATTTCATATTAAGGGAGAAAATAAATTCCAGTCAGGGCTGATTATGGAAGGTTATAAGAAGAAAGCCAGGGAAATGAAATCTAAAGTCAGGGTAACTCATATACAGGTAAATGGTTCGAATCTGGTAAACAGCATAGAACATCTTATTCGAAAATACGGTATCAATTTACTGGCTTTCATGAATGAAAGGGAAAATATCCTGCAAAGATGGTTTTTCAGGTCTCATGCAGAACAATTGTTGGAGAAGGTGCATATCCCAAAACTCATATTTCAGGAATAAACAGAATATATAAATCAAAAAAGAATAAAAGCAATATGAATATACATCCATTGATGCATCCTGTTAAGAAAAGGATTATTAAAGTGATAAAAGATAGGGAAGGTGCTTTTTTTGGAGAAATCCTGATGCAATTACAAAAATCAGAGGGTATGACTTTGCATCATTTATTGGATCTGAAATCCAGGGGAATAATATATAATGATAATGATGGCGGTAAGTTCAAACTCACTGATAATCATAAAAGGCAATCAGGACGATAAATCCAGGGTCTATACCTGTAATCACTAAACATTGACAGATCTAAAATATTTCTTCTTAAACCATAAAGCCACACTAACCAGGGAAATTAAGACCGGAACCTCCACAAGCGGCCCGATGACTGCAGCAAATGCCTCTCCGGAACTTATCCCGAAAACCGCCACAGCTACTGCTATGGCCAGTTCAAAATTATTGCTTGCTGCCGTGAAAGAAATGGTTGCTGTTTTGGAATAACCCGCCCCGGATTTCTTCCCCATATAAAAAGAGACCAGAAACATAATGATAAAGTATATTACCAGCGGAATGGCGATACGGACCACATCCAGGGGGATCTTGACAATATATTCCCCCTTCAGGGAAAACATTACAAAGATGGTGAACAGAAGTGCAATGAGGGTAAGAGGGCTTATCTTAGGAATGAATTTGCTGTGATACCATTCCTTACTTTTTACCCTTATCAAAATAAAACGGGTTAAAAAACCAGCAATAAACGGAATGCCCAGATAGATGAAAACACTTTTGGCAATCTGCCCTATGGTTATATCCACATGGAAGGATTGCATACCGAACCAGCCGGGTAAAACCGTAAGAAATATATAAGCATAAAACGAAAAGAATAATACCTGGAAGATCGAATTGAAAGCAACCAGTCCGGCAGCATATTCAGTATCGCCTTTTGCCAGATCATTCCATACAATTACCATGGCAATACAGCGGGCCAATCCTATCAGGATCAATCCGGCCATGTATTCCGGGTAATCGTGCAGGAATAAAACCGCCAGGCCAAACATCAGTAAGGGGCCGATGAGCCAGTTCTGTATGAGTGAAATAGTGAGGATCTTATAGTTACTGAAGACATCCTTCAATTCCTCATAACGTACTTTCGCCAGGGGCGGATACATCATCACTATCAGTCCGATAGCTATCGGTATATTGGTGGTGCCACTCTGGAAATTACTCCAGAATTTGGCTATACCCGGGAAGAAATAGCCGGAAAAGACACCGGCGAACATGGCCAGAAATATCCACAGGGTCAGATACCTGTCCAGAAATGAAAGCCTTTTGCTAACAGATGTCATATCAGCCTGGTTTAATGTTTTCAGAATAAAATGATAAAAAAGCCTCCCTTATTTCATCCCTTACCCGCCTGAATTCTTTTATTTTAAATTCATCCGATCCTATGATGGCAGCTGGATCGTCAAAGCCGATATGAAGGCGCTTTTTAACCTTGCCGCTGAAGGCAGGGCAGGTCTCAGCAGCCCCGCCACAAACGGTAATCACATAATCCCATTCATCGTCCAGGAAAAGTGAAACGTGTCTGGGAACGTGATGACTGAGGTCAATCCCGGATTCCCGCATGACCTCTACTGCCAGGGGATGTATCTTTTCAGCAGGTTCGGTCCCGGCGGATACAACCTCGGCATCCGGAGCGAAGGACTGTAAAAATCCCTGGGCCATTTGGCTCCGGCAGGAGTTTCCCGTGCAGAGTATCAGTATTTTCATGTTCTTTTAAGTTCTTCAGAATGAGATCTTCTATATAAAAATCTTAATGAAGTCTCCTTCCTCTTATCTCCTTTAAATAAAAACCATAAAATTAAAAATATAACCCACAATAATAATTCCGACGGTAACCACTCCGACAAATACAGCGATCAATTGCCATTTCAGCACCTTTTTCAATATTATAATTTCGGGTAAAGAAAGTCCGATGACCGACATCATGAATGCCAGGGCAGTCCCCAGGGAGACCCCTTTCTCAATCAGGACACTAACTATGGGTATGATTCCGGCTGCGTTTGAATACAGAGGCACACCAATAGCAATTGCCAGTAATATGGAATACCAGTTTTGATTTCCCAAAGTTCCTGCCAGGTATTCCGAAGGCACATAACCGTGGGCTCCTGCACCGATTGCAATACCTATGAGTATATAAGGCCAAATTTTCCCTACTATATCCTTTACTGCCTGATAGCCCATTTCCAGCCGGTCATTGAACCTTATTCTGATCTCCTCCTGAAAAGAGTTTTTTGCCTGAATCTTGTAGACCCAGTCGGCCACAAACCTTTGTAATTTGAGCTTTTCAAGCACAAAGCCTGCCAGTATGGCTATGCTTAATCCGGTGACAACATAAATCAGGGCTACCTTCCATCCGAACAGGCCGATCAGCAGGACCAGGGCCACTTCATTGATCATGGGAGCGGCAATCAAAAATGAAAATGTTACCCCTAATGGGATTCCGGCTTCTACAAAGCCCAGGAATAAAGGGATTGCAGAACATGAGCAGAAGGGAGTGACGACACCCAGCAGGGCTGCCATCACATTGCCCGTGAACAGGGATTTGCCTTCAAGTGCCTTGCGGGTTTTCTCGGCTGAAAAATAGGACCTGATAATTCCTACTAAGAAGATAATCAGGACCAGCAGCATCATAACCTTGGGAACCTCAAAAATGAAAAACCGAAGGGATTCGGTAAGGTGGGTTCCGGCTTTTAATCCAAAAAGATTGTATACCAGGAGATCAGCAATCCTTTGCAGGTTCAGGTAGAGAGTTATCCACCCGGCGAGCATTATCAGGCTCAGATATATTTTCCGGTTTTTCGGTTCTTTAATGATTAAATTTTCGGTTAACATACTGTCTTCCTCTTTTCTTAAAAATAAATAATCACGATATAATAAATGCCCGTGCCAATGAATAAGACAGCTACTATCCTTCGAAACCAAAATTCAAATGCCTTGAGACCCTTGTAAAATTTACCGACACCATTCAGGGTATAAGCTATCAGCCATGCGAAAATTATCACAGGAACTGCCGTGGCAATTGCAAATATTACAGGCAGGGCCATACCTTCAGGAGTACTGATGGTCATTGGTATGAGCATCCCGAAATACAAAACACCGCTGTAGGGACAAAATGCAAGGGCGAACAGCATTCCCAGAAGTACAGCGCTCAGGTAACCACGCTTTTTCCCTTCGCCGAATCGTTTACTAAGTCCGTCGAGACCAGGGAATTTCAGCTTTATGAAATCCAGCATAAATATCCCGATAATTATCAGCAGGGGGCCTATGATTCTTTCTCCGTATTTCTGAAAAAGCCCGGAGATCTTGAATTGGTCAGCCCCGACAAATAAGATAAAAGCCAGACCGGTATATGAAATCACTCTTCCCAGGGTATAGAACAGTCCGTTCACGAAAACTTTGTTCCGTTTGCTCACATCTTTACTGATATAACCAATTGCCGTTATATTGGTAGCAAGCGGACATGGACTGATGGCAGTCATCAGGCCCAGGAACAAAGCCGATAAAAGCGGGATTGAACTATTGCTATATAAACCGGTCAGAAATTCCTCCATCTGCTTACATATTATTGATCGTCTCCTGGATCTCTTCCTTCAGTTTCTCTGGTTTGGTGCGTGCATACATGAATCCGTCATTGGTGAGATTCACCTGTTTGTCGCCTTTTACAAAAAGCAGGGTTTGACCTGAAACTTCCAGTTCTTTCGCAAGGGCATCATTTTCGCTTTCATCCAGGTTGACCGCCTGAAAAGTAATCTGACCCTCCTTCATTTTTTCAGGATAAAGTTCCTCCAGGGCAGCTTTAGAAACACTTTCCACGGCCTTGCAGGTTTCACATCGATGGGTAAAATGAAAATAATAAACATTAATGGCTTCACCTGCTTTGCTTTCCATTTTTTCAGACTCCTGCGCCTGGCAGAATGAAAGGGAAAGGATCATTACAAAAAGAATGCTGAATACGTTTTTTAATGTTTTCATAGGATTAGGTATTGGGTATTAGGTAATGGTTAATGGTTAATGGTTATTAGTTATTGGGTGCATTTTACTGATGGCTTGAAATCAGGTTTTTCAGTTCGTTGACAGAGGGAAGCTGACCTGAGAGGACCACCTTTTCATCTATCACCAGTCCGGGAGTGCGCATGATGCCGTATTCCATAATTTTCATGATGTCTTCTTCCTTTTCGACGGTGGCTTGCAGACCCAGTTCTGTGACTGCCTGGCGTACATATTTCTCAAGGGATACGCATCTTGAACAGCCTGTTCCTAAAACTTTAATATTCATATTGTTTGATTTAGTTTGTTCGTTATTCGCAAAAATGCGAACTATTTATTTAAATTTTTTTAGATTTTCATGAATTTCCGGAATAATTCTTTCGCTTCCATCCAGTTCTCCTCATGGATACAATATTTAATCCGTGGAGGTTCAATTTCTCCCTGTATCAGACCTGCATCTTTCAATTCTTTCAAATGTTGCGACAAGGTGGATTTTGCAATGGGTAGAATTTCAGAGAGGTCGCCACTATAGCAGCAGGACTGGCTGGAAAGCAAATCCATGACGTATAGCCTTACCGGGTGGCCGAGGGCTTTTGCATAGCGGGCGGCTTTTTTCTGTTCGGCGGATATTATTTGATTAAGGGGCATACTTGTTCGTATTTTACCGAACAAAGGTAAAATAAATTATTTAATGTTTTTTAAGGAATGAAGAAAAAGATTGAAATATTGCATCAGTGTAATTCGCAATCACTTATAATCCCACTGGGCCCTCGGCGTCTACTCTGCTCCCTCTGCGGTAAAAAGAGGGGTAATTAAGCCCGGAGAACCCAGAAGAGGCGCAGAGGACGGGGAGGATACGAATCATTTTCCATTCTCTCCAGCTGAAAAATTAGATTTTTAAGAATTCCGGGAGAATGTCATCAATAAGCGACTTTCATACCTCTTTCACTACTCCGCGACATGTTGGACCTACAAGAATGGTTATAGTCTTAATATGCTGTTTGTAATATATTCATTTTTTTATATATTTGTTGAAGAAGAACCAAAGCCCTGACCAATTAATTCCAGTTTTTATGCAAAGAATGTTCAGCATATTGATCATTGGTATTTTTATAATTATGCCCGGAATTAATATTTATGGTCAGCTATCGGAACTTGACAGCCTGAAAAGCATTTTACATGCTTCAAAAAGGAGCAGCACTAAGATAGATGCTGTAAAAGAAATCATCAGAATTTATGTTAAGGCCAAAGATTATGATAAGGCGGAAGTTTACGCAATGGAATATCAAAAACTGGCCGAAGAAGCCGGGACGGATGAATTGATAGGGAAGGCCTGGTATAATCTTGGGATCGTGAAATGGCTGAAAGGCGAACAGGAAGAGTCAAACCTGTATCTTGAAAAATCTATTCCCTATCTTCTTGCCATCCCTGATTCAGTTCTGCTTGCCAAATGTTTTACCAAGATCGGGACAAATTACCTCCGCTTATCAGACTTTTTTAAAGCCATTGAATTTTATCAGCTATCCTATAATATCAGGGCTGAACTGAAGGATTCGGCGAGTATGGCCAATAACCTCATCAATATCGCTGGTTGTTATTACCAGATGGCCTCTTATGATAGCGCGATCAGGTTTTATCACCAGGCATTGAATATTTCGGAAAACATAAATAACCTGAAGCTGATAGCTTATAATTTCAATAATATAGGGAATATTTATATGAAGACCGAAGATTATCCGAATGCAATAGTATATCTCCAAAAAGCCCTGGAAGCCAATCAGCAATTGAAAAATGTAAGTGAGATTTCCAAGAATTTATTGAACCTGGCTAATGCTTATCAAGAGTCGGGGGATTCGGTACAGGCCGTGAATTATTTTCTCGAATCGGCCCGGATCAAAGAAAAATTGAGTGATACTGAGGGCTTGTCAGATACATATAACAGCCTGGGTTCTATTTATAAAAACCTGGGCCGTCCGGAAGATGCCCTGGCCTTTTATAATAAAGCCTATTCGCTTATTCAGCAGGGCAATGATAAATTCGCGGAGGCTTCTGTTTTATCAAATATAGGTTCCGTCTATCTCAGTAAAAAACAAAAAGAAGCGAAGCAATATTTTATTAAGAGCCTGGATATTTCAAAAGAAATAAAAGCCCGTCAACTGGAATTAGGGGCTTATTCCAGCCTGGTTGAGTATTTCAGGTTATTTGGCGATTATGAGCAGGCGATCATTTATTTTGAGATGAAGGAAATGCTCAATAATTCTATATATAATGAAAATACTGCCCATGCCATTGCGGATATGAAGACCAGGTATGAGACTGAGCAGAAGGTGAAAGAGAATGAGATCCTGGCCAGGGACATAAGGATAGAGAAGAACAATAAGAAATTCCTGTTCCTGATCAGTGCCACTTTGCTCCTGTTGCTTACAGCCCTTGCATATTTATTCAGTTTAAAGTCAAAAACATTAAATCAGAAGACCCTGCTTTTTGATAGGGAAAAAGAACTGAACCAGGTAGAAATAGCCAGAAAGGAGCTGGAGAAAGAACATCTCGAAGACAAGATATTCGCGGAAAAACAACTGAACCGTCTGCAGAGACAAAAATACGAGGTGGAACTGAAGCATAAGAATCATGAGCTGGCTAATTCCGCCTTGTATATCGTAAATAAAAATGAGGTCCTTTCGAGCATCAAAGAAGAAATAATAAGTGCCTCGAAAGAAAATGCAGGCGAGAGTTTCATCCCGGAACTCATCCGGATGATCAATAACAATATCGACCTTGACCAGAACTGGCAAAAGTTCAGGATCAGCTTCGAGGAGGTCCATCCGGGCTTCTTCGATAAATTAAAACAAAAGCACCCTGACCTGAGCGAAGTATATGTAAAAATGGCGGCCTATATCCGGATCAATCTCAGCACTGCCGAAACCGCCCAGCTCCTGAATGTATCGATTGCAGCCGTAAAAAAGAGCCGCCAGCGACTTCGTAAAAAACTGGGCCTGCCACCCGAAGCTTCCTTGTTTGATGTCATATCTTCCATCTGAGAGGATATGAAGTTGTGAGACGTGAGACGTGAGACGTGAATCGTCAGGTTGGTCAGTGCAACAATCTCTCAAAAATCGAAAATCCAAATAATAAATATTCAATAGGCAATAGCCAATAAACAATCCTTCTCTCTGTCTCCCCATTTGTCTCCCCTAAATATTTGCATAGGTGAATATGTTCTGCTTTCTTTGTTCTTCTGCCAAAATTCAATATTTCAACTCATTATACAAATCAAGAATTGAAAACCGGGAGGATACATATGAGCATACAGATCTTCGGGGATTTCAGGCAGACGGCCATGTTGTTTTCTGATTATGCACCAGGCTTATAAATCGGAGGTATATGGTATTGCAAGGTATACTTCTGAGGGCGCGGTATATATTGAAGCAGAGGGGGAGAAGGGGAATCTGGAGAGATTTAAAGACTGGTGTTTGAATATGGCCGCTAGATACGAAGAGGATAAAACCGAAATAAGCTATGATAAATTAAATGGCTATTCCGAATTCAATATTATTGATTAATAGGATTATAAGATTTGTAACCGAAAACGAAAATAAAAAATATGAAAAAACTAGTACTTTTTATCTGTCTCTCATTCATACTATCGATGCTTTCTACTGCCCAGGTAGCCATCAACACCGATGGCTCGCCACCTGATGGGTCAGCCATGCTGGATGTGAAGTCGCTCAATGGTGGATTGCTTATTCCAAGGGTATCTCTTTCAAAAGATAATGACAATACGACCATTCCTTCAGCGGCAACCGGATTACTTGTTTATGTCCCGGCCTCGTCAGGACTTACCCGAAGGGTTTTACTTCAATTCGGGCACACCGGAAACTCAGCTCTGGAAACAATTCTATACAGGAACTATTGACGAGGATGCCTGGCGGACCTTTGGTAACAGCGGTACCGCAAGCGTTTCCAGTTTCTTGGGAACCACTGACAACAAACCCTTGAATTTCCGTACTAATAACATACAGTATTTAAGGCTTACCGCCACCGGGCAATTGGAAGTACTCAACACCGGCCAGTCTGTCTTTATTGGTGAAGGGGCTGGAATAAATGATGATCTTACCAACAACGAAAACGTGTTTATTGGTTATGGTGCTGGTAATTTAAATACCAGCGGGAATAAAAACACCGCTATCGGAAAGTTGTCCTTAAATAAAAACATCACGGGTAATAACAATGTGGCTGTCGGGTTTGCTGCACTTACCAAAAACCTAAACATATATAACACGGCAGTAGGCAGCTGGTCGCTTGCTGAAAACACTTCGGGATGGCAAAATACGGCCATAGGATACGATGCATTGAAACTTAATTCCACTGGCAGTTATAATACTGCTTCCGGTTCAATTGCGCTTGAAAAAAACACAACAGGCAGTTTCAATACCGCTACAGGGCAGGCAGCCTTAAACAGCAACACCACCGGGTCGTACAATACTGCTTCGGGTTCTTATTCACTAAACAAAAACACCACCGGCTACGACAATACTGCTATGGGAGACAGTGCACTCTTTGACAATACAACCGGATATTTCAATACGGCCAACGGAAGTAAAGCGCTTGCTGCAAATACAACAGGATTCTGGAACACTGCCAATGGGTTGAAGGCTCTTTATTCAAATACTGAAGGTTATGGCAATTTAGCTAGCGGATGGGAAGCACTCTTCGCAAACAATACAGGCAATAATAACACCGCAAATGGTACCCTTGCACTCTATTCAAATACTAGTGGGTCGTATAATACGGCCAGTGGAAGGTCTGCCCTATTCAGCAACACCATCGGTAATTCCAATACGACCAACGGTGCATTCTCAATGGTAAGCAATACAACCGGATCACATAACACTGCCTCTGGTTATGCCACGTTGTACAGCAATACAACCGGAAGCGAAAACGTGGCTTACGGCGACAGTTCCATGTTTTCCAATACAAATGGAACGGGCAATGTTGCATATGGCTCTGGGTCCTTGCGATACAACAGTGGGGGGAATAACAATTCTGCAATAGGCTTTCATTCGCTCAACAAAAACTTATCGGGTAACGGCAATACGGCGGTCGGCATGCAATCACTCACTGCGAACACAACAGGAAGCAATAACATTGCAGTGGGCTTTAGGTCACTTTACAACAATACAACAGGTGCGGGCAATACAGTAAACGGCTACTGGTCCATGTACGTTAATACAACAGGAAGCAGCAACACCTCCGCCGGGTATTACGCCTTGTTCAGCAATACAAGTGGAAACTCCAATGTAGCCATTGGGGCATCTGCACTTAAAAGCAACACCACAATATCAAACCTGGTGGCTGTTGGGGATTCTGCCTTGTTCAACAATGGCATCGGGGCATCAGGAACACAAGGAAAATATAATACCGCTGTAGGTTCAAAGGCACTCTATGCCAATAATACTGGCAGGGAGAACTCCGCTTTTGGCTTTCAGGCACTTCAATTAAATACAACAGGTTACGAAAATACAGCAACAGGAACTTATTCGTTAACCGATAATACCACCGGGTCAGAAAATGTTGCAATGGGTTTCCAATCCTTATCTGGCAATACAACCGGCAGTAACAATACAGCAGTTGGGGTTTTTGCACTTTATGCACAAACAACAAGTAGTGAGAATACTGCAATCGGCGACAGAGCACTGGAATTCAATACAGGAAATCGGAATACAGCCGTGGGTGTAAATGCTATGCGATTTTCCACCGGGAGCTACAATATGGCAATAGGTTATTTGGCGCTTGAGCAAAATTCAGGAGGTTTGGCCAATACGGCAACTGGTTACATGTCTCTTCCTGTCAACACAACAGGATTTTACAACAGTGCACTTGGTTATCATTCTCTCGAGGCAAACGTCTACGGTGGTTCTAATACCGCTTGCGGAGCCTGGTCACTAATTGGCAATACTTCCGGAAATTATAATACAGCAATTGGATATAGTGCATTTAGTACGGGTACAGCCTATGAAAATTCAACAGGGCTTGGATATGATGCCGAGCCCCTGGCATCCAACAAAGTGGTCATTGGCAACAGCAGTGTCACATGGATAGGTGGGCAGGTAAGCTGGAGCACCGTATCCGACATCCGTGCCAAGCAAAATATTCTTGAAGATGTAAAAGGCCTGGATTTTATTTTGAAACTACGGCCAGTTACTTATCACTTCAACAAAGATGAGATGGACCGCTTAATCGGAATTACTGATTCAAGTGATTATCCCGAAAAATACGATATCGAAAAGATAAAGCAAAGCGGTTTCCTGGCCCAGGAAGTGGACAAGGCCGCCAGGGAATCTGGCTACGAATTTAGTGGGGTAAAACAACCTGCAAGGGATGGAAGCTATTACAGCCTGTCATATGCCGAGTTTGTGGTGCCGCTGGTGAAAGCCATGCAGGAGCAGCAAGCTATCATTGAAGTGATGAGGGCCGAGATCGAAGCCCTGAAAAAACAGGTGGAGAAACAAAAATAATAAAGCAATTAAAAATTACTAACCAATTAGAATCAAGATGAAAAAACTGACAATGTTATTTTGCGCGGTCTTATTCATTCCATTATTATCCAGCGCACAGGTAGCCATCAATACTGATGGAAGCCCACCCGACAATTCTGCCATGCTTGACATTAAATCTGCGAATAAGGGATTATTGATCCCCCGGATAAGCACGTCCTACAGGACGGCACTTGCAGCTTATGCTGTCGCAGGATTAATCGTTTACGATACCAATCTGAATAAGTTTTTCTTCTTTAACGGAACTGCCTGGGAAGAAGGATCAACAGGTGGAATATGGACAAGAAGTGGAACAAATACCTATAATACATATTTGAGCGATAAAGTTGGCATAGGCACCAGCACACCAGGCAGAACGCTTGAAGTGAAGGGAGGCTGGCAGACTGCCCGCTTAAGCTCAACAATGGCGGGGGCTTTTCTCGAATTCTCCGGTTCAGATGCCACAAACTGGTCAATTGGAACCTGGAGCGGAGATATGCGCATGCTTTCAAGCGACGATAATTTCTCAACAACCAACGATCAGTACCTTTTCTCAACTTCAGGATTTTATCCCTACAATACTAATGTAAGAACCCTGGGTCAAAGCAATAACAGATGGAGTAATTTATATAGTGTCGGTGGTAGTTTTTCAGGAAGTGTAGGGATCGGGCCAAGTATCTCTGCGGCAGAACTGGAGGTATCCACTGCCTCAGGTGAGCCGGAGATCAGGATTACCAGGCCTTCATCTGCCTATGCAGCAACACTTTCTTACTATACCGGGGCATCCAATGAATGGTATTTTGCTACCGGTTCGGGTAGTGATAACATGCTCATATCCAGAGGCACCGGAAATACAACAGGTAATCTTGGATTGTTGACCAATGGCGGAAGTGTCGGTATAGGAACTATGAGCCCGGCCCGTACCTTCGAAGTTGTAGGCGCTTCATGGCAAGCGGCCAGGATTAGTACCAATACCACAGGAGCCGTGCTTGAATTTTTATCCAGTAGTACTACTAACTGGGCCTTCGGTAGTTATGGCAATACAGCACGTTTACTCTCTACAAGCGATAATTTCAGCAGCATCGTTGATGAGTACTGGTTTTCCACCTCCGGCTTTTACCCTTTCTCTAATAATGGAAGGACACTCGGGCTGAGCTCTAAACGCTGGAGTTCACTATATAGCGGTACCGGCGATTTCAGCAGTTCAGGTACAGGCATTGCCGGTGCCACCGTTCATTCGGTAAATACCGGGAGCGCTGGAATAGGAGGTTATTTTGAGACTACAGGTACAGATGCAACAATTGTCGCCCAGCAAAATGGTACAGGTTATTTTCTGAAAGCTTTTGGCCCGAATGGTGGCAATGAAGAACTATCAATATCTAACCTTGGGATAATCAATCTTTATAATTCAAATCACATAAAAACCATTAATATCGCTCCCTATGAAAGTTTAACGACTGCCGGGGGCCAGATAACAATGTATAATTCCACAGGCCTGGCAACCATAGAAATTGACGGTGATTATTCAGGGGACGGCAGGATTACGACGAACGAACTACAGATAACCGGGGGCAGCGATCTGTCTGAATTATTTGATCTGTCGGACTTCGAAAATATTCAAAAAGGTATGCTGCTTGTTATTGATGAAAATAATCCCGGTAGTCTGAAGATTTCACAAAGTGCCTACGACCGGAAAGTGGCGGGAATTGTGAGCGGGGCTAACGATATAGAACCCGGTCTGATCATGAGCCAGAGAGGGACGATAGCCGACGGTGAACACCTGGTGGCCCTTTCGGGAAGGGTTTATTGTATGGTCGATGCCAATGAAAATCCTGTGAAAATAGGGGATATGCTGACCACTTCCGATGTCCCGGGCCATGCGATGAAAGTCAAAGACTTCGACAGGGCCCGGGGATCAATTATTGGTAAAGCAATGACATCCCTGGATTCAGGCAGGGGCCTGGTACTTGTACTCGTCAGCCTTCAATAAAATCTACCGATATGAAAAAATTCAGACTACCAGCAATAATATTATTGATACTTTCATTCACCGGACTGAGCATTTTCTTATTCTACGGAAATAGTAATGAAGGGGAAGAAGCTGAAAAATTGAATGAAGCCACCCAGGCAGCCGAATATTTAAAATACAGAATGGCTTCAAGGGCTGATGCGAATGGTTATGTACCAATGGATGGCTTAATCAGGGCCAAAGAACATATTGCCCGCATGCCTCAATCAAGGGATGCAGGCCTTTGGGAATGGGATTGGCTGGGCCCATCCAATATTGGAGGCAGAATTCGAGCCATTCTTCCCGACCCAACTAATGCCAGCAAATTATGGATTGGCAGTGTAGCCGGAGGAATCTGGAAAAGCACAAATTCAGGGGCTTCCTGGACACCGGTAAACGATTTTATGACCAATCTGGCGATTACATCCATGGTTTTCGATCCTTCTTCAACCAATATCATGTATGCGGCAACTGGTGAAGGGTTTGGAAATTTTGATGGATTACCCGGTGCAGGTATTTTTAAAAGTACAAATGGAGGTGTAACATGGAATCAGTTAGCAAGTACAAATAACGATAATTTCAAATATGTACCTCGCTTAGCAGCTCATCCAAACCCGGATAGTGCCGGAGTTATATACGCAGTAACAGCATGGTCAAAAAAGTTGTACAAAACCACTGACGGAGGAACTTCATGGGTCGCAAAAAAAACAACTGCATGCACCGTGCTGGATGTTCGTGTAAACCCCTTAATGCCAAACAAGGTCATTATAGGTTGTAGCAATGATGTTTATCTTTCAACTGACTATGGCGAAACCTGGACGCTGGAAACAACTGGCGTAGCTGGAAAATTACCCGACACTGCAGGAAGATGCGAAGTTACATTTTGTCCTTCAAATTCCTCTAAAATTTATGTTTCAATGGACAGGAATGGAGGTGAAATTTGGCGCTCAATTGATAGCGGTATAAATTGGTCCCTTATTAATACTGGATCCAATTATCTTGGCCAAGGGTGGTATGCAAATTCGATTTGGGTTAATCCTGCGAACAGCAACCAATTAGTTGTAGGAGGGGTTGATTTATGGCGCAGTACCGATGGGGGAACCACCTTAACCAGAATCAGCAGGTGGCAGGATTATCATAACGGAGGCGCAGCCAATTCAGCTCATGCTGATCAACACATTATTGTTCAGGCTGCTGATTATAATACTACCTCAAATCCAAAGGTGTATTTTGGAAATGACGGGGGAATTCAAAAAACAGATAATATTTGGACGGTATCACAAAATTCTGGTTGGACAAATCTGGCAAATACTTCATTAGGTATTACCCAATTTTTTGGAGGATCCGCTTCCAACAACGGCAGTATTATTATTGGAGGTACACAGGATAATGATAAATTAAGGTATAAATCGAGTGGTACATGGAGCGGTCCAAATAATTGGTTCCAGGCCAATACAGGAGACGGTGGTTTCGCCGCAGTAAATTATACCAATCCTTCAATCCTTTATGGCGAATATCCTCCACTCTGGATTTCAAAAAGCACCAATGCTGGAGTGAGTTATGCAGGTGCTACAAATGGTTTGTTAGATGCCGGAAATGGTTTGAGAGCATTATTCATTGCCCCTTTTAGTATGGATCCTAACAATCCTGCAAGACTTGTTGCAGGTGGCTCAAGGATATGGCGCACCACCAATGATGCCGGAATTTGGTCACAAATAAGAGCCGATGTAGGAAGTTTTATCAACTCAAAAGGTGAAACAGAATATTATAAATGCAGCGCTATTGATATAGATTTTGGCGTTTCTGCAATAATATGGGTGGGATATGATAATGGTGAAGTTGCCATGACAAGCAATACCGGGGGCTTCTGGACAAGGGTTGATAATAACGATGGAGGGCTTCCCAACAGGTATGTGACGGATATAGCGATCAATCCCAACAATTCTAACCAGGTTTTCGTGACCTTTGGGGGATATAACAACAACAATGTGTGGTATACCCCCGATGCCGGTGTAAACTGGGAAAACAGGAGCGGAACAGTACCCAATAATCTACCCAGTCTCCAGGTAAATACCGTCAGGTTTCATCCAAGCCATTTCCAACTGGGTCTATATCGGAACCGACCTGGGTGTGTTTGCCAGCCAGGATGCGGGGATGAACTGGAGTGTCGTGACAAATTTTAATGGTAACGAAGGTCCGGTAAATACTGAAGTTTCGGAACTCTTCTGGCAGGGGAATGAATTCTTAATAGCTGCTACCCATGGAAGGGGTATGTTCCGCACGGCCGCGCCACCTGCAGTTATATATGTTAATTCCACTGCAGGCCCGGGAGGTAATGGAAGTCAGTTAAGTCCCTTTCAAACGGTTTATGAGGCATCCCAGGTGGCAGGACCCGGTACAACCATCTCTATCGAAGCTGGTACTTATACGGAATCTCAGATTATAAATCTTTTTAGGGAGGGCTATATTGTCGTTACTAATGGTACGGTAGTTATTCAGTAAGAATGAAATAATATTTGAATTAATATAGTTTTCCGATGGTATTATTTTCATAAGATATGATATTGTTGTCGTAATTTATATCCGGAATTTCAGGTGAAAGCCGTCAATCAGCACCTGTAATTCCTCTGCTCTCACTGAGTTTACTCCTACAGCATCTGCGGTAAAAAAAAGGCAGATTAACCCCGGAGAACCCAGAAGAGGCGCAGAGGACGGGGAGGATACGAATCATTTTCCATTCTCTCTAGCTGAAAAATTAGATTTTTAAGAATTCCGGGAGAAAGTTATCATTAAGCAGCTTTCATCCCTCTGAGTCCTCTGGGTCTACTCTGCTACCTCTGTGGTTAAAAAAGGTAAGCAAATCACTTTTTATCAAGGCTAATCAAAGGAACCAGGTTCTGCCCGTAAGGAATCCAGAAAGTTGAGTTCGGACTTTCTGCCGCTTTTTCCATGACCGATGTAAACCTCCACTGAAGGTAAGGGGAGGTGAGACTTTCAGCAATGATCTTCTGGGCATCAGCTATCCCTCTCGCTTCTATCCTCTTGCGTTCCGACTCCTGGGTCTCTTTCAGAAGCGTGAATTCCATCTGTTCCGAAGCTTGCTTTTCTTTGATTTTACGTTCGATGGCTGTTTTTACTTCATTGGGAAGCTGTAAGTCCCTTAATAGCACCGACTCTCGTCCGTCCTTATTATCCAGTATAATATTCCTGGATAAAAATTGTTTTTCAAGCCTGGATGAAATATCAGACGCGATCGTCGTCCGGCTTTTGCTGTAAAGATCCTCACTCTTATAATTTGCAATTACATCACGGGTTGCACTTCTGAGATTGGGGAGCACGATCTTATCCACCCAATTTGTGCCATAGTCTTTATACATAACAGGAGCGCCATCAGGCAAGAGGCTGAAAAGCAATGAAATATCTACAGTAGCCGTAAGGCCTTCAGAGGTCGGGGTTTCCATATGTTCTTTAACCTCGATCACCCGCGTATCCATGGTGACTTTATTTGCCAGCGGATTTACTAACCTCGGACCCGGTAACAGGGGATGCATGCTCACACGTCCCATGAAATCGACAACCTTGACGTTGCCCGCCGGAACAATTGTACAGGATCTTAAAGCGACTATTATAAAGAGAATACCGACAATTATCAATATTATCATACTTCTTGACATATCCGGAAAAGTCCGGTTTGATTGTGTTTCCATAATTAAAGTTTTTGGTTATTGATTCTGCAAAGCAGTATTAGTCAAAGGTCGCCTTTTTTAAGGGATAAAAAGGTATAAAATTTAGCAATGGAGCATTAGCGCGATATATTTTCCTTCTTCATTTATTTTTTGGCTGAAATTTTAATATGGTCCCTTCATGGCCAGCGCCCTCATTTGAAATGTATAATGTGGCATCCGGGCCGAAACATATGCCTTCCGGCTGACGAAATATCTGCGAATTGAGCTCTATTATGGCCAGCATTTTTCCCTCCCGGCTGAATACCGTCAATAGCTTACCTACAGAGCCCAGGATGTATAGATTCCCTGTTTGAGGATGGATCGCAATACCTGATGGCTGAAAGCTTTTATCTCCATTCGATGGATCCAGGTATGCCATTATTTCAAGCCCCAGCCGGGTCATGCCATTGTAATTACTGTAATATCTGATACTGTCCAGGCTGATCAATAAAAAAAGATCCTTGTCCAATTTTTTACTTTCAGGATTAAAACTATAAACAGCTTTATAGTCCCCTCCATTTTTTTCATCCAGAAAAGGATGGCCTTTACAGGCAATGAGAAGATTCTTATTCAAGGGATCATAAGCCAGGCCTTCTGCATTATTCCTGCCTGATAATTCAGTAGTATGTTTTTTTACCTTCGGATAGGCATCCTTTATAAAATCTTTCACTTTATACAAAGTCCCATTACTTTTTAAAACCCAGGCATCATTCCCAATTAGTTCTATTCCTTCAAAATCGCCATCATCAGCAAATTCTATTTTCGATTCGATTTTACCGGCCTTCAGATTGAAAACATAAATAATTCCTTTTTCATCCTGAACGCAGGCAAGTCTGTCAGGATCAATAAAACTCAAACCTGAGATTTCAACGAGCGTTTTTGGCATTTTCCATGATTTATCGGGCTTATTCAGTTGGTATGGAAAATTATAAGCAGGATTTTTAAAGAGGGTATAAGTATCATTATCCTGCGGGAAAACTGTTGAACAACAGGTTGAGAAGAGTATCAGCAATAGTGCATATAACCGATGGGTTAACCCATCAGTTATCACAGATAATATAGTGCTTGCATCCAGGAAGTACATTAAATTTCAGCTTGATGATTTTTCAGCCTTAAGGCCTCCCCGAAGGCTCATTAAAGAATATCAAAACGGACTAAGCGGTAATAAAATATTTAGCAGGAAAACAATTACAGTCAGGATGATGCCTATCATGAATACATTGTAAGCTATTTTAACCAACCTGAATTTTTTTGATAGGATTTTGCCTAATGAATATTGATTTTTAATCATTATGGAATAAAGATGTTCATCATCTTTCATCATATCCTTGAAAGCTTTCAGATAATCTTCATAACTTAATTTGACGAAATTCCCGAAAAAGATAAGGTCAACATTCTTTTGCTCAATATCAAGCTCTGAAAATTTAATGTTACGCACATTTGGTCTTGTTGACATAATAGCGATAATTATCGTTATTAAACAGATAATCAGAAAGAGAAGAATAGGCACAATATTATGGGACATATTTCCAATTCTGCCGGCAAGCATGGTAATAATGATTGAGATAATAATTGCATTGACTGATATCAGGATATTCGATTTGCGATCCGCCATAGTATTCAGAGTGATTTGATTACGTGCTGTCAGACGGAATAAAGTTTCAACGCCTCTCGGGTATGAATTGCTTTTTTTATCGGTGTTTTCTTTTTTATTTTCTATTAATTTACGCCTTTTCATCCGCTCGCTTATTCGTTTGGCCGTGGCTTCTTTTTTAGCTTGAAGTATCGTCTTTCCATATTCAGTAAAATAGCTGTGTTTTGTAAAAAAATCAATACTTCCTTTTTCGAAAATGCTGCGTTTGTGGAACTTGGATTTCGCCAGGGCTCTTTCATCATAAAGCAGATCAAATTGTTCCAGGGCATTTTCAGATGCAATATACATCATGTCAGCATCACAAAGCACTTCCGCAATTTTATCCTTCGGGCCTTCATATTGTTTAGTTGCCTTGATTATTTCAGAAATATGATCGATGCTTTGCTGATCAACTGCATGTTCTGCCAAAAATGCAGATGTAATTTTTATGCTTTCCTCCTTATAATTTTCATAAGAATTCACATATCCCGTATCATGAAACAAGGCACATATCCTGAGAATATTCATTTCGTCAGCACTCAGATCTGTTTGCGCTCCAATAGTTTCAGCATATTTTTTAACCAGTAGAGCATGATTGAAATTATGAAAAAGGATATTTTCAGGTAATTTTTCAGAAAGCAATGCAGAAAGATAATTTTCTGATTCAGCAATTAAAAGATCATTAATTTTACTCATAATGCATTGTAGATTAATTATCAAAAATACTAAACTATTGACCTGAATCCTGTTGATTTTCATTTTTGTCCCCGTCATTTGCAACTTTTTATCTTCCAAAAGGTTAATATAGTGATACAAACACAAATTTTGAATGACACTAAACAGCTTCATGAATAAAACAGCATGCTTAATTATCATAGCCGGTTTTATTTCCTTCAGTAATTTATTGGCTCAGGATAACATCATTGGGCAGCCTATGCCTTTATTTCAGTCTGAAGAAATATTGGATCTTGATTTACAAGCCGACTTTAAAACTGTATTTTCTGTAAAGGATGATTCAACCTTGTTCCCTGCAACGATTTCTTTAAGGGATAATGCAGGCATGAAAAGAACGATTGATATCAGGATAAGAACACGTGGCCATACACGCCGTGAAAATGATGTTTGCAGTTTTACTCCCTTGCTTTTAAATTTCCCCAAAAAAGAAACTAAAAACACGCCTTTCAAGGGGCAAAAATCTATAAAACTTGTGACGCATTGTAACAAGCCCCACTCATTTGAACAAAATACTATATTGGAATATTTAATATATAAGGTTTATAATGTTTTGACCGATAGTTCTTTTAAAGTGAGGCCTGCTTATATTAATTATGTTTATCAAGGTAAAAAGGCAGATACTGTGCGGAAATTCGCCTTTTTTATCGAGCGTGAAAAATATCTGGCCCGACGCCTGAAAGGAATCGAAATAGAGGATGAACAGATACATCCCAACCGCTTGAATCCTTATCAAACCTGTTTGATGGATATGTTTCAATATATGATTGGAAATACCGATTATTCGATTTATAAACTCCATAATATCGTATTGGTAGTCGATTCTTCACGCATATATTCACCCCTGGCGATTCCCTATGATTTTGACTGGAGTGGATTGATTTCAGCGATTTATGCTGTACCACATCCTTTAATAAATGCGGACAAAGTGAGTGTAAGGGTTTATCGTGGATTTAAGAAAAGCCCGGAAATCGTCTCTCAAACTATTCAGGTATTCAATGCGAAAAAGCAGGAAATTTATCAATTATTCGAAAATTGTGAATTATTGGATAATAATAGAAAAAAACAGGTCGTCAATTATTTAGATGAATTTTACCTGATCATTAACAATGACCGGAGTGTGAAAAGAGAGTTTTTTGATAATGCCAGGGTGGTACACGACTAGAAGAAGAGTGTAGAGTGTAGAGTGTAGAGTGTAGAGTGTAGAGTGTAGATGAATAAATTATTAATGCTTATGAATAGGGGCATCTTGAAAATATGGGTAATATTAATGGCTATTGTTTGGTCTGTTCCTGTAATAGGGCAGGACAAAGAAGAGAAATCAGCAATAAAAGCTATTAAAAATGGTGATATTGAATTATTAAAATCATACCTGAATAAGCATCCGGATTTAAATTGTGAATTCAGTAATGGGAAAACCGGATTATATTATGCAATTGTAAATGACCAGGTTAAAACAAGTGAATTCTTACTTAAGAGAGGGGCCAATCCAAATTTTATCGTAAATGATCATTCCACATTGGTTTGGGCAATAAAATACGGCCGGGCAAGAATAGTCAGGTATTTGATAGAATATGGAGCTGAGGTGAATACACTTGATGAAAAACTTCGTACACCATTGATTTATGCTGCAGGACTTGACAATCTGGAAATTTGTAAAATACTTATTGATAGGGGCGCTGATCCTTTACCCACAAACCTGAAGGAAAAACCTGCCAGCAATTATGCCCACTTTCCTGACGAATCACTTACTTATAAGTACCTGCTGTTGATGGAAAAGCTATACAAAAGTCAGGATACGATTCCTTCCATGCATGATGGTCCCTATATTTACCAGGATGGTGATGACCAAATAGTGATGACCTATTACGAGCATAATCAGGCTAAAAGCCTCACCCGTCTTATTGAGAAAACCATTGATTTAGGAAAAACAGATACGATTGTTGAGGGAATAGTTTGGGACCCGAACTCCTATCACATTATACACAAGTATAATCCGAATCCTGATTCAATCAATACAAGTGGAAATATATTCGCTATCGGGGATATTCATGGCAGGTACCATGCCCTAGTAAATCTTTTAAAGAATAATAAAATCATTGATTCTGATTTAAACTGGATTTTTGGTAATGGTCAGCTTGTTTTACTGGGTGATGTATTTGATCGCGGTGACCTGGTTACTGAGACCTTATGGTTTCTCTATGAATTGGAAATTCAGGCTCAAAAATCCGGAGGGAATGTACATCTCTTATTGGGAAATCATGAAATAATGGAAATGACCGGAGATGATCGCTATCTAAACGACAAATACAGGTATTTCACTCAATATACACGAACTGATTATTCTCAGTTATATGAAAAAAATACAGTGTTGGGAAGATGGTTGCGAAGTCAGAATGTAATTGTCCGGATCAATGACTATTTATTCCTGCACGCGGGCATTTCACCTCAGTTTGCAGTACATGCTTATGCATTTTCAGACCTTAATTCCAGGGTCCGGAATTACCTCAATTCTGATTATAATATTAAAAAGGGAAGTGAGGAAGATTTTATTTTAGGCGCCTTTGGTCCGCTTTGGTACAGGGGATATGGAAATTTTAAGGTCAATTTTCCGGAGCTCTCACAAGAATTCATTGATATATATTTAAATTCAAAAGGCCTGAAAAGGATGATCCATGGACATGATAATCAAGACTCAATCAGTACATCTTATGAAGGAAAAATTATCTCTTGTGATGTGGAAATTGATGAAAGTGGAAAATCGGCCCAGGGATTATTAATTTCCGGGGATGAGATATACAAGTGCTTCTCTGATGGGAGGAGAGAGAGGATTGAATGAAATTACGCGATTGTCGCTTGTCGATTTTCGAATTTCGATTTGGATGTTCGATATTCGATATTCGATGTTCGGTTTTTATAGTTGGAAATCGGATATTGGATTGCGCTTCATATAAATAGAAGATGTTCTCACTATATGAATAATAACTAATTTTGCAAGAAATTTAAAAACATGAAAACAAAGATCAATATAATCATCTTATTCGCAATTGTGGCATCATTTGCAGCAAGCTGCCAGGGAGTAACAAGCGGTCAGAAAGAACCCTGGAGCCAATCTCAATTGCTGGAACCCTCAAGCCTGGCGAAAACCATTAACAATCCGGATGCTAAGCAACCCATCGTCTTTTGCATAGGACCCCAGGCTGTGATCAAAGGCTCGGTGGATATAGGCCCTACAGGAAATAAAGCAAACCTGGACAAACTCCAGGCAAGACTTGAAAAGTTACCCAAAGATGCCGATATAGTGATCTATTGCGGCTGCTGTCCTTTCAGCCGTTGTCCCGAACATCAGGCCGGCCTTCGATCTTCTGAACAAAATGCAATTCAAGAATCAGAAGCTGCTGGATCTGAAGCAAAATGTTAAGGTAGATTGGATAGACAAAGGATACCCTGTTGAATAGTGTAGAGTGTAGAGTGTAGAGTGTAGAGTGTAGAGTGAAAAATATTGAGAAATGAGAAATGAATAAGATTGCGTTTATCATATTATTTTTTTGTGCATTCCAGATTCCCGATTTATTTGCACAGACTGTCGGAACGGAAATCGGGGATACTGCTCCGGAGATCCGAATGGCTTCGCCAAAAGGAGATACCATTGCCTTATCTTCTCTGAGGGGAAAAATGGTGCTGATCGATTTCTGGGCCAGCTGGTGCCCACCCTGTGTCGAGGAACAGCCCAAACTCGTTCAGCTCCATAAGAAGTATAAAGATGCTGATTTCACCAAAGGCAAAGGCTTTGAGATCTATGGCGTTTCGCTGGATTCAAAGAAGGCTAACTGGGAAAAGATAATCAATATGGACGGCATAAACTGGATACAGGTCAGCGACCTGAAATTCTGGATGTCACCAGTAGCAAAGCTTTACAAACTGCAGGAAGTGCCCTATAACCTGCTGATTGATGGAAGCGGCAGGATCCTGGCCCTGAACCTCCATGGCAATGAGCTGGAAGAAGTGCTTGGAGAAGTATTTGGCCAAATAAGAGTAGGAAGGTTCGTATATGCTCCCGTCGCCGCAATTATAATTGATTTTAAAGCGCTAAACTGAAATTCCTATGAAATGGATTGACAACCTGGATGGAAATGTGATCGTTAGTGATGCGGAGGGACGATCATTTATATGAATGAAAAGGCGATCAGGAATTATGAAAAAGACGGGGGAGCGGACCTGATCGGCCGCAAGCTGATGGACTGCCATGGTGAGGGATCACGAAAGAAGATCAATGAGATCATGACCACCCATCAGAAGAATGTCTACACCATAGAAAAGCGGGGCCGGAAAAAGATCATTTACCAGAGTCCCTGGATGGAAGGAGATGAATTTAAAGGGATTATAGAATTATCCCTGGAGATACCCTTCGAAATGCCGCATTATAAAAGAGACTGATCCTGCAAAAGTATCCATGAAATTTTAGTAGCTTGAAGATATCCGATACCCGATACTCGATATTCGATTGCGTGATAGAACGATTGCGCGACGTATGCGATGTAATATAATTACACGATTGTCAATTGTCGATTTTTGATTTTCAATGTAAATTTTCGGTTTTCGATGGGCGATTGGGAAATACTAATTGGGAAAGTTGATAAATTAATTTGTCCATTTAAGGTTTAAAGATGAACATGTAGTTTTAAGTTTATTATTAAATTTGGTTCAGAAACCAAATGTTAATTACAACAAATTAAGACTATGAAATCCGTAATCTTAGTTCTGGCCATGCTAATAATTAATATCCTGGATATTTACGGTCAAAGTAAAAAACAGGATTATCCGGATAAAAAATATTATAAGAAAGCTATATTGACCCTTTATGATCAGTCACCACGAAGCATTAAAAATATTTCCTTTGATGGAGATACATTAAGTTTTATAGATCAGCAAACATATAGGAAAGAAAAGATTTCCATTTATGATATTGAAGAAATAAAAGTCAAAACAAAAACAGCAATAATTGGTGGCGCTGTTTTGGGTGCTGTTTTACCGACAATTTTCATTTTAGAAAGCCTTATTGATAATACCCCTAATGCAGATAATGCAGGTGTGATTGCAGCTAGTATAATTGGTGGAGGGGCGATTATTGGCGCTGCAATCGGGTATTCAATACCTATATGGAAGACATATCATTTTGGGAACAAGCAAAAAACAGATTTGTCAATTAATTATATGATTCATGCAAGTCCATATATGCTTGGAACCACCCTTGTTTTCAATTTTTAATTATAATTAAAGTTTTGCTATTGGAGAGGTCGATTTTTAATATCCGATATCTGATACCCGATATTTGATATCGAATATCGTTCAATCGTTTCGTCGTGCAATTTTTCACCTTTCTTTTCGCATTAAGTGTAATTAATTACTTTAGCTATTTTTCGATATGAATGAAAACCTGGAATGAATGACAGTTTAATATCATGATAAATCTGACACTCATATGATACCTGTAGAACAACGTTTTATTAATTATGCCCGGATTGACACCTGTTCCGATGAAAATTCAGGGACTTGTCCGAGTACTGAAAAGCAACTGGACCTGGCACGTCTTTTAGTTGAAGAACTCAAAATGATCGGCCTGGAGGAAGTCGAACTGGATCAGAATGGCTATATAATGGCTACTCTACCGGCCAACACCGAAAAAAATGTGCCGGTCATAGGTTTTATTGCCCATATGGATACCAGTCCCGACATGACCGGAACAAATGTCAACCCAAAGATCATCTCAAATTACGATGGGGATGAAATTATCCTTAATGAAGAGAAAAATATAAGGCTTAGTCCGGGCGATTTCCCGGAACTGCTGCATTATACCGGACAGGACCTGATTGTAACCGATGGCACAACTTTGCTGGGAGCCGATGATAAAGCCGGGATTGCCGAGATCATGGCTGCCATGGAATACCTTTCGGAACATCCTGAAATAATACATGGTAAAATAAGGATCTCGTTTACGGTTGATGAAGAAATCGGAAGAGGGGCCGATAAGTTTGATGTTGAAAAATTCGGCGCTTCCTATGCCTATACGGTTGACGGGGGAAAGATCGGTGAACTGGAATATGAAAATTTCAACGCTGCCCTTGCTACAATCACCATCCAGGGAAGGAATGTTCACCCGGGAACTGCAAAGAATGCCATGATCAATTCCATTCACCTGGCACAGGAACTGAATGGCATGCTTCCTGTCCATCAGCGGCCTGAATATACCGATGCTTATGATGGCTTTTATCATCTTATGGATATTAAGGGGACGGTGGAGGAAACAAAGTTTCGTTACATCATCCGTGATCACGATGCTTCAAAATTTGAGGAGATGAAAAATCATCTGAGCTCTTGTGTGGATTTCATGAATAGGAAATATCCGGGAAACCGCATAAAGCTTGATCTGAAGGATCAGTATTTTAATATGAAGGAAAAGATCGAGCCTGTGAAGTTTATTGTCGATATAGCTGAACAGGCCATGACCGATTGCGGGGTAAAACCGCTCATCCAGCCCATAAGGGGAGGGACAGACGGCTCGAAACTTTCCTACATGGGGCTTCCCTGTCCGAATATATTTGCAGGAGGGCATAACTTTCACGGTAAATTCGAATACATACCCATTCAGTCGATGCAGAAAGCGGTGGAGGTTATCGTGAAGATAGCAAGTCTATTTGAAGTCCGTTGAAATCGGTACAGACCGCAAAAACCTTATTCATATCTCAGCGCCTCCACTGGGTTTCTTCGTGCCGCCCTGTACGTAAGCCAGCTCACTGTAAGCAATACAATTCCCAGGGTAATAAGTCCCGACAGGACAAATATCCACCAGCTGAGTGAGGTCTGATAGGCAAAACTTGCCAGCCATTTGTCCATGCTATACCAGGCTATCGGTGTTGCTATTACAAAGGCGACAATAATCCATTTTACGAAGCTCAGATTGAGCATTTGTATGATTTCGGAAACAGTGGCCCCGTTCACTTTACGAATGCCTATTTCTTTGGTTCGTCTTGCCAGAATAAAGGATGCCATGCCCATTAATCCTATGCAAGCAAGGAAAATTGCGAGTACCGCAAAATAACCCATCAATTGAAAAGTCTTAGTATCCTTTTGATATCGCGACTGAAGTATACTATCCAGGAAGCTAAATTCGATCACCTGGTCGGGATAATAATTCCTGGCAGATTTCGGTAATGGATTTCATTGATCCAATAACATCAGAGGGTTTTACCTTGACGATCAGATGGTAGGCCTGGGTGTAATCTATTAAGAATATAGCGGGCTTAATTTTATTGTAAAGGGATTCAAAGTAAACATCATCAATAACACCTATAATATGCCGGGTCGATTTTGGCCAGTAACATTTAATGGATTGCCCTATGGGATTTCCCTCAATTCCCAAACGTTTTACGGCTTCTCCGTTCAGAATAACAGATTCGGTGGCATCCGTTTGAAGTTGATCGGAAAATAACCGCCCTTGTGTTGCTTTAATACCCAAAGTTTTGAAATAATCGAAGTTAACATGAACATAAGGAATTTGGATACGTTCTGTTTGACCTTCTGGTAAAACAAAACTTTCATTATTGAGAGAGCCCGATGGAATGCGGCTGGCCACGGAAACACTTGAAACATAACTTTGACCAAGTAGCGCCTGCCTGAGGGTATTGTACTTTGCTTCATCGCCATAATCAAAAATACTTGTGATTACTGCTTCTTTATTAAAACCTAAGTCTTTGTGTTGTATAAAATTAATCTGACGGAACATTATAGTTGCGCATGCAATTAGAATGATCACAATGGTAAATTGTACCCCAACAAGTATTTTTCTGAATTGAAATTTAGCACTTGCATTATTTTTTGATGACTTTAGCGCATCTACCGGACTATAGGAGGAAAGCACCAAAGCCGGATACCAGGCTGCCAGCAGGCCTACGATTACTATCATTCCCAGGAGACCCAATATGATGTTCATATTTGCCATGATTGAAAATGACAGGTTTTTACCCGAAAGTTCATTGAATATTGGCAAAGCAATTCGAATAATCACTAATGCAAGGCATAATGAAATAATAAGCACCAGAAAGGATTCTGAAACATATTGCATAACCAGCTGATTTCGTGAGGCTCCGTACGCTTTTCTAACGCCTATTTCTATTCCGCGGGTTGTAGCATTTGCTGTAAGCAGATTTATATAATTAAAACAGGCAATGAGTAATATTAGGAGCCCAATAGCCGAAAAAATCAATATATAGGTGATGCTGTTTTGAGGTTGAATATCATTAAGAAAGTGAGATGAATAGAGATGGATATCTTTTAGGTTTTGAAGTGTAAATTTTTGCAACGGAGCTTCAGGGTCGTATGGATTCACAGGCATTAAATTACAAATCTTGGCTTCCACCTCAGGTTTTGAAAACTCATTTTGCATCTCGAAATAAACCAGAAAATTTAGCCATCCCCAGTTGTTCATCCAATCGCTACCGAACATTTTATCTCCATCTTCGAGGGTCATAAAAATATCGAATGTAAAATGGGAATTTTGCGGAATATCTTCAATAACACCGCTTATGGTGTAATCATACTCATTTCCTACCTTTAGTATTTTTCCAATAGGATCTTCATCGCCAAAGTATTTGCGGGCAGTTTTTTCATTTATTACAGCTGTACCGGGTTGCTGTAGGGAATTCTCAGGACTCCCTTGTATAAATTTAAAAGAGAAGATGTCGAAAAGTGCAGCATCGGCCCAGGCAACATAATCTTCTTTAAATCGATTATCTTCAAACTGAACAAGTATATTATCCCGTGGTAAAATCCGGGCGTAATTTTTAATTTCCGGTAAATTATCTGCCAACAAGCGGGCTGCTCCCGGAGCCTGATAAGGATGTTCTTCCTGGCATAATCGATAAATATTATCTGCTTTTTTATGATAACGGTCAAAGCTTAATTCGTGGGATACATATAATAAGAGTAAAATGCATACGGCCAGTCCTATGGTCAGACTTGAAATACTTATGAAGGAATAAATTTTGTTCTTCGTAAGATTGGCAATGGCGATTTTAAAATAATTCCTGATCATAATGCGCGGGTTTTTGGATTTTATAATTGAGAAGCCATAATTGCATTAATTCGCTGTCTCCATGATCACCTGACCATCAAACAGATTAATGATCCTGTGAGCATAGCCTGCATCACGTTCGCTGTGCGTAACCATAATTATCGTAGCTCCTTCCTGATTAAGCTCAGATAAGAGGTTCATCACCTCAACACCATTTTTCGAATCCAGGTTTCCGGTAGGTTCATCGGCAAGTATAAGGCCGGGATTGGCAATTACCGCCCTGGCAATAGCTACTCTTTGTTGTTGTCCTCCGGAAAGTTGCTGTGGAAAATGTTTCGCCCTGTGGCCAATTTTCATTCGTTTCAGCACCCCGTCAACCATTTTGCGGCGCTCAGAAGGTTTCAGTTTTAAGTATATCAAAGGGAGTTCTACATTATCATAAACATTCAACTCATCAATCAGGTTAAAGCTCTGAAATATAAAACCGATGTTCCCCTTGCGAAATTTGGTACGGTCTTTTTCTTTCAAATGGGTAATGTCCGTACCGTCATATGCATAAGTGCCTTCCGTAGGATTGTCCAATAAACCTACAATATTAAGCAAGGTTGATTTGCCACAACCCGAAGGGCCCATTACAGCCACAAATTCACCTTTTTTTACATGAACGTCTACTTTATTTAATGCCAAAGTTTCGACATCCTCGGTGCTAAATACTTTCGATAGTTTTTCAGTTTTTATCATGATAACTTGTTTTTCGTTTCATTAGCTTAATTTTTCTAAATTCAAGATCAGTGCCATAAATCATAAGCAACAGATTATGAGGCTTATCGGTACATAATTTAAAAATCAGCTTATTAATAAGTGTAAATATATCTTACAGTATGCGATCAATTGATTTACAAATATTTACCTTCGTTAAATATATTCGTATATTTCATGTTAGAGTAATATGGAAATGCTTGACCTTATTCATGTGAGATGAATGGAAAAATACTTATTCTCGACGACAATAAAAGCGTTCTTACCGCACTTGAGATGCTCCTCCAAACGGAATTCGAAAGTGTTTACACATCTGCGAAATCCAAATTGTCTGGTGTCCACTATCCAAAAGCATCAAATTGATGTCGTGCTGCTTGATATGAATTTTAAGGCCGGAATAAATACAGGCAACGAAGGAATATACTGGTTGCGTCAGATTCAAAAACAAGATCCGACCATCAGTGTGGTAATGATTACTGCCTATGGTGATATTGAACTTGCAGTTAAAGCCGTGAAAGAGGGAGCCTTCGATTTTATATTAAAACCCTGGGATAACAATAAATTGATCAGCACGTTGCATGCCTCCATGAAGCTTAGAAAAAGTAGAATTGAGAATGTGGAATTATCGAATGTTGCGCATAATTTAAAACAAGTGCTCAATCCGACATCACAAATAATTATAGGGCAGTCGGAACCTATGAGGAAAGTGATGGAGATGGTGAAAAAAGTTGCAGATACCGATGCAAACATATTTATCGCAGGTGAAAACGGAACCGGGAAGGAACTTATTGCCCGGGAAATTCACAGGTATTCTAAAAGGAAAGATGAGGTAATGATCAGCGTGGACATGGGTGCTATTAGTGAATCACTTTTTGAAAGTGAACTTTTCGGCCACATAAAAGGATCATATACCGATGCTAAAGAAGACCGTGTCGGTAAATTTGAAACTGCTGATAAGGGCACCTTGTTTCTTGATGAAATAGGGAATCTTCCTTTGTCTCTGCAAGCTAAATTACTCACATCCCTGCAAAACAGAACCATAGTAAAATTAGGCAGCAATATCCCTGTTTCCATTGACATCAGGTTGATTTCAGCGAGCAATAAAAATTTAATTGATATGATTAAGCGAGGGGCAGTTCCGTGAAGATCTGCTTTACCGTATCAATACCATAACTATTGAAGTGCCTCCTTTGAGGGAACGAGGAAACGATATACTGTTACTGGCAGAGTTTTATCTTCAGAAATACATTAAAAAATACAATAAACCCGGACTAAAAATAAATCAGAAAGCACAAAAGAAACTCCTGAAATACAGTTGGCCCGGAAACGTAAGAGAGTTGAAGCACAGCATTGAAAAGGCTGTAATCCTGGCCGATAATAAAGCTCTTGGGGAAGATAGTTTTACATTAAATGAAGCAGGCTCAAATCAGAGTACAGAGTTACAGGATAAAACCATCGAAGAAATGGAAAGGGAAATGATCCTCGCCAGCATCGAAAAAGAAAAAGGGAATATGAGTGCTGTGGCTAAAAAGTTGGGAATTACCAGGCCTACACTTTACAAGAAACTGAAGAAATTTGAAGATTAGAACCTTATAGCATGAAGCATTAACCTGATTAGCTTTTTAAAATTGATACTATGTCGTACAAACATTTTTATAGCGCAATAATATTTCGATTAGCAATTATAATTTTGTTTGCAGCTGCTGCGACATATTTATATTTTGAAAAGCAGGCTGTTCTTTTAAGCATTCTGTTTTTAATATTGCTGGCAGGCGCCGTGATTAACATTATCCATTATTTTAATAGTTTAAACAATTGGATAGCTTCTTTTCTTTTGGGCATCGAAAATGATGACACAAGCCTAAAGACCCCATCGAATACGGGAAACAAGGCCATCAACGATGTCTATACAGGAATAGAAAGGCTTAACAAGCTTTTTAGAAAAACAAAAATAGATATTAGCACACAGGAGCAGTATTTTCGTTCAGTTATCGATCATTCTGCAAGCGGGCTTTTTTCGGTCAACGAAAAAGGCAGGGTGATAAATATTAACCCGGCTGCCACAAAACTAACCAAGCTAAACAGCTATCACCATGTAAATGCTTTATTGGCTATCGATAAAAGATTGCCTGATTTTATTTTTGGGACATCGGAAAACACAAATAAACAATCCGCGATTTTTGAAAATCGGGACGGACAAAAACTTTTATTCAAACTCTCAGAAATTAAAACCAACGACGAAAGCATTAAACTGGTGGCTGTGAGTGATATTACGAAAGAGCTTGATAACCGGGAAATCGATTCCTGGATAAAACTTGCCCGAACACTATCGCATGAAATCATGAATAATATTGCACCCATAACTACTTTGTCAAAGGTAATTTCGGGCTATTTTATCAGCAATGACAAAACTATTAGCAGCGAGAAATTAGATGCTGCCACTATTGCCAATACTGTAAAAGGTCTTAGGGTGATTGAAGAGCGGGGCCTCGGATTGATAAACTTTGTCGAAAATTACAGGAAATTCACGAAGCTCCCCGAGCCCCATTTTAAAAAGGTAAACCTGTCTTTGTTAATCGATAGCAATTTGATGATTGCCAGCGCTTATCCCGGCTTTAATACCATAAGGATCGAAAAGTCTGTACCCGCGGATATTATGTTTTCCACCGATGAAAAACTACTTTCTCAGGTAATACTAAACCTTTTAAAAAACGCTTTGGAAGCCTTAATATCAGAAAACACAAAAAACCCTCATATCAGTATCAGACTTTCAAAAACAAGCCATACGGTTAAGATTGAAATTAGCAACAATGGCCCTCAAATTCCTCCCGAAATAAGGGAACAAATTTTCGTTCCTTTTTATACTACCAAAGAAAACGGTTCAGGTATTGGATTGAGCCTGAGCAAACAGATAATCCTGCAAATGGGAGGAGACATTATTGTCAGCTCCGGCAAGGATGAAAAAACGACTTTCAGTATCATTATGAATTCAGAACTACTTCCCTTTATCCCTTCAGCGAAAAGCGCACAGTAAAGGCTTAATCAATGAGACTCAATTTTTTCAAGCGAAGCGAAGAAAAAATCCTTAGTCGAATTGATCCCGAAAAGACGAAGTCTTATTCGGGATCTGATGGGACTAAATTCCCCGTCTCTTGAGACGAATAAGAGATATTTCCTTAAGATACTCAGCTGCTTGTGGCGGGGTAGTTTATTTTAATTATGGTATTAAAGAAGACACCCCTATTTTCTTTTTCGGTATCCTTCCGGAATGCAAAAAATTTCTGATTCCTCAAAGCGTGACGCGATGGCAATACGGGTGCCGTTTGCATGAGGTTTGAATAAATCGTATACAATCTGCGGATGGTTGTTTTGCTCCGAGAGGTGTGACAACACCAGCAGATCCAGGAAGGGGGCACGATAACTTTTAAAGATCTCCAGTGCTTGCAGGTTGGAAAGGTGACCTTCGCCTCCACTTATGCGTCGTTTCAGAAAGACCGGATAGCGGCCCTCATTCAACATCCTTTCGTCGTAATTCGCTTCAAGGAAAGCTGCATGGCACTGGCCAAAGTAATGCACCAGCTGTTCGCATGGCGCGCCGATGTCTGTAAAAACACCCACAGTAATATCCTTATCGGTCACGGTGAAGCTATGCGGATCGGCAGCATCGTGATGCTTGTGAAAGGGGTTCACAGTCAGACTGCCGAAGTTTAATGCTTCATGGGAAGTAAAGGCTTGCACAAGATGAGGGTCGATACATAAGCCGCTTTTCATGTGTGTTGCAGTAGTAATATAAACCGGTATCCTGTGCTTTCTTGAGAGTACCTCCACACCCCTTATATGGTCAGAATGATCATGGGAGATCAAGATGCCCCTGACCTTATTGAGTGATAAGCCTAAATTCGTCATGCGGCGTTCGGTTTCCCTGCAGGAGATGCCTGCGTCTATAAGAACGGCATCGTGGTCGTTACCAACATAGTAACAGTTTCCATTGCTCCCGGAATTAAGTGAGGCGAGGTAGAGGTGTGACATGGATGCAAAGATCAGGAAATATACAACAGATGCAATGCGTCTAAGCTGGCTTTTACTTTAACCCGGTAATATTTGATCTTGAATGCTGTCATAAGGAATATGATGAACTGCTTGCAATTTTCCACAAAACGGTAATGACAGCAAGGACCGGAAATAAAATACAATCAGCCATGGAGCATCGGCCATGATCCATTACACGATTCGGCATTGTCAATTGTCGATTTTCGATGTAAATGTTCGATTTGTGATGGACGATTTACATTTTCATAGAGGATGTTCGAAGCGAATTTGGGCTTTTTAATGGAATAATTTGATTAAAAAAAATGCCTCCTGGATATTTAGTGAAAGATTGTCCATGGACCATTTAAAATCGAAAATGAAATCATACATCGAAAATGCCGAATCGACAATCGTGCAATGAAAAAATGCCCCGACATAGTCGGGGCATTTTTTGTGGGCCCACCAGGACTTGAACCTGGGACCACCTGATTATGAGTCAGGTGCTCTAACCGACTGAGCTATAGGCCCGGACTTTGTAATTGTCGATTCGGTATTGTCGATTGTCGATTTTCGATATTTACCTTCTGAACCGCCAATCCCCAATTATTTGGGAGTGCAAAGATAAAGAAATTTGTAATTTTTATATATACTTCAAGCATTTTTGTTGAACACTTTGAATTGTTTTTGTAAAAAGGATAAGCAGTTCGTTTATAATGACGGTTTTACCTACAATTTTCTAAAGAATTATCAACGTATAATAGGCAGACAGATCCTGATATACATCAGGATGACGCACAATATATATACTAAGGAAAAGCGGCGCGACACACCGATTGAATTATAAAGGAGTGCCGCGCCGCTTTATTTTTCTACCCTTTAAGACGTCATCCCGGCGCAGGCCGGGATCTGTCAGCTATTGGCAGAGAAGTAACCAAACTGTCGATGTTCTAAGGTGATGTCGATGTTCCATTTAATTCGGAAGTTCGGAAATTCGACATTATGAAAATTCGATATTTCAAATATTTGTTCACGTTTCCACAGTTACAACATGTAGAGACCTTTAATTTAATCTGTCCATAATATACATTTTCCTAATTAACAATATCTTTGCAGCCCTATGGAAAATCAAATCAAAAATATCATCTTCGACTTCGGAGGAGTTATCATAAATATTGACCCTTTATCCGTAGTATCCGAATTGCAGAATATGGGATATAAGAACATATTGAAACTGCATGAAAAGCTGCTGGCAGATAATGCGTATGTGAAACTGGAATTAGGTACTCTTTCCCCTGCAGAGTTCCGGCAGATCATTAAGGATTTCCTGGGAGGAAATCTATCAGACCAGCAGATCGATTTTGCATGGAATTCTATCATAAAGGATATTCCTCCCGGAAGAATTGAGTTGCTCGAAAAGGTCCGGAAGAATTATAAATCCTTCCTTCTCAGCAATTCAAACGAAATTCATTATGAATATTATAATGATTATGTGAAGAAGAATTTTAGTTATGAAAATCTTTCTTCCCTCTTTGATAAAGCCTATTATTCCTTTAAGATGCGGCTTTATAAACCCGATCCTGTCATCTTTCAGAAAATCCTTAAAGAAAATGATCTGAAAGCTTCTGAAACAATTTTTATTGACGATACAAGAGTGAATGTGGATGCCGCGAATGAACTTGGCATTAAAGGCTATCATCTTGACGATGGGATAGATGTCAGGGATCTGTTCGACACAAATGGATTCTGGATTGCGCCAACAGAATAAATTTTACTGTTCACTGTAAGCCAATAGAATCTCATCAAAAATCTGACTCACTTCTTCATAAGTCGGTGCAAGCATCAGGCGCATCTTGAAGGGCTTGAAATGATCGTAGCCCTTAAAGTATTCCGGATAGTGCCGCTTCATTTCATTCAGGGCCACATGCTCACCTTTCCAGTCTATGGACCTTTCCAAATGGATACGGCAGATCTTTATCCGCTCCAGTACATCAGGCGGAGGATTTAATTCACCGCTTTCAAGGAAATGTTTTATATCGCGGAATATCCATGGGTTACCATAACTCCCCCGGGCTATCATCAGGCCATCGACATTAAAATTATCTTTGAAATATTTTGCCGATTCAGGGGAAATAACATCCCCGTTGCCGAAAACGGGAATTATTACCCGGGGATTATTTTTTACTTCCCTGAGAAGGGTCCAGTCGGCCGGCTCACCGGGTCTTTGAACCCTTGTGCGGGCATGTATCGTGATGGCTTGTATCCCTACATCCTGCAGCCTTTCAACTATTTCTACAATATCCTTATTTTCATTATCATAACCTAAACGGGTCTTAACTGTAACAGGCAGTTTTGTGGCTTTTACACAGGCTTCGGTCATCCTTACCATTTTGGGTATATCATTCAATATACCTGCACCGGCTCCTCTTCTGACAACTTTTTTCACCGGACATCCAAAATTGATATCTATCAGGTCGGGGGCAGCCTCTTCTGCATATTGAGTAGCTTTCACCATAGAATCGATATCATGGCCATAAATCTGTATCCCTATAGGCCTTTCAGACTCATCGAATTCAAGTTTTTTTACACTGCTTTTGGCGTCCCTGATCAATCCGTCGGAAGAAATAAATTCAGTATACATTAGATCAGCTCCGAACATCTTGCATACATGCCGGAAAGGAGGATCACTCACATCTTCCATGGGTGCCAGCAATAAGGGGAAGTCTCCGATTTCTATATTTCTTATTTTCACCATATTTTGGCCCTTATTTTTTGTGCTGCAAAATTACTATTTTTGCTGTCTGATAATCAAAACAAGATACATTCATATGTTCAGGGAACCTCCCTTTCGGAACTTTCCGCCATATCTGAAAATAATCAGCCTTCTCTTAGTAATAGTTATAACTTTTTTATTTGTATTGGCTTTAGGTGCGGGTTTATCCATCCCTTTCTTCGGGAAGGGGATACTTGAAAGCATTTCTCAGAATTCTGATTTTTCAGACCCCAGGGCCATCATGGGTTTAAAGTATTTCCAGATAGTTAATCAGATCGGGGTTTTTGTTCTCCCGGCAATAATATTTGTAATCCTGACTGATGACAGCTTCGGAGGATACATGAAACTGAAGGGGAAAATGCATACTTTCAGCCTGATATTCGGAATAGTGCTGATTTTCGTTTCACTTCCATTCAACAATTGGTTGCTTCAAATCAATCAGAACATCTCATTTCCTTCATACCTGGTCGGAGTGGAGAATTGGATGAGGGCTTCAGAAGACGGAGCGGAGAAATTGACAGACGCATTTTTGAAAACTACCTCTTTTGGTGGATTGATGCTTAATATTTTGATGATCTCTATCATCGCGGCCATCGGGGAAGAATTTATTTTCAGGGGGATCCTGGTCCGCTTATTTCGTGAATGGACAGGGAATATTCACCTTGGTGTATTTATACCGGCTTTTATTTTCAGCGCATTGCATCTTCAGTTCTTTGGATTCATACCCCGCCTTGTTCTGGGATTGATACTTGGATATCTTTTCGTCTGGTCAAATTCACTTTGGGTCCCCATAGCAGCTCATTTTATTAACAATACCATGGCAGTCTTGATTTCTTTCCTGGACAACAAGGGTATAATCAGTTTGAATTTCGAAAATTTTGGCTCCACAAACAATGTCTGGGTAATCACCGGAAGTTTTATAATTACCATATTCATCCTGCTTTCCATTCGTTTTCATGAACAAAGGGAATATCGAAAGCTGTTTTCTAAAGACGCCCGATAAAAAAAAGAGGACATCTTCTTTAAAGATGCCCTCTTCAAATTATCATGAAAGAAAATTAAAATTTCAATTCGTTAACTTTTCTGGAAGAATAGTTAATTTTCAATGCATTCGCTTTTCTCAGTTCCTGTTTGATATCAGTAATAATCCCCATGCGGGTACGCATATCGGCTTTGATTGAAGTTGTAATGAATTTGCGGTCCACTTCGTCCCTTTTTTCCCGTTCACTCGCTACAAATTCCTGAATATTGGCAACCGTGGCAAAGGCATCATTTAACTGGATGCGTGACTCGGTTCCATACTGTGCTTTTACCGGTTGCCCTACGTAAATAAAACTTACCAGGGATTTTCTTTCCAGTTTCTGAACTTCGGTTGCTTCCGGCAGTTTGATTTTCACGAGCATAGTTGTTTCCCGCATTACGGTAGTAACCATGAAGAAAAACAGCAACATGAAAATGATATCGGGAAGTGAAGCAGTGTTAATTCGCTGCTGCCCATCGGCTTTCTTTTTTCTAAATCTTGCCATAATGATCCTCCAGATTATTTATTACCTCCGACATTTTCAGGTTCAGCTTCCGAAATAGCGATCGGGATAGCCTGCTGAATCGCGTCGATTTTATTTTCATCTACCAGGTCGTTAAATTTCACTCCGAATTTATCCATTGATAAATTATCCCTGAGTTCATCAAAAGCCTTCGTAAGTTCATTCTGAACGCGGATATACATATCATATGAAGTTCCCCGGTCGTTTTTCAGAGAAACCACACCTTTAGAAACCATCATGGTTCCCAGCAGGGGAATGGTTTCTTCCTTTTTTTCCGGGAGGTTGGGGTCATTATCCGGGTTCAGGAAGAAGTGTTCGGTATCATTTTTCAGCTGACTGATATCACTGGGCTTTCCTTCAACCATGAGTAAATCAGCAGAATTCACCAGAACTTGAAAAATATTCCGTTCCTTGATATCAACCTGACTGTTATCTTCCACGGGTGGAGGAAGTTTACGCGTAATACCTGTATCCACGTCCATGGTTGTAGCAACCAGGAAGAAGATCAGGAGAAGAAAAGCAATGTCGGCCATAGAGCCTGCATTGATTTCTACATTTTGCTTTTTAGTTCTCATAATGTGATCCCTTATTTAAAAGTTCTGGAGACCGCGGAATATATGATAGCAAGAATGGCTGCCGCAAACATCACATAAGTGACATACAGGCCGGCCCCAACTATCCTTGAAGTGGATACTGAAGTTGACATTTTTTCAATCTGGACTGGCGTAAAATTGTTCGTAGACAGCGTATAAGATATAATTGCTATCAAAACCATGGCACCCAGTACTATGGCTAATTTAATGGCTCCTTTTGGATGCTGGATCAAATTGGACACAGCTGTAATTAAAGTTGTCAGTATGAGAATTACAAGCAGGGCATATCCCCAGTAAATGACATAGTCAGCATCAATTGCGCCGGCATAAAACAAAATGCCAAGCAGTGCCGATATTCCCATCAGCGCATAAAGAAACCATTGGACTAATTTGGATGTTTTATCGTTCATGGTTGAAAAATTTATTTCTTGTATTTTGCAAGAATGTCGATGAATGAAATGGAGCTGTCTTCCATGTTATTAACCAGGCTGTCGATCTTTGCAACAAGGAAGTTGTAAAAGATCTGCAGAATGATGGCCACGATCAGACCGAACACGGTAGTTAAAAGGGCAACTTTGATACCACCGGCAACGATGGTCGGGGAGATATCGCCTGCAGCTTCGATATTGTCAAAAGCCTGGACCATCCCGATAACCGTACCCAGGAACCCGAGCATAGGAGCCAGGGCTATAAAGAGGGAGATCCAGGATAAACCGCTTTCAAGACGTCCCATAAGCACACTGCCGTATGAAACGATTGATTTTTCAACCATTTCAAGTCCTTCATCATATCGGGTGAAACCCTGGAAGAAAATGCTGGCAACCGGCCCGCGCGTATTTTTACAGACTTCCTTGGCTGCTTCTACACCGCTTGACTCAACAGATGATTCAATTTTATTCAGGAGTTTCTGGGTATTGGTGGTTGATAAACTCAGGTAAATGATCCTTTCAATGCTGATAGCGAGCCCAAAGATCAAGGTCAGCATGATAATAGCCATAAACCCGGCACCCCCCTGTATAAAATAACGTTTCAGGATCTGGTGAAAACCTTTTGGCTGCGTGTCCTCCGCAGTCAGGGTCGTGGTGGCCTTGGTGGCAGGAGCAGGTTGTGTCGTGGCCTGGGCGGCGGAATCCTTTACAACAGCTTGATTCTCAGTTTGAGTTGCTGGCTTATCCTGAGCAAATGCGCCATTGTAGAACCCGAATGTTAGCAGAGATGCTAAAGTCAAAAATGCGATTAATCTTTTCATGGTTTAAGTGATTGATTATTAACTTTATAATTCGTCCTTTATTAATATTTGGCGGAGAGAAAGGGATTCGAACCCTTGATGCGCTTTTGGCGCATACACGCTTTCCAGGCGTGCGCCTTCGACCACTCGGCCATCTCTCCTTTTCTCTCTTACTGACCCCGGAAAACACCTCCAAAAATCAGGCAGCTAAAGTAATAAAAAAAAACCATTAAAAACAATTACATTCAAAATTTATGAGCAGTTCGATCAGTTATTTAGACTAAATCAAAGGTGCTTTAAAATACATCTATATGGATTGTTTTATATTCCCTGATCATTTATATACTCATCTCTCCGCGTAAAGGTTTTTGAAGCAATTCTTTAACTTCCTTCAAGCTGATTTTTGTTCCCAGAAGGAACATCATTTTCGCCACTGCCGACTCGGTCGTTATATCATATCCGCTTATAACCCCTATTTTTTCAAGCTCTATCCCTGTTTGATACTTTCCCATCTCTACCGGACCTGCCTTACACTGAGTTACATTATAGATAATTATGTTGTGTTCAATGGCCTTTTGCAAAAGATCAAGAAACCAAAGTTCATTGCTGGCATTCCCTGAGCCGAAAGTTTCCAGGATAACCCCTCTCAAACCCGGTATCGAAAGTACGGTTTCAACGGCAATTTTTGATATACCCGGAAAGAGTTTCAGGATAATTACATTGTTGTCCAGTGATTTATGGATCTTCAATGATCTGAAATTCGGCCTGAGTATTTCATTGATATGGTATTTTATATTGACCCCTGCATCAGCCAGCGGAGGGTAATTGCCTGAGTGGAATGCTTTAAAATTTTCAGCATTATATTTAAATGTACGGTTCCCTCTCAGTAACTGGTTTTCGAAATAGATGGCAACCTCAGGAACTATGGGTGTATCCTCTATCCTGGCAGCCGCAATTTCAATGGAAGTAATAAAATTCTCTCTTCCGTCACTCCGTATCATGCCCAATGGAAGTTGTGAACCCGTCAGTATTACCGGTTTATTCAGGTTCTCAAGCATGAAACTTAGAGCTGAAGCAGTGTAAGCCATGGTATCGGAACCATGCAATACCACAAAACCATCATATTTTTCATAGTTCTTTTCGATCACTTCAGCAATTTGGAGCCAGTGTGCAGGATTCATGTTGGAAGAATCCAGCAGGGGCTCAAAAGAATGGAAACCTATATTATATTCAAATTTTTCCAGGACCGGGATCTGTTCGTATAACTCTTCACTGCTCACCGGATGCAATGTACCGCTTACTTTATCCTTCACCATTCCGATCGTCCCACCGGTATATATTATAAGTATGGATGTCTTGCTTTTCATTAATAGATTTTAAATAGTTCAAGCGCGTTTTCAGTGGTCTTAAGAGCAACTTCTTCCAGAGTAAGACCCTTAATCTGGGCCATTTTTTCAGCAATGATATAAATATAGGCACTTTCATTTCTTTTCCCCCTGTAAGGTACAGGGCTGAGGAAAGGTGAATCGGTCTCAAGCACCATATGTTCTATGCCCATTTGTTCTACCACTTTGTCAAGCCCGCTTTTACGAAAAGTCAAAACCCCGCCTATTCCCAATTTTAATCCCATTCCGCTTACCTTTTCTGCCTCTTCCAAATTACCTGAAAAGCAATGGAAAACGCCCTTCAGTCCTTTTATATTTTCTGAATCCAAAATATTTATTATCTCTGAAAATGAATTCCGGGAATGTATCGCAACCGGAAGTCCGGATTCATTTGCCCAGTGTATCTGAATTCTGAAAGCTTCTTCCTGCTCCCTGAAATATGTCTTGTCCCAATAAAGGTCAATCCCGATTTCACCTACGGCTATGAATTTATCATTATCCAGCTTTTCTTTAATAATATTTAATTGTTCTCTGAAATCAGGCCCCACTGAAGTTGGGTGCAGACCTATCATCGGAAAGCAATTTTCAGGGAATTCCGCACTTAATTCCATCATGCCTTTTATACTATCCTTATCTATATTAGGCAGGAACATATACTGAATGCCTTTTTGGATCGCGTTCCCAACCACCTCCTTCCTGTCCTCGTCAAATTGTTCAAGGTAGAGATGCGTGTGTGTGTCAATGAAGATCATTGCGCAAAATTAGCTGAAAATTAAGGATCATATGTTACTTTTGCATAAAATTAGATTTGAAAAAGGTACTGGTCATACGTCTCAGTTCAATCGGCGACATAGTCCTCACGAGTCCGGTAGTCCGTTGTCTGAAGCAGCAGGGCGGAGATATCAGTGTTCACTACCTGGTGAAAAAGCAGTTTCTTCCTATCGTAGCTTCCAATCCTTATATAGATAAGATATATACCCTGGAAGCTGATTTGAAAGAATTGACAAGGCAACTGAAGAAAGAAAATTATGACTTCATCATTGACCTTCACAAGAATTTCCGCTCTTATTTCATTCGTTTTAAACTCAACAAAGCTGCCGGAAGTTTTCCAAAATTGAATTTCCGGAAATGGTTATGGGTCAGGTTTAAAATCAACCTGATGCCGGATGTCCATATTGTTGACCGTTATTTTAAAGCTGTAAAGAAACTGGACATTCATAATGACGGAAAGGGTCTTGATTACTTCATTCCGGAAAAGGAGGAGCTAAATGTTTTTGATTTGACGGGAGGAATGGAAGATTTTACCGCCTTTGTTATCGGGGCCAAACATAAAACCAAAATTTTGCCTGAGGAAAAAATCCTGGAAGTATGCCGGAGAATGAAAAGGCCTGTCATTTTGCTCGGAGGGCCTGATGATGCGGAAAAAGGGGAAAGGATAGCTGTCGCTTCGGGTGAAAATGTATACAACGCCTGCGGAAAACTCAGCATTAACCAGTCGGCTTCTGTGATCCGCCAGGCTTCCGGAGTAATCAGCCATGATACCGGTCTGATGCATATTGCCGCGGCTTTTCGCAAGGATATTCTTTCCGTTTGGGGCAATACGGTTCCCGAATTCGGTATGTCACCATATATGGTTGCTGATAATGGCAAATCACGGATTCTTGAGGTCAGGGGACTTAAGTGCCGGCCATGCAGTAAAATCGGCTTTGACCATTGTCCCAAAACACATTTTAAATGTATGCAGATGATCGATGAGAATGAAATGCTAAAATGGACTGAAGAATAAATTGCTGTACTGATGTATATTTAAGGCATGGATATAAAACCATGAAAAATCTTTCCGACTCCATATTAGAATTCCTGTTTTCCCTGCCCTCCAAACTTTCACTGCCGGAGGATGTAGAATTGATGAATCCTTTCCTGGATGAACAAAGCAGGAAAATTTGCAGGGAGTTTTATCATAAATATTATAAAGGTGATCGACAGCGTATTGCAATCCTGGGGATCAACCCGGGGAGATTCGGTGCAGGGATAACCGGGATACCTTTCACCGATCCCTTGAGGCTTGAATCGGTTTGTGAAATATCAAATCCATTCCCCAAAAAACAAGAACTTTCATCTGTTTTTGTCTATGATATTATCCATGCTTATGGCGGTCCCCGGCGTTTCTACGACGATTTTTTTATCAGTTCGGTCAGTCCCCTGGGATTCACCAGCCATGGGAAAAACCTGAATTATTATGATCGCCGGGACCTGCAAAATATACTGGAACCCTTTATGGTCAGTACCCTCAGGGAGCAGATTGGTTTCGGTCTATCAAGATCTTGCTGCATTTGTCTCGGCGAGGGAAAAAATTATAAATACCTTCAGTTCCTGAACCAAAAATATTCCTTTTTCAATGAAGTGATACCATTGCCCCACCCTCGTTTTATCATGCAATACCGGCTGAAACGAAAAGATGAATACATCACCCGCTATCTGGATATTTTGAATACTTGCCGGAATTCCTGAAATAATTTCCTCCCGGAAAATGCCAGGGTCTATATTTTAAAATCCCAGGTCAGCCAGGAAGGGATTGCTAGCCATTTCAAATCCAATCGACGTTTTCGGACCATGGCCCGGGTACACCGTATAATTCTTTGGCAATGTGAGGAGTTTATTTTGAATATTGCTGATCAGAAGTTTGTAATCGCCGGTCGGAAGATCTGTGCGGCCAATAGTCTGGTAAAAAAGTACATCCCCTGAGATCACAAATTCTGCCTTCCTGCATATAAAACATACACTGCCATCGGCATGCCCGGGGGTATAAACCACCTCAAGCTCCGTATTCCCGAAATGGATGATTTCACCTTCTTCCAGACTTTTTTCCGGATATATTACTTCCATTTCTCCAAAACCATAAATCTCCCCGGTTTTAACCGAATGTTCAATGAACTGTGCACCGTCGGTATCAGCTTCCAGAGCTAAACCATAAGTTTTCGCAATGAAAGCATTCCCTGCAATGTGATCGATATGGGAATGGGTATTTAAAAGCTTTGAGGGATGAAGCCCCTCGTCTTTAATGAATTGTGTGATTTCAGACCTTTCCTTGTCAGTTGAACAACCCGGGTCAATAATGGCACATTCTTTGGTTTCATCCCAAATAACATAGGTGTTAACTTCGAAAGGGTTAAACACAAAGATCCTGACATTTGTCATATACTATTTTTAACAGGTTTATAAATATCATCAATACTAAAAAATGAAGTGCAAAGTTATTAATATTGATTATTAATGACTAAAATCACCTTTGATAAGCTAAGAGTGTATTTTTCAGGCCAGTTAAGGCGATAGCCTTGAACCAACTTTCTACTGAAGTGTTTAGATAAGGGTGAATAGTATGATTAGATTAAAGAAAATGGATTAATTTAGTAACTGAATAATAACTTTTACCCTTCCGCTCTATGCACGGCAAAATAATAAAACTTAAAACCGGCTCATTGCTCTGGTATATGCCGGTTCTTGTGTTATTGTTATTTGCCCTGCCTTCTTCCGCACAGTTTTACAACGGAACACAGATGACATTCGGAAAAAGCCGGATACAATATAGAGAATTCCTCTGGACCTATTATAAATTCGACCGTTTCGATACCTATTTTTATCTGAATGGGAAAGAACTCGCCATAACAGCGGCGAAATATGCTCAATTAGAACTTCCGCTCATGGAGAGAAAACTGGAGATGAAGCTGGATGACAAAATTCAGTTCATCATCTTCAATAATATGAGCGATTTGAAGCAAAGCAATATAGGGCTTATAGGAGATGAACATTACAATACCGGTGGAATAACCCATATCGTCGGGAATAAGGTCTTTCTTTATTTTGATGGTGACCAGCGGGATTTTGAAAGGCAGATTCGCAGCGGTCTGGCCAATGTTTTGCTGAACCAGGTTTTCTTTGGCTCCAGTGTTGGTTCACAGATAAAAAACAATACCCTTTATACCCTTCCTGAATGGTACCGCAACGGTTTGTTTTCATACATTTCGGAAGACTGGAATACCGATATTGAGAACAAGGTAAAAGATGGTATTCTTTCAGGACGATATGATAAATTCAATCAGCTTACCGGTGAAGATGCTCTCTATGCAGGTCATTCACTTTGGAAATATGTAGCTGAAAAATATGGAAAAGGTACTGTGATTGACATTCTTAACATGTCGCAGATAAGCCGCAGCGTTGAGAATGGCTTTCTTTACGTGATCGGAGTTTCATTCAAAAACCTGATCAAGAATTGGCTGGAGTATTTTAAAGATAATTATAAAGCCCAGGAAGAAGGCCGGATTGCACCTTCCGGCCATTTGTTGAAAAAGGTAAAGAAAGATTTAGTCTACAGCCAGTTCAAAATCAGCCCGGATGGAGGATACGCCACCTATGCTACGAATGAGTCCGGCAAATACAAGCTCTATTTATTGAATTTGGCCACGGGGAAAAGAAAAAGAGTTCTTAGCGGCGGATTCAGGCTGGAAGAAAAAGTAGATTATTCATATCCGCGTGTGGCCTGGCATCCCGGCAGCAAACTTTTGGCGGTGATAGTGGAGAAAAAAGGTGAAGTATACCTATATATCTATAATATTGAAGAGCATTCCAGCCAAAAGATCATCCTTTACAATTTTGAAAAGGTGGTGGATTTGAATTATGCTCCTGATGGAAGTGATCTGGTATTTTCCGCAGTCCAGAAAGGACAGTCGGATCTTTACATTTTCAACATAGCATCCGGCTCCTTCAAGCAACTCACTAACGACATTTATGACGACCTGAACCCTGCCTATCTTAACAATCATGAGATAGTGTTTGCTTCCAACCGGCCGGATGAAACTCTTAAATGGGACATAGATGTAGTCACAGCCCCGGTTGAAGTTCCTGCTACTAACGACATCTTTATCATGAACCTGACCGATAAGAATTTGAATCTCCTCCGCAGGATCACCAATACACCTTTTGGAAATGAAATTCAACCGCTTCCATACGAAAAGGGCTACATTACTTATCTGAGTGATGAAAACGGAATATATAACCGCTACCTTGGCCATCTCGACAGTACTATCAGCTTTGTCGATACTACTGTGCACTATAGATATTATTCGGAAACTTACCCTGTTAGCAATTATTCCAGGAATATATTGGAACAAAGCATCAGCCGGGCTTCTTCAAGCATTGGACAGATCATCTTTTTGAACGGGAAATACCTTATACAGAAAGAAGAAATGCCGGCTCCTTCAGAAATCCAGAAACTCAGCCTTAGCAATACTCCGTACAGGGAGTCACTTAATGCTTCGGCTTTGACAGTTAAAAAGGAAGCTCATATCGAACAGTTAAAGCAAAGTGTCGGGTCTTACAATAAACGCTTCCGGAATGTATATAAGACTGTTCCGAAATCCCAGGCCGAAACCCGGCAAAAATCCAATGAGATTGACATCAATAATTATATATTTGACCGGCAGGCTGTTAATCAGGAGACTCAAATAGCTTATGACAGCCTGGGCCGTCCTTCGGTGATACAAAATAATGAAACTAAGAGCGCCGCTAATTTTGTGGTCCCCAAAAGGTTGAATTACAGGGTCGAATATTCTATTAACCAATTAGCAACCCAACTTGATTTCACTTCCCTGAACTATTTTTACCAGCCTTTTGGAGGTGGGAGTTCCAATGGTTTCAATAATCTGGGACTGAACGGCTTTTTCCAGGTAGGAATTAATGATCTGCTCGAAAATCACCGGATCGTTGGAGGTTTCAGGATACCCTTAAACCTGAATAATATTGAATATCTTTTCAGCTATGCCAACCTGACCGACAGGCTGGATAAGGAACTTGTATTTGTAAGACAGGCTAATGAAAATACTTATTATTACGGTTCTTTTACTTTTATGGAAAGAATCCGATCATACCAGTTATACTACATTCTCAAATATCCTTTCAGTCCGGTTCTGGCTATAAAAGGCACAGTGAACGCACGTTATGAAAAATATACCTGGCTTTCAACCAATGATGCAGCCCTCAAGGAACCTGATCTGAATCAATACTGGGGAGGGCTTAAGGGAGAAATTGTTTATGATGACACTAAACAACTTGGTTTAAATTTATACAAAGGTCTCCGTTTCAAAATATTCGGTGAATATACACGTATCCTGGGACAGGAAAATAAAAGTATGTTTGTTATAGGGCTGGATATGAGGCATTATTTACGGATCCACCGTTCTTTTATCTGGGCTAACAGGCTTGCGGCAAGCACTTCCTTTGGAAAAAACAAGCTTATATATTATATGGGTGGGGTTGATAATTGGCTCTCTCCGAAGTTTGATCAGAGTACACCTGTAGATTACACCCAGAATTATGCTTACCAGGCGCTGGCTACCAATATGAGGGGCTTCAACGAGAATGCCCGGAACGGGAATAATTTCGCAGTGATCAATTCTGAATTACGTTTCCCGGTGTTTCAATACTTCTTCAACCGGCCAATCCGCTCCGACTTTATCCGTAATTTCCAGTTTGTCGGATTCGGGGATGTGGGAACTGCATGGGCAGGCAAGGACCCTTATTCGGAAGAGAATTCCTTCTATATCCGTTATATTCAGGATGGCTCTCTGTGGATAAAGGTGAGGGAACAAAAAGAACCTCTCATTGGCGGTTTTGGATTAGGCGCCCGTACAAGCGTCCTTGGATATTTCCTGAGGGCAGATATGGCATGGGGTATGGAAGACGGTATTATCAAAAAACCGAAATTTTATCTCTCCCTGAGCCTTGACTTTTAGTCATTGAGACTCAAGTTTTTCAAACGAAGTGAAGAAAAATTCCTTAGTCGAATTGATCCCGGAAAGATGAAGTCTTATTCGGGATCTTCTGTGATTAAATTCCCCGTCTCTTGAGATGAATAAGATATATTTCCTATCATCATATTCTTACGATCTCTATTGTTAATAACTAAATATTGGAATTCATATTACCTTTATAAATAGACTGGTAATAAACATTTTGGCATAGTATCGGCCAGGCTCATAATCATAAAAAATGGTGATTTTTACGATAATAATTTGTTGAAAAGTAACATTTATTTGTTCATGGTATTCGATATCAGTCGATTATAAATTTTCAACTCCCTTATGTTGATAAGTTGAACTATGCCTTCCTGAAATCTTTCTTTAATTTAGCAAAGCATTACACACCTGCCGAAGTTTTCAATAGGAACTTGAATAGAAGTGCATTAACTTATTAATTGCAGTAAAAAACTTTTGTAAATTTTAGAAATGGAAAACGACCTTTTTGCCGATCTTAACCGGGAAGAAACCAAGACTGAAGTCGCAGAGAAGGACTTTTTTAATTCAATGCTTGAGCAAAGAACCAGGCCGGAGCCAGAGCAAATCATTGAAATGGATGATGACTGCTTTACCCAGGATCAGGAAGCCATCGTTGAGGATAATGAAACAGATAATATGCAGAAAGAAAAGGAGCTTTTGACTTACCCTTATGAGGAAGTCTTCAAAAAGGCAACAGAATATTTTCATGGGGACACACTGGCTGCCAATGTTTGGATAAATAAATATGCCCTCAAAAACAGCCAGGGAGAACTTTTTGAGCTTACTCCGGAAGATATGCATTGGCGTTTGTCGCATGAAATTGCCAGGATTGAGGAGAAGTATCCCAACCCATTAAGCGGGCAGCAACTATTTGAACTACTCGACCGCTTCCGCTATATCGTTCCACAGGGTGGCCCCATGGCCGGGATCGGAAACAACTTTCAGATTTCATCCCTTTCGAATTGTTTTGTAATTGGAAATCAGGGACAGTCGGATTCCTACGGTGGTATCCTGAAAATAGACCAGGAACAGGTTCAGCTCATGAAAAGGCGTGGCGGAGTGGGGCATGACCTGTCGCATATCCGGCCTGCCGGAAGCCCTGTGAAGAACAGCGCCCTTACTTCTACAGGTATCGTGCCTTTCATGGAAAGATATTCAAACTCTACCAGAGAAGTTGCTCAGGACGGCAGAAGGGGAGCCCTCATGCTGACCATCTCCGTCAAGCATCCGGACGCTGAAAATTTTATCGACGCGAAGCTTGAACAGGGTAAAGTCACCGGGGCCAATGTCTCGGTAAAAATCGATGATGAATTCATGCTGGCTGTCAAAAATAAGACCCCATATACTCAGCAATTCCCGATTAAATCGGATAATCCCTTAGTCAGGAAAGAAATTGATGCCGGCCAGATCTGGAATAAAATCATACATAATGCATGGAAATCGGCCGAGCCCGGAGTCCTGTTCTGGGATACAGTTTCCAGGGAAGCGATACCCGACTGCTATGCCGATCAAGGTTTTCAAACAGTTTCAACCAACCCTTGCGGGGAGATACCCCTTTGTCCATACGACAGTTGCCGGCTCATCGCTATCAACCTTTATAATTACGTGAAAGATCCTTTTACCCCGGATGCTTCTTTCGATACTCCCCTGTTCCGCAGACATGCCGCCTATGCTCTCCGTATCATGGACGACATTATTGATCTGGAACTGGAAAAAATCGACCGTATCATACAGAAAATTGACGAAGATCCGGAAGAGGAAATTGTGAAAAGTATCGAAAGGAACCTCTGGTTCAATATTCGTGAAAAATGTATACAGGGAAGAAGGACAGGCATCGGGATCACCGCAGAAGGAGATATGCTGGCCGCACTTGGAATCCGTTATGGCTCTGATGAGGGTATTAAATTCTCCACTTCTATTCACCGTGAGCTTGCTATTGAAGTCTATAGATCCTCAGTCAATTTAGCCAGGGAAAGAGGCCCTTTTCCGATCTACAGCACTGAAAAGGAAAAAGGGAATCCTTTCATAGAGCGGATCAGGGAAGCTGCACCGGAAGTGTATGAAGATATGGTGCAATATGGACGCAGAAATATCGCCATGCTTACCATTGCACCTACCGGTAGCGTCAGCATCTGTACTCAGACTTCCTCTGGTATAGAGCCGGTTTTTATGGTTTCTTATAAAAGAAGGCGTAAAGTGAACCCCAATGAAAAGGATAATAAAGTTGATTTTGTAGATGAAATGGGTGATTCATGGGAAGAGTATAAGGTTTTTCATCCGAAATTCGAAAAATGGCTGGAAGTCCGCAATTATGACCCGGTGACAGTGAAAGCTTTTTCAGATGAGGAGTTGCAAAAGCTCATCATGCAGTCGCCCTATCAGAAAGCTACATCCAATGATATAGATTGGCTCAGCAAGGTCCGGATGCAGGGATCCATTCAGAAATGGGTCGATCATTCCATCAGCGTTACGGTTAATGTGCCAAAGGAAACCACCGAAGATCTGGTCAGTAAGATATATCTCACTGCCTGGGAAAGCGGATGCAAGGGCATGACCATTTACCGTGAAGATTCCCGTTCGGGAGTGCTTATCAAGGAGGATAAAAAGGATAAAAAAGATTTTAAAAAATTCTCTGAAACTTCAGCTCCAAGAAGGCCGAAGGTACTGGCTGCTCATGTATTGCACTTTCAGAATGATGATGATAAATGGGTTGCGGTAATCGGGCTGATGGACGGAAAACCTTATGAGATCTTTACGGGTGGGGCGGAAGGTTTCTTTCTTCCAAACTGGGTAACTAAAGGAAAGATCATAAAAAATAAGATAGATGAATTAAACTCCAGGTATGATTTTCAGTTTGAGGATAAACAAGGCTATAAGATCACCATGGAAGGATTGTCGAGGCAATTTGATGCGGAATTCTGGAACTATGCAAAACTTATTTCGGGAATACTCCGTCATGGGATGCCCTTGCCTTTTGTAGTTAGCCTTGTCAGTAACCTGCAACTGGAAGAATCGATCAATACATGGAAGAATGGGGTTGTCAGGGCTTTGAAAAAGTATATTCCTGACGGTACCAAAGTCAGCAGGGAGAAATGTGGCAATTGCGGAGCAAGCGGTACTTTGGAATATAAAGAAGGTTGTATCACCTGCACTGCCTGCGGAAATTCAAAATGCAGTTAATCTGAGAGATCACTCAAAAAGTGTTGTTTTATATTTGCGGCTCATAAGTTTGTATGAAAGGAGGCCCATAAGCCTCCTTTTCTTTGAACTATGAAATGCAATTAATGAAGTACGAATGTAACCGGAAGGTTGAACTGTACCCTAACCGGTATGCCACGCTGCTTGCCTGGAATCCAGCGGGGCATATTTTCCACCACTTTCAAAGCTGCCTGATCACATCCTCCTCCTATACCTCTCAGAATTTTGACCTGGGTGATTGACCCATCAATCTCAACCACGAAGGTCACAAATACTTTCCCTTGTATATTTGCCTCCTTGGCTGCTATGGGATATTTAAGATTTTCAGCCAAATACTGATACAGGGCTTTTTCACCTCCGGGAAATGAGGGCGGGGTTTCTACCACCCTGAATATCTCTTTGTCCTGAACTGACGCCTCATCTTTCTGCGCAGGTAAAGGTATATAATCGGGAATTGCCGTACTTTGGTTAGCACCGACATCAATTCTGATGTCATCATCTACTTTAACATTATCATCCACTATTTTTATATTCGTGACTATTTTGGGAGGCACTACTTTAGGAGGTTCAGGTGGCTTTTGCTCGGTGATTGGTACCATCTCTTCCGGTGTATTAATTACAGGTCGATCAAGAGTTTCCTTGCTAATCTTCTCATAAGATTTTAGATTAAAGGCTAGAAAGACAAGCCCCAGCGCTACAATGAACCCAATTTCAAGAAAGACGAAGCGCTTTTTTTCAAGATCAGATCTATTCGATTTCCTGGCTTCCATAATGAATTAATTTAAAGGTTTTGTATCTGTCCTTTAAATATATCTAAAAAAATTGGATATATCAAGGAATAATAAGTTTAAGGCTGAAATGAAAAAGGCAGAGGCGGAAGATAGATGTAACGATGTAGCGATTTGAACGACTTATAAGATGTAATAGCTTGAATTTTTATTCTCCTCCCCCTATTTGCTACTCTTTATACACATTTTTTGTCAGGTAAAAATCTTCATTTATCAAATTGAATTTATCCAGTCCCCATTTAAAAAAGATTGGGTCGGGGAAGGGGCATGTATCTGAATTCATTTCTTATATGCATGTGTCTACCAGATCCCTCCTGCGTCGGGATGACGGTCATTTGAAGGAGTTAAGAAAAAGCGGCGCGGCACGCCTTTGAAAATCATTATGGTGTGCCGCGCCGCTTTTTCTAAATCAGCCCAGAGATCGTCATCCCGGCGCAGGCCGGGATCTGTATGCTATTTGCAGTGACTCTTACAATACAAAACAGTAAGAATTAATTTATTTCCATCCTGGAACATTCATTCTTCAATGAACTCTGCGAAGTTCAATAAGGACTTGTATTTTTGCTAGTGTTCCCACTTCCACCTGTTCTACTCTTTACACGCCTTATTGTTAATCTGTTGCCTATTAAGTTGTGTATAAAGAGTAGCCCCTATTTGGGGGGAGGCTGGGAGGGGGGCAGGAAAGTTCGTCATTTCGTCATATCGAAAGTTCGTCATATCGAAAGTTCGAAAGTTCTCTCCTCTGCCATCACCATTCTCCATTTATTCCATTATTTTTGCCTTTTCAATGGTAAACGAAAATCCCTGATGTTGAAGACCCTAAAAAAGACCGGCCTGATTATCCTGAAAGTGATTAAATGGGCCCTTATCGTAATGTTCGGAATAGTAATCTACGAATACCTGACTTGTCCTGTTTACGATTTCCCGGAACCTAAAGCCTTTTCAGGGAATTTATTGTATAATCCATACAAAGGCATCGATTCAAATTACTGGCGTCGGGCCAATTTCCAGGTGCAATCATATGCCTGGGGAGGCATTACTGATGGAAGGAAAAATTCGAACCGGGCCATCGACAGCATATATTCCTCCCTGGGATATTCCATTATCGCCACTTCCGATTATCAGAAGATCAATCGCTGGGGAGACGAGCGTCCTTCCTATATCCCGGTTTATGAGCACGGCTACGGGATCTTCAAGAACCACCAGGTACTGGTAGGTTCTGAAAAAGTTGACTGGCGGGAATATCCCTTCTTCCAGAATCTCGAAAACAAGCAGAACATCATCAATGTGCTCCGGAAGCACAATAAACTGATCTATATAGCCCATCCCAAACTTCGCGGAGCCTATTCACCGGATGATATGAAATACCTCACAGGTTACGACGGAATAGAAGTGCTGAATTATATGAGGGTCTCAATAGTTCACTGGGATTCGGCCCTATCGGCCGGTCATTATGTGACAGCCATCGGCGATGATGACTCCCACGATATCTCCAGGCCGATGGAAGTCGGCTATCGATGTACCTATATTTACTCGCCGGTTCTCACCGGCGACAGTATAGTTCAGGCCCTCAGGACCGGCAGGGCCTTTGCCGCAGAAATATACCGCACCTCAGATGAAACGTATGCGCAGAAAATAGCCAAGGTGAAGTTCATAGCAAAGCTCGACAAGGTGGAACTATCGGGGGATACTTTGAGAGTTGCAGTCAATAAGCCGGCATCCAAATTCCGTTTTATAGGCCAGGGAGGCAAAGTATTGAAGGAGATCAGCAATACAGATTCTGCTTCCTATATTATTAAGCCGGCAGACACTTATGTGCGGACAGAGATCTATTTCCCGAATAAAAACATATTCTACCTGAATCCAATCATCAGGTATGACGGAACGACTCCGTCGAATGCACAGCCGGCGAAGATCAACTATGTGGCATCCTGGATATTCTGGATACTCTCCTGGCTGATGCTCGCTTTTATCATTTTTGCATTCTTCTATCTTAAAAATAAAAAATACAGGAAAACCAAAGGGAATTCCCGCTCATGAAAGAATCCCGGATCAAAAACTATCTCCTCGTCCTGATCCTGGTTTCAACGCTTGGCAGGGCTGTGCTTGCATCTTTACTGGAGCTGGGAAACGATGAAGTGTATTATCGTCTGTATGCCCTTTACCCGGCCCTCAGTCATTTCGATCATCCCCCCATGGTCGGGCTTGTCATGCGCCTCTTCAGTTTAAATTTACACCTGCATTCGGAGTTCTTCCTGCGTCTGGCAGCAATTGTATTCGGTAGTCTCTCGACCTGGCTGATATACCTCGCTGGAAAAACCATCAAAGATGCCCTCACGGGCTGGTACGCGGCGATTTTATACACAGCCTCCATCTATGCTTTTATAATCAGCGGTACTTTTATACTGCCCGATTCACCCCAGGTTTTCTTCTGGGTGCTCAGCCTTTATATCATGGCACTGATCTTTAAAGACCAGGAAATAAAAGGCCGGAACAAATGGCTGATGCTTGCCCTTGGAGCCAGCATAGGTTTGGGTATGATCTCCAAATACACTTCGGTTTTCCTATGGCTTGGGATTGGACTGTATATATTATTTTATCAGCGTCGCTGGTTTAAGGAATTTTCTTTCTACGGTGCCATTTTAATTTCAGCCCTTATATTCCTCCCCGTTATCATATGGAATGTTCAGAATCAATTTATATCATTTACTTTTCATAGCGACAGGCTAAGTATTTTCGGCTCAGGAATAAGACCTGATTATTTTCTGACGGAATTACTTGGAGAAATAGGCTATAATAATCCTGTGAACTGGGGCATAGCCTTTGCAGCCATATGGACATTTTTCAGGAGAAGGAAACCTATTATTGAAGCAAAATATGGTCGGCTTATCTTATTTCTCTCCCTGCCACTCATTATATTGTTCCTGTTCTTTTCCCTTTTTCGCCCAACACTTCCTCATTGGACTGGTCCGGCTTATGTGAGCCTGTTATTGCTTTCGGCCTCTTACCTGAGTTTTTTCCGGTCAAAGGCACATAATTGTTATGTAATGCCTATACCTGCCGGAATAGCGCTGGGCTTAACCCTCACAGTATCTGTACTCGGCGTATGGCAGGTCAATAAAGGTATTTTTTATAACGGAAAGGAGAAAGACATTAGCCTCAGGGGAGAAAAGGATATTTCACTGGATATGTATGGCTGGGAACAAATCGGAAAAGCATTTGAAAAGGTAACTTCCTGGGATGTTTCGGAAGGTACTATGCCGGCACATGCCCCCATCATTTCCTATCGCTGGTTCCCGGCTGCCAACCAGGATTATTACCTGGCAGAGCCTGCCGGCACCTATACTTTGGCTATAGGCCCCCTTGACCGTATCCATAAGTATGCATGGATCAACCACGACAGGGGCGGATTCCACCTCGGTATGGATGCTTATTACATCACTACAAGCCGGGATTTTGCTTCCCCGGAATCAACAATGAAAACTTATTTTCAGCAAATAATCCCCAGGGATACCATTCCCGTGATTCGCGGAGGTAAAATTGCCGAATATGCGTTTATTTATCAATTGAAAGGCCTCGAAAAAATACCGGAGGATGATCTGAAAGACATAAGGTAATCATCAGGGCCTTTAAAATTTTAGATAGCATGAAGAAGACCAGATTTGTAATATTTGTATTTACTCTGTTGATCATGTCTGCCTGCACCCCGGGCAAACAACTCACTCAGTTGACGGACGAAGGTTCTACAGCAATGCAGGCAGGAGATTTCGAAAAGGCCTTTAATATTTACGAACAATTAATCCAGGATTATACTAAGAAAGGCAAGTCTGATGAATGCCCCTATTACGGAAAGGCCGGGGAAGCTGCCCTTGCACTCGGGAATACGGATAAGGCGATAGAATATCTCTCACTAGGCGTGAATCATCCCGGCGCTCAGCCTGATATGTGTGATGACCTGGCAAAAGCATACCGGAAAATCGATAATCTGTCGAAAGAGATCGAAACCCTGGAAGATTGTCTGAAGAAATTCCCGGACACACCTGTGAAAGCTGCGGAACAAAAAAGGCTTTTCGAGACTTACGTGGAGAGCGAGAACTGGGACCTGGCCCTTAAACTCTGGCCTGCAATAAAGCAACAGGCTGCCAATAATGTCAGTTTACAGGAAGGATATTTTAGGGTGAATGAAAAACTGAAGAATGACAGCATCTGTGATGTTCTTGCCCCTAAGCTATTACAGATGGACCCAAAAAATGTGACCGGACTGGAATGGGAGGCAAAAAAATATTACTGGAAAGCTGAAAATCTTTACCAGAAGGAAATGGCGGCTTATGATAAACATAAAACCAACCGTCAGTACAATCATCTGGTAAAAGCTCTGGATATAGTGACAGCTAATTTTAAAAAATCGCTTAAATATTTTAAAAATCTGTATTCGATAAAACCAGATAAGGAATATGCAAAATACCTGGCGAATATTTATGCCCGGATGGATGATAAAAAGGAGGCGGATTATTATCTGAATCTAAGCAAATAAAAACCCCCGGGATTACAAAACCGGGGGTCTGACTTTTTCTAGCGTCCGATCATTTTCATCGGATCCACCCATTCATCAAATTCTTTTTCAGTCAGCAGTCCTAATTCCAGGGCGGCTTCCTTAAGTGTCTTATGCTCAGAATGGGCTTTCTTGGCTATTTTCGCTGCATTGTCATAGCCAATATGGGTATTTAATGCAGTTACCAGCATCAATGAATTCTGCAGGTTCTTTTTGATGTAGGGCATATTCGGCTCAATGCCCACAGCGCAGTTATCATTGAAGGATACACAAGCTTCTCCGAGCAATCTCGCCGATTCTAGGAAATTATGGATCATCACGGGTTTGAATACATTCAGCTGGAAATGTCCATGTGTCCCGCCAACGTTAATAGTTACGTCATTTCCAATAACCTGGGCACAGACCATCGAAAGGGCCTCGTTCTGTGTCGGGTTGACTTTCCCGGGCATGATGGATGAACCGGGCTCATTTGCCGGAAGGCTCAATTCACTATAGCCGCAACGCGGACCGGAGGCCAGCAGGCGGATATTGTTTGCAATATGCATGAGGCTAACGGCCAGGGTTTTCAGGGCGCCGGAACTTTCTACTATGGCATCGTGTGCCGAAAGTGCCTCGAATTTATTCTCTGCTGTAATAAACGGGAATCCAGAGATTTCCGCAATTTTCTTAGCTACCAAAACATCATATCCTTTAGGCGTATTAATTCCGGTTCCAACTGCAGTGCCACCAAGTGCAAGTTCGGAAAGGTGAGGAAGTGTGTTTTTAAGTGCTCTCAAGCCGTGATCCAGCTGGGAAGCATAACCTGAAAATTCCTGTCCGAGGGTCAGGGGAGTGGCATCCATTAAATGGGTGCGGCCTGTTTTTACTATATCCTTAAATTCTTCGGTTTTCTTCAGCAGGGTATCCCGTAAAAGTTCTACACCCGGTATGGTGGTTTCCATCACCCTTTTATAAGCTGCAATATGCATGGCGGTAGGGAAGGTGTCGTTCGACGACTGTGATTTATTTACATCATCGTTAGGATGTATAAGTTTCTGTCCTTCTCCCAGATTTCCGCCCAGCACCACATGGGCGCGGTTGGCCACCACTTCATTTACATTCATATTGGATTGGGTCCCTGATCCGGTTTGCCAGATAACCAGCGGGAAATGCTCGTTCAGCTTGCCTTCTATGATTTCATCACAAACTTTGCAAATGATGTCCTTCTTTTCAGCCGGCAGGACACCCAACTCAAAATTGGCCAGGGCGGCAGCTTTTTTCAGGATCCCGAAAGCGCTTATGATCTCAAGCGGCATGGAGCCGGGATCACCTATCTTAAAATTCATCCTGGATCGTTGTGTCTGGGCTCCCCAGTACTTTTCGGCGGGTACCTCAATGGTTCCCATGGTGTCCTTTTCTGTTCTTGTATTCATTTTTCTTAGCTTTTAGCTTTTTATTTTTATTTTGGAATGATGTTGGAATTCAAGCTATTATTTTTTCAATTGCACTCACCGGGTCACCGATCACAGCCTTATGATCCTTCACGATGATAGGCCTTTGTATCAGTTTGGGGTTTTCGACCAGGATATGGATCCATTCTTCGTCGGAGAAGTTCTTTCCTTTTAATTCTTTCCTGTAAAGTTCTTCCTGGGTTCGTATTATTTCAGTAGGTTTTTTATTCAGTTTGGCCAGGATGAGTTTCAGTTCTTCTTCAGCCAGGGGATTTTTAATATAATCGATGATTTGGGGCTGGATACCATTGTCGAGGAGGTACTGCAATCCGGCTCTTGACTTACGGCATCTTGGGTTGTGATAAATCTGGATCATAATTTAGTAGATTGATAAAAAGTACCGGAAGAAGTAATTTCTTCCTGAAAATTTATTTCTGCTAATTTATATATTTTTTAGAAAGGAAGATCAGTTTGAGCCGAACTCCATCAGGAAAGCTTTGATAAAGTCATCAATCTCTCCATCCATCACAGCCTGTACATTGCCGGTTTCATGGTCGGTCCGGTTGTCTTTCACCAGTTTATAGGGATGCATCACATAGGAACGTATCTGGGAACCCCATTCGATCTTCTTCTTCTTGCTCTCGATCTGGGCCTGGGCTTCTCGTTTTTTCCGGATTTCGATCTCGTATAACTGTGATTTCAGCATCTGTATGGCTTTCTCACGGTTCTGAAGCTGGGAACGGGTTTCCTGGCATTCTATGATGATGCCCGAAGGCTCATGCTTGAGTCGGACTGCCGTTTCTACCTTATTCACATTTTGCCCGCCGGGTCCGCTGGAGCGGAATGTATCCCAGGTAATATCGCTGGCATTGATTTCTATGTTGATATTGTCATCCACCATAGGATAAACATAAACCGATGCAAAAGAAGTATGGCGGCGATTAGCTGAATCGAAAGGCGAGAGCCTCACCAGGCGGTGGACTCCATTTTCTCCCTTTAGATAGCCGAAAACATAGTCTCCTTCAATTTCAATGGAGGCCGATTTAATTCCGGCAACATCCCCGTCCTGCCGGTCCAGTTCCTTCACTTTGTAATTGTGCAGCTCGCCCCAACGCATGTACATCCTGAGCAGCATCTCGGCCCAGTCCTGGCTCTCGGTGCCACCTGCCCCCGAGTTTACCTGCAATATGGCGCTCAGCTTGTCTTCGGGCTTGCTGAGCATATTCATGAATTCAGCTTCTTCTACCAGCTTAAGGGTCCTGGCATAATGCTTGTCGATTTCTTCTTCCGTGCCCTCGCCTGCTTCAAAAAATTCGTACATGATCAGCAGGTCATCATTGGCCGTAACGGTCTTATCGTACATATCTGTCCAGCGCCGGATGTCCTTGATGGATTTCAGCACTTCTTCAGCTTTCTTGGGATCATTCCAGAAATCGGGGGATTGAGAAATTTCTTCTTTCTCTTTTATGAGTTCTTTCTTTTTGTCGACGTCAAAGATACCTCCTCAAGGCATCTATCCTTTGACCGAGGTCCTTTATGCTTTCACTTGTTACCATGGCTGGTGTTTTTAATTTGGGAATGCAAAGGTATGGTTTTTTTAATTTGCTGAAAAGATTGCTTTAGAATAAACTACCCCGCCGCAAGCAGCGGGGTAGTTTAAGGAAATATCTCTTATTCGTCTCAAGAGACGGGGAATTTGTCCCATCAGATCCCGAATAAGACTTCGTCTTTTCGGGATCAATTCGACTAACAATTTTTTTCAAGCGAAGCGAAGAAAAAATTGAGTCTCATTGATTAAAGAATGTCAGATGCTTTCATTTGCTGCCTGCATGGCAATGGAAAAGTGGTAGCCTTTCTGAACAGCATAATTTATCAGTTTCTTTTTTATGATGAAGGGATCGGTATCACGGATCTCCCTCTTTTTCTTCTTCAGCAGGTCGAGCAAGGTATTGAAATATTCCTCTTCACTGATCTCCTGAAGACCTATTTGTATAATCAGCTCCGGGACCTGTTTTTTTGTGAGTTCAAAAATGATCTTGTTCTTTCCCCAGTGATTAATCCTGAATTTCCCACCGGCAAAAAGCTTTGCATAGCGTTCTTCATTCAGGTAATTATCTTTCCGGAGCGATTCGATGATCTTGTCGGTATTTTTCTGGCCCACATTCCAGCTTCTAAGCTTATTGGCGACCTCCTGTACACATCGCTCCTGCGTCGAACAATAGTGCCTGGCCCTATTCAAAACGAACTCGAAATCAGACATAATGATGGCTTTTATATGGATGGTTTATAATTCCGGTTTAATTTCCTTTATGATTTTTTTTTAATTCTTTCATTCTTTCATCAGTTCATTTACCAGTTCCGGCGCTCCTTCCCCGGCTTTTTTCTGAATGACCTTCAGATTGGGAATGCCGGATAAATTTGAGGCCGCCGGATCTATCAGGTATTTGCTGCATTCTTCCGGCACAAAATGTATCAGTCCGGCTGCAGGATATACTTTTAAAGAAGTGCCGATTACTATGAAGATATCAGCCCCGGAGGATATTTCCATCGCTTTCTCAATCATGGGAACAGGCTCCCCGAACCACACTATATGGGGCCGGAGCTGTGTTCCTTTTTCGCAAAGGTCGCCCCGTTTTAGTTCCCAGCCTTCCAGGTCATAGATCAGCTCAGGGTAGACCGAACTGCGGACTTTCTTAAGTTCTCCGTGCAGGTGGACCACATTCGACGATCTGGCCCTTTCATGCAGGTCATCCACGTTTTGGGTGATTACTGTGACATTGAATTTATCTTCCAGGCGGGCGATGGCAAAATGGGCAGCATTCGGCTCCACCTCGTAAAGTTGTTTCCGGCGCTGGTTATAAAAATCCAGGACCAGGTCCATATTATTCAACCAGGCTTCGGGAGTAGCAACATCTTCCACCCGGTAGTTATTCCACAGGCCATTATTGTCGCGGAAAGTACTCAGTCCGCTTTCGGCGCTGACACCCGCACCACTTAGGACGACGATATTCTTCATTTTAAGCAAAATTCTACCTATAAAATTAGTGAAAATATTGACGGGAGCAGTTGGGAAAGTCAGCAGTCAGCAGTCAGCGGTCAGCAGTCGGCAGTCAGCAGTCGTCAGTCGTCGGTCTTCAGTCGTCGGTCAGAAGTCTCGTGATAATTTTTGCAAATCTGAAATCTGAAAACAGCCATTTGAAATCTGAAATGATAAGGGTCCGGAACGGACCGCACAGTAATAGCCCAGGCATTTATGCCTGGGGACGGGATGCCCCGACCTACGCCAAGTCCCGTAAGGGACGACACATGTTTATCCCCAGATAAACCTATCATCATATGGAATGCCAGCCTCTTTGATGAACCTGAGGTATTCCTCCCGGAAGCTAATTTTACGGTGGTGCGCTTCCTGGTTCCGGATGTATTGCAATGTCTTAACAACCCTGTCAGGACTTACGCTGATGGATGCATATCCAACCTGCCAGGCGAACCTGCTCATGTCCTTATACTCTTCATGTATCCATTTTGATGAATTTCCCTTGATCAGTTGAACAGCTTTTGCTATGGTCAGAGTAGATGGCATGGATATCAGCAGGTGGACATGTTCGCTGACGCCCCCTATTTCCAGGGCTTTCATATTGTTATTGGAGGCTATGCCGGCCATATAGGCCCAAAGGTCATGCCTGATCTCAGGGGAAATGAGTTTCTGCCTGTTCAGGGTGCTGAACACGAAATGGATGTGGACGGAATTGAAATGAGATGCCATGATGGATTATTATTAGTTATTGTATTTTTTTGTTTATCCATTTCATGGATATTTATACCTGTCGGAAAGGGGAAAATTTTTGGGATTTATCCGGGATTATGATTTTTTACCATCTTCTCCCCAGGCATAAATGCCTGGGCTATTGCTGTGACGTCCTTTCAGGACTTATCGAGTAACACACTTGAAATTGTTATGTTCCGATTTAGCGATTCTTAAGTAAAAACTTAATAACTAATAAACTTCAACTCTACACTTTGCATTTTGCACTTTGAACTAGCTTTCTGTGTCGTCCCTTGCGGGACTCGGAAATCTGTTGCCGTCATTTTTCCCCAGGCATAAATGCCTGGGCTATTGCTGTTACGTCCTTTCAGGACTCTGAAATCTGAAATCCTGCCCCAAACTCTAAATTCTACAATCTTTAATGATTTTATTTTGGATAATTGGATAAAGCCTCCTAAATTTAGGGTCAAATAGAAATGCTGGGTTTGAAAAGATATACTCCATCAAAATTCGAATGTTTATTTAGCTAAATTTATATAAAGTCTAAAGCTATCTTCTTAAATAGATATTGCAGATAGAAAGATATTTTGTAGATTTATTCAAAACTTACCATAATTAGCATAATTATTTAAAAACCAAAAGCCATGAAAGATCTATTTAAAACAGCAAAGCCATCTTTATTGTTTCTCAGCATTTTAATTGCTTTAACGTTTTCGTCTTCATATGCTCAGCAAATCTCGACAGTTGCTGAAATTTATAATTATGATGTAGGTGATATATTTCATGTCGATGAATATGGGTCAGGCAGCTGGATAGGATTTGATGAGCAGTTTAGTTATGAAATCACAAATAAATATTACTCAGCTGGAAATGATACGGTCTTTTATACCAGATATGTTAAGACCGCCTTGTCAACCAGTGAGCATCCTGAGTGGGTTTTTGATGAGTACTTTGACACAATTTTCTATACAAATCTGGATTCATTGATTAATAATGGCATCATTGATAGTGTATATTCAAACATAAACTTATACAATGGCCGGATTGTCGATGATTTTTCTTATTCATCAGAATATTATTACGGTTCCGATAGATTTATTGCCGGATGCGGTGGATCTTATGCATGGACATATGATGTTGAACAAAGTATAGACCATACTCTTGAATTAAAGTATTATAAGAAGGGGGATGAAGAATGGGGCGAGCAATTGATGGTATCTACCGGACCCTCCTTAAAAATTAATAAAAATTTGCTTGTTTATCCAAATCCATTTCATTCCAAATTCCAAATTGATCTTACTAATTCAAACTCAAAGGAATGTCAAGGTTTTATATTTAATATTTGTGGCAATCAAATTATTAACATTCCTTTGAAAGCAAATCAATTAAATACAATTGACTTACAAGATTTACCAAATGGATCATATATCCTTCAAATCAATGGCAATATAGTTCATAAGCAATTGATAATTAAGCAATAATTACGGTAACCTGGGAATGAGCAATTGCCAGCCCCGCCGAACCAGAGATTGCACTCAGGCTGGGCAAACACGAGGGGGTAGCTGTCTCAATATATAGGACGCTGACAAAAATCAATGTGGGATCAGATAAAGGATTATCCTGATTTTGGAAAAAGTTGAGAGGGAGGTACACAGACATATCAGAAAAATTAAATATTGATGGAATATACAGCTAGGGAAATAGCAACTGCAATTTCAGTCCTGGCATTTGCATTTTATGGAGTTTACAGGTTAAGGAAAAGAAGGCTTAACCTGATAAAAGTTAATTCGGATCATCTGGTTTTGTGGAAATTATTATTAGGAGAATTCATTGTCTATGCTAATGAAATTGTAAGTATGAGGGTCATGCCAGATGATAATATCTTAATTAAAACAAATACAATGATTTATAAGGTTGATGATATTCAGGATCCGGAGGAAATTATAAGTTTCTGCCATAATAATAAAATTGATTTTCACAGGGAGTCCAGGAAGTCAAACTGATTATTTTATTATTCCTTTCAGCCTTAAATTCCTGTAATTAAGGGATATAATAATTATATAGGGAGATGAGATGGTTTAAAAAAAACTGAAATCATTCATCAAACTCTTCACTTTCATATAACCAAAGAATTATCTAAGAGCAATACTCTGACAGATCCCTTCGCAGGCCGGGAACTGGTAGCGATTAGCAGAGAAGTTATCAAACTTTCGATGTAGCGATATCACGAAATAGCGATATCACGAAGTAAAGTATGAAGTTCCATTTAATTCGACATTTCGACATTTCGGGCATTCGATATTTCATTGCTTTGTTCCCGCTTGTGCCGGGATCAAATGCTCAGGAACTTTACGATGAATTTTTACCATGCATACATGTCGAAAATTTGATAAATGACTTTTCCAAAACATCCTGATTAATTCTAGAAAAGCTAACTTTGGATTATTCAATTGTATAAGTATCAGAATTAAATATTTGAAGCCAACTTTCAAAATAGCTCTAAAATACTTCCTTTTAATATCGATTGTATCGGTATTAACTTCTTGTACCAGAACAGAGGAAAATCAACAGAAAAAAAATGAGACAAGGGGATATGAAGAAAGAATTATTAGTTTGCATGATCAGGTGGATCACTTGCCAAAGTATAGCGATCCGGCAGACTTTTTTACCATTTACAAAGAAGCCATGCCTTTGCTGGAATCCAATTACGACACCACCTTAAAAACTGCTGGCGACCGTTTAATATTTATTCAGAAATTGACAGATATCCGCGTATATACCCAGGCTTTAAAACAAATTTCTCTGGCATTAATTTCGAATCATATACATAATGCTCCCGATTCAATTTTATTTAAGCAATTACTTTATGGGAAAATTCTCGGTTTATATGACCAAGCCGGTAATATCGACTCTGTTTATAGTGTTAGTAAAGAAGCTATTAAGAATTCACAATTGCATCCGGACAAAATTTGGTACGTTTCATCACTGAATAATGCCGGATTCTATTTTGAGAAATATGGGAAGCTTGATTCGGCCTTACAGTACTTTTTTAAAGCCGACAGCATCATTGAATCGCAAGCTGAACCTTCTGAGGATTGGTACCTTTTCCAGGGAAGCGTGAGAGATAATATCGCAGGGGTTTACATGCTGCAATATAAATTTGAGAAAGCCAGAGAAATTTATGCTTATAACTTTAAAGAAAGATACACGGATACTGCTACGGATATAAGGTGCAAGCGAATAAAAGCCGGGATACAATTAGCAAATGCTGAGATTTCTCTTTCCAATTTCAAAGAGGCGAAAAAAATAAGTTCCATGACCGGCTACTTTCTGGATTCCTTAGCATACCCAGATAAAATTCTAATTGAAATAGATTTTCTAAAAACAAAAATCAAATTGTTTGATTTAACCGGGGATATAAAAAGCGCTTTTTCTGCATCGCAAAAACTAAATAATCTTCAGGATAGCCTGAAGGCCAGGAACGAAGATATAGATAAGCGGGTAATTGCAACCCTGGCCGAATTTACATCAAGTCAGATTGAAGATGCAATTGAGCATGAAAAAGAAGAAAAAGAATATTTTGAGCAAAGGGCAAGGTTAAGGTTAGGGATATTATTATTGATAATAATTGGGGCTGTCGTAACCACAATTATGCTGATTCAATCACACAGGCAAAAGGTAAAAATATTGGAAAATGAGAAGTTGCTTACAATAGAAAAACTGGCAAGTGAACATCAAAAACAAAGACTGCTTAGTCTGGAATTGGAAAATAAGAAAAATGACCTTACCGGTTTAGCAATCAGCCTTCAACACAAACAGCAATGGGCTAAGGATTTAAATGCTCAAATGCAAAAAGTATTTACAGAGAGGGGATACAAGCGAAGCCGCGAACTTAAAAAACTTCAGGACGAAATAAAAACTAATGTTTTTGTGGATAAAGATCTTGAGTTACTCCAATTGAACATCGACATTCTTAGTACCGAATTCTACGAAAAACTTAATCTTCGCTTTCCAAACCTTACAAAAGGTGAAATCAGGCTCTGCAGTTATATTAAATTAAATTTCAATACTTCGCAAATTGCCCACCTTGAACACATCGACATGGCATCGGTTAAAATAAACCGTTACAGGCTAAAGAAGAAATTGAAACTAAGCCCGGATCAAAAACTGGACGATTTTATTCAAAAATTCGCACTTTAACCAGCCAGGCCTTGATATTAATGAATTTGAATTACCTTTTAATCCAATTTGAAGCCGTATAGCCTGTATATCAAATAGATGTACATCTATCTACGAATTAGTGCAAGGTATAAGTCTGTTCTTTAATATTATAGCACGTAGATTATTGTTTTTGTATACTAAATGTAGACCAAAAACCATAAATTAATTTTGATTTTGCTTTTCACGACCTTTCATTAGAACTTTCCTTTTTTGATATCAAGACTAATATTAAACCTTGAATATAAGACCATTATAAAATTTTAAGAGATGTGAGTAAGACTCTTGGTACTAGATAGCCCTAACCCTTGAAATGAACAATCCTTTTCAATTTTTATTAAGTATATCAAACCCGACAAAATCATATTATTCATATAGCTGTGACAGTGTCGATTAAGAAGTCCTACTTTGCCATCATCTTTGTGCCTGATAATAAGAATTCAGTTCGAAAACTGCCACTTGTATTATATATAGTCATCCATTATATAAGAATCAGTTAATATATAGACAAACCCTAAAATTAAAAAAATGAAAACAGTAAAAGTTTATTTAGCAGCAATGTTGATGATACTGAGTTGCACATTGACGGCGCAGGTCGCTATAAATACCGATAACAGCCCACCCGATGCATCCGCAATGCTGGATATAAAATCCGATACATCGGGGATATTGATCCCACGCATGACCCAGGCAGAGCGGGATGCAATATCTTCACCTGCCACGGGTTTAATGGTTTACCAAAGCGATCAGACAACAGGTTTCTGGTTTTATAATGGTGCAAAATGGATGCATCTATCAACCGGAACAGCCTCCGTCTTTACGCTTGACAGCAATACCGTATATCCTGATACCTCATTGGTAGATATGGCAAACGACAACTTTGTGTTCGGTTCCCCACAATTGGATGCTGATGGAATTTTTAATCATGCTAACCGTTTATTGTTTGATAAGAGTAAGGGCGCTTTTCGTGCAGGTCATGCGGATGGATTGCAGTGGAATGCATCTAATATGGGAAATTATTCGGTTGCCCTCGGGTGGAACTCAGTGGCCTCGGGCTACCAGGCTGTTTCCATAGGTGGCAGTACGACCGCCAGTGGTGCCAACGCAACTGCGATGGGATACAGTGCGGTGGCAAGTGGCTATGTTGCCACAGCCATAGGAGAATATGCGACAGCTGCAGGTATTAATTCTACAGCGATAGGTTACGATGTCCATGCTCCGGGCTATGAATCTTCAGCTTTTGGAAGTTCCAACAAAGCCTTAACAGCCTATGAAATGGCCCTTGGTGTATACAATACCAACTATACTGCCGTCGACACCAATGGCTGGAACCCTGCCGACCGCCTCCTTTCCATTGGTAATGGAACGTTTTCCAAGCGCTCCGATGCGATGGTTATCCTTAAAAACGGCAACACGGGTTTTGGAACATCTACGCCCGATACTACCCTGCACGTGGTGGGCAAGTTCAAATACCAGGACGGTACACAAGCCGATGGTTATGTACTCACCAGCGACACTGCAGGTGTGGCAAGCTGGCAACCGACTGCCGCCAATAATGGCTGGAGGCTAAACGGCAATACTGGAACCAGTTATGGAACAAATTACATAGGCACAGCCGATGGGCAGAACCTGATGTTTAAAGTGAATGACTCTATTGCCGGAAGAATTGAATATACCGGAAACCAAAATGTTTCTTTTGGCTACCAATCGCTTTCTTCCAATACCACGGGAGACGAAAATACTGCCAATGGTAATTATGCGCTTAGTTCTAATACCGAGGGATACAATAATACCGCCAACGGCTTCGGTGCGCTTTATACAAACACCACGGGAAACTTCAATGTAGCCAACGGTAATAGGGCGCTTAATCTCAACACTACGGGAAGTTCCAACGTAGCCAACGGCTATAATTCGCTTTCTTCCAACACTACGGGAGACAATAATACTGCCGACGGCTATTCTTCTCTTCTTTCCAACACCGAGGGAAATTTCAACGTAGCCAACGGTACCAGTGCCCTTTCTTCCAACACCACAGGAAGTTTCAACGTAGCCAACGGTTATGATGCGCTTTCTTCCAACACCACGGGAAACTACAATTCAGGCAACGGTACTGGTGCGCTTTATAACAACACTACCGGAAACAACAATACTGCCAACGGCTTTTTTTCGCTTACTGCCAATACCATCGGAAGTTACAATACAGCTTTGGGTAACTCCGCTGATGTAGCAAACGAAGGGCTCTCCAATGCTACAGCCATAGGTGCAAATGCTTTGGCAGGGGCAGATAATAGCCTGGTTCTGGGTAGTATTAACGGTGTAAACAATGCCACAGCCAATACAAAGGTGGGTATAGGCACCACTACACCCGATACGACTTTGCACGTGGTGGGTAAGTTCAAATATCAGGACGGGTCTCAGGCTAATGGTAAAGTACTGACCAGCGACAACACAGGTATGGCAAGCTGGCAACCGGTTACCAACAATGCCTGGGGGCTAAATGGTAATACCGGCACCACTTACGGAACCAACTACATAGGAACAGCCGATGGGCAAAACCTGATGTTTAAGGTAAACGGGGAAATAGCTGGAAGGATAGAATATAACGGAAACGAAAATACTTCTTATGGATATCTGGCGCTTGATTCCAACGTCACTGGCAACAACAATACAGCCAATGGATACCAGGCGCTAGTTTCCAACACCGGAGGAAATAGAAATACCGCTAATGGTAGTCAGGCGCTTTTTTCAAATATCACAGGAGAAAGTAATACTGCTAATGGTTATAGGGCGCTTTATGCCAATACTTTTGGATACAATAATACTGCCAATGGTTATTATTCGCTTTATTCCAACACTACAGGATACGAAAATACCGCCAACGGTTACCTGGCGCTTTTTGCAAATACCACAGGATATAACAATACCGCCAGCGGTTACCTGGCGCTTGCTGCCAACACCACAGGATATGACAATATCGCCATTGGTGGCTTCTCGCTACCAAACAACCACACAGGAAACGCGAACATCGCTACTGGTTATGGCTCGCTGGGAGCTAACGTCAGCGGAAACTTCAATATCGCCACCGGTTTTCAGGCGCTTGCTTCCAACAGTTCGGGTGATTACAACACCGCTTTGGGTTACTCCGCTGATGTTGCAAGCGGAGCTCTCACCAATGCTACTGCCATAGGGGCATATGCTTCTGCAGGGGCAGATAATAGCCTGGTGCTGGGTAGTATTAACGGTGTGAACGGGGCCACTGCCAGTACAAAGGTGGGTATAGGCACTACCACACCCGATACAACGCTGCAAGTGGTAGGTAAGTTCAAATACCAGGACGGCACACAGGCGAACGGCCGCGTGTTAACCAGCGACAACGTGGGCAATGCAAGCTGGCAGTCGGTGCCAAACATTATAAAAGCCACGGTGAACATTGACCTTCCTTCTTTCGGCCTTAGCGTTAATAAGGAATTAGAAACGGTAACGGTGCCGGGCGCTGAGGTGGGTGCCACAGTAAGTGTATCGCCATCGGCAGATTTGTTGGGCAACTGCGCCATTGGCTTTGCCTGGGTTTCCAGCACTAATACGGTCAGGATTGCATTCATCAACCACAACACGGTTAATAACGATAACCCCGCTATGGATTTTTATGTGACGGTGGTGAATTAAGATCAAGAAGACATGGTGACATGGTGACAAGGTGATAAGGTGATATAGGTGAAATGGTGAAATGGTGAAATGGTGGAAAGGTGGAAAGGTGGGATTTGGGATTTGTGAATTTATTTGGGATTTTACATCAAATATCGACAATCGACAATCCACGAATCGACAATTCCCCGGCCCTGGCAATTTTCACACTTATCTCTCCTCCAAGAAAATATTTTTGTATTTTTATTCTTTATCAAGAGTTTACAGGCTTTTGGCACCTTAAAGGAAAATACATGAATATTCGTGTCGGCTGTTCGGTGGATTATCCTGATAAGCACAATACTTCTGCTCCTTGTTTTGGCCTGGGTTTCTTTGTCGGGCGGGATTAAACAAATTCCGCGATCATTGACAATCGGCCAAATATTGGAAACTATCGCTCAAATTATGTGCGGAATTTTCAGCTTGCTGGTTGTGGTCACTTGCTTTTACTGGCAGAAGTTACGTCGTCCACTCCGCATCGCGTGGCTTTTCTCGCTGATAATGACTGTCGGCATATCCTCATCTGTGTGGGGACCTCCGATGCTGATTGTGAGTGTGGTGTTTGTCGCATTGGCATTTCTTGCAGGGCTGGCGATCTTCTGGTTGTTGAAATATAGCGGGGCTTGACAGTTTCAGCAGTCATCAGTCAGCAGTAGTCAGCCTCTGGATTATTTTCGGAAATCGGAAATCCAGAGCTAAATTCTATAATCTTAATTTCTTTTGAATAATTGGATAAAGCCTTATAAATATAGGTTCAAATGAAAATGCCAGATTTGAAAAGATATATTCCTTCTGGATTCGAAAGTTTATGTAGTGCATATTATAGGAAGCTTAATGCTATCTTTATAAACAAATATGGCAGAAATAGAGATAGCTGGCAGGTATATACAAACTTTGTGTGCCATTGAAAAGGAAAAACTAAACCAGGAAAAATGAACCCAATTTTTCAATATATTATTGTTGAGGCTGTAAGACATCAAAATAAAAATAAGGACAAAAATCCATCTCCAAAGCAATTTGAAAGAGAAATCCAAAATACGAAGGTTGAATTTACACATATACTCCGCGATAGTTTTCTAATTATTTTAGGAGTTTTATCAGCAAATTTTGGATTAAAAGGATTTTTACTGCCAAATTCATTCCTTGATGGAGGTGTAACAGGGATATCTCTTATTACAACAGAATTGACAGGCATATCACTTTCTGTTTTAATTGTTTTGATAAATATCCCTTTTATGATATTAGCATTCTCAACGATAAGCAGACAATTTGCTGTAAAAAGCATTATAGCAATTGTATTACTTGCTTTTGCTATTTATTTAATTCCTGTTAATTCTATTACAGACGACAAGTTATTAATTGCTGTATTCGGTGGTTTTTTCTTAGGATTAGGAATAGGATTAGCAGTTCGCGGAGGTGCTGTGATTGATGGGACGGAAGTATTAGCTGTTTTTATAAGCCGAAAAACTTCATTGACAATAGGTGATGTTATATTGATTTTTAATATAATCATTTTTGCTATCGCAGCCTATGTGTTTTCAATAGAAATTGCGCTGTATGCTATTTTGACTTATTTAGCTGCTTCTAAAACAGTTGATTTTGTAGTTACCGGAGTGGAAGAATATATTGGTGTAACAATAATATCAGATAAATCTGAAGAAATCAGATTAGCTATAATAGAAAAAATGGGTAGAGGATGTACTTTATACTCAGGTAAGAAAGGATTTGCAAGAAGAGGTGAACCATTAAAACAGACGGATATAGTCTATACTTTAGTAACTCGATTGGAATTGTCAAAGTTACAGACTGAGTTAGATAAAATTGATAAAGAAGCATTTATCGTAATGCACAGTATAAAGGATGCAAAAGGAGGAATGATTAAAAAAAGACCCTTAAAATGAAAATCAATAATCATACAACAGGGGCTTAATGCAATAAGGGTTTCAGTTGTAATTCAAGCATTATGCCCCGCTCATGTTTCGGTGAAGACGGATAGGAAAATAGTCCGCAATTCCCTACGATTTCATGTAGCCAACCATTATATGCAAATTTGAAAAGTAAAACCGAATAAGAAAATTATACTGCAATCACACTTTGGCTGTCAAACACAACTTGTTCCGAAGAATTGTGGGATGCTTCTTGCTTATCTCATTAGTAATTAAGGAATGGATAAATACGGTATTAATTTTTGGCTTATGTTCGAGAATATTATAAAGAAATTAATAATTTATGTCAAAAGGAAAATTTAAAAAAGCCCTGGTAAATAGTTTTAAGATATTTAAAGCTTCGGTTTCTAATTTTGGATCCAATCGACCGATTCAACTTGCTGGTACAACTGCATATTTTGCCATGTTTTCATTGACTCCTATAATCCTTATAATTATTTCAGTTTTTGGCTATTTTGCAGGAGATGAGATTATCCGTGAAAAACTTTTCAATGAGATTGCTGGATTGCTTGGACATGACAGTACTCTTGTACTTCGCAAGGCAATTGAAAACTATAATATTTCGGGTGGAAGTTTTATGGGTATATTGGGTATATTATTCTTTTTAATAGCGGCAACGGCACTTTTTTCTATTATGCAAAATTCAATCAATTATATCTGGAGAATAAAAGCCAAAACGAATCTTAAAATGGGAATTTTGAACTTTCTTAAAAAACGTGTTTTATCCTTTGGGGTTATTCTGTGTTTAGGATTTGTTCTTTTGATTTCAATGCTAATTGATGCATCAATTTCATTTTTAAAAGATTTGCTGGCTACCCAATTCAATCCTGATTTTGTTCTCTCTGCACAGCTAATAAATGTAGCCGTATCCCTTATAATTATTACGGTGGTTTTTGCTTTAATTTACCGCTTTTTGCCCGATGTAAACGTCCATTGGACTGCCAGTTGGTTTGGAGCAGTATTTGCATCCGTTTTGTTTGCCCTGGGAAAAATTGGAATCGGAGCAATAATTGTCAATAGTAATTTTGGAGCATTCTACGGGGCTGCGGGTTCGTTTGCTGCAATTTTGGTTTGGATATTTTTTGTTTCTATGATTTTCTATTTTGGGGTAGAATTAACTTGTCAATATTCGAAATTTTACAAACATAAGAACGAACCAATGAAGTTTGCTGTCCCTTTTCGTATTGATGAAGTTTAACAGATTTTATTCATAAAGACGGGCTTATTCTGAAAGAAGTTAAAGAAACTTCGGTTAACATGGAAATTTTAAAAAATATGAAATTGACGGGAAGCGATATTCTATTGACTATTGAATATTTAATATTGTATAAAGAGAAAGTCAATATACTATTTACAATTTTATATTTACAATTTAATATTGAAATTGTAGGGAAACAATATTCTATTGACTATTGAAAAATTTAATATTGAATATAGAGATAATCAATATACTATTTACAATATACTATTTACAATTTAATATTGTCCAAGTAAAGAATCAATATTCTATTGACTATTGATATTTAATATTGTAAAAAGAGCAAATCAATATACTATTTACAATTTTCTATTTACAATTTAATATTGAAATTGTCGGGAAGCAATATTCTATTGAGTATTGAATATTTAATATTGTATAAAGAGAAAGTCAATGTACTATTTACAATTTACTATTTAATATTGAAATTGTCGGGAAACAATATTCTATTGACTATTGAAAATATAATATTGAATATAGAGAAAATCAATATAATATTTACAATATACTATTTAATATTTAAAATATTGTCGGTCTATGTTAATTACTCTATCGAGGCATTTCGATTGTGTTAGAAAATTTTTCCTAAATTTTTCATTTCCGACAGGTATAATTTTGATTTGGATGGATTAACCGGGAAAAACGACATGAGAAAAGAATTACAAAAGCGCCTGGTTCAATTTTCAGCAAGAATTATCGGCTTGTCAAATTCTTTAAAATCAAATTCAGGCGTAAAACATCTTTATTTACAGTTAGTTAAATCAGCGACCTCAGTTGCATTAAATTATGGAGAAGCTCAGTCTGCTGAATCAAGAAAGGATTTTATCCATAAAATCGGGATTATTCTGAAAGAAGTTAAAGAAACTGAGATTAACCTGGAAATTCTTCTGGAAGCAGAATTGTATACAAAAGTACAGCCAATAATGGATGCACTTGAGGAATGCAGACAATTATTAAGAATCTTCACCGCAACAAGGAAAACGGCTGTGGAAAATGAAAGGCAAAAGAGGCTTGAGGAATGAATGGGGAAAAATTAAAACATATGAAATAGTAAATTGACTATTGAAAATATAATATTGAATATAGTGAAAAACAATATACTATATACAATTTTCTATTTACAATTTTCTATTTATAATTTTCTATTGTCCAAGTAGAGAATCAATATTTTATTGACTATTGAATATTTAATATTGTATAAAGAGAAAGTCAATATACTATATACAATTTTCTATTAGCAATTTAATATTGAAATTACCGAGAAACAAAATATTATTGACTATTGAAAATGTAATATTGAATATAGTGAAAATCAATATACTATATACAATTTTCTATTTACAATTTAATATTGTCCAAGTAGAGAATCAATATTCTATTGACTATTGAATATATAATATTGTATAAACAGAAAATCAATATAATATTTACAATATACTATTTACAATTTAATATGGAAATTAACGGGAAACAATATTCTATTGACTATTGAAAATTTAATATTGGATATAGTGAAGGTCAATATACAATTTTCCATTTACTATTTAATATTGAAATTGTCAGGGAACAACATTTTATTGGCTATTGAAAATATAATATAGAAAATAGTGAAAATCAATATACTATATACAATTTACAATTTAATATTTTTTCCGAAAAGAATGCTCCGGCCGGTCTTTCTTCATCACATCACCTCTTTTATATTCTTTTTGAGCAGCCACCAGTTTACAGGATAAGCCGTTAGCAGGCCGAAGAGCATTGCGATCTGCATCATGAACCAGAAAAGGGGATCGTTAGCCTTGAGTTCATGTCCGAAAATGGCGAAGTTGACAATGGCCATCCAGGCATACATCCCTATCTGCCAGGATGTAAGTGAAAGGGTGTCGGCTTTCAGGGCGGCTTTCAGGGCTTTGCCCGGTGACATCTTTTTCATGGGTTTTATAGAATAGTACTGGAACAAGATGCCGATGCTGAAGGCCAGTAAATAATCAATGATCCAGGAACCGAAAAGGGCATGTCCAAAAACGATTAGCGGAAAATAGAAAAGGATGCTTTCGCCAATAATATCCCCCAGGGTACATCCGCTGCCGCAATGCAAAGCTCCAACCAGAACGCTTTGCCAAAAGGGCTTCTGCTTTCCTGGCATAGTTTGGCCCATCTGTTTTATTTTCATCATGGCTTTATGGGTGGATTTACGTCCGGGACCGTAATATACCAGCAATGCAAGGGGCCCTGCATACAGGGCCGTAAGGGGATATACGAAATTCATGATCATCATATGCTGGCGGTTGCCGGCCAGGATGTCGATGATGATGATCAGCATGGAGACTAATGCCAATATAAGTGAAGCAATTACGATAGTATGAAGGCTGAAAGTCATATTATTATCAACAACTCAATGCCCTTTAGGTTTTATGAGTATCCGGATATTTTCCGAAATTTTCTTTTCAAGAAGAAAATCAGGCATCAAATCAAGGGTGCTTGGGATTAGCAGTACCTAGGCCACCGAATCATTACCATCATCATATTCTTAAAAAGTTGCGGGATGTATCCTAAGTAAACGCTCTAAAATTTCCTGGTATACATCCAGTTGATCGGGATCATCTTTGACGGCGAAGACTTCTTCCGCCAGCTTTATCATCTATTATAAATGGCTTGATGGTATAATTCAAAAGTAAATATATTGAGTATATCAATATATCTTTTAGGGCCTATCAGCCATACTAATACGCATAATATTAAATTATCCAGTGTTTAGGCCAGGATCATTAATTCCCCAATTTTTCTTCTTAATTGTCTTTTCTTAAAAAGTCCTTAAACCATAGGCCCGAATCTTTAATTATTCTTTTTTGCGTAGGATAATCAATATATACCAATCCGAATCTTGGTTTATAACCTTCAGCCCATTCAAAATTATCCAGGAGTGACCATACAAAATATCCTTTTAGATTTATACCTTCTTTTTTTGCTTTAAGAACTTGCTTCAAATATTCAGTAAAAAATTTAATCCTTTCCTTATCATGAATTTGCCCTTGGATTATAATGTCCTTAAAAGCGGCACCATTCTCTGTAATATAAATCTCTTTAATCGGATACTTATTGTAAAATTTCAATGCAAGATAAATTCCTTCAGGATAGACTTCCCAGCCCATTTGAGTGACCAGATCCACTTTTCTTCTTTTTGGTGAGATAGGTATCCCATGCACAATAGGAATTAACGGATTGCTTTTTACCATGATTCTTGTATAATTCTGAACTCCTATAAAATCAAAGTCAAATTTGAGTAATGAAAGGTCATTTGGTTGAAAATATTTTTCTATCCTGGATAATACCGGAAGGTCCGAAACCGGATATCCCATTCCTAATGAGGGCTCAATAAATAATCGGTTCAGGAATGCATCATATTTTTTCACTGCCAATAAATCATCCTCTTTTTGAGAAAAAGAATCAACAACAGAAATTGAAAAGCAGGTTCCTATTCTGGCGTTTTCAATATTTTCTTTTAAAATCCTTCCTCCTATACTTTGACACAATGCTGCATGGTGAACAGCCGGAATAAAATATTTTAGTCCATATTTACCGGGGGCATGAATTCCAAGTAAATAACCCAGGCTTGTAAAAGCAACCGGTTCATTTAGAATCATCCAGTTTTTTACTCTGTCACCAAATGATTTAGCGCAAAGAAGTGCATATTCTGAAAACCAGTCAACAATTTTTCTATTCGTCCATCCACCCTGGTTTTCTAAATTCTGAGGAAGATCCCAATGATATAATGTAATCCAGGGTTCGATACCCCGGTCTAAACAGGCATCAATTAAACGCTGGTAAAAATCAATCCCAGATTTATTTACAGAATTTTTACCAGTAGGTAATATGCGTGGCCATGAAAGAGAGAATCGAAATGCATTAAAGTTTAATTCCTTGATTATGTTAAGATCCGATGAATATTTATGATAAAAATCACAAGCAATATCTCCTGTTTGATCTTTTTTATCATAAATATTCATAGATTAACATAATCAAGGAATTAAACTTTAATGCATTTCAATTCTCTCTTTCATGGCCACGCATATTACCTACTGGTAAAAATTCTGTAAATAAATCTGGGATTTGATTTTTACCAGCGTTTAATTGATGCCTGCTTAGACCGGGGTATCGAACCCTGGATTACATTATATCATTGCAATATCCCTCGGAGATTAAAAACCAGGGTGGATGGACGAATAGAAAAATAAAATTTGGTTTTCAGAATATAAACTTCTTTGCGCTAAATCATTTGGTGACAGAGTAAAAAACTGGATGATTCTAAATGAACCGGTTGCTTTTACAAGCCTGGGCAAAACTAGAATCATACCCGTAATATCAACTAAATATTTTATTGCCACTGTTCACCATGCAGCATTTGTCAAAGTTAGGAGGAAGGATTTTAAAAGAAAATATTGAAAACGCCAGAATAGGAACCTGCTTTTCAATTTCTGTTGTTGATTCTTTTTCTCAAAAAGAGGATGATTTATTGGCAGTGGAAAAAAATATGATGCATTCCTGAACCGATTATTTATTAGATTCCTGATTAGGAATGGGATATCCGGTTTCGGACACTTTCCGGTATTATCCAGGATAGAAAAATATTTTCAACCAAATGACCTTTCATTACTCAAATTTGACTTTGATTTTATAGGAGTTCAGAGAAGTATACAAGAATCATGGTAAAAAGCAATCCGTTAATTCCTATTGTGCATGGGATACCTATCTCACCAAAAAGAAGAAAAGTGGATCTGGTCACTCAAATGGGCTGGGAAGTCTATCCTGAAGGAATTTCCTGCTTGCATTGAAATTTTACAATAGGACCCCTGATTAAAGAGATTTATATTACAGAGAATGGTGCCGCTTTTAAGGACATTATAATCCTAGAAGGACAATTCATGATGAGGAAAGGATTAAATTTTTTACTGAATATTTGAAGCAAGTTCTTAAAGCAAAAAAAGAAGGTATAAATCTAAAAGGATATTTTGTATGGTCACTCCTGGATAATTTTGAATGGGCTGAAAGGTTATAAACCAAGAATTCGGATTGGTATATATTGATTATCCTACGCAAAAAAGAATAATTAAAGATTCGGGCCTATGGTTTAAGGACTTTTTAAGAAAAGACAATTAAGAAGAAAGTGAGAATAATGATCTGTGGCCTAAACACTGGATAATTTAATATTATGGTATTAGTATGGCTGATAGGCCCTAAAAGATATATTGATATACTCAATA
>CAWBCI010000004.1:0-82035 GCA_963787195.1 uncultured Bacteroidales bacterium
AGAGCATAATAATAATTTATTTAAAGGCTGATTTATATAAAAAGCCTACTTACCTAAGATTCCAAATAAGCAAAATATGAAACTGGGACTTTATGAGCAACTCATTAATAATTTAATTTTTTCCAAATTAAATAGTTTGGATAGAGACATTTATTTCATTAAAGAAAGCCCCATCGATAAAGCTGAAGCTTCCAGAATATTATCTCATTATTTGGCTGAAAAAATTCGCATTGCCCTGAGCCTAATAAATAAAGAAGACAGTATTGAAAGACAGATTAATCTGTCGAACAAGATTATCAATCTTTTAAAAACTGAACTTGAAGATACTGACTTGGATCAAGATTTAATTTCCAATGAAGCATTGATCTTATCAGCTATCTTTTCAAAAATTGATTCAGGCATTCCGGATTTTGAAAGATATCTGAAAGAAATTACTCCCTATACAAGTCTCTCCCAGAGTGAATTATTTACCGGTAGTAATGCGGGAATTTCTCTCGAAAGTGAAATTAAAAAGGAGATTCTTTCATCTAATGAAATCAAATTCCTGGTTTCATTTATCAAATGGACCGGCATCCGGATTTTTGAGAAGGAATTAATAGATTTTACAGAAAAAGGAGGACTATTTAAAATCATCACTACTTCTTACATGGGAGCAACAGATTTGAAAGCTGTTGAATTTTTATCTTCATTAAAAAATACAGAAATTAAGGTATCATACAATACTGATAATGAAAGGCTTCATGCCAAAGCTTATCTATTCCTTAGAAATACAGGATTTAATACGGGTTATATTGGCTCATCCAATTTATCTCGATCCGCTCTAACTAGTGGATTGGAATGGAACCTAAAAGTCACAACTCAGGAAGTTGGGCATATTATCGACAAATTCCAAAAAACATTTGATACTTATTGGCAGGATAAAGAATTTGAAAGTTTTGACAAAGGGCTACACTCCGAGAAGTTAAGAATAGCCCTCAAACGTGAAAAACAGCCTGAAAGAAATAATCCAGCTGCTTATTTCGATATCAGGCCTTATCCATTTCAAGAAGAAATATTAGAGAACTTAGAAACCGAGCGACTTGTTCACAAAAGATTTAAGAATTTAATTGTTGCAGCTACTGGAACTGGTAAAACCGTCATTTCGGCCTTTGATTTTAAAAATTTCATAAAGAAAAATGCAGGTGCCAGGCTTTTATATGTAGCTCATCGAAAAGAAATCCTTTTGCAATCATTAGCAACCTTTCGAGGAGTTTTAAAGGATAATAATTTCGGAGAGCTTTGGGTAGATGGGCTGGAACCAGAAAATTATAACAGAGTTTTTGCTTCAGTTCAAACATTGAATAACCGATTAGATAATCTTGATCTTTCCAGCACCTTTTATGATTATATCATAATTGATGAAGTACATCATATAGCTGCTTCCAGTTATCGTCCTATCATAAATCACTTTAATCCTAAAATCCTTCTAGGATTAACTGCTACTCCAGAAAGAATGGATAATGAAGATATCCTCAAAGACTTTTCAAATACTATAGCAGCTGAAATCAGGTTGCCAGAAGCCTTGAACAGGAAATTGCTTTGCCCCTTTCAATATTTTGGAATTACAGATAGCATTGATTTATCACATGCCACATGGCAAAGTGGAAGATATCTCCCAAGTGAATTAACAAAAATTTACACACGTAATGATCGAAGAGTTGGAGAAATCATTTCAAATCTCAAAAAATATCTAAATGATATACATAAGGTCAGAGCCCTTTGCTTTTGCGTAACTCAGGAACATGCTAAGTTCATGGCTTATAAATTTACAATGGCTGGTTTTAAAGCGGATTATTTAGTGAGTTTAAGAGCTGAATTAAGAGAGGAATTGAAAACGAAGCTATTTAGTAAAGAAATTAACTATTTATTTGTTGTTGATATTTTCAATGAAGGTATTGATATACCTGAAATTGACACCGTACTCTTTCTCAGGCCAACAGAAAGTCTAACAGTTTTTCTTCAGCAATTAGGTAGAGGTTTAAGATTAGCTGATGAGAAAGAGTGCTTAACCGTTTTAGATTTTGTTGGAAATGCCCGTCCAGAATATGATTTTGAAGGAAAATTCAGGGCTTTGGTTGGAAGAACAAATACTTCGATACAAAAAGAAGTCATAGACAATTTCCCACACCTGCCTTTAGGCTGCTCAATCATATTAGAAAAGAAAGCGAAGGAATTTATTCTCGGTAACATCCGGCATGCTACTCTATTTAATATAAATCAACTGATTAATAAGATTCGCAATTACAAATTTCAAACTACTCTCCCACTTACACTAAAAAACTTTTCGGAATTATATCACATTCCCTTGCAACTTATATATAAAAAAGGTAATTGGAAAAGATTGTGTGTAATGGCGGGCCAAATAGAAGATTATCCTTCTATTAATGAAAAGGAAATTGCAAGAACAATAAGTAAAAAATGGCTCTCAGGAAATTCTCTTTCATATTTCAAATTTATTAAATCTCTTGCTAAAAAAGGATTTGACATTGAATTAAAAAATTTGAATAAAGAGGAAAAAACTATGTGTTTAATGCTTCATTATGATGTTTGGCAAGAGGCTGGCGCCTTTTCATCTCTTGAATCAAGTATAAGAGCGATTGGACAAAATAAGCTTCTTAATGAAGAAATAATTGAAGTTCTTGATATCCTTATTAATAAAATAGATTATTTAGAACTTGAAATTAAACTTCCATATAGCCAACCTTTAAAACTTCATAGTAGATATACACGTGAGCAAATCCTGGTTGCTTTTAGAATGACTAATTTCAATAAAAAATCTTCAAACAGAGAAGGCGTTGCAGAAAATAAAGAATTAAATACCGAATTACTTTTTATTGATTTAATAAAGTCTGAAAAGGATTTTTCACCTTCCACTATGTATCAAGATTATGCAATAAACGATACCCTGTTTCATTGGCAAAGTCAAAATTCTACAAGCTCAGATCGAGGTAAAGGACTTACTTATATCAAACAACATGATTTGAATAAAAAAATACTGCTTTTTGTAAGAGAGAAAAACAAAGATGAGTGGGGAAATACGATGGCCTATGTTTTTATTGGTGAAGGAAATATTAATGAGTATTACGGATCAAAACCAATGAATATAAAATGGGAATTGATAGCGCCCATGCCACCCTATTTATGGAAAGCCTCAGCGAAGATGGCAGTAGGTTAGAACTTTGTATAATCCCCCTCCGTGGACCTCCGGTTTTCCTCTGTGGACCTCCGTGTTATAAATTGCCAGCCTTTCTGCGAAGCCTAAATTTGCACCATTCCCAAATGATTTCATAAATTTGACCTCAAACCAAAAGAGTTTTTATACTATGAAGAATCTTCTTTTATGCATTAGCTTTTTAATCCTTCTGGGATGCGGCTCCACTGCAGTAAAACAATCCGACAAAGCTGATCCTGCATTTGTTCAGGCTGATTCAGCATTTGCAGAGCTGAAAACTGCCCTGGATAAAGACAATGGACATCTCTGGCAGCATAGCCTGGAAGGGCCTGTTCTGATGGTTGATCCCGAAACAAGGGAAATCATTGCAAACCAGGCAGACGCCAAAGGCGAACTGAAACGGGTAGATAATTGCTATACCGGCACATTCCCCGAAAATAAGAATACGGCAAATACCGATGTTGAATGGAACGGAACAAACTGGACCATGGTCAAGCTTCCGCTCCCGGAAACTAAAGCGGAACGCCTCAACTTACTGATCCATGAGTGTTTTCACAGAATACAGCCTTTAATCGGCTTTGATTCACTCAGCCAGATTCAGTGCAATCACCTGGATAGCCGTGAGGGAAGGATATATATGAAGCTAGAACTGGAAGCTTTGAATAAAGCCCTGCAAGCGAAAAATCCAGAAGAGGATATACGGAATGCTATTTTATTCAGGCTTTACAGGCAAAAAGAATTTCCGGGGGCCAGGCAGGCTGAGAATTCACTGGAGATCAATGAAGGCCTGGCTGAATATACCGGATCTATTTTGAGCGGAAGAAATGATAATGAATTAAGGCAACATTATATTTCAGCCATCAAGGGTTTCTTTGGCCGGCCTACCTTTGTCCGTTCATTTGCCTATTATACCATCCCGGTTTATGGCTATTTCATGCAAAAATCAGATCCTGAATGGAACCTGAAAATCAATAAACTTACAGACCTTACCGATTTCATTTCAAACTTTTATAGTCTTGATCCGGATATATTGGATAATAAGCAAATAAGAGAGATTGGGAAATCTTATGGTTTAGATTCCATCACTAATTTCGAAAATAAAAGGGAAGAGGAACGGATCAGGAAAATTAAAAAATACAAGGACCTTTTTACATCCGACAGCGTTCTATCAATAGACCTTATCAATATGCATATCGGTTTCAACCCGGGCAATTTGGTTCCACTTGATTTACTTGGTACGGTTTATCCGAATCTCCGGATAACTGATAATTGGGGCATACTGGAAGTTGATAGTGTGGGAGCCCTGCTAAGTCCGGAATGGAATAATGTAAGGGTGGCTTGCCCTGAAGTCATCACCGACAGCCTGATTACAGGAAGAGGCTATAGCCTGAAACTGAATAGCTCCTGGAAGCTGGAGAAGCGGAACAGGGGTTTTGTTGTTGAGAAGAAGTGAGATAAAACAGTCAGCAGTCGGCAGTCAGCAGTCAGCGGTCAGCGGTCATCAGTCGTCGTCAAAATTCCTGTTTGCTCAATAATATGTGAAAGATGTAATACTTTTGCATAAATGTGTAACGTTATCTGAAGCTAAAGACCTTACATTTGCACGGTGAAACTCAATTCACAACTGTCCCGCCAGATGCGGAAATCATGAAACCGAATAAAATGAGAAAAACATTTAAAATCAGCAGCTCCATATTAATTATAACAGCCACTATATACCTGATGGCTTTTAGTGGATGTACAAAAGATAAAACCACCCCTCCCAGGAGTACTTCTTATGATCTGAATGTAAAGGATGTATTGGGAGTGACCGGCAAAGTCACCTTCACCGAAACAAGCAGCACCCTGACTACCATAGATATAAGCCTGACCAATGCTCCAACAGGAACCCATCCGGCCCAGCTCTGTTCCGGGACAGCTGTTGAAGGAGGTCCGGTAGTAATCGATTTAAATCAGGTGGATGTTACAGGAAAAAGTTCCACAGTAACATCTGCTCTTACATACGACAAGATTTTGACCTACGATGGCTTCGTCAAGGTCATGAAAAGCAGTACCGAAATGGATGTGATATTAGCCCAGGGCGATATAGGCGGGAACGTCATCACCACCATCAGCAAATCATATCCTCTGGATACGATCGGCTCCTTCGGAGTATCAGGAACCGCCTTATTTCAGAAAAGGGTCAATGGAAATACCTTGCTGACTATCTCCCTTGCAGGCACTATTGCAGGTCAATCATACCCTGCCAGTATTAACCTTGGCTCGATACAGAGTGTGGGCGGAGGACCGGTAGTGGCAACGCTGAATAATGTTGACGGAACTACCGGTAAAAGCTATACCAATATCAAGAAACTTGATGATAATCAAACCCTTATCACTTATGATAACTGGCTGGTGTACGACGGGTATATAAATATTTACCAGAATTCAGTGAGCCTGGCCAATGTTATTTGTCACGGGAATATTGGATCAAATTAAGAATATGAAGGGCGATGAATAAGAAATAGAGCAGCATGAAATTATCGAATACAGCCATTCTGATATTCATTATCATTGTCGCCAGTATTTTAAGGCTCTATCACTTATTTGAAATCCCATTCACCTACGACGAATTCAGTGCGCTCCAACGTACGCATTTCGACACCTTCGCAGAATTAATAGAAAAAGGAGTAAAAATTGACGGACATCCTGCCGGTGTGCAGGTTTTCCTTTTCTATTGGACCAGGCTTTGGGGATATACTGAATGGATAGTAAAACTGCCCTTCATTATTTCCGGGATATTATCAGTACTGCTCATATATCTTATTGGCAGGCAATGGTATAACGAAACCCTGGGCCTGATATCCGCAGCTTTTCTTGCAAGCATACAGTTTTCGATAATGTATAGTCAGATAGCCCGTCCTTACATAAGCGGGCTGTTCTTTTCACTTTTAATGGTATATTATTGGTCGAAATTAATGCTCAGACCCCGGAAGCGTTTCTACATGAACGCTTCTCTCTTTGTGATTTCGGCTGCACTTTGTGCGTATAATCATCACTTTAGCCTGCTATTCGCTGCGATCGTCGGCTTTAGCGGACTCTTTTTCATACAAAGGAAGTATCTGCTAAAGTATATTGTCAGTGGCGTGATAATCTTCCTTCTTTACATTCCCCATATTAATATATTCTTCTACCAATTACATATCGGGGGTGTCGAAAACTGGCTGGGTAAACCTCACCCCGATTTTTTCATCAATTACATATCCTATATTTTTGATTTCTCCACGATAGGCTATGTCCTGGCAATACTGCTGATATTATACGGATTTCTGAAATTTAAAAAACAGGATATACAATATAAAAAAATGCTTCTGTTTGCTGCATGGTTTTTCCTTCCTTTCATTATTGGTTTTATTTATTCCAGATATTTTAGCAGTGTTTTGCAGTATTCAGTATTGATTTTCAGCTTTCCTTTTTTATTTTTTATATTATTCGGACATATAAAAACCCAAAAGCCTATCATTAATCTAATCATCGTATTAGCCATCCTTTCGATTAATATTTATTCAGTTATAAAGATTAGAGAACATTATAGACTTTTTTATGATTCCCCTTTTAAAAAGATTATTACGGATCAGAAAAAAGCGGCCGATTCCCATAAAAATACAGCTTCTATTATCGATTCAAATAAGGGGATTTCAGAATATTACATTCAAAAAACTGGGTCGGACACTAATTTCATCTGGTATGAAAGCGTCAATACCATTAAAGATCTCAAACTATTCCTGGAAAAGCAAAGTCAGATTGAAGATTATCTTTACCTGGGTTGTTTGAGCAATAATAATCCCCTGAGCGTTCCGGTAATTGAAGACTACTTCCCGGCAATGGAATGGCAAAATAATTACGCCGGCGGAACCACTTATCTGTTTTCAAAATATGGTAAGAAAGATGAGCAGATTATAGATTCTTTGGGATTTGAATCAGGAAAAGAGAAGGAATACTGGTCCCCGCCCGATAGGACTAAAATTGTTGACTCGGTTTCATATTCCGGAAATTCATCCTTTTTATTCGATAATAAAACAGAATACGGGCCAAGCTATACAAGGCCTCTGAATGAGATTATTTCAAATGAGAATAATTTCATAGACATCAGTGTTGAGGTTCTATTACCTGATAAGTTCGATGATATACTGCTGGTTTCCAGCCTGGATACAAAGGATAAAAATATTTACTGGGGAGCTACTTCTTTCGATAAATTCGTAGTAAGCGACTCAGTTTCAACAAAAAGGTGGATCCGGATGCACCATTCCATAAAACTCTCCGATATATATTTAAATTATTCAGGAATAATTTTGAAGGTCTATATCTGGAATAAAGGTCTTCAAAATTTCTATATTGATGATTTTAAAATCAGCCTGAGAAAAGGGAATCCGGTAATTTACGGATTGTTTGAAAAGATATAAGATTTTCTCCTGCCCTTTCCCAAATCATGGAAGGGTGACCCTAATAGAAAGTTCTTCAATATTTCCACTGTTCACTGTTATATAATCCCAGCCAAAGCATTTATCCTATTGGACGATAAATTTCCAGATGCCTTTCAAGGTCCTTATTTATAATTTATACCAAATATAAATTGAATTAAATCCAGCCTCAAAAAGAGCTCTATTAAGAATTTATTTAAATTTGTTAATCTCTTCACATGGGAAAAATTTGGGAATTTTAGCTGAATAATTTAAAAATCCTTTTATTCAAAAATTCTGAAGGTATGAGTAATTATTTAAGAATTTCATCAATCACCAAAAAGTTCATAATGGCCTTTGCCGGCCTCTTCCTGATGTCTTTCCTGCTGGTGCATCTGGGCATAAATTTTTTCATTTTGCCCATCACGGAAAATCATCAGGATATATTCAGGGATGCGGTCTTCTTCATGACGACCAACCCGCTGATCAAGGCGATGGAGATCGTGCTTTTTGCCGGATTCATCATCCATATGATATATGGGGTGATACTGCAAATCCAGAACTGGATGGCAAGACCGGTAAGATATAAGAAAGAAGGATGGTCGCATACTTCTTTTTTCTCCAAATTCATGATCCATACCGGGATCATCATCGTCATTTTCCTGGGCATACACTTCATGAATTTTTATTTCGTAAAGCTGGGATTGACCAGTCCTCCTACAGGGCCGAACCGCATAGTCGACGACCATGATTTTTATGGAATGGCTTTCAACCTGTTCAGCAATAAGACCTATGCTATCCTTTATATAGTGCTGATCATACTTTTAGGCTTCCATCTGAACCATGCATTTCAGTCGGCATTCCAGTCGCTCGGGCTGAATCATTCAAAGTACACACCCTTTATAAAAGCGCTCGGGGATTTATATTCCATCGCGGTCCCCATAGGATTCTGCATGATCCCCCTTTACTTTTTGATTTATTATTAATCAGGATATAATATTAGTTTAAATATACTGGCATTATGACGAAATTAGATTCCAAAATACCAGAAGGGCCGATAGCTGAGAAGTGGACCAGGTATAAGAATTCACAGAACCTGGTAAACCCCGCAAACAAGAGAAAGCTGGACATTATCGTTGTCGGGTCAGGTCTGGCCGGGGCATCTGCCGCGGCAAGCCTGGGAGAGTTAGGTTTTAAGGTCAAGTGTTTCACTTTCCACGACAGCCCCCGCAGGGCCCACAGCATAGCGGCACAGGGTGGGATCAATGCCGCGAAGAATTACCAGAACGACGGCGACAGCATTTACCGGCTCTTTTACGATACGGTCAAAGGTGGTGATTACCGCTCCAGGGAAGCAAACGTCTATCGTCTGGCTGAAGTCAGCAATAGTATCATTGACCAATGTGTGGCCCAGGGCGTTCCATTTGCCCGTGAATACGGCGGAACCCTTGATAACCGCTCTTTCGGTGGCGCCCTTGTATCAAGGACCTTCTATGCCCGGGGACAGACAGGTCAGCAATTGTTGTTAGGCGCTTACGGCGCCCTTAGCAAAGAGATCCACAATGGTTCTGTTGAGCTTTTCACCCGCAGGGATATGATGGACATTGTAATTGTTGAGGGCAGGGCACGTGGTATCATCGTGCGGAATAACGTGACAGGCGAGATCGAACGACATTTCGGTCATGCGGTCATCCTTGCAACCGGCGGTTACGGAAATGTATTTTTCCTCTCCACCAATGCCATGGGATCGAACGGCAGCGCCATCTGGCAGGCTTATAAGAAAGGTGCATTCTTCGGGAACCCCTGCTTTACGCAGATACACCCAACCTGTATCCCGGTTCATGGCGATTATCAGTCGAAACTGACACTCATGAGCGAAAGTCTCCGGAATGATGGCCGTATTTGGGTCCCCAAGAACCAGGAAGATGCCAAAAAAATACAGAAAGGCGAACTGAAACCTACCGCTATCAAGGAAGAAGACAGGGATTATTACCTCGAAAGAAGGTATCCCGCATTCGGGAACCTGGTTCCCAGGGACGTAGCTTCCCGTGCAGCTAAGGAAAGATGCGATGCCGGCTTCGGTGTTGGTCCTACCGGTCTGGCGGTTTACCTCGATTTTGCCGATGCTATCAAAAGGCTCGGGCAGCATGTGATAGAGGAGCGCTATGGCAACCTTTTCCAGATGTATGAAAAAATAGTGGACGAAAATCCTTATAAAACCCCTATGATGATCTACCCTGCAGTCCATTATACCATGGGCGGCTTATGGGTGGATTACGAACTGCAAAGTACTATACCGGGGCTTTTCATTGGTGGAGAAGCCAATTTCTCCGACCACGGGGCCAACCGGCTGGGCGCTTCGGCGCTAATGCAGGGCCTGAGCGATGGATATTTCGTCCTTCCCTATACCGTGCAGAATTACCTGGCCGACCAGATTGGCGTTGCTCGTATGTCTACCGATCTGCCTGAGTTCATTGAAGCTGAAAAAGGGGTCAGGGACCAGATAAATAAACTTCTGAATATTAAAGGGAAGAGTTCTGTGGATACCTTTCATAAAAAGCTCGGACATATCATGTGGCACCATGTAGGTATGGGACGGAACAAGGAAGGCCTGGAGAAAGCTATTACAGAGATCAGGGAGCTCAGGAAAGAATTCTGGGAAGACCTTCGTGTTCCGGGTACTGCCGATGAATTGAATACTGAACTGCAGAAAGCCACCCGTGTTGCTGATTTCCTTGAAATGGGAGAACTTATGGCGATGGATGCAATGAACAGGAATGAATCCTGTGGCGGGCACTTACGCGAAGAATATCAGACCCCGGAAGGCGAAGCCCTCCGTAACGACAAGGACTACACTTATGTGGCAGCCTGGGAATATAAAGGGCAAGACAAGGAACCTGAACTACATAAAGAAGAGCTCAAGTTCGAATTTATCGAAGTCAAACAGAGAAATTATAAATAATAGTCCTGCCCGTTAAATTACGGAAAGGGCGAACTGAAATTCATCATTCATCATCAAATAAAAGAATATGGATTTAACATTGAAAATCTGGCGGCAGGAAAACGCAAAAGCCAAAGGCCGTTTTGAAACATTTAAAATTACAGATATATCTCCTGAATGTTCATTTCTGGAAATGCTTGACATACTGAACGAAAGCCTGGTAGATAAGTTCGAAATGCCGATAGCATTCGAGCACGATTGCCGTGAAGGTATCTGCGGATGTTGCAGCCTGTATATCAACGGGAGGCCGCACGGTCCCGACAGTGCAGTGACCGTATGCCAGCTTCATATGCGTAAGTTCAAAGACGGGCAGACCATTACAATAGAACCCTGGAGGGCGAAATCCTTCCCGGTAATCCGCGACCTGATGATAGACCGCTCGGCATTCGACAAGATCATACAGGCAGGAGGCTATGTCTCGATAAATACCGGAAGCGCAATAGATGCGAACAGTATCCTGATCGCCAAAGACAAGGCCGAACTGGCCATGGACGCGGCAGCCTGCATTGGTTGCGGCGCCTGTGTGGCGGCCTGTAAAAATGCATCTGCCATGCTCTTTGTGTCAGCCAAGGTATCACAACTTGCATTACTCCCGCAGGGGCAGGCTGAAGCCAAGAAACGTGTGCAGGCCATGGTTGCCAAGATGGATGAACTGGGCTTCGGGAATTGTACCAATACAGGGGCCTGCGAGGCAGAATGCCCGAAGGAGATCAAGCTCACTAATATCGCCCGCCTGAACCGGGCGTTCTTCGCAGCCAAAGTAGGCGCGCAGAAAGAGGTTTAGAGAGAATTATAAATAGAAATATTTGAAAAGGCGGAACGGCTTGGGCTGTTTCCGCCTTTTTTAGTGAGTAGGGAGAGGACTGATACCTGAAAAGGGTTATGTTCTTTTTTGATTGATTTTATGGTTAATTTTAGAAATCCATCCTATTTCGACGGGCTGATAAAATACATCAAATCGGTGGAGAAAAAATCAGGGAAAATTTAATTATTTTTATAAAGTATACTCAAAATATTCAACGATGGAAATTCAGAACCTTGAAATCAAAACAGCTCTTCAGATACAGAAACCCGCAAATGAAGTTTTCGAAGCTATTGTCGATCCGCTTAAAATGTCGAATTACTTTTTATCATCAGGTACGGGGCGATTGGAAGAAGGGGCCGTCATCGTGTGGCGCTTCCCTGAATTTGATATGGATGTCCCGGTGAAGGTTGTGAAGATTATAAAAGATAAATATATATCCTATCACTGGGACCATGATAATAAAGAGCTTATAGTTGAAATGGAACTCAGTACCGCAGAAAATAATTCGACCATAGTGAGGGTTTCGGAGAAGGGCATGCAGAATGATGGGGCCGGTATAAAATGGCTGATGGGTAATACTGAAGGTTGGGCCAATTTCCTGGCCTGCCTCAAAGCCTATCTGGAATACGGGATCAATCTGAGAAAAGGCGCTTTTGACTTTCTTAAAAAATAAAGATCATAACTTTTCTCCGGAGGGATTCTCCCGGTATTTTTTAATTGAATTAATGCTAAATTTGAGTGGTGATTGAACTACCCCGCTGCAAGCAGCGGGGTATCTTAAGGAAATATCTCTTATTCGTCTCAAGAGACAGGGAATTTAATCCCATCAGATCCCGAATTAGACTTCGTCTTTTCGGGATCAATTCGACTAAGAATTTTTTCTTCGCTTCGCTTGAAAAAATTGAGTCTCATTGATTAAACATTAATTCAAAAATTATGGTGCTGAAAAAGTATGTCTTTCTTTTTTCCTTCCTTTCAGTACTTTTATTATCATTTCTTATTTCATGTAATAATAAGGAGGATATAAAATTGGATAACAGTAATGCTGTGATAAAGTACGCCGAAATCACAAATGCCAGAATTGGCTACAAGGTTTATGGATCGGGCGATCCCCTGATCATGTGCACCGGCTATGCTACCAATATGGATCTCTGGAGTACGGGCGCTATTGACTTATTTCAGAAAAATTATAAAGTCATCGTATTTGATTATCGCGGTATGGGTCTCAGCAGCAACTCCGATACTTCCTTTTCGATTAGTTCACTTGCGGAAGATCTGAACGAATTGCTTGATAAATTAAGTATTGAAAAGGCGGATGTTTTGGGCTGGTCGATGGGGGGTTATGTGGCACAGATGTTTGCTATTAGTCATCCTGAAAAAATCAATAAACTCATCCTGTATGCCACCGACTGCGGTGATACAATTACTATTAATCCATCCCAGGAAATTATAAATATACTCTCCAATCCGAATTCCACCCCGGAAGAAATGCTGAGTACACTATTCCCTGATGATTGGCTGGCAAATCATCCGGAGCCATGGAAAGTCCTGCCCGATGCCAAAGAACCTTATAATTCCAAAACTATCGGTATGCAATATTATGCGGTGCAGGAATGGTTAAGCCCTGGCGGAGGATCAGCCGGAAAACTGTTTAAATTGAAAATGCCGGTATTACTCATCTGCGGTGATCAGGACAAGGTTGTTCCCTGCGAAAATTCTTCCATACTTTCAGATTCCATAAGTTCGGCTTCTCTGGTAAAAGTAAATGATTGCGGACATGGGATGATGTACCAAATTCCAGAAACCTTTTCGAATTATGTTTTGACTTTCCTGGCAGAATAAAACAAAAGTCATTATTAATCCAACATTAAACCCTTTCCTTAACGCCGCTTTTTATATTTTTGATCCCGTATATGCAGTTTAAAGAAATCATAGGTCAGGATATTATTAAAAGAAGACTGATACAAACCGTCAGGGAAAGCCGTGTCAGTCACGCTCAGTTATTTTTCGGCCCGGAAGGCAGCCGGAAACTTGCCATTGCCATTGCATACGCCCAGTTTATCAACTGCCGGAACAAACAGGATATGGATTCAACTGATCCGGAAGTGATCCCTGATTCATGTGGAGCCTGCCCTTCCTGCGTCAAATACCAGAAACTGGCCCATCCTGACCTGCATTTCATCTTCCCGGTAGCCACAACCAAAGAAGTCAGGAAAGATCCTATCAGCCGTAATTTCTTAAAAAACTGGAGGGAATCTCTTTTAGGAGGAGATTACCGGCTAACGCTCAATGATTGGTATGAGGCAATAGGGATAGAGAATAAACAGGGGATCATCAATGCCGAGGACTGCAGTGACATACTCAGGACCCTCAGCTATAAAAGCTTTGAATCGGAATACAAGGTGATGGTTATCTGGATGGTAGAAAAGTTATACCATTCAGCGGCCCCGAAAATACTGAAGATCCTGGAAGAACCACCCGACAAAACCCTCTTCCTGCTGGTCACCGAAAATTCGGATCAGATCCCAGTCACAATATTATCCAGGGCCCAGATGGTCAAGGTCCCAAAACTTAAAGATGAAAATATTATCCGCTCGCTTATAAAGAATTTTCAACTTAGCTCAGCGGAATCAGAAAAGATAGCCCTCCAGGTAAACGGTAATTATAATGAGGCAGTTAAAGTTTATAAAAATGATGCCGGGGAGCAATTCAATTTTACCAACTTCCGAGATTGGATGAGGCTTTGCTGGCAAAACAGAATACCCGATACGCTGGATTTTGTGAGTCGCATCGCCAAAGCCGGCAGGGAAAGGCAAAAAAGTTTCCTGCGTTATGGTTCGGGGATCATCCGAAGCGGAATGCTGATCAATTATGTGAAGCCCGATTTTGCCCGTCTAAACCAGGAAGAAGCTGAATGGATGCAAAAATTTTCGCATTTCATTGCCCCTGTCAATATCCTTGAATTTGCTGATGAACTTGAAAAAGCCATCTATCATATTGAGAGGAATGCCAATCCTTCTATACTCTTCATGGACCTGTCCATTAAATTTACGCGGCTTCTGAAAATAGTGGATGAAGCAGGAAGAAGGAGATAGCAATTCAGATTTCAGATTTACGAAGATCATGTCCTTAGTCGTTAGTCTTTAGTCGTCAGTCAGCAGTCAGCAGTCGGCAGTCTTCAGTCCTTGTAGTGAAATCTTTTACTGCTTTCCACTGTCAGATCCCGGCGCAGGCCGGGATCACAAGCATCAGGGTAGTAATCAAAATCTTTTTCACTTTTTCACCTTATCACCCTATCACCTTATCACCCTATCACCTTATCACCCTATCACCTTATACCCTATCACTTTCCCCCAATACCTAACTTATTTATTTTCAATATAAATTGATTAATATTAGCATCATTTTGTATAAAAACTTGCAAGATTAAAATATCCTTATACCTTTGCAGCAAATTAATGGATGGTGGTATTTTCTTTCCGGATTTAATGTCAGAATTTTCCATCAACTCCTTACTTGAACAACCCAAATTCTCTGAAAAACTGACTTTTTTAAAAAGTTCGAATACCTGTGGTATATTTTAGCCTCCCCGCATAATATTTTCACCTTCTTTCCCCTATCATTTTAATTGATTTCCTCTAAGCATCTGATACAGGCAGAACAGTTGATCAAATCATTTAGCAATTAAAGCTTATTGGCTGAATTTATTTTTTCAGTATACAGAAAATGGAATGCTTTTCACAAATAGAAACAATTGATTACATTTGTTTTTATAATGGGTAGTTTTATCTTACTATTATCACTCAGAAATGGAAGACGATAAAAAACACATCTGCAATAATTCATTTCTTTCCCGTGGCTGCATACATATACCCAAAATGTATGACAGCAACCGGAAACTCTATAATCCGGGCTGTGCCAAACTGGATACTTTTAACTGGCTGGACGATATAGAACTGGCTCCCGGTCAGATCCCTTTTGATTGTGTGGAGATCCGGTTTAAAAACAGCCGTAAGGATTTTTACAGGATCAATACAGAATACGAAATACAGGAAGGAGATATAGTGGCAGTGGAATCTTCCCCTGGTCATGATATCGGTATTGTTTGCCTAAGCGGGGAAGCTTGCCGCTTGCAGATGAAGAAGAAAAATATAGATCCGCAGTCGGATGTCATACGAAAAGTGTACCGCAAAGCCAGGGCCACCGATATTGAAAAATGGATAGCATCAGTGGATATTGAAGATGATACCATGTTTAAAACAAGGGTTGCTGCCGCCGAACTGGAGCTGGAAATGAAAATCAGTGATGTGGAATACCAGGGCGACGGAACCAAGGCGGTTTTTTATTATACTGCGGATGAAAGAGTTGATTTCAGGAGGCTTATAAAAATACTGGCTGATTTGTTTAAAGTCAGGATTGAAATGCGTCAGATAGGGGTCCGGCAGGAAGCAAGCCGCCTGGGCGGAATAGGATCCTGCGGCAGAGAACTTTGTTGTTCAACCTGGCTCACCAAATTCCGTTCTGTTACCACTCAGGCTGCCAGAGTTCAGCAACTTGCCCTGAATCCCCAGAAACTGGCCGGTCAGTGCAGTAAACTTAAATGCTGCCTGAATTTTGAATATGATGTTTATGCGGATGCACTGAAAGATTTCCCTGATACACGTATCATTCTAAAGACCAAAAGAGGAAGCGCTTATTTTCTAAAATCTGAAGTATTTAAGAAAATTATGTGGTATTCTTATGAAAATGACCAGAGCAGCATGGTGGCTATTGCGGCTGATAAAGTCAAAGAGATCATCAGCATGAATGCTAATGGTCAGATTCCCGCTAAACTGGAAGATTTTGCCCAGGAACTGGAAAGAAAAGTGGATTTTGAAAATGCTGTGGATCAGTTCAGCCTTGACCGCTTTGATAAAAAATAAAGCCCATGGACTATAATTTTTTTTCCGGATGGAAGCGGTCTGACAAAGCTGCTTCCGCTTTACCCTTCCTCATATTTGCATCTCTCATCATTTTACTTAGCTCATGTGATAAGAAAGCGATCTATGATAATACTAAAACCATATCAGAAGGCGTTTGGAATGTGAATGATCCTGTAATATTCGAAGTCCCGGTAAAAGATACAATGGCTGTTTATAATTTTTACCTGAATATCAGACATTCAACTGATTATAAATTCGCCAACATCTACTTTTTTGTCACTTCCATATACCCGGACGGGAAAATGGCCAGGGATACAGTTGAGTGCATACTGGCTGACCGGCAGGGAAAGTGGTTGGGAAAAGGGATCAGCAATATCCGGGATGACCAGATCCTGCTCCGCAGGGGACTTCGTTTCCCTGAATCCGGGACCTATACCTTCGAGTTTGAACAGGCAATGCGCCAAAAAGAATTGCCGGGGATCAAAGATATTGGTTTAAGAATAGAAAAAGCTTTTTAAAGGATACAGTACTTATGCCCGGGAAAAAGAAGCAGAAAAAGAAATGGTATCAGAATTACATCTTCAGGTTTTGGATGCTTTATTCATCCTTTGTCCTCCTGATCGTGATCTTCTTTTTTGGAGTTGCCCACGAATGGTTCGGTTTCATGCCCGGATTTGAAGAGCTGGAAAACCCGAAAACCAACCTGGCATCCGAAATATTCTCATCTGATGGCAAAATATTAGGGAACTACTATATAGAAAACCGTTCCAATATACAATACCATGCCTTGCCTCCCCTCTTAGTGAATGCATTGCTGGCAACTGAAGATATCCGCTTCGAACAACATTCGGGAGTGGATATAAGGGCACTGGTGAGAGTTGCAACCGGGGTACTTACCGGAAATAACAGGGGCGGAGGCAGTACACTTACACAGCAACTTGCCAAAAACCTCTTTCCCAGGGGAGAGAATCTTTCGACCCCCCAGCTTGTCATGCGAAAGTTTAAAGAATGGATCACAGCCACACGCCTGGAAAGAAATTATTCCAAACAGGAAATCATTGCCATGTACCTGAATACGGTTCCTTTTGGGAGCCAGGCTTTCGGCATCAAGGCAGCGGCTAAAACCTTCTTCAATAAAAGCGTGGATTCTCTTAACCTGCAGGAAGATGCACTTTTGGTCGGAGTGATTAATGCCCCGACCTGGTACAGCCCTGTCAGAAACCCTGAAAGAGCTCTGGCCCGCCGGAACCTGGTGTTGAGCCAAATGAGCAAATATAACTTCATTTCCAGCCAGGTCAGGGACTCGGTCAGCCAGATACCCATAGATATGAGTGATTATGGTATGAGCGATCATAATACCGGGCTTGCCACTTATTTCAGGGAAATACTCCGGATGAAGATGAGAGAATGGTGTAAGACCCATTTCAAATCCGACGGATCTCCTTATGATCTTTACCAGGATGGCCTTAAAATTTACACCACTGTTGATTCACGTTTGCAGAAATATGCTGAAGAAGCTGTGACCGAGCACCTGAAGACTGACCTTCAGCCGGCTTTCTTTAAACATTGGAAAGGATATACCAATGCTCCTTTTGTGTTTGATAAAGATGATGCCAGGGAGGAAATCAAAAAAATCATGGACGAGTCAATGAGGCGTTCCGACCGTTATATTGCCCTCAGAGCAAGCGGCACACCCATGGATACTATCCGGCAAATCTTCAAAACACCTGTTCAGATGAAATTATTCAGCTGGAAAGGATATATAGATACGGTCCTGACGCCCATGGATTCAATCCGCTATACAAAATATTTCCTGCAGGCCGGGCTAATGTCAATGGACCCCAAGACAGGTCATATACTTGCCTATGTTGGGGGAATCGATTACCGATACTTCAAATATGACCATGTTATACTGAGCAAACGCCAGGTAGGATCTACTTTTAAGCCATTCCTTTATACGCTCGCCATGCAGGAAGGCGAATTTTCACCATGCTCAAAAGTGGCTAATGTCCAGTACTCTATTGAACTTCCGAACGGAGATTTATGGGCTCCCCGGAACAGCTCCGATAAAAGGATAGGCGAGCAGGTGACCCTGAAATGGGCCCTGGCCAACTCCAATAACTGGATATCCGCCTTCCTTATGAAACGTTATTCCCCGCAATCGGTCATAAAGATCGCCGAGAAAATGGGCGTAACATCCCATCTTGATCCTGTTCCTTCCCTGGCGCTGGGATCTGCTGATATCTCGTTATATGAGATGGTCGGTGCCTTCAATACTTTTGCCGACAAGGGTGTTTACGTTGAGCCGGTAATGATTTTGCGAATAGAAGATAAATACGGGAATGTGATAGAAACCTTCGAACCCAAACGGCAGGAAGCCATGAGCGAAGAAACCGCCTACCTCATGCTGGACCTCATGAAAGGTGTTGTCCAGTCGGGAACGGGTATCAGGCTGCGTTTAACATACGGCTTCACAAATCCTATTGCCGGTAAAACCGGCACTACCCAGAACCAGTCTGATGGATGGTTTATCGGGATCACCCCTGATATTACGACAGGTATTTGGGTAGGAGCTGAAGACAGAAGCATACATTTCCGCAGTATAAGCCTGGGACAGGGCGCTAATATGGCTCTACCCATCTGGGCCCTGTATATGAAGAAAGTTTATGCCGATCCGAGCCTGCATATCAGCCAGGGTGATTTTGAAAAGCCCCTCACACCTTTATCCGTGCAGTTAAACTGCGATCAATACGACAAAAACTTAAATGATAGTGATGAAGGGATAGATCAGAATGATTTCTGATTTCTGATTTCAGATTTGGATTTAGTGTCTTTAATTACATCAGATAATACATCATCATTTAGGCTCGTAGATATCCGCTTTATATCATCTGTGTAAACATCCTGCTCCCTTATGATTAAAAGTTACAACCAGCAATATATTCCCGATCTTTATGGGCTTTGTGGATTAATTTGCTTCAGCCGAATTTCAAACATCCCTCTTTAAGAATGATCAGGCCTAATAAATTAATATCCTTTAAGGCTGCATTATATCTTGAATGAGTGCATGCAGTTACAAGGAAATATCTTTTAAAGAATTATATTTGTTCCGTAATAGCCCTTTTAAAATTTTTATGATGAAACTGATTATCCAGATACCTTGTTATAATGAAGCTGAGACCCTTGGAATTGCCCTGAAACATTTGCCGAGAGAAGTTGAAGGCTTTGACAAGGTCGAATGGCTTGTCATCAATGACGGAAGTACTGATGATACTGTGAAGGTAGCCCGGGAGAATGGGGTCGACCATATAGTGTCATTTACCAAAAACCAGGGCCTGGCCAAGGTTTTTATGGCAGGACTTGACAACTGCATTAAACAGGGTGCCGATGTAATTGTGAATACCGATGCTGATGACCAGTACAATGCGGATGATATTCCCGTATTGACTAAACCCATCCTGGATAGAAAAGCCGACCTTGTAATTGGTGAAAGACCCATTAGCGAGATCCGGCATTTTTCTTTTTATAAAAAACTTATGCAAAAATTGGGCAGCTGGGTCGTGAGAAAAGCCAGCAATACGGATATTCCGGATGCCCCAAGCGGATTTAGGGCCATTTCAAGAAATGCCGCCATGCAATTGAACGTTTTCAATGATTATACCTACACCCTTGAAACAATTATACAGGCCGGAATGAAAAATATGGCGGTAATGTCGGTCCCAATACGGGTGAACGAAGACCTGAGGCCTTCCCGCCTGGTGAAAAGCATTTCCAGCTATATTAAAATTTCCATTTTTACGATTATCCGGATATTCATTACCTATAAACCTTTTGAATTTTTCTTTTTCTTCGGGGGATTATCTCTAGGATCAGGCATTATACTGGGAATGAGATGGCTAATTTATTTTCTGATTGGGACCGACCGCAGCAGGGTCCCCAGTTTGATTTTTACTGCTATACTGGTTCTCACTGGGGTCTTTTTCTTTTTTCTCGGGGTTATTGCCGATCTGATCTCGGTCAACCGGAAGATTTTGGAAGAAAACCAATACCGGATCAGGCGTATGGAAATGAATAAACCTGAAAATAATCGCGCTTAATATTACTGCATACCCTGATAAAATATCTATGAATTGGTGGAAGAATAAGCGGATCAGACTGGTCATATCAGTATTATTAAGTATTATAATACTGCTGATTATTTATAATAAGATCAGTCTGAAATCACTCGCCAATGTTTTTCTTGGTATCGATTACAGGTATTTTGCAATTTTTCTGCTACTGATCGTGCTGCAATTGTTTATTACCGCATTTAGATGGAATATCATGACCAGGGACCTTGGCCGGGTGCCCCTGCGTTTCAGGGTATCCTTCGAACAGGTGGTCGGAAGTTATGCAGCCAACATGCTCATTCCCGGTAAGCTGGGAGAAGTGGTAAGGATTCCCTGGATGAAGAAATATAAGCTTAAAACTCCGGTGGTGCTCATAGTACTTCTTGAAAAGTTACTGGACATATCTTCGGTGATATTTCTCCTTTTTGTTTCCCTGGGAATATTAATGTTAATGCATTATGATTTCCCTTTCGATACTCGAAGTATTTTTTATATTTCAGTTTTCTTTGTAATAATGATGCTGATGGTTTTTCTTTTCAGAAAATCAGTAGCAGCTCTTGTCCGGAGATTATTAGCCCGTAAAATAAACGACAAAGGAAATGAATCCATTTACTTCAAGATAGTGGAAATGCTGAATATCCTGGATGCCAAAAGTTTGATTTATTTCCTGATCTCGGTTTTGATCTGGAGCATACAATTGCTGCAGTTTTTTTATATTTTTCGTATGCTGAATGTCAGTGTTTCGATTTTTTATGTCTATTCAGGATGTAGCCTGGCTTTGCTCGCGGGGGCTTTACCCATATCGGTGGCAGGCATGGGGACACGGGATGCGGTAATCATCAGTTTTTTCAGCCATTCGGCTTCCATCGAGCTCCTGGCAGGGGTAGGTGTTATATCTTTGCTGAGAATTGTGATCCCTGCTTTGATTGGATTTCCATTCTTTTTCAAACAAACAAAAAACGCTTAAATGACTGAGATAGCCCAGGATAATTTATGGAAACTGCTAAGGAGAAATCTTCCCAGGCTGCTATCGCAATTGAACCGGGATAAGGATTCCCCGCTTTTTGGCAGCTTTGACCGGAATTTCTGGCATTATAAAATCCGGGATTTTTCTTCGATGATATTACAGCAGGGTATGCTGGTACTCTTAAGCCTGAAAAATACCCGGCTTCCGGATAATCCTTTTTACGGACATCCTTTAATGGATGAATGGATAGATGGAAGCCTCCGTTTCTGGGCCGGACAGCAACTCCGGAACGGTTCTTTCAATGAATATTATCCTTTCGAAGAAGGCTACCCTCCTACCGCTTTCAGCATGTATGCCGTGGGACTGGTCTTTAAATCAAGACAGTACCCCGAACCCTCGCCGGAATTGAAAAGAGCGATACAAAAAACCTGTAACTGGCTGCTGAAAAACCCTGAAAAGGAAGCTTTGAACCAGGAAGCTGCCGGACTTGCCGGACTTGTGCTGGCCAGCAAAATTCCCGGGATCATTGTCGATGAGAAGAAGCTGGAAAAACGTTTATCGGCTTTTTATTCTGCCCAATCTTCCGAAGGCTGGTTTCCGGAATACCACGGCCCCGATACCGGTTATCTGAGCGTTACCATTGATTGCCTCTGGGATATTTATGAAACAATTAGTGATTCCAGGGCTATGAAGGCCATGAAACAGGCTGTGGAATATATCTCGGCTATGGTATCGGTAGCAGGGACCACCCCGGTAATGATCAATTCAAGAAATACCGATTATATTGTATTATACGGGCTCAGCAGGCTTGCCGCTGAATATCCGAAAGCCGGAAGTATCATTCAAAAATTACTTGAACATAGCGATAATCCCGATCATTACCTGAACCGGACCGATGACCGCTATATATCGCATTACGTCTACCAGTCATGCTTTCGTAGCCTGGAATATCTGCCGGATATCATAGCTGGTGAATATATTCTCCCTTGTGAAAAAAATGAAAAGAGGTATTTTGAACAGGCCGGCATATATTATGAGCACCGGGCTGGGAAGAGTATCTTTGTGAATGCCCGTAAAGGCGGGATTATCAATTTGATAGCAAAAGATGGCCCCCTGGCTGTGGATTTTGGCTGGAGAAGCAAACTCGCTGAAAATAAAGTTGCCCTCACACACTGGCAGGATAATTCTTATCATATTGAATTCCGGGATGAAAATAGTCTGCTTATTTCAGGAAACATGACAAAACACTCCTGGATGAAGCCTTCGCCATTTAAACATATTGGCCTGAGGCTTATCAGTTTTCTCATGGGAAAACGCCTGATCCCCATCCTCAAAAAATTGATGATATTCGGGGACAAACAGACAGGCATTGCATTTAGCCGGGAGATTATAATAGAGAAGGACAAAATCAGGATTCAGGATGAATTTTCAGGGAAAGATCTTTCAGCCCTGGAATTATACCGGGCACCCCATTACTCATTAAGGCATGTTTCAAGCGCCGGACTTTTTGTGCCTGAAGAACTGCTTCCCCTGGAGGGCGCTGATCCGGCCATGGCAGACGGGAAGCTGATTGCGGTGAGGGAAATACTATTAAGCGCAGAATAAAAATGACATATCAGGAAAAACTTCAGGAAGTAATAGATAAAGGGCTGTGTACCCGCTGTGGAAGCTGCGTCGGACTCTCCGGTGGAAGGATACATTTCGCTGATAAAACGGGTGCATACCTTCCGGTGATTGATGAAAAGCTCCCTGAGGACTTGAGTGCGGAAATCTGGAAAGCCTGCAGTGGCAAAGAAGTGGATTTTCCGGCTTTGAATGATTTCAGTTTTAAAGGAGAAGCTGAAAACCACAAATATATCGGCACTTACCGTGGTCTTTATATAGGATATTCTAAAAATGAAAATCTCAGGAGAAGCGGTGGCAGCGCGGGGGTAATAACCAATACTTTGATCTGGCTTTTGAAAAATAAACGGATCAAAGGAGCGGTAGTCCTTGGGATGTCGAAGGAAGAGCCATGGATGAATAAGCCTTACATAGCTACCACTCCTGAACAGGTCCTGCAAGCTGCCCAAAGCAAATACACCATCAGTTCTGTAAATGAAATCCTCCCTGAAATTGAAAAATTTGACGGGGACCTGGCTTATGTGGGATTACCATGCCAGGTTCATTCCATTCGTAAAATGCAGGCGGAAGGAAATCCATCGGTCAAAAACATTAAATATATTATAGCTCCCTTCTGCGGATTAAACCTGCATTTCTCTTCAGTAGTAAGTTTTCTGCATTCAAACGGACAAAAAGATTATCACCGGATTAAGGATTTGCAGTTCAGGCATGGGGAATGGCCAGGTAATATGAGAGTGGAAATGAATAACGGCAAAGTAATCCAACTTCCGAAATTTCATGCCAATTACCTCATCCCCTTCCATATGATGAAGCGCTGCATGCTTTGTATAGATGCCGCGAATGAGTTCGCTGATATTTCAGTTGGGGATGCCTGGGCGCCGGTTTACGAGGAAAGGGGAAAAGGTTTCTCATTCGTGATAGTGCGTTCGGAGGCAGGCATGCAGATAGCCGTGCAGATGCAGGCCGAAAATGAAATTGAGCTTCAGACAATTGAAATTGACCAGGCTGTTAAAATGCACTCCCATATGTACGATAATAAAAAAAGAGGTGCATTCATCCGTATCAGCAGGGCCAAAGTAAAGCCTGATTACAATCTTCCCTTCCCCGAAAATATAAAGTTTGGAAGACGTCTCTTTGAGAGCAGCCTGAATTTTATATTCCTGATTCTTCGGACCCGCTTTATGATATGGCTCTTTGAAAAACTACCCCAAAAGTTTGTGGGTATGGTTTTCGACCGATTTAAGGTTTTCTGGAAAAAAATGACTTACAGTGTGAAAAGAAGGGAACTGTAATACAGTATTTCAGTGATATAATTTTATTTCAGAAATTTTCTGCTGAAAATATTATACTTGAGTATGCACCAAATCGCCCTGAAACCATCTTTCGCCCCTATTTTCTTACCTTCTTCATAAGTCCTTCCATAATATGAAATCCCGACCTCGTAAATACGGATATTGGGCAAACGTGAGATTTTTGCAGTGACTTCGGGCTCAAAACCAAAACGATTTTCCCGGAAATAGATTTGCTTTATATATTCGGAACGGAATAGTTTATAGCAGGTCTCCATATCCGAAAGGTTCAGGTTTGTGAAGATATTCGAGAGTGAAGTCAGGAACTGATTTCCAATGGTATGCCAGAAGAAGAGGATACGGTGCGGATTGCTTCCCTTGAAGCGGGAGCCGTAAACAACATCGGCAAAGCCTCTCACCACTGGTTGTAAAAGGTCATTGTATTCCTCCGGATCATATTCCAGATCAGCATCCTGTATGATTAAAAATTCTCCGCTTGCCTCTTCAATTCCACGATGAAGTGCAGCTCCCTTGCCCATGTTTTTCGGCTGGTCAAAAATCTTGATGTCCTCCTCAGGATGGGAAGCTATATATTTTTGAACCACTTCCCTTGTATTGTCAGCAGAATAGTCATTCACGATAATCAATTCTTTCTTAATATTATTGATAAGCTGCACCTGCAAGACTTTATCCAGGATCAAATGAATAGTCTTTTCCTCGTTATAGGCAGGAATCAGTATGGATAATTTATTTACTTCCATGCATAATATTCTTGACGGATAATATTTCTGTTAAATATGGCAATTTTGTCCGGATTATTTTGAATAAATCATTGAATAATTTACTTGCATATCATCATAAAGCAAGCTGGCTTTCCCGCTGTTGTAAATGTATGTTAGAAAATTAACATCCTTTAAATCATCGGGATTGATATATATTTCGGCTGATAATTTATTCCACTTGCCCATTTGAAGTTTTTTATCATCCGCATTCACAGATAAATAGGAAATGGTCTTATCTCCCTTGCTGGCTGATAATACCAGGCTAAATGAATTTATTTTGGGATCGCTCAACGGGTATACCATCACACTGGCCTGAAACAAGTAGTTGCCATCTCCGGGCATATTCGTGATATTCCATTTGAGCGATTTCCCATACTTATCACTACTATCAAATCGTATGGAGTATTTACCAGAATAACTCAGGCTATCGGTACGTCTGATATTACTTTCAGGTACGGCTTCATCAAAATTTTCACTTAAAAGAGGGGTAATCCCATATTCCGGATGATCTTTAATCCTCTGAAATACACATATCCTATAATAACTTCCCCCGATTACTTTCAAATTAATTTTCGGTTCGAAAACATGCAATAATTTAAAATCAGGCTGACTAAGAACTTGATTAAGGTCTAAATGTCCTTCATATCCTCCATAATGAGTATCCCATATCAATATGGAACTATCCGGAATTATTTCCGATGGTAATCCATGCCACAAGTGGATTGATCTGCTGGGGTCCTGAGGATTCAAACCAAGCATTATTGGGAAAGTCAAATCATAATAAAATATTTGGTCGTGCAGATATGGCGAGTTCTTTAACCAGTCAACGGCTGTAATTTTCATTTTTGAAATTTTGTCGACAGGCTTAGGGATCTTAAAATAGGTGAAAGGCATGTAAAGCACAAGTATGATGAAAAGCCCACTAATTATACTTTTGAAAAGTCCGGAAAGTTTAATACGATCGAGTATGAAATTATATGCCTTGAGCCCAACGATTGCTCCCACTGGTATGACGCTAACAATGTAACGTAAATTTCCCCTGACTGAAAACAAGCCTTTCCACCAAAGGATGGATTGCAGGATAATAATTCCGAAGAAAGTAATGACCATACTTACTTCTATAAGTTCTTTTCTGTTCCGGAGAAAGCTAAAATTCTTTTTCCACAATATTAAAATAGTTCCCAGTATGATAAGCAAGAGTATAGGGATGCCGAAGATCTTGTAAAGGTTGCTGAAATAAAACCAGAAAGACCCTGTTCCGTATGGTTGATTGTCTACACTATATGGATTTAAATCAGAGACAAAAAACAATTTGTCCAGAACGATCCAGCCTGCCAGGTTGTATATCACATATCCGGCGAGTAGAAAAGGGATAGCGCGATAATTTTTTAAAAGGATGAAGAGCAGCAGGAAAAGAGGAAGAAAAACCACTCCTTCACTTCTGGAAAAGGGCATGAGAGAAACGATAAGAGCCGCCAGTATGGGTTTATTCTTTAACAGAAGGAAGAAAGATAATATCACCATCAGGCTGAAAATAATTTCCGTCATACCAGTGTTGATATTGATCAGGAAAATAGGACTGAACAAGGTAAAAGCAAAAGCCAGGATGGCATTATCGTAATTCAGACGCCGGGCCATCCTGAATGTTACAAAGGCAGCCAGTATCCCGGTCAAGGTATTGAAGACACGAAGGCCCGGATAACCGAATTGTGAGAAAGGAGAACTAAAAACCGTAAATACCGGTTTACCCCACATATCGAAGAAAAAAGAAGGTCTACTGAAAGCAAAGCGAGACAAGTTATAATGCGCTACGGAATCCCCCCCGCCATAATCCGATTTAGAATATACAGCCAATAAAAGCAGCAAAATGCTGATTATCGAAAAGAGAAAATAGTAAACAATACTTAGAGGGCGTTTCATTTTTATTATTCGTGAAAATATACTCTCTTAACTCTCTTTGAAATACTGGTCAGGACCTCATAGGGAATGGTATCCATTTCTTTTGCCAGGTCTTCAATCAGCCGGTCCTGGCCGAAAATCAGAACTTCATCCCCTTCTTCTGCCTTTATCTCACTAATATCTGCCATGCAAACATCCATACAGACATTACCTACGATAGGGGCAAGCTTTCCATTGATCCAAAGATGCCCTTTCCCATTGCTGAGCTTTCTGCTGAGTCCATCAGCATAACCGATGGGGATAATGGCAATCTTCATAGGATGATCTACCAGGTAGTTCCGTTCATACCCTATTGATTCACCGGGAGCTATGTTCTTTATCTGGGAGATCGTTGAACGTAGCTTGCTGACAATCTCCAGCTTATCGCGGTCAAATTCTATCGAAGGCACCCCATAGAGACTGATACCGAGCCTCACCATATCGAATTGTGCGAAGGAATGCCTGCTGATGCCGGCAGAATTCAAAATATGCATCAAAACTTTATGTCCTGCGGCTTCCTTAATTTTCCCGGCCATACTTTCATACAGACTTATCTGCTGGTGTGTAAAATCATCGTGGATTGCCATGTCGGCTGCCGCTAAATGCGAAAAGACCGATTGCACATAGATCATGGAGTTTTTCTTCAGCAAATCGATCAGTGGCTCAATGTCTTCCTCCATAAATCCCAGACGGTGCATACCTGTGTCAAGTTTGATATGCACTTTAACTGGTTTATCTTTTGGGAGGATATGTTTTTTTATAGCTTTTTCAAGAAGGCCCAGCATACGGAAGCTATATATTTCCGGTTCAAGGTTATGCTGGATGATAGCATCCAGGCTCTGTTCATCGGTATTCATCACCATGATGGGAAGAGCTATACCCGATTTCCGGAGTTCAACCCCTTCGTCGGCATAAGCAACTGCCAGATAATCTACCCTATGGAACTGCAAAGCATTCGCAATCTCATAACTCCCTATCCCATATGAAAATGCCTTCACCATTGCCATCAACTTGGTGGAAGGATGAATGCGGGTCCGGAAGTAGTTCAGGTTATGAACCAATGCGTTCAGGTTGATTTCCATTACTGTTTCATGAGTTTTCTGTTGCAGGGCATTGCTGATCTGCTCGAATTCAAAGATTCGGGCCCCTTTCAGCAGTATGACCTCATTGCTGAAAGAAGTGAAAGAAAACTTTTTAATGAAATCCTCAGTTCCAGGATAGAAGGTCTTTTCCAGGTTGAACCTCTCAGCCTGCCGCGCAATAGCCGGTCCAATCCCGATCAGCCGGTCAATTTCCTTGGTTTGTAATATCTCTGCAATCCGGCTGTAAAGTTCTTCCTCATCCTTGCCACTCTGCAATATGTCAGAAAGTATTACCGTCTTATGCCGGTGATTGGCCTGTTGCTTCAAAAAGTCAATGGCAATACTCAGGGAATTTATATCAGAATTATAAGTATCGTTGATGATGGTGCAATGATTGATCCCGTCTTTCAGTTCCAGGCGCATGGCAACATGGGTCAGTTTTTCGAAGCGGGGGGCAATCTCATCGGATTTATAGCCCATATGCAACATAGTTGCCCAGCAATGAATGGCATTTTCAATGGATGCATCATCACTAAAGGGGATATTGATTTGAATGTCCTCTTCCCTGAACCGGGCCCGGATCATAGTACTGTTGTTCTGATTTTTTTGAGTTTCCGTGATATAGAGATCGGAGGCCTGTTTACGGCTCCAGGTGAAAGTTTTTATGGTCTTCAGGATGCCGGAGCGGATGATGATCTCCATAACTTCCGAATGGTCCATGCAATAAATCAGGGTGTCGACCTTGGTAAAGAGTTTGAGCTTTTCCCCAACTTTTTGATGCTGATTGATGAAATTTTCACTGTGGGCCTCCCCTATATTTGTGAAAATGCCGATTGCGGGTTTGATAATAGCCTGCAGCCTGTCCATTTCATCCGGTTCGGAAATACCTGCCTCGAAAATGGCAATTTCATTATGGGGGTCCATCTGCCAGACCGACAATGGCACCCCGATCTGGGAATTATAAGATTTGGGACTGCGTATTGTCACACGGTCCTTTCCAATAAGCTGGTAAAGCCATTCCTTGACTATAGTTTTTCCATTGCTGCCCGTGATACCGATGACAGGTATGTCGAATTTTTCACGGTGGGCCTTTGCAAGCATTTGCAAAGCTTTTAAAGTATCTTTTACCAGGATAAAATTAGCTTCAGGATAATTCTCAGGCTCAGAAGGCAGGGTGGACACGACAAAATTTCTGACCCCTTTTGTATAAAGGTCCCCTATATATTGATGGCCGTCGTTCCTTTTGCTTTGCAGAGCAAAAAATAGGGCATGCTCAGCTGATATCAGCTTTCGGCTATCAATGAGAAGGTCTCTGATTGTAGCTTCATGAAGCTTTTCTACCGGAAGATCAGCTTTCAGTATTTTTAATATTTCCTTGACAGGATATTCCATAAAATTGTAGCGATGTTAGATCGAAGTTGCAGGATCTACCAGCAGATTATCAGGATCTTCCTCGTGGGATCCCGGAATTTCTTTTTCTATGACTGCATCCGAGCTGGTTTCGATTTCCTTCAGGTAATTCTGAAGCGGATTACTCTGCAATTCTTCAAATTCCAGTCGGTTTTTCAGGATGTCTACCGCAAGGTACACGGCTTCCCGGAATGAATCAGGGGAAGCTTCATTCTTGCCGGCAATATCATAGGCCGTCCCATGGGCCGGAGAAGTCCTTACATAAGGTAATCCTGCTGTGAAGTTAACTCCCCTGTCAAACGAAAAGGCCTTGAAAGGGATCATGCCCTGGTCATGGTACATGGCAAGAATGCCGTCAAATTTAAGGTAGGCTTCTGATCCGAAAAATCCGTCGGCAGGATAAGGGCCAAAAACCATAAAATTATGTTCCTTGGCTTTTTCAACTGCGGGTATGATAATCTCCAGCTCTTCTTTCCCCAATAAACCGGCATCGCCCGCATGCGGGTTTAATCCCAATAGAGCGATCTTTGGCTTTCGGATTGCAAAATCCTTTACCAGGCTGTTATGCATGATTTCGATCTTTTTCAGGATGAGCCCGATACTCAGGGCCTCCGGAACCTCCTTCAATGGAATGTGCCCGGTAATTACTCCCACCCTGAATTTTTCGAAAACCATCAGCATCAGGTAATCTTTTACATTAAACTTATTGGCGAAATATTCAGTATGTCCCGGAAAATTGAAATGTGCCGACTGTATATTCTTTTTATTGATAGGGGCCGTGACCACCACATCAATATGATTGTTGAGCAGGTCCTCAACGGCAGCCTCCAGGGCAAGGTAAGCCAGGGTTCCCGCGACCTCGGTCGATTTCCCCAAATCTATCTTAACCTCCTCCTGAGTTATATTCACGATGTTGGCTCTTTTGGGAACGGCCAGGGAAGCATTTTTAACCGGGTTGAAATTGAATTCATTTATATTCAATGTCTTCCTGTGATAGGAAGCTACTTTGGAACAACCGTAAACAATGGGAGTGATGTCTTCCATGATGCGCTGATCCAGAAAAGTCTTCATAATTACTTCATAGCTGATGCCATTCAGGTCACCATGTGTAATTCCCACTCTGACCTTGTGTCCTTCAGCCTGTAGTTTTTCTGTTGCGTTTATCATAAAATAATATTTGGGCAAAGATAATTTTTATTTAGCTAAGTGCAGGTCTCATAATTGTGATTCATTTACCCTGCTAAAGCCTTTCCGGGCTGGCTGGAGGGGCTGAATTATCTGATAGATTTTTTCTTCAGAAAGTTGTATAACAAACGCACACCCGTGCCTGTTCCACCGGCAGTGCGGTAGCTGTCTTTCTTATCAAGGAATGCAGGACCGGCAATATCCAGGTGGATAAAGGGGTAATCCGTAAAATGCGCCAGGAATTTTCCGGCAGTGATCATACCTGCATCTGTTCCGCCTATATTCTTTATATCCGCGACTTCCGATTTAATGAGATCGCCATATTCATCCCAGAACGGGAAGCTTGCCAGGCGTTCATAAACTTCCAGGCCACTCTCCTGCAAATCCTCCAGGTATTCCGGAGCCTTATTTTCCATGGCCACGATCCCGTATTTTCCGATGGCCCGGCTGGCAGCCCCTGTCAGAGTTGCTGAATTAATGACCAGCCCGGGTTTGTATTTTTTTGCGTATGCGAGTGCATCTGCCAGTATCATCCGGCCTTCAGCATCTGTATTCAGGACCTCTACATTTGTTCCGTCATACATATGGATCACATCTCCCGGGGCATAGGCATTGCCGTCAGGACGATTGTCGGTGGAAGGAATAAGCGCGATCACATGGACAGGTAGCTTTGCCTTTGCCACTGCACAAATAGTGGAGCCCATCATAGCAGCGCCCGCCATATCGCATTTCATGTCTTCCATATAGTTCCCGGTTTTTATGTTCAGACCGCCCGTATCGAATACAACTCCTTTTCCCACCAGGACTATCGGGGCCTTGTTCAGCGCTTTTGCAGGTTTCCATTCCATAATTGTAAAGGTAGGGGGATCAAGACTACCCTTATTTACAGCCAGTAATCCTCCCATCTTAAGACTTTCTATCTTTTGTTTGTTCAGGACTTCAACCTTCACACCGGCTTCTTTTCCCATTCTGCTGAGTTCCTGTGAAAGCCTTTCTGCGTTCAGATATGAAACCGGCTCATTGACCAGGGTACGGCAGGCATAAACGGCTTCTACCAGTATATTCATTTCAGCAAATTGTTCTTCGCTTACATTTTCAGAAACTATGCCGATAGTCTGAAGTGAATTTTCCTTTTCCTTTTTATCGCTTTTATATTTCAGGAACTGGTAGTTGCCGAGTGACATGCCTTCAGCCAGAGCAATGGCTTCGGCCCCATAGCCTTCAATATCCTTAATCAGGGCACTGCTGATTTTCAGTTCATTCAGCCTGGAGCTAATAGCATCGCCGGCTTTACGACAAGCTTCCAATCGTTTGGATGCATACTTTTCATCTTTTATCCGGTATATAAACACCCAGCTTCCCAAACGGTCAATGGCTACTATCTCTTTCTTCACATCTTCGAAAAGCTGTAAAGTGTATTTCAATTCCGGGGCGCTGAGATGCTCTTTGCCAAGACTTTTCAAATCACTTATCAGATATATCGTGCTTTGCTTATCACTTGATTTATCGACTTTTGTTGTCATATGTGGATGGTTTTGTAGATTGATTTTTAGAAAGATGACAAAGGTAGCAAAGAATTCCCTATGAGGGAAAAGCAGGAGATCATCCTCACAAAATCTTATACCCTTGATAAAAACCGCCCATATAAAAAGTCCCGTATCTGATTTTCAGGATACGGGACCAGTGATTTAGTATAAGTTTCAGAAGGAAAAATAAAGAAAATCAATCTTTATCCTCTTCATCTTCTCCATTTTTAAGGATTTGTTTTTTAAGGATCTTACCATTGGCATCTATAAGTATTTCCAACTTTTCATGTCCTTTTGAAAGGTCTAATTCGTAAGCATTTAAATCAATCGTTTCGACAGACGACAGATCTTTGATTTTATAAGCTGGGAATTCCGATTCCAGGGTCTTCTTTATACTTGCAGGAAGATCTGATTTACTAAGAGTAATTTCTGTTTCCAGCCATTTTCCGTTATTATCAAAATTGGCCGACATAGATTTACCATCCATTTTAAATTCAGCTTCCCATTCATTTTTATTTTCCTGGTCCCATGTAACAGCCGTGGTAGTCGGAAATTTTTGAATAAATGCTTTCTTAACAGCCTCCGGAGCTTTTTTCTGGCCGCAGGCGCTAAAACTGGTCGCCGCCACAACCAGCATGATCAAAATTAAATTTTTCATAGTTATGTATTAGGTTTTTCAATGTTAATAATATCAAATTTAAGAGATGATTCTAAAGATATTTTGAAGTCAGAAATTCAGCTCTATCTGATGCATATCCTGATCCATCGTATAATTGATTTCCCAGCCATATACATCACATATTTTTTTAACAATGGAAAGGCCGAGTCCCAGAGATTCTGAGGATGTATCCGCCTTAGTAAAACGTTTGAAAAGCTCTTCCGGTTCAATACCCAGCCCGGGTCCGGTGTTGGATATAATAAGTTTATATTCCGATGTGACTATCCTGATGAGGCCGTTTTCAATATTATGCCTGATGGCATTGCTCAGGAGATTACTTACCAGTATGCCCGCCAGAACCGGGTCGGCATTTATTTTTAAAGGCTGAAGATCCCTGAAGAGCTGTATATTTTTATTTTGGATGAAATCTTCCATTTCAGAAAGTTCTTCACGAATAAGATTAGACATATCAAGAAGACGGTTTCCGGTGAATTGATGATTTTCAATCCGGGTCAGGAGCAAGAGCCCCTGGTTTAAGCGGGAAAGGCGTCTGATGGCACCCTGGGCCGACTCTAGCTGCCGGGCCAGTTCGGGATCTGACTGAGCACGCTGAGCCATCAGATCCAGCTTCGACTGGAGTATTGCCAGAGGTGTCTGTATTTCATGGGAAGCATTTTCAGTGAATTTTTTCAATGACTGATAATCTGATCTGGCTTTAGCCGAGAGTTTCTCTAAAACCAGGTTCAATTCCTGGAATTCCGAAATATTCGATTTTTCAAATTGCAATTCCTGATCTCCTTCCAGTGAAAAAAACTTCATCATCTCAAGGTCCTGATAAAAGGGTTTCCATATTTGTCTGGCTATACGCCTGTTTACATAAAACAACAAAGCGAATAACAGGATCAACAGGACACCCGAGCTTAGCCCCAGGGCAAGTAGAAGATCCTGAACTTCGAGTAAAGTACTTCTGACTATGATCCTGTATGTGGTTCCATTAATGGTTTCGATGCTGGTGAGCTGCCTGAAGCTTTCGGTCTCCCCTTCATTCGGGTCATATATGCTTGTGTCTTTTAGTTCTTCATAATGTTTTGGCTGAAATGGAATAATTTCAATTTGTATGAGTGGAGGAAATGAAGGCATCTCCTGACTTCGGCTCAATTGTTTGATAATGCGTGTTTTATTTGCGCTAAGCTTTTCATTCAAATCCTCGTTTATCAGTCCGGATAATATGAAATAGAAAATAAACCCGGCTATGATAAAGACGATAGGATAAATCCATAAATAGGCCCGGCTGGTTTTTTGCAGAAGCTTCATTCTTCCTGGAATTTATATCCTAGTCCGTAAACCGATTGAAGGTAATTATTCCCGCCGGCATCTTCAATTTTCCGGCGCAGGTTCCGGATATGGGTATAGATGAAATCGAAATTATCCGCCATGTCAGCATTGTCACCCCAGAGATGCTCGGCGATGCTTTCCCTTGTAAGGACCCTGTTCTGATTCGTAATAAAAAAGACCATCAGTGCAAACTCTTTTTTTGTGAGCTGCAGGATCTTCCCCCTTACCCTGACTTCCCTTGCCTCCGGATCGATTTCAATATCTTTAAATTGAATGCTGGTCCTGCCCCGGAATATCTTTCTTCGAAGCAAGGCCCTGATCCTGGAATTTAACTCGGAAAGATGAAAGGGTTTGGTCAGGTAATCATCAGCACCGAGGTCCAGGCCCTTGAGTTTATCATCCAGCGAATTTCTGGCGGAAATGATCACTATGCCGGTGGTGGGATGTTCTTTCTTAAGGTCTTCAAGCAGGTCCAATCCATTTCCTCCGGGAAGGCTAAGGTCAAGAAGAACAATATCATAGACATAATCGGCCAGCTTTATCCTTGCATCAAAATATGTACCCGACACTTCGCATATATAAGATTCCTGCTCCAGGTAGGTTTTTATGGATGCTGATAGTTCAGCCTCGTCTTCAATGATCAGTATCTTCATTCATTATTTCTTACACTCACAAAGATAAGCCTGAATTCTTCAGAAAATCTGAAGTGTTTCCAGACAGCTCAAATGAAAATCATAAAAAAAGCGCTGTATCTTACGATACAACGCTTTCAGGACTACTTACTGCTAACTACTCATTTCTGCTTTGCTACTTTCTATTATTATCGGGTTTTGCGTTCGGAGGTACGTTTGGGGGATCACTTTGCTTCTTAGCATTTGACACTTTTGACATGTGATTTTGTTGCATATTCCCATGCATCTGATGATTAGAATGCATCATTCCATTCTGACCGGTTTTCCGCTGGGTCATCCTCATAAATTTTCCATCTTTATCATACATGAGTTTCAACATATCATTGTCTTTCTTTGCAAAGACTTCATATGTCATCATTCCTTTATTATTGATCCGGAAAGCATTCATTGCGGTATATCCGGCATGTTGCGTCGAAATATTTTGGGTAATTGCAACAGGCAGGTCACTTACTTTAACAGCTACCCTGCTTTGAGCATTCACCAGACTGACTCCTAACATAAGAGAAATCATTAATACAATAGTTTTCATGACTTTATTATTTAAATTTTTTAATTCTTGTTGATTTTGAATTTGCATCAGCAATTATGGCGTCAAAATTAGAAACCAATTCTGGAGAGAATCTGTAGATTCGGCGGTATTAACAATTATTAACAATTGAGTGGAAAGGCGAAAAAGTGAATTGTATGTCTTAAAACTTTATCCTTACAAGGTGCAATTCTCCTTCTATACTGTATGTTATTTCCATTTTATAGAGATCCGTGATCTTACGGATAATGGCAAGGCCCAGTCCGGGAGAACCGGAATCAGGATTGGCTTTATTGAAGCGTTCGAAGAACCTGGACGGATCGGCATCCGATTCCTGACCGCTATTACTGATCTCCAAATATTCATGGTTCAGCCGGATCAGGATACTTCCTCCCTGTATATTATGTTTGACTGCATTGCTGAACAGGTTCCCTACGAGTATGTCAGCCAGGTCGGGATTCATTTCTTTCAGCACGTCTTCATCCATCTCCGTATCAACACTAATTTCTTTCGAGGCGGTCAGTTCCCCGAAAAACGCTATGTTTTCTCTTATTTTTTCATTTAGGTTGATCAGCTTGCTGACAGTAAACTGATCATTCTGTATCCTGGATATCAGGATGAGTGCATGATTGATCCGGGAAATCCGGGTGACGGCCTTGCCAATGGTTTGCAGATTACCTGCCCTCTGGCTGTTTATATCAGGCGATTGGAGCATCTGTTCCACCTGCGACCGGATGACCGATAAAGGGGTCTGGATCTCATGAGTCGCATTCTCAGAGAATTCCTTCAGATTTTTATAATCATTCCGGATCTTCTCGGTGAGCCTTTCCAGTACCGCATTCAGTTGTTTGAATTCCTTGATCCGTGTGGGGGCCTGCTCAAATTCGTAATTTGTTTTAATGTCAAATGAGTCTATTTTCCGGAGAGTAGTATAAAATCCTTTCCAGAGCCTCCGGCTAATGCCATAATTGAGGATTACCAGGAGTATTAATAATGAAAATGATATGGAAAAGATGATGAATAATATTTTATCCAGAAGCGTCAATTCTTCTTCTATAGAAAGAGATGTCCGGATGATATACCCTTTCCCTTCATTGGTATTATTGGCATAAATGAGCTGCCTGTGTATCTGCGACATTTTGCTCTTGTCGTCATAAACAACTGTGTCTTTCAGCCTGTCTTCAGGTTCGACAGGGTGCATATAGACAATTACCTCGATTTTATGATTAAAGGTCGTGGTGAAATCGGGTATGCTGTCGGTATGTTGGATCTCTTCCTCTATGATATCTTTTTCGTCCTGCAGGGTTTCATCCACCTGTCTCAAGATGCTTTGCCGGATAAGTGTATAGAGACCAGCACCACCTCCGCTGAGGGTGATCATGGCCGCAAGCAGGAAGTAAACCAGAGCTTTGTTGGATAGTCTCATGAACAGGAACTGTTGAATTGGGTTTTCATTCAGCCTGGATTTTATAACCTATACCATACACATTCTGGATAAAATCCTGTCCTCCTTTGTCAACTATTTTTTTCCGCAGGTTCTTCACATGGCTGTATATGAAATCATAGGAATCCGACACGTCAATATAATCGCCCCAAAGATGTTCCGCTATGGATTCACGGGTGATTACCCTGCTCCGGTTCAAAACAAGGAACAAGAGCAGATCAAACTCCTTACGGGTCAGATTGAGATCTTCCTGCAGGACAAAAGCCTGGAAACTTTCCGGGCTGATCCTCATATTTCCGAATGTGATTTCTTTTTGTCCGCTGTATTTCCTTCGCCTCATCAGGGCCTTCACCCGGGAATTCAGTTCTGCCAGGTGAAAAGGCTTGGTCATATAATCATCAGCTCCCAGATCCAGGCCTTCAACCCGGTCATTTATCGTGTCCCTGGCAGTTATAATGATTATACCGGGATCAGCATCTCTCTCCTTCAGTTTCCGAATGATATCCAGACCGCTTCCATCCGGCAAAGTGATGTCAACAAGCAGGCAATCATAAGTATACAGGTTTATTTTTTCTTCAGCCTGAAAGTAATTAACTACCCATTCTACTTTGAAACCCTCTTTTTTTAAAAGGTTTTGCACTGACAGTCCCAGTTCAGTTTCATCTTCAATCAGGAGTATCTTCATTTTTTATGTATGATTAGAAGAGATGCTTCATAAACGGCCTGCTCCGGCTAAATATTTTATACGGCTTTTCACATCATATCAGCCACAACTTCTCTGACACCCTCCTGATATGTTGTTGGTTTGAAGTCGAAGGCCTTATCGAATTTGCTGCTATCAAATATGTATTCCGAATCATACTGGTAAAGCATCTCCATTGACTCCCCGATTTCAGGTATGAATAGCCCGGCCATTCTGAGCATCCAGCGGGGCATAGTCGTGAATCTGGCTTCCTTTCCCATAGCTTCGGCAACCAGCTTTATTAATTCTTTGCCGCTAAGAGCATTCGGATCGGTCGGCATATGCCATACCTGATCATAAGCTGATTCGGTATTCCCTAATATGGCAGTCGCTTTGCTGGCATCCGGTGTATAGGTGAGGGAATGCTTTTGGTCGGAATTGACCATCCATTGTGCTTTCTTGCCTTTCTTAAGGTTTTCAAAGACCAGTAGATGGGCAAAGCTGGTCTGGTTATCGGGTCCATAAAAGTCGGCTGATCGTGCAATCTGTGCCTTCAAATTACCTTTCTTCACCTCATCCATAAGATAGTTTGCAATTTGCACTCTCACTTCGCCTTTTTTACTGCAAGGATTATAGGGTGTTTCTTCTGTCATCTTACCGCTAACTTTGCCATAACTGTACACATTATCGAAAAACACCAGTTTAGCCCCTGCTTTTTCACAGGATCCCACAACATTATGCATGATTTTGGGCCATTGTTCCCGCCATAATTTGATATTATATTTAATGCCAGCCGTTAAGTAAACTATTTCCGAACCTGCTACAGCTTTCTCAACCTGGTCCCTGATGGTGAGGTCAGCAGCCAGAAGTTGATCTCCAGGGTTAATTTTTACGGGATTACGGCTCACAAGCCTGATTTCATTGGTGTATTGCAGAAGTTCTTTTGCAAGATTTTTGGCAATGGTGCCATTGGCTCCTAAGATAGTTTGCATGGGTATGTAAGTTTAAATTCCTGAAAAAATTGATTCTCAATTATTATAACGGTTTACAGCATATTTTGTTGAAAAGATGAAAAAAAAGTTGTCGGACACTTATAGGTGTCCGACAACTATTAAAAAATTCTTGACCTAGCTATAGTCCAGGTACTTAAAAGAAAATATTCTAGTTTTGAAGATCTACCACCCAGTCGCCCTCTTCGTAAATGGTGAATTCAAAAGTGACATAATTCGTTGAGGTATGCAGCTTATTCGGGGTGATGTAATTCAATTTGATCGTTACCGGAAATGTAACATTATCATAACCGATTGCACCTCCACGTGAAGTATCATAGCCACTCGAACTGGATATTCTGAAACTGCTGATTTCTATATTTCGGGCACCGTTCTGGTATATATTGATCAGAACACGGTTCTTTATTTTTCCGTAACGGTGAAAACTATAATGGTCTACACCTGTGGAAAATAATATTTTGGGCTTATCCGGAACCGGCCCCTTATAAACGTCCTTGCTCCATATACCGCTGATAGTGGTATCCCGTCCGTCAATCTTATAAGTATAACTGCCCTCCCCATCCCGGAATCCTACCACCCAATCCCCTTTATAGATTTCTCCGGTCGACCAGTAATAAGTTCCTTCACCGTCGGGAAGGCCTTTTTTGAACTGGCCTTCATAACGGTCCTTTCCATCAGCCACTCCTTTTCCATTTGCAAATCCTTTTTTACATCCCCCTTCATAATGTCGGGCAATCTGGGGAATCAGTACCCGGCATTTATTTTGACCGAAAACCAGAGAACTGCCTGGAAATATTACAAGGAGGATAATGTAGCGGAGTAAATTTTTCATGATAAAATATGCATTTATCGATTGTTTTACAGAAATTCCATTTTTGAAATAATTTTAAAAGTACAAAAAAACTAAAAATTTGCAATAATTATGGGCATAAATCTGCCATGCAAGAGAGGTGGTTTTTTTAGAAATTAAAGTAGATTTATTTTAAAAAGACTTTTCCCATTAAATACCCAGAAATCCGCAAACCCGGTCGAATACCCGCTTAAAAGCTTCATCAACCTGTCCTTCTATAGATTTTAATGCCGGGAAGGGGTTTTCATGCATATAGTCAAAAGGAAAGTCAAAAATATCCACAGGGATAGCAATATTTCTGGCTACACCTTGCAGGGTGTTGATCACCTCATAGGAAGGTATTACAGTATCTTTTTTCAAACTGATCCCCAATACCTGTTCGCGGATATTTTCGAACATTCTTTCCCTGTATGCTCTCTGCACCCGGATGTCAAACATGCAATAGAAATTAAATCCTTCAGGATGCTGTTCATTAAGATAATGGGCCAGTCGGGCGTCATTTTTCATATGGCTGCCTATATGCTCCACGAGATAGGAATACAGCGCCACATTTGCTTCGCTGTCGAGGATAAATTTGGAAACCGGCGACAGCCGGTTAAAAACAGCGCCTCCGCAGAACATGCATATCTTCGAATCGCTGAAATATCCTTTATAATTGGTGAGCTTGACGATTTCTGCCAAAAGGCTGCCGATACTATAGGAAAAGAAATTTATTGAACAATTTTTGTCGATCAATGGATGACTGCCTGCCCTGCATTCCTCCGTAAACTGAATGATATCGAAATAAGTCTGCATACCTGACCAGATGAATCGCTGCGGCATGGAATGCAGGCGCATGCTGATGGCCACATTTGAAAGGGATGAATTGACTACATTCGGGTACTTTTTCCTGCGTTTGTCGGTCAGCGCATACATTTTTCGCATATCGCTCCAGGCTTGAGGAGCCCTGTTCATGTGAAAAGCAATTGGGAATAAAACTACCATCTTGCGGGTGTCAAGTGCAATTTTCTCAGCCCATGGCAGGTATTTGTCCCAGTGCTTTTCATTGAAACCATGAAACAGAAGTATGATGTCACTGGAATTTTTCAGGTTTTTCGGACGGAAAATATGATAACGGAAGTTTTTATTTTCCTCCACCTTGTAATCCGGGATCTGGAGAGAAAGGGGCATGGCCCCGATAGGGTTTACAAAACTGTCTTCCCCTTTGAAACTCTCCCCATGAAGACCACAGGTATAAGCGGAATTTCCCGGTAAAAGTACCGAAGCTTCCGAGGAGAAAGAAAAATTATAGATGTCCATATTCTCCAGAGGAATCAGGTCATCTTCATTGTTCACTATATTCTTCAGGAAATTATATCGTTCCAGGTATGTCATATGGATAGCCCGCCTTATTTCCGGCAAAGTTCGTCAAGTTCAGGAAATATAACAAATCTTAGGGCTATACAATTTCAGTAGCTGCACACTTCTTGTTAATACTCTTTTGGCCTAAATAAGAATTATTCGGTAGAAATATTTTGTGAACAGAGCCGGTTATATTCATCAATTATTTCATCAAGGTGCCGCATCTTATAAATCCTGTCCTGTATTTTCGCGGATACTTGCGGGCAATCAGACAAATAATCAATGAGTTTCTTGCGGCTGGTCACCAGGAAAATATCCCCGTTTCCTTTCTGTAATATATTGTAAACATGCAGATTATTATTCATGAAAGTACCCTTGAAATGAAAAAAATATAAGTTCAGATAGCCCTCTTTTTTTATCTGGAGAAATACCCGCAATCCACTAAGCCAGGGTGGGCTCTGTAAAGGCAAATTATTATTTAAGGAAATCATTCTGATCCATTTATCATTCCTTATAAAATTTACTTCCCTGGCATCTTTAGGACTGAGATCGACAAACTTTCTGTCTTTAATATATTTTACCCTCCATTGCATCAAAGTATTATCAGGTTCTGAATCTACTTTAAAATTTATAGTATCACCTTCGTTAGAAATATAATACCCCGGCCTTATAACCTGGGCCATTGTTGTGTTCATTATTAAAAATAAGAATATCAACAGAAAAGAATTTTGCAAAATCCTGGAACTGATCATTGCTTATAAATTTGAAATAAAGTTAGGATTTTTTAAAGAGGAGAGCACTTGCGGTATCCCAAAATGTTTAGAAAAAATCACATTTCAGAATTAGGGCATAAAATAAACTACCCCGCCGAAAGCAGCGTAGTATCTTAAGGAAATATCTATGCAAATTAAAAAAATGAAAAACTATGGCTTCCTGGTGAAATGCATGATCAGGGCTGCTGCTGATAAGATCAATAAAATTATAAATACGCTCATCATTTCTATATTATTCCTCTGCCCAAAATAACCTGCTGCATTAATCATCGAATAAATGATCATTCCCAGGCCTATAGCATTCAGTTTGATAGCTGAATTCCTGCCTCTCAAAAGAAATATCCCGCTTATTAAACATATAATGGCCATCACTAATTCTGAAAAAAGATGAAAGGCCATTTCGGTCCTGCCTTCCGGAATATTACCCTTAATCAGTATAATACTCCATATTCCCAATACGGAAACTCCTAAAATAATGGAATACCAGGATATTAAACGATATTTCAAAAGTTTGTATTTCACTTCTGATATTTTGAATTTGTAAAGATGTTAGCTCTTTGTTTTCACATACAAATCTGTATACGATTTAACAAACAAAGATCAGTTCCGGTTTTAAATATTTTCATTTTTATCCGGATTTCTGATATTTTTGTAATTCTTCTTAATCATGAAGGAAAATAATAATAATCATATAGTCCAGCTCGACGGCCTGAGGTTCTTTGCGGTGCTGATGGTCATGATTGCACATTGGATGCAATGGCAATGGACTTCGCCTGTACTCACCAATTTTCCATTCGTCCACGGTGTTATTTTGTTTTTTGTACTGAGTGGATTTTTAATCACAGGCATATTATTGAGATACAGGGATAAAGATATACAGCTGGGACTGAAGCATGGACCTCTGATTAAAAATTTCTATATCCGCCGCTTCCTGAGGATCTTTCCTATTTACTACCTTACCTTGTTTTTCCTTTTTGCCATAGATTATAAAAATACGAGGGAAGTTTTTCCCTGGTTAGTTAGCTATACCAGTAATATTTACCAGTCTATCCATAACGTCTATATAGGTGATTTCAATCACTTTTGGTCCCTGGGAGTTGAGGAGCAATTTTACCTCTTCTGGCCATGGATTATACTCTTTATCCCTTCAAAGAAGACTTTCAGGGCGATTATAATCACCATTATAATTGCCCTTATGATTAAGTCATATCTGTATTTTTTTGTAGGTAAGTGGATGGCAACGGCCTATTTCACACTAAGTTGTATGCATGCACTTGGACTGGGCGCCCTTTTAGCATATTTGAGTATTTATAAAAAACAATTCCTTGAAAAACTGGCAAGGCCCATATGGCTTTACCTGGGGATAGCCCTTTACCTTTTCTTGCTGGTAGTGAATTACAGACTTAAAATGGGCTGGTACAAAGAGATTGTAGATGAGTTTTTCTTTGCTCTTGTTGCAGCCTTGATCATTTTGAGGGCCTCGCGGGATGGATTCAGGTTTGCCGGGAAATATATCCTGGAAAACCCTTTCGTGGTTTACTCGGGAAAAATTTCCTATGGCCTGTATGTCTATCATCTCTTCATGCCGGCCCTGTTCTATTATTTGTCGGCGCGTATTGGTTTGTCCATTTCCAATAAGTACACATTGTTTGTAGCATTTTACTTTCTCAGTTTCGCTGTTTCACATTTATCCTGGCTTCTTATAGAGAAGCCCATCAACAGGCTGAAATCCAAAGTCCCCTATATAAAAAAGCAAGTTCAGACAGTCTGATTTATCTTTGCATTCAGGAATTATCCTGTTCTTTTGTTTTTATGATTTGACCGGATTTTTAGAAAGATATGTTATGGATATTATATATTTCAAATCCCCCGCCGAAATGAGAAAATGGTTGTCGGAAAACCATTTAACAGCCACAGAGATCTTTGCGGGATTTTTTAAGAGATCCACCGGAAAGGAAAGTATTACCTGGGATGAATCAGTGGCGGAAGCACTGTGTTATGGCTGGATTGATGGTATAAGGAGGTCAATTGATGAAGAAAGCTATAGCATCCGCTTCACTCCCCGTAAACCCGGAAGTACATGGAGCCAGAAGAATATCAGGACGGTGGAGGAATTGATAAAAAGCGGCCGGATGCAGCCCGCCGGATTGGCCATATACCAAAAAAGAAAGGAAGAAAAATCAGGACTTTATTCTTTTGAAAGGGAAAAAATATCTTTGACACCGGAATTTGAAAGTCTCTTCAAACAAAATAAAAAGGCCTGGGAATTTTTCTCCAGCAAGGCTCCTTCATACCGTAAAACAGCCGTATACTGGGTCATGAGCGCCAAACAGGAAAAGACCCGGGCGAAGAGATTGCAGGAATTAATTATGGCTTCAGAGCAAAATCAGAAGCCCGCTCCTTTTAGAGTCAGCAGTCAGCAGTAGGCAGTCGGCAGTCAGCAGTCGGCAGTCAGCAGTCAGGCAGTTTATTTTATTAGAGACACGAAAGTAGCCGCAGGTCGTGACCTGCGGTCAGCAGTTGTTAGCATGAATCTATAACCGCTATAATATTTTTTAATTTTTGACTGACTGTATATAAAAATGAATTCCGGGAGCGATAACGAATAGACTATATACAGGACAATAATTCCAGCCGGAATTCGTAATTTTATTATTGACTTTCAGAAAAAAATAAAATTCATGAGAAATTTCCACATCGACCCATCACTGTTTATTTCAAACCGGGAAAGGCTTAGCGGGATGCTGGGGCCAGGAGCGCTTGCCATATTCAACTCCAACGATGTTTTCCCAAGGTCCAACGACCAGAATTTCCGCTTCCGGCAGAACTCCGACCTGTTTTACATGACAGGTCTGGAACAGGAAAAAACCATCCTGATGCTTTTCCCGGGCAGCCCCAATCCTGATCTGCGGGAAGTCCTCTTTATACTCCATGCCGATGCCAGTCTGCTAATCTGGGAAGGTCATAAATTCTCAAAAGAAGAGGCGAAAACCATATCCGGTATATCCAATGTCAAATTCCTCGACGATTTCGAGGCCGTCCTCACCGAAGCTATGAGCTATGCATCCCAAGTCTATCTGAATTCAGTCGAATACATTAAATACTTCAACGAGGTGCCATACCGTGACCTTCGCTTTGGCAAGGAAGTCCGGGAAAAGTACCCCAACCACGAATACCATCGCCTGGCTCCCCTGGTTTATGGATTGCGGACCATTAAATCGACCGAAGAGATCCGTCTTATGCGCAAGGCCATTGAAATAACCGGAAAAGCTTTCCGACGTACGCTGGAATTCGTTAAGCCGGGGGTGATGGAATACCAGGTCCAGGCCGAGATTGAAAGGGAATTCCTTTTCAACGGAGCCAAGGGGAATGCCTACCTGCCCATAGTGGCTTCCGGGAAAAACGGCTGTGTATTGCATTATATCGACAATCAGGATGTTTGCAAGGATGGCGACCTCCTGCTGATGGACATAGGTGCGGAATACGCCAACTATGCTGCCGACCTGACCCGCACCATACCGGTCAGCGGACGCTTTAGCCCCCGGCAGCGGGCTTGCTATGAAGCCGTACTGAGAGTCCAGAAAAAAGCTATACAATTATTGGTTCCGGGCAATACGATCGACAAGGTAAATAAAGAAGTGAACCTTATGCAGGAGAAGGAAATGATAGGGCTGGGACTTTTCTCAGAAGCCGATGTGAAGGCACAGGACCCTGCAAGACCTTTGTACTTTAAGTACTATATGCACGGAACCTCTCATTTCCTCGGACTTGATGTGCATGATGTAGGCTCCAAATTCGAAGCCTTCAGACCGGGCATGGTATTCACCAGCGAACCTGGCATCTATATTTCCGGAGAAAACATAGGGATCAGGCTCGAGAATAATATCCTGGTTTCGGAAGAGGGGCCAATTGACCTGACGGCGGATATACCGATAGAGCCGGATGAGATCGAAGCCATGATGGGGAAGTGAGTCGTGAGTAGAAAATTATCTACCTTTATCGTCCTTAAAAAAAATTAACTTTTAAACCCAGGAATATGTTTGACGCAAAAGTTTATTCAGACAGAAGAAAACAACTTCACAGCCTGATATCTTCAGGCCTTATCCTGCTCCCCGGAAATCCCGAAGCAGCCATGAATTATCCCTCCAACACTTACCATTACCGCCAGGACAGTAATTTCCTGTACTATTTTGGTCTGGATCATCCCGACCTGGCAGGCGTACTGGATATGGATACCAATGAAGATTATATTTTTGGAAATGATGTGGATATAGACGATATAATCTGGATGGGTTTCCAGCCATCTATTCAGGAAAGGGCCGTAAAAGCCGGTGTAAAAAACACCGCCCCTCTTTCCAAACTGGATGAAATGATAGCGAAAGCTATTGCCGACGGCCGGAAAATACATATAGTTCCTCCCTACAGAGGAGAAGTAATAATATGGCTGGAAAAATTGCTTGGCACCCATCATTCTGAAATAAAGAATTTCTTTTCACAGGATCTTATCAAAGCCATTGTTAAAATGCGCTCGGTGAAAGACGAACATGAGATCAAAGATATGGACGCTGCTACCGACGTAGCTTATGAGATGCATACGACAGGCATGAAAATGGCAATGCCGGGAGTGGTCGAACAGGAAATTGCAGGTGTGATTGAAGGCATCTCCATCAGTCATGGCGGGCCGGTTTCCTTCCCCGTGATCCTGAGTGTTGACGGACAGACCCTGCACAATCATAGCCATGACAATATACTGAAAGAAGGCCGTATGATGGTCATAGATGCCGGTCATGAATCAGCCCTGCGTTATGCCAGCGATATCACCCGTACAGTGCCGGTAGGTGGAAAGTTCAACCAGCGGCAGAAAGAGATTTATGAGATCGTGCTGAAAGCAAATGTGGATTGCATAAAAGCCGTGAAACCCGGCATCATGTTCAAGGAAGTACATCTGATGGCGGCGAAGATAGTCGCGAGCGGACTGAAAGAACTTGGCCTGATGAAGGGCGATGTAGATGCTGCCGTTGAGCAGGGCGCCCACGCACTCTTCTTCCCGCACGGACTGGGCCATATGCTCGGAATGGATGTGCACGACATGGAAGGTTTGGGCGAAAATAATGTAGGCTATGACGATACTGTGAAGCGCAGCGATCAGTTTGGACTGGCCTTCCTGAGGATGGCACGTAAGCTCGAGCCTGGTTTCGTAGTAACTGTGGAACCTGGAATTTACTTCATCCCCGCCCTCATCGATATCTGGAAAAAAGAAAACAAATTCGCTGAATTTATCAACTACGATAAGGTAGAAACCTACAAAGATTTCGGGGGCATCCGCATAGAAGACGATGTGCTGGTAACTGCCGATGGATACCGTGTTCTCGGGAAACCTATTCCGAAGACAGTGAAGGAGATTGAAGAGCTGATGAAGAAGTGATCGGTGAACAGTGAACAGTGAACAGTGAGCGCTTAAGGAATCCTTTGTAAAACATTTCTCGGGCTACGACTATAGTCGTAGCCCGAGAAATTACCGGAGCTCTCTCAACATCCACTAAAAGAATCATTTAGACACAAATCAGCGCTTCCATCAAAAAACTTGTCCGACACCTATAGTTGTCTGACAAGTTTTTTTTAACATTTCCTTAAGAAAATAATAATCTGTTGAAGAATACGGATATAATCTACTGTTATAACTTTGCAGCTTGTAATTTTTCGTTCATATACTTTAAAATATTTTAGTTGCTATGGAAAATCAAATTAATGACACTCTTAGAAATGAGTGCGAGAATGCATTGACTAGCCTTGAAAAACTGAAACTATCATATACTGAAGAATTAAAATCCAAACTGACCTGGTGCCTGGGCAGTTATGATAATGATAAAAACCCTTCCGGACTCTATGAAATGGGAATTGTAGCCCTGGAAACATTGAAAGATGTTAAAAAGAATAATCCAAGGAAGATCAATAAAAAAATCATAGAAGGACTTGAAGGATCTCTTCAGGCTTATGCAGCCGGCCGGAATTAATTCCACGTACTGATTTTCTTCCCCGGGCCGGATGCCTGTACCTTCATTTTTTCATCTTTTTGCCTGGAATTTATAATTTCAGACCTGATTGAATATTGTCCTTTTCAGACTGAAAAAGTATGACCAGAAGGCAGGCTTATTCAGCAGGTTAGCAATATGCCTTATCTTTGGTACCGATTTCAGAAATTGATATATGCCGAAGATAATTTTCAAAGATCAGCAGATCCATTACAGCAGCCGCGGCAAAGGAAATTGTATAGTATTATTGCACGGCTTCCTGGAATCATCCGGGATATGGAAGCGTTTTGCGCGCAGGCTGTCCGGCCACTTTCAGGTTATCAGTATAGACCTGCCCGGACATGGGAAAAGCGATTGCCTGGCTGAAATACACAGCATGGACCTCATGGCTGAATCGGTCTATGCCGTTCTGAAACATCTTCAAATCAACATCTTGCATCATGGCAGGCCATTCCATGGGCGGATATGTAAGCCTTGCCTTCAGTGAAAAATATTCTTCAAAAATCAAGGGGCTGGTTCTGTTTCACTCCCACGCAGCGGCCGATTCAGATGAAGCCCGTATCAACCGTGATCGTACCATCAGCATTGTGAAAAAAGACCGGAAAGATTTCATCATCAATTTCATCCCGGGGCTTTTCGATCCTCCAAATATTCCGAAATTCCCGGAAGAGATAAAAGAACTCCGCCGTATAGCCATGGAATGCCCCGCTGAAGGTATTACAGCGGCCCTGGAGGGTATGAAAATCCGTCCCGACCGGACTCATGTACTTGCACAAGCCACGATGCCCGTATTGTTTATCATCGGCAAAAATGATCCGAAAATCCCATTGGAAAAGCTGATGACCCAGGCTACCCTGCCTCCTCACAGTGAAATATTGCTGCTGGAGGATGTCGGACATATGGGCTTTATTGAAGCCGGAGAGGAAAGCCTCCGGAGCCTCCTTTATTTTGCCCTGAAAATACAGGTACATCCAAGGACCTAAGTGGAATCTTAAAGCTGCTACACAAAATTTCATTTACTTTGCATTTCTCTTTGAAAGCAAATAGAAAATTATCCCATGGCAAGGAATAAAGAACTTAAAGTCAGAAAAACAGAACTCTCGAAAACTATGTCCGATAAAACAAGGAAGCGTTTATTTATGGGCATTATCGTCGTATTTACATTTCTTCTATACGGAAATATAATAAAGAATTATTATAACCTTGACGATAACTATATCAACAGTGAAAAATCGGAATTGCACCAGGGGGTTTCCGTCATACCATGGATCCTGGGCTCCCGTTATGCCACCGCGGGAGAGAAAAGTTACGGTTACAGACCGATCACACGCATTTCTTTTGCTATGGAATACAGCCTTTTCAGATTGTTCGGCATTCCTTCCAAAGTAGATCCTTATGTAAGCCATTTTTTTAATCTGCTTTATTATTTGATAGGTGTATTATTGCTTTTCAAAGTGCTCAGGCGTCTTTTCAGGAATATGCATCCCATTTTCCCACTGGTTGTGACCCTTCTTTTCATAGCACATCCTGTGCATACGGAAGTTGTGAACAGTCTTAAAAACAGGGACGAACTTTTTGTGCTGATCTTCTCTTTATGGTCGCTCTGGCTCTTCCTGAAATATGCCGATACTGACAAAATAAAATTTGCCATTTGGGGCGGGATTATCTATATGCTGGCCTTTCTTGCAAAACCAACAGCAGCTTCATTCTTCTTCATTATCCCGCTTTCATTGTATTTCTTTACTGAACTGAAAACAAAAAAAGTAATTTACATAGGGCTGGGACTTTTGGCCTTCGCATTAATAGCCGCTTTCGGACCTTTCCTCTACCTGCCCAACCTGCAACGCCCACTGAGGCTGGATGAAAACCCACTGGTGATGGATCCGCACTTCATGGACCGCATCCCTTATGCATTTTACATTTTGTATTATTACATGAGGCTTCTTGTTATACCGCATCCCCTCCTCTATTATTACGGTTATAATATGATTCCCCTGGTGGGCTTCGGAAATATATACGTCATACTTTCCATAATCTTCCACCTTGGAATATTCGCTTTTGCCATTTGGAAGATCCGGGAAAAACACATCCTGGCTTTTGCCATACTCGTGTACCTGACTTCAATTGCCATGTTCACCAATATTGTAAGGCCGGCACCCGGGATTATAGCCGAACGTTTCCTCTTTATTCCATCCCTGGGTTTTGTAATTGCCCTGGCCTATTTCCTTTTCAAGATGTTCCTGGTATCCCCTTCAAAAAAGACTCTTCCAACGAGCAAACTGGTTTTCATTCTAACGGTCATGATTATCATCCTTATACCTTATTCGGCTAAAACATACACGAGGAATTTCGATTGGAGGAATAGCTATACGCTTTATAGTTCGGATATGCCCCTGCTCTACAATTCAGCCAAGGCGAATGACCTCTATGCCACCGAAATCATGACTGCGGTGAACAAGGAAATGGCCAAACCGGTGAATGTACTGAAATTCGTGAAGCCCAGAATACAGGAAGCCATTTCCCATTATGAAAGGGTTACAGAGATTGACCCTTCCTATGCATCGGCATACAACAATATAGGTGTTATTTATTCCCGTATTTTTAAAAAGTATGATACCGCAATCATTTACTTCAATAAAGCTCTGAAGTATAAGCCTGATGATCCCATGACCTACTTTTATCTCGGACAGTCTTATGAAAACAAGGGTGAATATGCCAGGGCTATCGACGATTATAACAAAAGCCTTGCACTTGATTCTACCGCAATTAATACCCGTTCCAGGCTTGCCAATGTTTATTATGGTTTGGGTGAATTTAAGAAGGCCGTCAGCATGAACGAAGAGATCATGCGGATTGCACCTGGGGAATCACTTCCATACGCGAACATCGGTAATTACTACTTCTTTCAAAAAGATACGGTCAATGCCATCAAATTCTATGAAAGAGCGGTTGAATTAGGGGCTCCCGCTGTCGCCAGCGAATTCCTAAGTAAGTATTACGCTTCTAAAGGAGACCAGCGAAAATCCAATTACTACAAGAAAATTGCCGGCGATCTGCAAAAAAAACAGGAGAACGAATGAAAAGCTATATCCGGGCACTGACTTATTACCTGCCTGAAAAGGTGCTCAGCAACGAAGATCTCTCGGCCCGTTTCCCTGACCTGAAGATCGCCGACCTGACCCGCCTCACAGGTGTATTTAAAAGGCATATAGCTGCAGAAGATGAGACTGCTTTTGACCTCGCCCTGGCCTCTGCCCGCAAATTATTTTCGGAAAATAATATAAGTCCCGAAGAAATAGATTTTATCCTTTACAACACCCAATGGAGCGATTATATAACCCCTGCCACTGCTTGCATACTCCAGGACCGCCTTGGAATCCCCCAGGACAGCGGGGCCATTGATATCAGCCAGGGTTGTACCGGTTATATTTACGGACTGAGCCTTGCCCGGGGACTTGTTGAAAGCAATTCGGCCAAAAATGTATTGCTGCTCACTTCAGATACTATGTCCAAATCTTTGCATCCTGAAGATAAAAGTAACCAGGCTATTTTCGGAGATGGGGCTGCGGCTACCCTTATTTCGAAGAATGAGGTTGAGAATGGCCCCTTCATAGGCGACTTTGTATTTGGGACCGATGGTAGCGGTTTTACTGAGATCATAATCAGGCATGGAGGAGCGCGTTATCCGCATTTTAAATTCGAAGGACGGGATTACAAGGATAATTTCGGGAATGTTAGAAATGACGACTACTTCTTTATGAACGGGGCTGCTGTCTTTTCATTCTCAACCAAAATAGCCGGGGAACTGCTTCACAAAATCTATGAGAAGACTGGTTACAAACAGGAGGACATCGATTTCTTTGTGTTTCACCAGGCCAACCGCATCATCCTGGAATCCGTATTCCGGAAAAATCATATTCCACCTGAAAAAACTATTATACATCTTGAAGATTGCGGGAATACAGTGTCTTCAAGTATCCCTATAGCGCTTTGGCATGCAATGGAGGAAAAGAAAGTCAAAAAAGGCGACCTGGTGCTGCTGGCAGGATTTGGAGTGGGATTCTCATGGGCAGGGACTATTGTCCGTTTATAAATTTTATATTTTTTTAAATGATGATGAAGTGCATCATATCCGAAAAAATTAAGTCAGTTAGATTTTTGAATAGCTGGAGGATGATTGCATCTAAATCATTCATTTTCCTGATTCTATTTCTTCTCAGTGTCTCCCCTGCTTTTTCGCAGGATAAGGCTTCTTCAGTGTATAATTTTAATGATAGATGCGCCGAAGCATATCGGGATATCTTCAATTTAAAGACTAATACTGCAAGGAAACTGCTTCAGAAGGAACGCAGGTTACACCCGGAGAATGTCATGCCTTTTTACCTCCTGCAATATTGCAGCATGGTTGAATTGATCGTGACCGAGGATGAAAGCAAATATGATTCCTTCAAAATAAATTATAATGAATACAGGGATACCATGGACCGGGCCGACCGTTCTTCGCCCTGGTATGGATTACTGGCAGCCGGAATGAAATTTCAACTCGGTCTGGCTTACATGAAATTCGGAAGTAAACTTAGCGGGGGCACAAAAATATATTCAGCCTACGGAATAATCCGGGATAACAATAAGAAATTCCCCGGCTTCCGGATGAATACTGAACTGTTGGGGGTCTTTAATATACTCTTCTCACAGATCCCGCCATCGGTGAAATGGGTGGCCCGTCTTATCGGATTAAAAGGTGACAGGGATACCGGCCTGGAACAGGTGAGGAATTATTATGAGTATGTTAAAGACATGCCCGGTTTCGGTGAAGAAGCCCTGCTTTTTCTGAATTTTTCATATAAGTATACCTGGGATGAGGAAAAAGGATTAAAGCTATTCACTCAGGCCCCTGATGAACTTATGAAAAGTCTCCTGGTGAAGTATTTTTATGCCAGCGCCTGTTCTTTTACATACAGGAATGATAAGGCCATTGAACTCATGGATTCCATCCGGGAGTCCAAAACTGAGATCCCTTTTTATGGACTGGATTATCTTTATGGCCGTTGCAAGCTGAACCGCCTGGATAAGGATGCAAATATTTATCTCACTGAATTTCTGGTGGATTATCCGGGAAATGATTATAAGAAAGATATCTGTAACCGGCTTTCATATTATTATTTGTTGAATGATGATGTTGCGCCGTTACAAGGAATACAAGTCTATGGTAAGTTCGGTAGGCACAGACCTGAGGGACCGCGACCGGGAGGCCATACTGGAAAGTCATTGGACCTATGTTCCGGATACTTCCTTACTGAAAGCCCGCTTCCTCTTCGACGGGGGCTACTTTGAAAAAGCAATGGAAGCGCTTGACAATATCCCTCCTGCAACACTGACATTCCTGCCTTACAAACTCGAATACTTTTACCGTAAAGGCCGTGTACTTCAGCAAACCAAAGACCTTGAACCGGCCATACTCTCCCTGAGTCAAGCGGTCCGGGAAGGAGAAAATGCACCTTACACCTTTCCTACCCTGGCAGCGTATCAATTGGGTAAAATTTTTGAAAATTCGGGGGATTATGAAAAAGCCGTCGAATGGTATGACAAATGTCTGGAAATGTACGACTCAGACCATACCGTCGACAGCATAGAAGCCCAGGCGGAGAAAGCGCTTGAGAGGGCGGAGAAGAAGGTTAAATAAATGGGATATAACATTGAACATTGAACATTGAGCACTGAACATTGAACATTGAACATTGAGCATTGAACAAGTTCAATACCCAATACCCAATACCCGAAACCAAAAAGCCAGGGGGGGATACATATTAAATTGAATATTGAAAAATTAGCAAATTGAAAATCTGAAATCTGAAATCTTCACTCCTTCTCCTTCAGAAATCTCCTTCCAAGTTCTGCAATTTTGGCCACGGTGGTAGCTTCCATTAAGAGATCCAGGGGGAATTCCACACCGAAATAATCTTCGGCATCCCGAGCCAGGATAACGGTTTTCATGCTATCCATGCCATAGACTGATACTGGCTTGTTTTCGTCTATACTTGCCGGGTCTATATGCAGCTCCTTACCCATCCATACCTTGATCCACTGATTGACAGTTCCTGTGGGATGACCACTTCCAGGACTTGCATAGACTTCCGGGTTTACTTCCCATTTCACCAAAATATCCAGTTCATTTGCCAGGAACTCTTTCCGGGCCGCATGACGTTGTATTTTTCCGCTGGAAGTCTTGGGAATGCTTCCCGGACGCAATAAGGCAATAGCTGAAACCCTGATCTGATGGTTTTCGGAAATAGACTGACGAATGGCTTCCATCACTTCTTCTGCCACCAAATCACGCATGGCTGCACGTTTCACTTCGCAAACAAAAACCAGCACTTCTTCATGCTCGGCATCCACTGAAAAAGCAGCGCCGGCGCCTGATTGTAAGGTATCATGGGATGAAATGGCCGTAAATTCTATATCTTCCGGGGAATAATTCAAGCCACGGATAATGATCAGGTCCTTCATCCGCCCTGTCACATATAACTGGAAATCATGAATAAAACCCAGGTCGCCGGTACGGAGAAAGGGGCCCTGTCCATCCTTTGTCACAGCCTGGAAAGTCTTTTCACTTAGTTCAGGATTGTTCCAGTAACCCATGGCTACTGATGGCCCGGAGACCCAGATTTCACCTATTTTACCGGGAGGATGTATTTCCTTGCTTTCAGGCTCAACAATCGCAATTTTTGTACCTGCCCAGGGAAAACCACATCCAACGAAGGTCCGGCTGCTGTTATCCTCGTTCTCAACCTCTTTAATATAACCCTTTTCCAGTTCCAAAGCGTCGACCGTCAAATATTTTGGTTCGTCGTATAATTCCCCCCCGCTAACAATCAGGGTTGATTCGGCAAGGCCATAGCATGGATAGAATTGATCGGAGTTGAAATTATAGTCCTTGTAAGCCTCTGCAAATTTTACCAGGGTATCCTTCCGGATAGGCTCTGCTCCACAATAAAATGGTCTGACGCCCGAAAGATCTATGCCTTCCAGTTCTTCCGTATTCATTCTTTCCACGCAATAATTAAAAGAGAAATTCGGCCCTCCACTGGTGTTCGCCTTGTATTTAGAAACAGCCCGGGGCCAACTCATAGGTCTGGAAAGAAATGAATTAGGCGGGATTATTATATTGGCCCCATGCATATAAAAAGGTTGGATTATGCCTCCGATCAAACCCATATCATGAAACGCCGGTAACCAATGCACCGTTTTCAGACCTTTTTTATGCCCAAATGCCTGCCGTATAAATTCACTATTATAAAGAATGTTTTTATGATTAAGTATAACTCCGTTAGGGCGTCCGGTTGAACCCGAAGTATATTGAAGAAGCACGATGTCATCAGTCTCTATTCCAGGGTCATTGTAATGAATAACATCTTCACTTAGAATTTCCTCATAAATTATAAATGCGACTTCTTTAAACACATCTTTCCGAAGGAAATTCTTATATATATCCTCATAAATCTTACGTGTGGTAAGTATCGCAGCTGGCTGGCAATCATTAATGATGGCTTCAAATCGGGAAAACATGCGGTTTTTCCTCGGAGGATAAGCAGGTACAGCAATTATTCCGGCATAAAAACATGTAAACAGGCCAACAATAAATTCAATGCCCGGAGGGAATAACATCAACAATCGATCGCCTTTTTCATATTTTGTCAACAGGCGGGCAGCCATGTTTTTGGCCAGGCTTGACATCTGAGCATAGGTGATATGCTCTTTTTCATTAAAGCCGTCTTCAAGAAAATAAAAAAGCACCTTGTCTGGCGTTTCCGATGCATATTTTTCCAAAATGTCCCGAAGGTTTTCCCCTGGAAAACCTTCCTTGTATTCTTCTGAATTGAGGAACTGCAAATTCGACAATTCACCTTCATTTTTATATGTCATTATAAAACTTCCGTAATAAGGGTAATTTCAATTCAGCACGGAACAAAACTAAGTATTTTAATCATTATCCTGTCTGTGTATTAGAAGGATTGATCCCGGAAAAGCCTGATCTCTACCGGATAAAAAAGTTTAGGACTCCTTCGGGACAAAGAGGCTCTTATCCCTGAAATCCTTGCCGAAGATATCTTCCAAATACTTGGGGGGCCTGATATGCTCATAAACCAGGTTGTAGTACTGCAGGTTCGAGCCGTAAGACCAGATAGCCGAGGTCACGTTCCTGGTGACCTTCAGGGTCCGCATGAATTTCTTCTTCAGCTCTTTATCATTGTAAAGAGTATCCCAGTTCTTCAGAATCTCTTCACGCATTTCCTCTCTGCCCATGTTTTTATGTTTGAAGATGACATCCACGAAATCATAACGGTCCCAGTCGCCCGGATAATCTGTGGCCAGTACGCGGCCGTCGGCCATCATACGGTCGTAAAGGCCGGTCCCGGGCAAAGGTGTTAGTATGGTAGCCTGCACAGCATCAATAGCAGCCTTGTTGATATACTCGCTTCGCCGGGCCATGGTCTCAGGTGTATCCGATTCCAGTCCGTAAATGAAGGCCCCCAGCACGCTGATACCGTATTTATGGATCTTCTCAAAGACCTTTTCATAATTATCGACCCCTATCTTGATATTCATCTTCTTATTGGCTTCCTCCAACTGATCTATCCTTTCTGACTCAATGCCGAGCAGGACCATGCGGCAGCCGGCTTCGGCGGCCAGGCGGAGCACTTCCTCATTTTCCGCGAAGTTCATCGAAGCCGAGCAGAACCATTCCAGGTTTATCTTCCGGTCTATCATGCCCTGGAAAAGCTGGATAGCCCTTTCCTGCATCTTCTTGCCGTATCCAATCAGGTTATCATCGACAAAGTAAATTTTCTTGTGGGTGATAGTCTCCAGTTCATCCAGGATCTCATCCACCGGGCGGACCCGGTAACAGCTCCCGTTAAAAGTATGGACCGAGCAAAAATCGCACTTCATGGGACAGCCGCGGGTGGTCTGTATGCTGGAGAATTCGTATTTGGGATGAAAGAGGTGGCGGGCCGGCCAGACGGCATTTTCATAAGGCAGATGTTCGCCTTTATAAAGCTGTTTGATCTCCCCCTTTTCAAAATCTTCTATGAGTTTTCCCCATTCGCTTTCCGCTTCCCCGGTAACAACCGTATCCACATATTTCATGGCTTCATCAGGGACCATGGAGGCGTGAATGCCACCGATGACAGTATGTATACCTTTTTCGCGGTAAATGGCCGCCAGTTCATAGGCACGGGTAACGCTGCCGGTGAGGGCTGTGAAACCCACAAGGTCGGCTTCGCGGTATGTAAAGCGTTCGAAGTTCTCGTCTATCATCTCCACATCCCAATGATCGGGAGTGAGCGATGCCACAATACCTATCCCCATGGGAGGATAAATGACATGACTGTGCAATATCAGTCCCTGCCGGCGGGTGCTCAGCGGGTTTATTAGAAGCAGTTTCCTTCTTTTCGTTTTAGCAGGCATTATCTAAGTGTTGGTAGTTTCAGAAGTTCACAAAGATAAATATAATAGAGTGAAGAGTGTAGGGTGAAGAGTGAAGAGTTGGATTTTGGATTTCAGATGGCCGATTTCAGGTTTCTATGAATGTAGGCCCCCATACTCAGCTTACTTATATTGGCTGTTGCGGGTAGCTGCTGTTTTTGTCCATTTTCATTTCCCGATTCTTATATTTTCTGAACAGGTATTCAATAATTAAAGCTACCAGGAATGTAATGATACTGGCATAAAAGGCACTCTTTTGATTATCCCATTGATATTTCATCAGTGCGGTAAAAACAGCCAGAAGAATAATTAAATTGATTATGATAAGGATGCCATTCCCTCCATACTCTTTCCGTATTTTAAAGTGAGATATTAGCACAAAAATGTAAATAATAGTAATAATCGTAGATGTAATGGCAGCAATTGCATCTAAATTAAAAAACAAGGCAAATGCAAGACCTAATCCTGCTGTTATATACAAACCTTCCGTTGATTTAAACCAAACTTTTCTTTCAAAAAAATCCGGCAGTTCTCCGTCTTTTGCTACTGAATAGGCAATATTTGCTCCTCCAAAAATAGTTGCATTTAAAGCAGATGAAATTGAGAATAATGCTCCGATTGTGATAAGAATAAATCCGAAATTACCTAAAAATGGTTTTGCAGCAATAGCCAAAGCATTTTCCTGTGCTTTAATAATTTCTTTTAATGGCAGATTTCCAATTGTTACAAGAGAAATTAGTACATAGAAAATCAACACAAATAAGATACTTATGAATATTGCCAAAGGAATATTTTTATTAGGATTTTTAATGTTTTCAGATGTGTTTGTGATAAGTCCAAAGCCCATAAAAGAAAGGAAAAAGATAATAGAAGCATTAATTAAACTACTTGTGTGGGCTGCGTCAAAATTCGGCTTAGCCATTCCCCAGTTGATTGTCATTAAGCCACCTAATATAAACACCAGTAAAATTGATAATTTTATGAAAACAATATAAAATTCAACTTTCCCTACAGCTTTACTGCCAAAAAAGTTTAATGCTGTGAAAAATGAAATAAGGATTACTTCAACTAATCCAACGGCCAATGTTGTAGATTCTATATGTATAAAAGGAAGTAGATAGCCCGCAAAGCCTTTAACGAAAAGTGATATTGATATTACATATGATAACCACATAAGTATGCTTAAAGCACCTGTTACAATACTATCTCCCATTCCTTTTAATATAAATGCAATTGGACCAGCATTGGATATAATCTTTCCTCCTAAAATAGCATATGAATAAGCCACTACTAAAGCATAAATGCCTGAGAGAATAAATGCCTCCGGTAAATCATTTCCTGCAATTTTAGCGCCTAAACCAAAAATTGAAAAAATACTGGCACCTATCATTGTGCCTACTGCCATTGATATAACTTCAATTAAACTAAGTTTCTTATTTTTCTTCATTCCATTTCCTTATAAGTTTCGATAATTTTACTATCAACCCAGTAAATATCGGATTTCCCCATTTGAGGATAATTATATGATTGAATAAAATCATCCTTTATTTTTTTGTAAGTCAACTTTTCTGATAATTTGTTTGTCTCTTTTGACCTGCTTGAAGTAAAAAAGAAATATTTCCCGTCAGGTGAAACTATAGGGCAAAATTCCCGACCTGTAACATTGATTTCTTCATTCATGCGTTGCGGAATACGCCATCGCCCATCTTCAGAAAATGTTATATATAAGCCCGAACCTGCCTCTCTGCCATAAGAAGAAAAAATCATGTAATCTTCATCAGGTGAAATAAAAATATCACCTTCCCAATGGCTGTTTATGGTATCGTTAAGTCTGACAGGGCTATTGAAACCATTTTCGGTCTTCTCAGCATAAAAAATGTCTTTGTTATTCTTCCCTATTCTCCCGGATGAGAAATACAATTTCCCATTTTGTGTTAAACTTGGATAAGTCTCATCAGCTTCTGAGTTAATTCCAAAAGATAATCTTTCGGGCTCCGACCATATATCACCTGTTTTGTAAGAGCGCCAAATGTCCCAATCCATTTTTTCGATTCCTGTTGTGTCAATTGGTCTCTTGGAAATAAAATAAAGCCAATTACCGTCATGGGTAATAAAAGGATCTGCATCGGAATATACACCTGAAAATGAAGCGACTTTTGGCTCAGACCAAGAAGTTCCATTATAGTTCATTAGCATAATTACCAGTTGTCCGTTTGGCATTCTAATGGAATAATAAAATTCCTTATAATCCGGTGAAAAAACGGAATTAATCTCTGACATTCCGGTTGATACAATATTAGGAGCAAAAACTTCCGGATTTAGCCCCGGTTCTTTTTGTCCAAAGTATTTGCCTCTTAGAATGGGAAAGCTTTCCCCGGTTTCCTTTTCTAGTTTATTGCTATTGCATCCAAATGATACGATAATAGTCAAAATTAGAATCCAGTTTTTTATCATGTAAGTGTATTATTCATAAGGCGTTCTTTACAATTGCCCTTAATGTATAAATATATCTACCTGGTAGAGTCAGCCCTCCATGTTGGGAGGAAAAATGAAGCTTCACATCTTTTCAAGTTAAATATATCTTAGCCGGCATTCTCTGAACGAAGTTCGGTATAAATAATTGAATTTCCGAGGGTAAATTCAGTAGAACAAGAAATACAAATCCCAAATTCCGCCCCCATCCCCCGGCCCCTTCCCCCAAACGGGTGCTACTCTTTATACACAACTTAATGGGCAACAGATTAACAATAAGGCGTGTAAAGAGTAGAACAGGTGGAAGTGGGAACACTAGCAAAAATACAAGTCCTTATTGAACTCCGCAGAGTTCATTGAAGAATGAATGTTCCAGGATGGAAATAAATTAATTCTTACTGTTTTGTATTGTAAGAGTCACTGCAAATAGCATACAGATCCCGGCCTGCGCCGGGATGACGTCTTATTTAATATTTGCCCCTTATTCTTTAATGATCTTTTCAATTGAAGTCTCATTGCCAATGCTGATTTTGCAAAAATACATGCCGGACTTCAAATGACCCAGGTCCAATTCTATATTTTCATTTCCATTGTTGACCCTATGTTTAAACAGCCTCACTCCATCTATGCCAAGTATTTCGATTAGCCCATTTTCAGTTTTAAAATCAGAACATGTTAAATGCATTTTGTTTTTTATAGGATTGGGAAAGATACTTATGTTCTTTTCATTGAAACCGGCTGTTTCATTTATCACTACATTCAGGTCCCCGATGTCCAGCACGGCTCCTTCGATGATGGTGAGATTATAAGGGATTTCTTCCGGCAGAAGGTACCATCCATTATAGCTTCCTCCCCATCCAAAGTTCAGATGAAAATAATCATTACTATTATATCCGTCGGCAACCACATTATGGCCTCCCTGGCCGGTATTCGACAATACCGCCAGGTGTACCGGCCTGCTTTCTTTGATATTGTTTTTCATCTGTGTATAGAAAGAAGTGTCGCTGTCGTATATTAGTTTGGCATCCTGGTATCCGAAGCGCAAGTAGGCATCATAGGCCTGGTCGACCCCGAAGGTGCCGGATACTTCTGAGGTATATACCTGAGTTGCTGCCACACCGCATCCGAAGACCAGGGCCGCTATTTCATCCTCTTTGAGGGGGGTGTTGTTAAGGAATTTCACTGCAATAGTATCAAAATATTCATTCAGCGTGGGAAAATCAGGGAAATCCCAGTTTTGGGCATCATCATCAATCCAGTATTGCCGGCCGGCATAAGAATGATAATAATCATCACTGTCACTGAATTGAGTCCCGTTTAGGTTTTCCTGGTAATGGATGATCATGGAAAGCGCCACCGCCGGGCATCCTGCAATACTGCGCGCATTATTGACATTATCCATCGGGCAGAACTTATTATATGGATAAGACTGTGTCCAGTTGGTTTCCAGCCATCCGCCGGTGCTGGTACTCCCTTCCGGAGGCCACTGTTCAAAGGTCTTTTCATCCGCTTCCTGCTCAAGAATGCAAGTCCAGTGTGAGCGGTTCAGGTCTTTTACATCTTCGGAGATAAAGTCAAGATGTTTCAACCGACTTTCGATATCCCGGACAAGCATATCCTGCAAAGGATTATATTTTTCACCTTCCTTTGAGAAAGCCGAACCAAGTGAGTAGGCGATCACCGGGGGAAGGCTCTGATTGGCGCTGAGCACCAGGTAGCCAATAGGTAACAGATTGTATTGATAAGCCAGAAAATCTCCTTTACTATTCATCAAGATTTCGGATCCACTAAGGCTGAAGCCATCATAATGACTTATCCAGTTTTGTGCTGCTTTTTCCGCCGTCAGATTATTAATTTGTTGGGCATCAATATGGAAGGCCATCAACTGAAGCAATATCAGTCCTAAAAAAAATTTCGTTTTCATGATAGTCATTTATTACTGGAGTATAAGGTCTCTATCTCTCCGCCTGGTAATGTCATTTTCATTATATCTGTCCTAAAAACTAGCGCTACTTCGTCATTTTAAGTAAGGTAAAGAATATTCATATATTGATTTAGCAGATTCATCTAAGCGGGAGTATTCCGGCATTAAATTTAGGGGCTTTTTCCGGAATTCCAACTGATTATGTCGGGAAATTTAGTATTAAAACTATCAGCATTTAGTAATGACCCCAACGGGAATTCACGTCTCACTTCTCACGTCTCACGTCTCACGTCTCACGTCTCACGTCTCACGTCTCACGTCTCACGATTCACGTCTCACGTCTCACGATTTTCTTAAAAATCAGAACTGAAAAATTAAGTACTTTTGCTCAAACTAATTTAACTCTATGGACATTAATGATTTTATCCAGAAAATCGAGAACGAGTTTGATGATATTCAGCCCGGAACTCTGAAACCTGAAAGCATTATCCGGGAACATGTGGAATGGGATTCGGTGAATGCCCTCATTTTTATTGCTCTTGTGAATGTGGAATACGATGTGGAAATAAACGCTGAAGACCTGGTGAAATCTTCCAGCATACAGGACCTCTTCAATATAGTTCAGTCAAAAGAAAAATCCCAGGCAGAAGCTAAATAATACATGGCCCTTTTTTCTATCCCCGATATAAAGCTTTCCGGTGTCGCTGCCTGCGTTCCGGAAAGGGTATTTGACAACCGTGATTATGGCTGGAATGCTGATTCTGAAAGGGATTCCTTTATCAAGACTGTAGGGGTTGAAAAAAGACATGTGGTAAAGAAGGGCACAGCCACCTCCGATTTATGCCTGGCAGCAGCCTTTCCCCTGATGAAAGAACTGCAGTGGGACCCTGCTGAAATTGATGTGCTGATCTTTGTTTCCCAGTCGCGGGATTATCTGATCCCCGCCACCGCCTGCATTTTGCAGGAAAGACTCGGCTTATCCAAATCCTGCCTGGCTTTCGATATCAGCATGGGCTGTTCGGGCTATATTTATGGGCTTTCGGTGATCGCCAGCATGATGACGGGCGGCAGGCTCCGCAAAGGATTATTGCTCGTGGGCGATGTATCCACACGTAATACTTCCGAAAAAGATAAAAGCGCCTTCCCGCTCTTTGGTGACGGAGGTACGGCCACTGCCCTTGAATTCTCCAAAGATGCGCCTGAATTGGCCTTCAACCTGCAAACCGACGGCAAAGGCTACGAAGCCATTATTATCCCCGACGGTGGTATACGGAATTTTGTTAACGAAGAGACTTCATTCAAGTACGAAACTTTCGGGGAAGGGATCAGCCGTAATCGCCTGCATATCGCCCTTAATGGCGTGGATGTCTTCAATTTCTCCCTCCGGGAAGTTCCGCCCAATATCAGGGCTTTAATGGAATTTGCCGGAACCTCAATAGAAAATATCGATCAATTCGTCTTCCACCAGGCGAATAAACTGATGAACGAATCGGTGAGAAGAAAAAGCAAGATCCCGGCCGAAAAATATCCTTATTCTATAGGTCAGTACGGGAATACCAGCTCAGCATCCATACCCCTGACCATGGTGACACAACTCAGGGATGAACTGGCCGGAAACAAAAGAAAACTCCTGCTTTGCGGTTTCGGGGTGGGATTATCATGGGGCAGCGTGATCCTTGAAAGTGATCATATCATATGTCCTGATTTAGTTGAATATAAAGACTGATACTATGGCTTTCTGCGATCTCAGCGATAAAATTTTTCTCGTCACCGGCGCCTCCTCAGGCATAGGGAAGGAAACTGCTATCAGGATCTCCCGTCAGGGCGGAAAGCTCATTATTAGTGGCAGGAACCCGGAAAAGCTCGACGAGACCTTCAAAATGCTTGAAAATGACGGGCATCTGGCAATCACTGCGGATCTTGTCCTGGAAGAACAGATCGATAAACTGGTGGACAGACTCCCTGAAATCGACGGCATAGTGCATTCAGCAGGCATCATAGGACCTACACCGGCCAAATTTATCCGCCAGCAAAACATAGAGAAAATGTTCAGGATCAATTTTGAAGTTCCGGTCTTACTGACTGCCAAAGTCCTTCAAAAAAGAAAAATAAAAAACCATTCATCCATCATCTTTTTATCCACCATTGCCACCCAATTCCCTTATTTCGGCGGGAGCCTTTACACCTCCGCTAAAGCGGCCCTGGAAGCCTATGCACGCAACCTGGCCCTGGAGCTTGCCGGGAAAGGAATACGTGTCAACTGTCTTTCGCCGGGACTGGTCAATACTCCCCTGATTACCGATCCCGCCAAAGAAGGCAATCCCGAGATTATGGAGGATTCCCTGCAGCGTTACCTGAAAAAATATCCCATGGGCGTTGGTGAAGCCTCCGATGTAGCGAATGCCATCATCTTCTTCCTCTCGGATGAATCCCGCTGGATCTCCGGTTCCAATCTGGATATGGGGGGTATAGTACAATGATCTTCCTCCAACAAGGGCTTGCAAGCCCTTGTTAATGAATTAGTCACTATGAATGCACATTCTCATCATATCATATCCGGATATAAAATTCTTATCTTTGCCCTAAACTAATCTAAATGAGTATCCCCGACTGCTCTGTAATCGTTCCCGTATTCAATTCCGAAAACACTCTGGAAGAACTCTTTCAAAGAATTAAAAAGGTAATGGATGAAGAGGGGAAGAGCTTTGAGGTGATATTTGTGGAAGACGGGGGCTGGGACCGTAGCTGGGAGGTCCTTTCAAGCCTGAAATCAGATTATCCCGAAAACGTTTCGGCCATTACCCTGAGCAAGAACTACGGGCAGCACAATGCCACTTTCTGCGGATTTACCTTTGCCAAAGGCGATCTCATCCTCACGATCGACGACGACCTGCAAAACCCTCCGGAAGAAATTCCCAAACTCTTCCGTCAGGCAGAAAAAACCAATGCCGAGCTTGTTTATGGTATCTATCATAAAAAACAACATTCCATTGCAAGGAATATAGCCAGCAAATCACTAAAGACGGCGGCTAAAGTATTCCTCGACCGGCCGGGCCAGGGCTCTTCTTTCCGCCTGATAAAAAGAGGACTTCTCGACAAACTCCTGGAACACAGCAATAACTTCATTTTTATCGATGAGATTTTCAACTGGTATACAGATGAGATTGAATTCGTTTTCGTAGAACACCTCAAAAGACCCAAAACTTCCAAATCGGGTTATACAGCCGGGAAACTGATCAAGATAGCCTATGATCTGATGTTTTATTATACCAATATTCCATTGAAGTTAATGGTTTACGGGGGACTCATAGTTTCGGTGATAAGCTTCCTGCTGGGGATACAGTTTATGATCCGTAAATTCTTCTTCAATATTCCTCTGGGATACACTTCACTGATCGTTACAATACTCTTCTCAACAAGTATCATTGTTTTCAGTCTGGGAGTAATAGGTGGTTACCTGAGCCGAATCTATCATGTTCAAAATAAAAAACCCCCCTTCAACATCCGGAAAGTCCTCTGATTATTTACGCATGGATTGCATTTCCCGGTATTTGGCAGGTTTGAATAAACGCAGAAAAATTCCCGCCAGGTAAATCGGACCTTTATTCATTACAAAAGCCCTGATTTTATATGGCATTAAGTCCACCACCACCATGCCCATGCGGAATATGAGGGCGAGGGTCAGGCCAGGTAATGCAAGCAAATAGATACCCGGTCCGGCGCTTTTGTATTTCCGCTCATAACCTGCAATATCCGCGGTTTTCCCGGCAACAGCATCCGCTATTCTTACCTTTCTGTCGGGCAATTGCGATTTCCATATCCCGGCTTTTTTCGGATTGATTTTTTCCAGGAGGCTGCTCTGGTATTTCATGATAAAGGCTTCGGAATACTGATTCAGGACTTCTTCCCTCTTCTTATAAAAATCAAAAACTTCTTCCGAATAATCTATCCCGACAAACTTACAGAGCCTCCGGAACTGATTTACCGGATCATGCACCAGGTCTTCAAACTTTATCGTAGTATAATCCCCTGGATTTTTCAGGGCTGCCCGCCTGAACTTCTTCACAAAATTGACCCATTTGGCAACCGTCATGGAAATGATGGGCATTTCAAAATCCACATTGGTGATGGAAATATAATTGTCCCTGTAGTCTCTTGTAATATGGATGAATTTGGCATCCGGGAAAATCTTCTTCAATCTTTCAGTATAAATCGTATAACCCGGATTTTTATCACCGAATATTTTAATTTCATTTTTATTAAAGAAGGAAGGATAATTCCGGTAAACCACCTTGCAGATATGGGCGTAGGTATTCTCCCCCTCACATTCCAGAATATCAGTCAAAAGCTTTTCATTATCCATTTTCCAGATATCGAAGCGCCATTGTTCCACAAGATCCAGGAAAAAATCCTTTAAGATTGCTTTAGACCAATGCTTGATATTTCCGTATTTAGGATAAAGATCGATGATGAATTTACATTCCACCGGGATGCAGACATCAGGGTGGGCATCAAAGAGGGTTCGGAGAAGGGTTGTTCCCGAACGGGGCCTTCCGACTATAAAAAATATAGGGGTCTGGTCTATTTTCTCCATTTGTTTCTAATTATATCCCTCATTTCCAGCACAATTCCGAAATCACTTTTCCTGTATCTGAAAATTTCCACGATGGGGATTTTCAGTATTCTCGAATAGGCTATCGTATAAGCGAGGGCGCCGATGGCATAGCTCACATTCGTGGCGTAAGCTGCTCCTACCCCGCCGTAAATTGGTATCCAGAGCAAGTTCAGCAAAACATTCACCACCAGGGCGGGCACAAAGATATAAATTGTAAGCTGAGGTTTCCCCATACCGGCGATTTGTCCGCTTAGTATCCTGAAAAGCACGATCAGCAGGATACCGGGTAAGATCACCTGGATGATCTGTATACTCGGGATGAATTTATCTCCGAAAATAAGAGGCACCAGGAAGGGCGAAAGAAAATATATTCCGATGGCCACGAAAGCAGTAGCCAGTAATGAAATCCGCAGGAGTTTTGTTGTCATGAGGGTCATTTCCATGGAATTGCCTGTGGTGGCTGTCCTGCTGAAGACCACTATTCCCATGGCCAGCGGCAATTGCCATAATTGTTCTGCAATGCTTACCCCCAGGGAATAGATCCCGACTTCGGCAATGGTGGATAATCGTTGCAGTAATAAGATATCCAGTCTGAAATTAAGTTGAATTATGAAGAAAGAGACCGAGAATACTATTCCGAGTTTTAAGAGGCTTTTTAATATTTTGGGATGAAATTTAAGATTGATATGATATTCTTTTCTGAGGAGATAGATCCCGTAAAAGGAGATCGCGTAATTGGAGATCAGGATGGCGACAACAGCTCCGATAACCTCGCCTTTGATCCACCAGACAAAGATAGCCACGAATACCAGGTTCAGGAAATTGGCCGTCCAGTTCATCATATTGGCCTTCTGTATCTCGTCTTTTCCCAGGAAGATACCCCCGATATAAATTATGGCAAGTCTGACAGGAATGGTAAGTAAAACCAGCGCGATCATGCCTATGGTAAAGTGGGAGGTGTCGACGAAAAAATACCCCACGATGCTCAGGATAATTCCAGCTATACTTGAGAGTATCAGTAAATTCAGGATGGAAGAGACAAGTTCACTCTCATCATAAGTTTTGTGCCCCACATGGTAAACGGCTGATCCCCGGATTCCAAGGTGGGTCAGGCTGACGACTATCACCGGTACTATCAGCAGGGTGGTGTAGATACCATAGCCTTCCGGCCCCAGTATGCGGGTAAGCAGGACACTGATGAGCAGGGCGCTGATGATGGAAAAGACATTGCTGTTGAAAACCCCTACTATGTCCCTCCAGAATCTCCTCTTAGCCATTGATCGGATTTATTATTAATGTAGCAGGCCATCGGGCCCTTCAGTTTTATGTGGCATTCCCTTCAGCATTTTTTCCAGGTCCATGGGTTTGCGGCGGGTCCCAAATGCAATATTATGCCTTTCAAGACTGGCCGAATAAGCGAAGGTAGCGGCTTTGGCATTTCTAGTTTCCCTTAATGAACGCAGCAGTTTTTTGAAAAGTATCTTCTCATCCCACATCTTGGCCCATTTTTCCTTCATGGCGCTCTTTAGTTCCTCCGGCGTCATTTTATCCGGCCTGAAGACGACATCCAGGAAATGATAGCGGCCCCAGTCTTTTGGATAATCCGTAAAAAGTAAGCGATTTTCCCTTTTCATCCTTTCAAATAAACCGGTCCCAGGCAGCGGGGTCACGATGGTTGCCTGTATGGCGTCCATATTGGATTTGATGGCGAACTGGGCCCTGTGTTCAAGGTCTTCCAGCGTATCCCCGTCTATCCCGAAAATGAGGGCCCCCAGGACGGTAATGCCGTATTTGTGGATCTTGTCGAAGACTTTCTCATAATTCTCCACCCCTATTTTGAGGTTCATTTTCTTATTGGTCACCGCAAGCTGGTCCACCTTTTCCGATTCAATACCTATGAGGATCATGCGGCAGCCGGCTTCGGCGGCATATTTCAGCACGTCTTCATTTTCAGCCACATTCAGCGAAGCCTGGCAGAGCCATTCCTTCTTTATACCCCTTTTTATCATCCCTTTAAAAAGCTTAACCGCCCTTTCGGCTGATTGCTTGTTATAGCCGACCAGGTTGTCATCGACTATGAAAAGCCTTTCCTGCGGAATCGTCTCCATTTCGTCCAGGACCTCTTCAACCGGCCTTTGCCGGTAGCAGTTGCCGTTGAAATAATGCACCGAGCAAAAGTCGCAGCGCATAGGGCAGCCACGGGTAGTCTGTATATTGGCGTATTTATATCCCGGATTGAAAAGGTCGCGGCGAGGGACAATGGCATTGTCAAGCGGCAGGAGTTCCCCCTTGTAGATCTGTTTCATCTCCCCATTTTCAAAATCCCGGATCACATCCTTCCACACGCCCTCTGCCTCTCCTATCACAACTGTATCAACATATTCGAGCGCTTCTTCCGGCATCATCGAAACATGTATGCCTCCAATTACTGTTTTGATTCCTTTCTCACGGTAAATTGCTGCTATTTCATAAGCCCTTGGAACCTGGGCAGTGAGGCCGGTCAGGGCAACCAGGTCGGCCTCGCGGTATTCAAAAGCATCGAAATTCATATCCAGAAGTTCTACTTCCCAATCGGGTGGAGTCAGGGCGGCAACTATTCCAAGTCCAAGCGGAGGTGAGATCGTGTTGGTATCAAACAGGTCATCTTTAATAGCCTGGTTGATGGGATTGATGAGCAAAAGTCTTTTCTTCCTGAGCATATAGAGTTGTGAGTATATCCGGATTTCTCCCGACAAAGTTATAAATTTTAATATCCCTCCTTGCCTGAAAATCTGCCTGATCCGGAATGCAAAGCTGCATATTATCTTTAGGCTCCTCAAAAAACTTTACTTTTGCATACTTTTTCCGTCTTAAACAGGACAATTGGGAATAGAAGCAGAATAATTTATTTCACAGTAAATTAAAAATGATCATCACCAAATACCAGATCACCTTTACGCGCCTTCACCAGGAGGATATTGAGCTTGTCAGGCATTGGAGGAATGCACCTCAGATCAATCAGTACATGGTATTCCGGGGTAATATCACCGAAGAAATGCAGCAGAAATGGTTTGATTCCATCAACAATAATAATAATCTCTATTTTATTGTTGAATATAAAGGGAAGAAGATAGGTCTGATCAACGGGAAAGATATTGACTGGGAGAAGAATACCATGGAAACAGGGGTGTTTTTCTGGGGTAAGGATGATTATAATACTCCCATTCCTTTGATGGGTAGCCTGGCTTTCGGGGAGCTGGGGATAGTGATCGCCCATTTGAATGCATATGCCCGGATCTTCAAATCCAATAGCCGTTCGATCCGTTTTAATAAGATGATAGGTTTCGAATTATGCGAAGGGCAGGAAAACGAAGAAAACCAGCTTTACATACTCACCCGGGAGAGTTTCCTTAAAAGGGGCTTCAAAATCAGGAAAGCTTTGAATATGCTGGCAAAAGACCACAACCTGAAACTTATACTGGAGAAAGAAGATTTCGATTCCGGAATGGCCGAACTCATTCTCGAGCGGATTGATAAAAGCATGATCAAAGAGGTCACCGAGGATGAAAGAGGCGTCGTATATGGGTTTTGAGTCGTGAGTCGTGAGTCGTGAAGTTGACAATCTAGTCACCCTTCTCCGTTGCGGAGAAAGCCTGTCCCGCTTTTTGCGGGAGGACGGGGGTGAGGTCATAAAATTATTCCCCTCTATCCATCAATAGCATCTTCCTGCTTATCATCTGATTCTCCGTGCGTAAAATACAGAAATACACCCCATGATTAACTTTTGAACCGCCTTCATCCTTTCCGTTCCAGATCACCCTCTTCGTTCCGGCCGGCTGGTATTCATCTACCAGGGTATTTATCTTCCTTCCAAGAACATCATAAATCAACAATGACACATGGCTTCCTTCAGTCATTTCATACTCTATCGATGTCTGAGAAATGAAAGGATTGGGGTAATTGCCAAGCTTTAGTGAAGTATGTCCGGGATGTTCGGAAACCTTTGTGGTCATATCATCCACCCCGAGTATCTGCACATCGTCAAGATTCCAGCCACAATAAGTCCAGCCCCCGTCTGTGCTGCCCATGGTCCAGCGCAGGTAGACCGTTTCCTGGTTATCAGCAACAGCAGAAATATCCAGGTCTGACTCTTCCCACTCGCCTCCAGTCATCTCGGCCTCATTGGCCCAAACCGTGGTCCAGTTAGATCCGTCATTACTGACCTTCACGTAGGCGTGATCATAATCCGGAACCTCCACACCCAGCCAGCGCATGAATTTCAAGTGCGTGCCATAAAGGTAAGAGCAATTGATAGCAGTGGAAGTAAGGTTCATCTCAGACAAATTGTTTGGATAATCACCCGCAAGGTTGTAACCATATACATTGTCTCCTGTATAGCCCGCTGCAGGATCGGGTGAACCATGCTCTCCGCCAAGTCCCTGAGGCTGGCCGAAACCCCAGTCCCCTTGCTTACTCCATGACGGGTCTTCATCAAATAACCATTCGAATTTTACTGAAGCACCACCGACTACAAGTACTGCCTCTCGTTCCGTATCCCCTACATGAGCGGTACTATTTATGATTTGAATTTTTGTCGGATAGGCGCCTGCCGGTAAAGAATTGGCATACTCATTGACTTCGAGGACGATCTCAGCCGTTTCCCCGCCATTTATAGTTCCCTGCATATTTCCTGAAAAACTCAACCAGCCGGCTGCAGGTACATTGGTCACTTCATAATCGACAGGTTCAGCGCCCTTATTTTCAAGGGTGTAAACTTTGCTTTGCGGGTCGAATCCGCCTCCCACATCACCCTGGGGATGGAAGCCTTCCCCGGGACTGACTTTCATCCCTGTCAGGGTCGAAAGGGCCTTCACACAAAAATTCCCGCTATGCTGATATCCGGCCGGCTCGTCATAATTGTAAAAATCAAGCCATTCATCCCCTACCTTGTAATAACTTTCATCCTCGTTTGCTGATGACTCCACGATAGTCCGGTAGCTGGCACCGAGCAAAACCGGCACATCCGATGTCCTGTCATAAGCATATCCGCCGTCAGACAATTCCAGGTAAACATAAAAATCGTCACCAGGTGTGATAGTCACGATATTATCCAGGTTGATCGTATGGAAACCCCTGGTTACAATACTGCCGCTTGCGGATGATAACTCATTTTGCAATTGATTTTCAATAAAATCATCATAAATAATGACCGAATAATATACATTATTTACCGCTGTGAAGAAACTGACTGCTTTCAGGGCTTCATCACCCTTGCCGATAAACTTGTTGAACACCGCGGTGCAACTATTCAGGGTATCACGGTAACCGTGATAGTCATGGTAGTATACATCATCATACTGCATCGGTTCCACATTCCGGAAAGTGATGGCTCCCATCTCAGGATTGTGCCCGCTATGCTTATCATAATAAGAGATCCAGAAGAATCCGTCCTCGCCCCAGCCGGCTCCCCAGCTGTTTTTGACAAGCCAGGCCCCCGGAAGCGGGGCTTGTGTAACCTTATTATCATCCCAACCGATTATCGATACAGCATGGTTCGGATCCAGGTTTGATGATGGCGGCTGGTAGTGAATATAACCGTTCATAAAGGACGCGTCATAACACATACAGGTGCCCATCACGCCGTTATCGATAATACTCTGTTTTAAAACGTTAATATTTTCCAGATTATCCCCAACCGTAAACCAGTCTATATCCCTGGGATAATAATAATGATAAGAATCAAGGTGCCTTGCAGGCGGGGTATCGTAGGATTGCCCGTCAATATCCCTCACAGCCCCTTCCCCCCTTGAGAGATAGGCTGATGTGACCATATAATCACCTCCCTGGTGTACTTCAAGTCCACTACCAGAAGGAGGGTCAATATCATCATTATTATTGTCGTTAAAGCCACACCACCAGTCCAGATGATATTCTGCCAGGTTCGGCTCACCGCTTTCCCCGGCGGCCGTCCATACCCCGGTCATCATGAGGTTTCCTTCCATGGCAGCCATGGCGCCATGGGTCCAGCAAGTCCCTCCCTGCTGGCTTTTTACAGAAGTAACATAGTTTACACCATTCACATCACGAAGGTCATAAGTTGAAGGGATCTGGGCAAATGCGCTCAAACTGGCGAGCAGCACCGCGAAGCTGAGTAGCGACTTATTCATTGATTTGGTTTTTTAAAGTTTATCAGGCTCGAAGTTATGAAAAATAATTTTCCCTTTTAAGATAATTCCTGATTATCAAAAGATTATTCAATCCAATTGATCAATTGGTATTTATCGATGAATAGCTTAATGAAATTTCCTGTAAAGATGTAAAGGCTCTGAAAGACAGATAAGTATTACCACATTGGTTTGGTCATTGTACCCCGGATGATTCCTTCAAGATCAACCTGGTACAATTGGGCTTTGCTTATTTTCTGCCAGTTATGATAAGACAATTCCCACATCTGCTGGTTCAGCCTGTAAAGAGCATTCCGGTCCGACTCGTCCAGTTTCATAACCTGCCTGACCAGGCTCAGCGTGTCGATTCCGGGGAAATAATTAAAATACATTTTATTTGCCAGGAAGGAAGAAAAAGTGCCGGGGACACGATAGGCCGGGAAATGTTTCAGTGAAATCGGTGATTCCGCTTTTTTGTCTATCAGCTTATAGCTTAATTTATATTCCGGCAAATATGTAAGCGGATGAAATACAAAGGCAGTATTAGTCTCAGAAACCTGTTGGGAAAAGCAATTTCCAGTCATTAATAAGAGAGCCATTATCCGGAAGGGGATGAATCTTAAAAGCCGGCCGGTAATTGGCGTAAAGATCACTGGCTAAATTGGTTAAAAATCTAAAAACGAATGTCTAAGGTACAAAGAAAAAGGGAAATAGTCAAGAATAATTTTGGCCCTTAAGTAATGTGAAATAGTGTCCATTTTCCATCGATAAGGACTAAATAATTCCGAAACAAAGTGTCCACACCATAATCCTTATGATCAATAGAATAAACTGGTCCATATATTTCAAAAACATGTGGTCTGACTGAACGGGTTCCCCACCAAAGTACTGATATACTAATGTCGGACCTTGCTAATGATCCGGCCCGCATCAAGCAGCGGGCTATTTTAAGGAAAGATCTTTTATTCGTCTCAAGTAACAAAGAATTTAATCCTGGAAGAGCCAAAATTAGACCTTGTCTTTTCGGGATCAATTCGACTAAGGAATTTCTTTTCACATCTTTTGAAAAATTTTATTCTCACTATTTAAATTATATTATTAAATAGTTTAACTTGCGGTAGCTAAATTTTAATTCTGATATCAGCTATTTTTTATGCTATTAATTTAAGTGCACAAACTTCTGTTTCAGGTAGTTTTACTGATACATGGGATAGTAGTGAAAATGATGTTATTTATAATTGCTTTTGGGGAAACAATGCTGGTGATTTTCAGAAACTAATTGATCTAAGAACAGGATTCGGAGAACCACTATCAATATTAAATTATAATAATGATTCATGTCATATAAATTTAATAAGTCCAAAAAAGGCAGTTTTGGGAAAAAATAATATTGTTTAAAAGAAATATTAGAATGTTATTATCATGATGCATAATTATATTTCCTTTTTATAAATGAGTTAACGCAGTTTTGCCATTACAAAAAGATTATTTTCAAGTTTACTATGTTTAACCTTAAAAACCAAACACATGAAAAAAAGAGTTGTGATCACAGCATTGCTTTTAAGTGCCATTGTTATGGCTTTTTCACAGGAATCCTTTAAACCTGAGGCAGGAAATATAAGCGCCGAACTTGAATTCCGACCATTGAATGCTAACCCAATCTCCCTAAATTATTTCAGGGCCAGGTACTTTATTTCCGACAATCTTGCTCTTAGGGCTGGATTGAACGTTTATTTTAAAAACATGAATTCTAAGCCGGTAAATTATGTGGGAGGAGCCGATGAAGACAAAAAATCAACTTTGCTTATTGGCCTTTATCCCGGCATCGAGAAACATCTTGGAAAAATGTCAAAACTTTCCCCATATATTGGCGGAGAACTTATTTTTGCAATAAAGACTTCCAAAGAAGTTTATACGAGCAATGCTGGTTCTTCTGTCGCTGAATCCAAATCCAAAGGAGCATGGTCTGACGGGAGTGAAAGAGGCTATTTTACTTTTGGATTGAATTGTATAGTCGGGACAGATTTCTATTTCAGCCCTCACATTTATTTGGGTATAGAAATGGGTGTCGGGCTACAGAGCACTTCAAACTCAAAAGTAGAAAGAGAAATTACCGGTCAGCCCACTACAACTATAAGCGAAAAAGACAGTCAGTTTGAGTTTGGGTTCAATTATGTGCCGGCAATCAGGCTTGGATACTGCTTTAAATAAAATGTAAGAAATGAAAAAAATAACTTGGTACTTAACATTAGTGTCCCTGATGTTATTAATAATCTATAGTTGCTCTAAGGAAAAACCTGACCAACATACCAAACAACAGAATACGGCCATTGCACGGAACGTTCCGGCCATTTTTAGTTCAGGTAACTTTGGTTATTTGCATAAAATGATCGAAATCGCTAAAAAACTTGATTTTGCTGTCACTCCAACATCTTCCACATTTATTTCGAATTCAGGTAATCTGGATTTTACCAATCAAACTTCCAACACTGTGCTAAACGGAACAGGCGGATGCCTTGTTTCCACTTTGGGTGCGCATGAGGGTGAGTATGGATATGGTATGGTTTTCAATTATGGTAGTGCTGACCGTCTTGCAAATATAAAGGTCTATGCTGATGGTTTTGAGAGAGTCGTTTTCAGCTATAATTCATCGGGATTAGTCAAAAATATATCCTATTATTACTTGGAAGACGGTGTAGAGACCCTTGATGGCTATGACAATTATTATTATAACTCCAGCGGGCAGGTGATCGAAATTTATGAACACGACTCTTTCATAGATGCATCCTTACAATGCCAGTATGATGGACAAGGTCATTTGATAAGGATGTACACAGATTATTATAACAGTGAATACCTTTTTAACTATCAAAATGATAACATTGTTCAATTTACGGTGAGGGTATCCGTATATGGGGATATTTATACGGAAACCTATGAATATCAGTATGATAATCATAATAATTATTGGCTGCCTTTAAATGTTCCAGCAATATTTGGTGGGTTTGCCTGGGCTATCTCAAAAAATAACATTACCAGAGAAGTTTATACAGACATGTATGGAGACACAGAAACGACCAATTGCAATTACGATTATAATGCTGAAGGATATCCTGTTTTCGCTTACTCTGATAAGATGGGGAATACTTTTTGGGCTGGTTATGGCCCCATTGAATACACCAATTGCAGTAAATAGGCTTTGATTAGGAGCTGAGTACTTGCAAAATTTTATTGTACATGATTTAGCGGTGGAAGTGGGGAAGATTATGAAGCAGCAATTATATATTTGAAATAAAATCACTGCTTAATAAAGGCTTTTCCCTGGATAAAAGACCAGCTGAATTGTTTGTTGCATTTTCCGCTGAAAGTGACCACCACTTCCCGTCCGAAAGTGCCCACTTCATCATCCTTATTATCGGCAGGATAAACTGGCCAATATATTTCAAAATCATGTGGTCTGACTGAACGGATTCCCCGCCAAAGTACTGATATACGAATGTCGGTCCTTGCTCTTAACAATAAGTGAATCCTGAATCGGGAAAAGGGTTTTGGCTATAAAAAAACCCTTTTCCATAAACAGCCTCAGGGCATTTTTTGGAAAAGGGTTTAATAATAAGACGAGTGCTATACCATTGATTTTAGTTTGAAACAATGATTTTTTTGACACTGCTTTGTCCCTTGCCTGTCATAATATGCACAAAATATATACCCTCAGCATAGTTGGAAACATCAAGGGTGTATTTGTTTTTGTCTATTTGATTAAGTTGTTCAACTCTAATTCCCAATTGGTTAGTAACGGTGATTGCAGCAATGGTGGAATTGGATGAAATGCTGATGTTTCCTTTGGCAGGCACCGGAAAAACGCTCACCTGGTCTGTAAATGCAGGAGAGTCAATTCCTACAATGCTTGGGTCTTCAAAAATGTAGGCTGAACCTGCACGGTCTATTGTATTTCCGCCATTCTCATCCTCGTCTTCCCAGGGTGCTCCTACTATCAGCTGATCATTATACATTTCAAAATTCCATCCATAAAAATCTTCCGGGGCAAGGTCCAGGCTTGCAACTTTTTGAATTTCATTCCATGCCCCACCTGCATCTTTAGAGTAGATATACACCTCCCCTTCCTCGATACCATAGGCATGGGGTGCGCTCACTACCAAGAGGTCATTTTGAATTTTGCAGTTCCATCCATAATTGGCTTCGCTTGAGGGGGAGGAAGCTGTAATTTTTTGTACTTCTGTCCAGTTCCCCGTTCCATCATCTTCAAAAATATAGGTAGCCCCCGTTCCACCATTATCACCATAAGCGCCCACGGCAATTAGTCCGTTATCGATACTGACCGAAGTTCCGAAATAGGCTTGCGACGACGCATCAGATGCTGTAATTTTTTGAACATAGACCCAGTTGCCACTCCCATCTTTGCTGAAAATATGAGCAGCCCCATTTGTATTATCTTCTTCACCGGCCCCTACAAGCAGGTAATTACCTGAGATGGCGACCCCTATGCCGAAGTCATCATTGGCCTGTGGAGTAGGGTTCATTAATTTATGAGTCTGGACCCAATCGCCTGCTATTTTTTCAAAGATGTATACGCTGCCCACCCAGCCGTTTTCCCCGGGTGCCCCTGCCACTATGGTATTATTCTGCACGGCAAGGGAGGTCGGGTTCATTCCCAGTTTTGCATCGCCGCTATAATCGCTGGCTACCAATTTGGTACTGTAATCCCAGCCCGTACCATTGAAATCATAAACATAGAGCGCCCCGGCACGGATGACGCCCTCTACATCGGCCCTGCCCGCGGCTATGACAATGTTGTTTTCAGTGATTTTTGCACCGCCACCAAATTCAGCCCCATCATTTGGGTCGGGCGCTGAAAAAGTCTGGAGGTAAGACCAATGGCCCTCCTCATCCTTTTGGTAAACATAAGCATTACCGGAAGCCACATTTTCACGGGAAGCACCTGCTACCGCGAAGTTATCGCGTATTGCCACTGAAGTTCCGTATTCAGCCCGTGACTCCCTGTTGGCGCTCACAATTTTGGCGGATTGGTTATATTGAGCATTTGCACTCATAAAGCAAAGAAAACCGGCAGTGATCATTAGTGGAAGTGTAAATAGTTTTTTCATTTCTTAAGAGTTAATTTTTGTTTAAACATTAAAAAGAGATATTTCTTAGGCCATCAACAATGCCCTCAAAAAATTACATTGAAAGCATTCTCCGGCATATTTTAATGTTCCAAAGATAAAATTAATTTCAGGCCAGCTGAGTGCTTTAGCCCATATAATGCAGCTTCCAGGGATAGTAAGCATCCCATAATCCTTATACTTAATATAATATAGCTTCAATTTTTTATTGCTACCTTTATTGCTCATCAACTCTTATCAACCCCAAACCAATGAAAAAGATAATTACGATTTTCTGCTGTGCTTCCTTTGTAAGTTCAATGGCTGCCCAGGATACAAAGACCATCAAATTGAACCCGCCTGACCTTACAAGAGGCTTACCTGTGATGACTGCTTTATCATTGCGGGCATCGGCAAGCGAATTTGATACCACCAGCTTGAATCTGCAGGATATGTCCGACCTCTTATGGGCGGCCAACGGGATAAACAGACCGGAGAGCGGGAAACGCACGGCACCCTCAGCCAGGAATTTCCAGGATATTGATGTCTATGCAGTCATGAAATCCGGCGCTTATCTCTATAACCCAGAGAAAAATAGCCTTGATTTCATCACCGGCGGGGATCACAGGGCTTTGGTGGCGGGAAGGCAGGAGAATTTTGCCACTGCCCCTTTCTTCTGTGTGCTGGTATCAGATTTTTCAAGGTTCTCCAGCGGGGACGATTCTTCAAAAATGATCCTGGCAGCCTATGATGCCGGCATCGTATCCCAGAACATCTCCATCTTTTGCGCATCCGTCGGACTGGACACCAGGCCACGGGCTACTATGGATCAGGAAAAACTCAGGGAAATCCTTAAATTAAAAGATTCGCAGCATTTGATGTTAAATAACCCTGTTGCTTATAAGAAGAATTAGCAGAGCAGCAAGTGGAAATTCCGCTCAAATTGATTACCTGATTTCTTTACACCAGACCAGGGGCCAGATAACGATTATTTTGGGGATAAATGATAATGACTAAAAAACATTGCTGATTATGAAACTCACTACCGAAAACCTGATTAAAATAGCTATTGCCATCCTTTTATTGCTATGCCTTTTCGATATGCCATACGGCTTTTATCAACTGGTGAGATACATTGTTTTGGTCTTATTTGTCGTCCTTGCCTATTACGAATATGAGCGCAAGAATACTCCTATGGTCATTGTATTCATTGCATTGGCTCTTCTCTTTCAGCCCTTTTCCAAAATAGGATTAGGCAGACAGATATGGAACATTGTGGACGTGATAGTGGCGCTTGGGCTGATTGGATCAATCTTTGTACGGAGGAAGACGGATCAATAATTACGAATATGAAAAGCATATGGCTCTCCATCCTCTTAGCCCTCTTTCTTTCCACCTCCCTTTTCTCCCAATACATTGCATTACAGGAAGGCGATAAAATTGAAGTCCGTGATATCAAAGGGGGTTATATCACCGGCGGCTATTATTCCGGGCTGAAAGACATAGCCCAGGGCGAGAACATTATTATCTTGTGGTATAATTCTGACAAGCTTGAAGTCCGAAGCAGCGAGCTGAAATATCTCACATCATCATACTACTCCAATCTGAAGAACATAAGCGCATCCCAGGATTATGTGGTGTTGCATTATGATAGCGGCAAGGTTGAAGTCAGGGATAAAAATTTAAAGTACTATAGTTCCTGGTATCAGTAAAACACAAGTCCTTGCGGAGAATCTTCTCAAATTGGCCACCTGATTCCGCTGCAATCTGACCAGTTTATCCTGTTGATAATAAGAACGATGAATTGGTCATTTTTAAGAGGAAAGTGGTGGACATTAGCGGCGGAAAGTGCATAGGGCGGTTAAAACTTCATATTTTTATATTCATGAATATAAATATCAGAACTTGATTTTGCCGCATAATTCAATTTATCTGACGCGGAATAAACATAAATTATTCCTTTAACAATTTGATTAGGCTTAGCTAAATTTTCTTTTACAAAGCCGATATACCTGGATACCTGGCCAAACACTTCATCATCAGATTTTCCTTTTTTTAATTCAAAAATAATAATTTCATTCGTCTCTTCATCCAAGGTGAGTAAGTCAATTCTTCCAATTGGGGTTGAATATTGTCGTCCTAGATCATTATACATTTTCAATTTTCGATTAAGAACTCTATCACCATTTCGAATTCGTTGTTCTAAAAGAAACTCCAACTCTCTTTCTTTGCTAAATGGATCTATCAAATATGCTCTATTGGATACTTTTTGAGGCAGAGTTGACGACTTAATATTTATAGTCGCGATAACTTCAGATTCACTTTCTAATACTTCTTCTTCCTGTTTCAAAGTTTTATTTATGGATTTTAAAATCTCAATTTTCATCTTGGTTATTGATTTCCCATCTTTAATTGTTTTTTCATACTTTTCAATAAAAGTAAGCGCTTCAGAATACTTGCCCATTTTTTTTAATATTCGAATTTTATTAAAAATTGGAAATTCACCATCCATCTTATTTTTGATACAAGAATCAAATATTTTTAAACTCTCAACATTTTTATTTTGCTTAAATAGGCAATAGCCAAGATTGTTATTTGCATTGGGAAAATCTGGAGTTAATTTGATGCAAGAACGATATGCTTTTTCAGATGCATCATAATTTTTATTCAAGTCATTAATAAAACCTAATTGAAAATAAACTTCGGACAAAAAATAAGGTTCAATTTTAAGTTTTTTAACTACTTTAACAAATTCCGAATAGTATCCTAAAGCCGCATAATAGTTTTTTTGATTATAATAAGTATCTCCAAGAAAGAAGTAGGATATCCAGCTGTCATTATTGAACTGTATGGCCCTGAGCAAGTAATCTATAAATCTTTCTGCATCTTTTTCTAATAGACCTCGAAATACAAGAGACATTTCATTTTCCGAATTTTCCCCAGATACAAAGTCTAATGCAATCTTCATTATTATATCATAGAACTGATTGTTGAAAGTTGAAGCATATGAAAACACAAGATAAATGAGCTCGGAGGCAGAAATGCTATCATCTGAAAACAACACTTTGATAAATTGCTTCAAATGAACAATAGCCAGGTCATAATTTTTACTTTTATATAGAAATATGGCTTTGTGACCGCTTAGAGTCGAATAATCATCATCAAATTTTGCAAGTATTTTAATAATCCGCTCATATTGATTCTGCGTTAATGTCTCGTGCGATAGTTCCTCAATGATTGTATATAAATTAATATATTCATCATTGGAATTCTTTGTTATACTATCGATGATTCCTTCAAGTTCTGAAATTCGATTAACCTTCATATTTCGTTTTATGTTTAATTTGATCGCAACAAAACCTTTTGCTAATTCGAAAGTTTTGTTAATCCAATATATTGCATAAATGTATATCAAAAGATCATTGAAACGACGGGAGAAATTGCTAAAATTCCTCATTGCTCCCTTGCTGATACAGAGACTGGGGAGATTATTAATCCGTTACCGTTTAAGTGGAAATTCCGCTCAAATTGACAATCTGATTTTGCTGAAATCTGATAAGTTTACCCTATTAGCCAGCATGCTTTCTTAGCCCTTGTGACGCATTTTTAATTTTCCCGGCTTTTTTGAACTCTTCATTAGCTCAGGACAGGCGTGGATTGCCTAAACAATTTATAATTCTCAACCACATTATTTTTGTATAATTCCCTGGCATCCTCAGATAAAAATGACTTGTCAACCATAGCTAATATCTCAATTTCTTTTTTATTAAATGAGTCAATAATTTTCGTTATAATAGCTCCTTTAATTTTCAAACGCCTTCCAAATTCAATAAAGTCCTCACTCTTATAACTATATTTTTCTCCTAATGGCAAACTAGTTTGTTCAAGTTCTTTAAAAAGATTCAAGGCTAATAAATTATCCTTAAGATGAATATGGGTATTCATTAAATCATAGGAGGGTGATAACATCATATCACCATCTGCGGTTTCCAACAGCGAAATGTTTTTTAGATGAACATCACCATTACCTGTGAGGAAATTAAATATCAGAATGCGAAGAAAATCAATTCTGTTTAAGGGGCTAAGCCATTCACCAACATCTTGATAGGTTTTTGATTTATATTTATCAGCCGCTTTAAGAACCGATACGAAATCTTCCTGATTTAATTTTTCGCCATTCTTATTATAATCAAATCGTCTGGTTATATATGCCGGAGCTCCATTTGCAAAGTTCATAAATGCACATTCGGCTATTTTGATACTAAAAAGTTGTTTGGCTATTTGCATTGTTACATGCTCATTTGCGGGTGATTGTTCTGGCAAATTAAACCTGGATAACATTGGTTTTATAATATACAGAGATTTTTCATCTACATCCATTTTTGGAACTAAGTCGATTCCTCTTGGTTTTCCAATAAATCCTTTTCTTTGAACACCTGAAATACTAAATCCCATCGGAAGACCATCAATTCTTTTTGAAATATCTTCCCAATTGAATTTGAGTTGAGGACTGACCTTAGAGCGGTCAAATAAAATTGTCTCACAGGATGAACAAAATCCTTCCGTATTATCCTTAAGACATCCATTACACTGTGTCATTTTCTATGTTTTTTACTGTTATCGCTCCGATTGTATCATAT
>CAWBCI010000005.1:0-61176 GCA_963787195.1 uncultured Bacteroidales bacterium
GCTGTTACTCCCAATCTGAACAAGGTTTGTAATGGCAGTATGCCTCAAAACATAACTCGTTAATAGTGTGTCAACTTCGGCAGCCTTGCTAATGTTTTTCAACTCTTTATTAAATTCCTTGAGCATTTTCCTAATCCGATATTCTTTTTGTGCTTCTGTAATATGCATATCATTATGTAGAATTGGGAATATATATTTGTCATTTGCACCAGTTATTGAAGGGTTGTTTCCTGTTTTGGGCCTGTAATAATCCAATATCTCCTTCACCTTTGCATGGATTGGAGTAATCATTTTATGATGTACTTTCTGCCTGGTATAATGTATTTCATTTCCCCTAATGTTATCCCATGTTAGCTTAGACATATCCGTAAAATTCATTCCAACGGTGAAGTATGAAAATAGTAAGTAGCGGAAATTGTCATCCGTGCGGTTTTTCAGATTAATTATTTTATCCATTTCCTCAACTGATAAAGCCCGTTTATTTGGTACGCCAGTTGGTATTTTATATTGAGTAAATGCCAGTTCTTTAGCATATCCAAGTTTAAGTGCTTTGGCAATGGCCGCACGTAATGTTCTTAAATATATTGATAATGATGAATCCTTCATTTTCCTTTGCCTTAAAAAATGTTCATACCTATATAAAAAGGAAAGATCAATTTCATCAAAGGCTATGTCCTTGCTATTCAGGAATAAAACAAGTAATCTTCTGGCATCGTTATATATATTGGCTTGACCTACCTTATCTACTGCTTTAAAATCATCCCTGAGCTTTTCCATCCATTGTAATACAGTATAGTCGGTTTTTACCGGCTGTTCAACCAATTGATGCAACGTGTCAAGTGAAACCATCTTCTTGGCTGTGGTAAGTTCCCTGATTTTTTCCGCATACTTATTGTTCGTGCTTTCAACCAGGGATATTATTTCCGCATCTTTTTTCCGAATCTCATTTTTCTGATCTTCAGTCATCCAATCATGTATTTGAGTTTGCCTGTAGCGATTCCTCTTAAAATCCCATCTTTCTTTGGGCAAAGAAACACCTAAGGATATTTTTTTCAATTTTGCCCCATCTCTAAGCATTAATACTAAGGGGTGTCCACCGCCTGCTAATTTTTTAGACTTGTACAATGTTACAGTTGCTTTCATACTGGTGTTCGTTTTGGTGTGCTATAACACAATATAATTTAAATGAATTCAATTTAACAAAGATAGTTGAAAATACTGATATTGCAAGGGGTTGAGTGAAATTAATATAAACCAATATAAGCTAATTTTCATGCTTGACAGGCAGGAGGTCACTGGTTCGAATCCAGTACAACCCACCACTTCCATTGTCCATTGTCGATTACGCGATTGTCGATTGTCGATTACGCGGTTTTTTATTTTCCATTTTTCAGCTTGGTATTAGAGCGTCCCGAGTGACTCGGGAAGGTCACCGTCGAATCCAGTACAACCCACCACTTCCATTGTCCATTGTCGATTACGCGATTGTCGATTGTCGATTACGCGGTTTTTTATTTTCCATTTTTCAGCTTGCATTAGAACGTCTCGAGTGACTCGGGAAGGTCACTGGTTCGAATCCAGTACAACCCACCACTTCCATTGTCCATTGTCGATTACGCGATTGTCTATTGTCGATTACGCGGTTTTTCATTTTCCATTTTTCAGCTTGGTTTAGAGCGTCCCGAGTGACTCGGGAAGGTCACCGTCGAATCCAGTACAACCCACCAGGTAAATTGTCCATTGTCGATTACGCGATTGTCGATTGTCGATTACGGGGTTTTTCATTTTCCATTTTTCAGCTTGGTTTAGAGCGTCCCGAGTGACTCGGGAAGGTCACCGTCGAATCCAGTACAACCCACCAGGTAAATTGTCCATTGTCGATTACGCGATTGTCGATTGTCGATTACGGGGTTTTTCATTTTCCATTTTTCAGCTTGGTTTAGAACGTCTCGAGTGACTCGGGAAGGTCACCGTCGAATCCAGTACAACCCACAGATTGAAATTCAGTAAGTTACATCGTTAATTTGCTGACTTGTTTTTTTGTCAGGTAAAACATAGGTTGAATAATTTGATAGTGCAATTTCCTCTGTAGCTTAATAGGCATGTAAATATTTTTTTCTCTAATAGAATAAATACTTTGTGGAATATTCAGATTTAATCAAAGAAGGCAAAGTAAAAAGTAAAAGCTTGCATTGGATATAAAATCCATTTATAATATCCATCGCACTGGGGGATTACCTGTCCTTGAGAAAAGTAAAGTGTATTATATTATATATGATTATCCTGAGTTTTGGGATAGTATACTTCAGAATAAAGTTCAAGTGGGCATAAGTAAGATGATGGTATTCTATACTATCGGATTACCTGAAAGAGTATATAGAACAAATAATGGAGATATTTGGATATATGAAAATAGGACCTTACCATTTAATGATGGATTGCTTACTTCATTAAGCTAAATAACAATTTGAAAATTTAATTAATGAAATAAGCATATTGTTTGTCGTCAACTTAAGGGGAGTACTCTCATGGTTCGCAATATCTCCGGAGAAAGGACTTGGTAATCAAGTGAATATAGCTGGTTAATATGGTTGCTGGACCGTTCCGATTTAACCGGGATGGATTGATCGACTCCGTCAGCTATTGCCAGCGGAGTCGCCTACTTGATTATCGGTTGGAATTTCTTCATTGTCTTACTTTCTATTAACGCTGCACATCAGTTGAGTTTGCGCAGCGGAGCGAACTTCAACTGATGTCTATGTTAAGCCAGCTTGTGGCCATCTTGTTGGCAACCTATAACATCTTCTCATTTACGAAGGGTAGGCATACCTCACCATTCGCACAGATGATTAAGGTGGGTCCAGATATCCTTGCGGGCTCTATCTATTCAATGTAGTATGTAGCGAAACGTTTGGGGAAAACGCCTCAGGTAGTCTCCTAAAATGATCCCGTATATCTCGCCGATATTTACTGGCCATGGATCATAGATTAGTAGCATTGTGCCATCCGCACTCCCGTCCCCCCACATGGATGCAACAACGGCGGCGTGGTAAGAAGGCCCTGAAGGAAAGGGCAGATTACCGGCAAACCAGAACGCCCTGCAGCGAAGAAAAGTCGCGAGGGCAATTGGCATTGGTGACATGCCATATTGGAGTTGCCAAGAGGGAAACTGTCGCGAGAAGGAGCGTGCCCAATGATCGTCCGGCTGAATGCCTGGTGGTTTAGGACCAGGATTGAAGCTCATCGCGGCTTGTTGGCCTATTACCATCGATGCTGCGGCAGCATAGCATGTATCGTTCGTGGGTTGGCTGGCAAGGATAACGAATTGGTTAATATCTATCGTTAAGCCTAATTTACCCCAAGTAACGCGTCCCACAATTCCGTCATCTTTGATATGCTTCGCTCGCTGGAAGACCCGTACCGCTTTATCGGTCTTCGGGCCAAAATCGATCCTTGCCATTGCGCCATTATAACGGGCGCCGAATACGTTTGCCTCAGGCAGATTCGGAGAAGGACGCATGTTTTTGTTGAGCAGCCGTCGTAAGAGTCCTACTTCTTGGCCAGCGCTCCCTTGCTTTAAAGTTTTCATTACCTAAGATTCTTTTATTCTTTAACTAAAATTCTTAATCCGAAATATTTGTCTTACTTGGTATAAAAGTCATGGTTTATTATTTTCTGTCAGAATTTCTCAATCCTATTGTTTCTCCAAAGTTACATGATATTGTTTGTCGTTTTCATGCGTTTACGCTCATTGGATGGCAAGCCCTTATGTTGCTATTTATCAAATTACATTAGTAGAATATATTTTTTGAGATCACAAAAATTACTGCCAAGGGTTGAATAAACCAACCTGGTAAATTTATATTTTCCTTATTAAAACTTAAGTGGTATTGTATGTAAGTTGCTGTACTTAGGAAAAAAATCTTAAAGTTCTAATTTTTTTTACTCTTTCAGACAAAGCTCAATTATATCCTTAAATTTAGTAAAATAATTTCCTGTATCCTAATTATTTAGGATATTTTTCAATATCCCCCTTTTTTTAATATGACATGAACTTCGATGCGATAATATCGCATTTCAACTTGGACAAATTGAATAACTATGATTTATTTATCTCTGATGATAAGTAGGATTTTTGGGATTGAAATGTTTTAGGTTAGTAATTTAGAGATAGAAATGTCTAAGGAAGCAGAATTCATTCCCATGTTATAATAGCTAAACAGAAAGATGTTCCAGGAGTCAAAGAGGGCTGAATCCTGCTTAATATCCGGTTTCCTGATATTGTCCATTTGTTCTTTTGACAGGGCCATGCTTTTTGGCTCCTTAACAAATTATACCTGACAGGAAATTATCTTCAAAAAACCCGATTTCGAAAATCTTTTAGGGAAGGCATAACTTTCCACCTGTTACCGGTGCGATGCACCTATAAGGGATAGTTACATGTATAATTTCTACAACTATAGCCGGTGCGCTGCACCTCGATTTGGCTATTTCTATACTTATTTTTGAGGGGACCTTTGGTTTTTAGAATAAATTATAATCTGATTAAAATTATTAAGCCGGTCAATAAACACTAATTGGAATTTAAATGTGATCTCTCCAGGTGCAGAGCACCGGAAATATTTGTAGAAAAGGAAACGAGGCAAAATTAATAAGAGGTGCAGCGCACCGGTGATCTAAAAAGGAGCATCCCAAATGAATTTCTCTCCATAAGCCACAAAACCATAAAAGCTCCAGGGATTCACAAAGTTTCTTTGGAATTTGACTTTTAAGATTTATTTGTTTTTTGGAATTTTCTTCGATATCAATATCCGATATCCGATATTCGATGCTCGATACTCGATATTCGATTGCACGATTGCACGATGTATGCGATATTAGATTTTCCCACCCCCATGATATGGGCATCGGCTATCTGTTTCCCTTATTATCGTAACTTTGGAGGAGATAAAAGAAATTTGAATGGCGCTTAAATCTATTCTCAGCCGCCCTCTTGCTGCATATACTTCTTCGAAAATCCGGAAGGAAGCTATGCAGCCTTTTGATTATCAGCAGCAAACTTTTAAGATGCTGATTTCCAAAGGTAGGAACACGGTTTTTGGAAAAGATCATGGCTTTGAACAGATTAAGTCCTATGAAGATTTCCGCCTTCTGGTTCCTTTAAGCGATTATGAAAGCCTCAGGCCTTTGATCGAAAGGATTTCTGAAGGAGAGAAGGATGTGTTATGGCCTGGCTTACCTCTGTATTTTGCAACTACTTCCGGTACAACTTCCGGAAGTAAATACATTCCCATCACCCCGGATTCCATCCACAATCATATAAGTTCAGCCAGAAACGCACTTTTGATGTATATGGCCCGCAGCGGGAATTTCCGCTTTGCCGATCACAGTATGATTTTCCTGCAGGGGAGCCCTGTCCTGTATAAAAAAGGCATCATTCCTGCCGGAAGACTGAGTGGTATCACGGCCCATCACATTCCCGGTTACCTGCAAAAGAACCGCATGCCGTCCTGGGATACAAATTGCATTGATGACTGGGAAACGAAGGTGGATAAAATTGTTGAGGAAACGCTGCAGAAACGCATGTCGCTTATCAGCGGCATCCCTTCCTGGCTGAGGATGTATTTTGAGAAACTGGTTAAAACGACCGGTCGCCCGGTAGGGGAGATCTTCCCTGATTTTTCACTTTTAGTCTATGGCGGACTGAACTTCGAACCTTATCGACAGGCTTTCTCCGAGCTGATAGGCCGGAAAGTGGATACTGTAGAGCTTTACCCGGCATCTGAGGGGTTTATCGCTTACCAGGACCTTGGCCCGGGAGAGGGACTCTTATTGAACGTGAACAGCGGTATTTTTTTTGAATTCATTCCCATGAGCGAATTCCATAGGCCCAATCCTCATCGTATTCCGCTTGAAGAGGTTGAGACGGGAAGGGATTACGCTATCATACTGAGTAATAATGCCGGTTTATGGGCCTACAACCTGGGAGATACAGTAAGATTTGTTTCGAAGGAGCCCTATCGGATTCTTGTAAGCGGCCGTACTTCCCAGTTTATCTCGGCTTTCGGGGAACATGTAATTGCTTCAGAAGTAGAGGCTTCCATTGCGGAAGCTTGTGCGGCAAGCGGTGTGCGGGTAGATGAATTCACGGTGGCTCCCATGGTGAACCCAGGATCGGGACTGCCGCATCACCACTGGCTGATTGAATTCAGCAGCTTACCGGAGGATGTACCGGGATTTGCTGCCCTGCTCGATAATTCCCTTTGCAAAAGGAATCCCTATTATAGCGATCTTATCCGTGGAAATATACTGCAGGAATTGAAGATAACAGCCTTGCCCCGCGGAACTTTCAGGCATTTTCTTGAATCAAAAGGAAAATTGGGTGGTCAGAATAAAGTGGAACATCTATCGGATAATCATCAAAAAGCGGATGAATTGCTGACCTATCTCAGGGATTGATTTTCCCGGACATCATCTTCTGAATGAAGACCTTATAAACCCGGGCTCCTGATCTTACTTCCTGTGCATCAATATTTTCGTCTGTATTGTGTATGGAAGCTATCTGTTCCATCGACAGCTTATGAGGATTAATTCCATAAGTTGGAACGCCAATTTGACGGTAATAATTATTATCGCTTGAAGCCGGGAACAGAACCGGTATCACATGGGCCCCGGGGTATACTTCACGGATAGAAGATGCCATTGTATAGAAATACTCATCGGGATAGGATATCAGGGAAGGAGGTCCCTGGCAAAGGATTTTCACATGTACGGTAGTATCCTTCACTTTACGTTCTATTTTTTTTATCATCTTTTCAGAAGAAGTTCCCGGGAGTAATCTGCAATCCAGCACGGCGCTTGCCTTCTGGACCAGCTGGTTGGGATCTCCTTCAGGATTGTGCAGATGCGAGAGTGTGACGGTGTTGCAAAGAAGGCTTTCCAGTTCCGGCTTTAATTTGACGTAATGCTTTATCACCGGCCTGAAAATAACCCAGTTGAAGTGCTTCAGGGCAAAGCCTTTCATACCTCCGACCACTTTGCCCAATTCCCGGAACATAAGTTTTGAAGGGCCTGTGAACTGAATAGCTTGCCTCTTTTTCAATATCCGGTGCAAGGCTTTTACAAGCCGTTTGTTGGGATAATCATCCTGCTTTATAGAGGAATGGCCCGCATTATTAGATTCTGCAAGCAATTCTATCCATAAAATACTTTTTTCGGCTATGCTGATGCCGAAAACCGGACTGTCGTGCTGAATGAAACCGAGGTTTTCAATACCGCAGGCGCCTTCACCTATTACGACACATGCATTTAGATCCCCGGAATATTCTCCTGCCACTATATTACTTCCCCTTTGCCCGCCGGTTTCTTCACCCACTACACTCAGGATGCTAATATTATAAGGCAGTTCGGACCCGGAAGCCTCAGCCCTGAAGGATAATATTGCCGACAATTGCATTACGGCCAGGCCTTTGTTATCTATTGCTCCGCGTCCATATATCTTCCCATCCCTGAGGCTTCCTTCGAAAGGATTTGTATGCCAATTTTCAAGGTTTCCGGCACTTACCACATCTATATGATTCTCAAATATGATATTTGGCTTGCCTGACTCAAGCGGATAAAGGGATGCAATAAAATTAGAACCATCAGAACTACCTTTTAAATCTTTTACATACAAACCATGATCCCGGCAGGTGGATGAAAATAATGCCGATGCATCGCTTTCGTCACCGGATACGGAAGGTACGGAAACGTATTCCTGCAGAAAAGAAACAGGACTGAAAATATCCTTATTTAACCTGGCTTCAGGGAGATATTGAGCGGAAAGAAAGAAAAGGGTATTAAAATATAAATTCAGGAAAATCAGAAAGCGGAAGTAAATTTGGCCTCGTCTGAATTCTTTTTCTTTAAAGCTCCTCATGATATTTATAATCATCCCTTCAATAATAGAAAGTTATTGTGAGTCACATTATTTCAAAAACATTTTCGGATGTTGTTCATCGAATATACTGGCGTCTTGATAAGCTTTAGCTGCTTCTATTACAGAGGCTTCATCAAAAAGTCTCCCGATAAAACTGATGCTGGTCGGATGCTGGTCTTTATCGAAACCATTGGGGACTACCACACATGGGTTCCCTGTAAGATTGGTTAATAGCAATTGGTCACCTGCAAAACTTGGAGTGATAATCACATCAAAATTCTCGAAAAGTTTGTCAAATTCATTTATAAGTTCGGTTCTGATGCGGTTGGCTTGTACATATTCCACAGCCGGGATAAAGCGGGAAGCCCGGAAAATGTTCGGCCAGGATATTTTAGACTGCATTACAAGCAGACTATCCCTATGACTAAGGGTCAGATCGTTGAAGGCAGCGCCGGCTTCGGCTGAGAGAATAATTGACAAGGCTTCTACAGGAAGATCAGAGGGGAGTTTTACAGGAATTAATTTTACTCCGAGCTTTTGCAGGAGGATCAGACTGATTGAATCATTCATACGGTTATCATCTTCTTTTCCAAATAAATCTTCAAAATAAGCTATTCTCAGATCGTGCAAATTTCTGTTCGCGTTATAGTTAAAAGCCGCGTCAGTAACTGTAGGATCCAGTCCGTCGGATCCCCGGATTGCTTCGAATACCAGGGCGCAGTCTTCAGCGCTGCGGGCAATGGCTCCGATCTTGTCCATGCTCCAGCTCAGGGCCATGCACCCAGCCCGGCTGACCCTTCCGAAAGTAGGCCTCAGTCCTGTCACCCCGCAGCGGGTGCAGGGAGAAACGATGGAACCCCAGGTTTCGCTGCCAAGGGCAAAGGGAAGCAAACCAGCGGAAACCGATGCAGCCGAACCGGCTGATGAACCACTGGAACCCTGCTTCAGATCCCAGGGATTACGCGTCATCCCCCCAAACCAGACATCATCCATGGCCAATGCTCCAAGGCTCAGTTTAGCACATAAAACGGCCCCTGCATCTTCCAGTTTTTTAGCCACTGTTGCAGTCTGATCAATCAATTGGTCCTTATAGGGAACGGCGCCCCAGGTAGTCGGGTAGCCTTTTACCGCTATCAGGTCTTTCAAGCCATAGGGGATTCCATGAAGCGGACCGCGATAATGCCCTGCCGCTATCTCCCGGTCGGCTTCGGCCGCTTGTTTCAGCGCCAGTTCTTCAGTTAATGTGATGACACATTTCAAGGTGTCCCCGTATTTTTTCAAACGGTCCAGGAAAAAATGCGTTAATTCAAGGGAAGTGATTTGCCTGGTCCTTACCAGGTACGACAGTTGATGAAGGCTGTAAAAAGCCAGGGCGTTCATGTCAGCAGGCCGTTTGACTTCAGCTTGTTTTCCCCAGTTTATAGTTTTTTGTTCCCCCGGAATTTCAAATCCGATGGGCAGGGGATTGAAAAGCAGGGCAGGTGGAACGCTGTTTTTCAGATTTGTCTTTCTTATTTCTTCATAATATTTGAGTTGATCGTCAAGGGTGCTTTGCATCGAATCCCATTCAGCCTGACTAAAACTCAGGCCCATGATTTGTTCTGAATAATCATTGGAAGCGGATGTTTTTTTGGTACCTGATTTCTGAAGGCAGGAGCTAAGGCTAAGTATAGCTAATATCATTATGAAGCTGCCAACCAGGTTTCTGGAAATATTGAAATTCATAAGATTGGTTTTTAGGAAATTTCAACCAAGATAGAAATTTTTTTCATATGAAAGGCCCCACAATTACCTGAAGGTACCTGTGAGGCCTTATACCTTTAAATTCGTCAATAATTGCACTATCTGGGCAGATCTTCCATTTCTATGGCGTCAGGTAAAAGCTTTAAGAATACCACATTCGCCATCATGGGGACGCCCATTTTGAATTCATATTTTTCATCACTCATAGTCGGTGCCAGCCAAAGATCTTTCTCCTGCCGGTATCCTATAAAGTACTGGTTCATAGCAGGAATTGCTGCGATGAAAAAATCTTTGGACATCAGGCTTGTATCCTGTTTCAGCATACTTATGGTTCTTTCCAGGATCTGGATTTGATTAGGGTTGCCATATGCGCTGGCTTTCCAATCTTCCCCGGTTTTTTCCATTTGTATGGAAGAACGGGGCATATCATTCACATTTACCGGGAATAGAACCTGATCATTAAAGCGCAGAATTTTATTTATATCCCCGCCTTCTTTATATTCTTTAAGATCGTTCAGTCCAACATAATAAGTGAGTAGGGGATCGCCGAGTTTTGCCTGTTTGACTTCATCCAGCGAACGGAATCCCATACTTGCCATATTTTTTTCATTGACAAGTTTTTGCAGGGTCAGTAATGCATTTTCAGCATTTTTACGGATCTTTTCCATGGGAATATTCATTTCCTGGCCTTGGGTAAAAGTAAAAACCAGGATGACATTTACTAGGGTAATAATTATTTTTTTCATCTTTATTTCCTCCTACTTTTTACGTACCTGATAAAAATCGTCCCAATGTGTATATCCGGCTCCGCTCACATAGGCCGCATAAGTAATGAAGCGGTGATCACCCACATTGGGGGACCATGGATCATTAATTTCGACCATGTCGACTCCTTCGACAGTAGTATATCCGATGACAACCATCATATGTCCGCCTCCGCCATTCCAATGCCAGGTAAAGCAATAAGGCCTTTTTCCGCAGTTCGATTTGTTGCAGACTTCAGCTTTTAACTGGGCCCATGTAAGCGCGGTATTTGATGTTCGGGTGAAGTTAAATCCATATTTATCAAATTCGGGCCAGCCACCCTGAACGCAATGTCCCGGAATAGTGCTGTTGCAACAATCGGTAAAGGTATATTCGTTATTGGTCTGGGTGCATTGGCTTACATTTGTGCCAAGGTATTCCATGACCATTTGCCCGCTGGCAGCCCAGCACCACATTGAAGTTTGCTGCGGGTGCAAAGTTACAGCGAGAGATTCGGAAGGATCCGGCTGGCAACAGCCAGTAAAAAGGAGTGCCGCCAAAGTACATATGACCAGACACCCCAGAATTGGTCGTTTCATAATTTCCTCCTTTTTTAAGGTTATGTGATTTTTGGAAGTATCTGATATCCTATATTAGCTATAAAAAACTGGCAAATTTATTAAGAGATATATGCGGTAATATATAGAAGCCAAATACTTATGATAAAAAAATAAAATCTAAGATACATAAAAAAAGTCCGTATTCAAAATTAAGTATAGACGAGAATGAAATTGCAAGTTCCGTTTGCATCCCAGGATTATGGTCTGAATCCGGGTCTCCGGTATTTTAGGATATTTTAACAAAATCTTCCTAACAAAGCATTATGCTTAATTGTTACTTAATTGATATTAAAGGAATTTGAGAATAATATATAATTCTGAAATGTTCATAAAACTGATCATAATCGCAATAGTCCTCCTGGCAATAGTAATGCTGGCATTTGGAATACGCATGTTATTCGACCGGAAAGCTAGTTTCAGGGCTCCCAGCTGCGCCCTGGATAAAAATGATCCGGATCAGACATCCTGCGATTATTGCGGATTGACTGATCTGACCAATTGCCCTAAAAAAAAGAAAGAAGATAAATAGATATTAGTTCTATAATTGAATAATAATCAAGTATTAATAAAATGAAATCAAAGATTATTTTAATGGTAACAGCACTGGTACTGGGAAGTATGACATTAATACAAGCTCAGTCAGGGAATAACAACATGATGAACTCCAACATGTCGCGTTATGCCTATATGCATAACCGCATGATGATGGATACAGCCAATATGGGAAACTGGGGCAGGCAGAATATGCCTGGTATGATGAATGGCAATTTCGGTATGCAAAACCGGAACATGATGTACAATAGGAGCATGGGTATGAACTGGAATATGGATAATGATCTGGACGGAGTAAATATGCAGGTATTCATGCAGTTTCAGCCCTATATCCGGACAATTATAATGCTTCCAAGGATGCAGAAATACTTGTCACTGACCAATGATCAGCTGACTCAACTTATTGACATCAGGGCTGATTATCGTAAGGCAATGGTTGATATGGATGCAAAGCTCCAGAAGATGAAACTGAAGACCCAGGAGATGATGGACAATAATGCCACTCCTGATGATCTTGAGGTACAACTTTCGAATTCAACACTGAACATTGCCAAAATGGCACTCGCTTCGTACGAGACAGCTGGTAAGATGAAGATGGTACTGAATGATAAGCAGTTGAAATTATTCAACGATAGGTTGTCTCAGTGCGATGAAGGAAATTGCAATATGGATGGAGGAGTGTCAAATTAATCTAAATTGACTGGCACTTATAATCCGGTCAGGAAAGGAGTATAGTGAAATGATGTATGGATTTAGTCATATGTGGGGAATGGGATGGGGATGGATGATAGGTTTGTTTCTTCTGATTGCTGTAATCTGGTTGATTGTCAGGATGGCGAATCAACCGGTCCCGCCTCAGTTTCCAAGAGAAAACCGGGCGCTGGATTTACTAAAGGAAAGGTACGCTAAAGGGGAGATATCTAAAGAGGAATTCGAGGAAAAAAAGAAAGACATCATCTGATCTTCATCACATCAGGAATGATCTTCATATTTTGATAAAATTTTTGTTATTTTGGACAGAATTTCATCAATATTGAAAAAGTGAAGCTCAAAGCCCCCAAATAATTAAAATATTAATCGGACAATATGGAAAATGAAGAAACGGAAGATCTTGACCTGAATCTGGATGAATTCAGTAAAGAACTTGTTCCGCTCATAAAGGAGTTGATTAGTGATGAAACACTTGTCAGGAAAAATGCCCGCCAGAAACTTGCTTCGATGGGATCGGAAATACTGCCCCAGATTTATAAGCTGGTTTCCTCACACAACAGGCATTTAAGATGGGAGGGGAGTAAGATAGTAGAAGAAATTGCAGATGATGAGTCTATTCCCTTTCTGATCAGCCTGATGCGGGACCGTGAAACAGAAATCCGTTGGATAGCAGCTGAAGGACTGATTCGGATTGGGAGAACTTCTATCATCCCATTACTTAAGGAATTAAAGGAAAACGGAGATTCTGCCTATATCAGGGCCGGAGCTCACCATGTGCTGGGTGTAATATTTACCGCAGCTGAAAAAGAGCAATATAAAGATCTTTTGGATATCCTTAAGTCCCAGATTGAGATAGGAGAACTTGCTCCCCTTCATGCTTCACGCGCACTCAAAGAGTTTAATAAGCGTTAGGGAAATTGAAGATTTCAGAATTCAGATAGATTGAATTCAAGATATGTCAGATTTTATTCTGGTTTCAGGATTTTTCCAGCATGAATTCCAGGACTTCATTCTTAACATGCTCCGGTGTGAAACCGAACTTTTCATCGAGCACCTCTGCAGGGGCTGATTCGCCAAAATGGCCCATGCTGCCGATAAATCCATTCTGCCCGACCAATCCTCTCAAAGTAACGGCCAATCCGGCAGTCAATCCATAATGCGGCACATCGTCAGGAATAATACTCTGCTGGTAGGCTGCATCTTGTTTCCGGAAAAGTCCTTCCGAAATTGCTGAAACAACATTGGCCTTTATGCCATGATCTTTTTCAAGTATGATTGCTGCATCGCATAAGGTGGAAACTTCCGAACCATTGGCAATCATAACCAGGTCAGGTTTTTCAGCCATTTTCAACGCCAGGTAGGCACCTTTGTCTGCTTTCATGGCCATCTCCATTGCGGTAGATCCTGCAGGGCAGGGCAGGTCCTTTATATTTTGCCTTGACAGGATTAAACCGCTAGGACTGGAGATATTTTCCATAGCCATTTTCCATGCTATTACTGTTTCTGCGCTGTTGGCCGGGCGCAGAACAAGCATAGAGTTTTGGCCTGAATGATTTTTCAGTTGTTCCAGGAGACGGATCTGGGCTTCCTGTTCAACCGGTTGATGGGTTGGCCCATCTTCTCCAACCCGGAATGAGTCGTGGGTCCAAATATATTTGACCGGCAGTTCCATCAATGCAGCAAGCCGGATGGCAGGTTTCATAAAATCCGAAAAGGCAAAGAAGGTGGCGCAGGCAGCAAACACTCCGCCGTGCAGGGCGATCCCGCTGGCCAGAGCTGCCATGGTTAGCTCCGAGACGCCTATCTGCAGGAATGCTCCGCTAAAGTCGTTTTTATGCAAGGCTTTGGATGCATTCAGGAAACCATCGGTTTTGTCCGAATTCGACAGGTCAGCCGACATGACTATCATATTTCCTATATGCTTTGCGAAATATTCCAGTACCAGTTTGGAGGCGTTCCTGGTAGCAGCATTAGCCTTCAGCGGGATAGAACTGTAATCGATAGCAGGGGATTTCCCGCTTAGATATTCATGCCATTTTGCTGACAATCCGGGTTCTGTTTTTTCCCATTCCTGCAGTTCCTGCCTCCTTTTCTGGCTGTACTGCCGGTTTTTATCAAGAACTTTTTTATAATGCTCAGAAACTTCAGGAAAGATATTAAAAGGATGTTCCGGATCTCCTCCAAGGTTTTTAACAGTCATTGGAAAAGAAACACCTGCTTTCGACAGAGGTTGCCCATGAGTCTCCGTCAGGCCTTCCATCTTATTGCCTTTTTCATCCACTGCCCCGTAGCCCATGATGGTTTTACCAATGATCAGGGATGGCCTGCCGGTTTCTGCCACTGCATTTTTCAGTGCCTGCCGTATTGCTTCCGGATCGTTCCCTTTGATGGTTTGCACATGCCATTGCCATGCTTCATACTTCATGGCTGTATCTTCATTTGTTACTTCGTCTGTCAGGGTTGAAAGCTGCACATCATTGGAGTCATAAAACATGATCAGGTTTCCCAGTCCCAGATAACCTGCAAGCCGGCCAGCACCCTGGGATATTTCTTCTTCCACCCCGCCATCGGATATATATGCAAAAGTTTTATGACTTATTTTCTCACCGAAACGAGCCGCCAGGAATCGTTCTGCAATGGCTGCACCCACCGCATTCACATGACCTTGTCCGAGGGGACCCGAAGTGTTTTCAATGCCATGTTTTACATCCAGCTCAGGATGTCCCGGAGTACAAGAGCCCCACTGCCTGAAGTTTTTCAAGTCGTCAATGCTGTATTTACCACAGAGCATAAGTGTAGAATAAAGCATAGCTGACATATGCCCGGGATCCAGGAAAAAAGCGGTCACGTAGAGGCCAGTATGAGTCATCCGGGTCAAAATTCAGAAATTCTGAGAACAATATATTGATGTAATCAGCGCCTCCCATGGGCCCTCCGGGATGGCCCGAATTTGCTTTTTCTACCATAGCCGCTGAAAGTATGCGGATATTATCTGCCGCTTTGTCAATAATTGATTTACTCATGATTTCAAGATTATATTTTGATTATTAATAAATATTGATGTTTTCTGATGGATAAAATTATCAGAAAAGAGCCAGACTGCAAAAGCAGGTTAATAAGTTCTAAAAACTCTTTGCTATTCGTAGGCCTGAATTAAATTAAATACCGTTATTCCGGAGAAAATTAAATCCCAGCTCTTTGATGCGGATTGCAAGGTCAGGACTGAATATTCCGGGGTCGACCCTGTACGCTGAAAACTCCCTCCGGTAATGATAATGGCTTCTGTAATATTCGAAATTTTCAGGATGTGAACGAAGCAGATGATCGTCCTTCCGGATATTATAAGCCGAGCCAATCATGGCTGACAATATGATATCATCATCCAGGTTCTTCACTTCCGGATGCAGTATAGGGTTCAAGGGTTCGGGCAAATGATCCGGATACCAGTCCTGAAGGCCGAAGCCAAAGAATTTACCTGCATTCCTTACACAAACTGCCGTTCCATTGGCTTTTCCTTCCACAGAATAACCTGCTATATGAGGAGTAGCAATGGATGTGAGATCCAATAATTGTCTGTCGGGCCGGGACTCATGTTCCCAAACATCCAAAACAGCCGTTTCAATCTGCCCTTCAGTCAATGCTTTTTTAATCGCTTCGGTTTCTACGACTTCCCCTCTGGAGGTATTGATTATGATCGGTTTTTTTTGCAATTTTTCGAAAAATGTATTATCGGCAAGGTGGAAGGTCTTATCCTCACCTGATCTGATAAGGGGTACATGAATTGAAATAATGTCAGCTTCCTCAAGTAAGGTATCCAGATCAGTAAAAGCTTCTATACCTTCGACCCGGGCTCTTGGCGGGTCATTCAACAAGGTTTTCATTCCCAGGCTGCGGGCCAGGTGAGCGACTTTGCTGCCTACATTACCAACTCCGATAATGCCCATGGTTTTATCCAAAAAGTGAAATCCATATTTACTCCTTAGTGTTACAAGCGCAGCAGCCAGATATTGATAAACGGCCGTGGAATTGCAACCCGGGGCGTGATACCAGTGGATATCATTTTCCTCGCACCAGGTGGTATCGATATGGTCAATACCGATAGTGGCTGTTGCAACGAATTGGATATTGCTGCCTTCCAAAAGCTCCTTGTCACAGTGTGTGCGTGTTCGGACTATCAGGCCTTCAGCTTCTCTTACGATATCCCTTGTAATTTCATCAGCGGGCAAATATATGACCCGGGCATAGGGTTCCAGAACTCCTTTCAGAAAAGGAATATGTTCATCTGCTATAATCGTTGGCATCTCTCATTATTATAAAAGAAAAACAAAAATAATTCAGATCTGCATAATGTCACCCAGTATTAGCATCCAAATGCTTTCAATGCTGAATAATCTATCAGTTAAATAAACGAAAAAGTAAGCAGTTTGTTTGTTTTCAGGGAAAAGATTTATAAGTGTTTTTTTTTGCTTTTTCATACTAAGTCACCGAATTGCTTTTATAGATTCCCCGAAATCAGGATTTCAATTTTCACAAAAAGCATCTGGTAAATCATCTTCATCATTTTTTAAACTTCCGATGAATTCCTTGATATCACTTAACAGCTTATCAGTCTTTGCCTTATCCATGATTCCTTTAGGAAAGTCACGGGCTGTCTGGAGGGTATTCATGTATTCAGTAAGGAATTGAAACAGCAAGGTGTTATATTCTTTTTTAAAATCATCAACGGATTGCTCCAGAAGAGGGTATTGCCTGGCCTGGCCAAGGCTTAGCATGAGTTTTTGATCATTTAAATAATCTCTGAAAATTACAGGACCTTTTTCCGGATCAGGCAGTAAGCTTGCCAGCTGGATCAGAAGATTGCTTTCTTTGAGATCAAGTCCTGAATAAATTTGATTTTTATAATCCCTTACTGACTTTATCAGGTTGGAATATTTTACATTCAGGTTTTCCAGTCCATTCAGGTATTTATTTGAGGAGATTATCAGAGCATCATAAAAATTGATATATACCTGTAATTCATTCCTGAATGCGCTGATGCTTTTCTGGTCAAAGACATCCTTATGTTCTACCTCAATGTTTTTAATGCGGTTACCATCTTTTTCTATGTTTACATTAGATGAACTGAAACTGGCAATCATGCTTATTATTGCTGAAACAACGGAAGTCACCAGATTCGTTTGCGCCAGACTGGATACCACAGGGTTATTCACTATTTTAGTCACTATCTGCGAAAATCTCTTCTTCTCCGACTCTGTCTTCAGGCTTTCTTTAAAATATTTCTCTGAGGAGATGAAAACGATCTCGGCAAACTGGAATCCCAGGATATCGCTGGTGGGATTATTGGCTTGCATAAGTTTGGTGAAAAGCCCGGTCACGGCTATCTTTTCTGTCGTATTTTTAAAGTCGAAATCCAGTTTCGGGATATGGGAAAAAGTGTTGAAGATTTCGTACCTGAAGGAACAATACTCCAGACTGTCCTGGAGTCTGATATTTGCCTTCATTCCGGAATTCTCCTTTTCAAGCAATAAAATCCTCAGATTCAGCTCCTCCATTTGTTTCTGATAATCCGACTGTGCCTGTAGCATAGGCAGCAGGAATAACAGAATATATGTGAGCTGAAATTGTCGCATCAGTATTTAAAATGAAAATTATTTTCATCTCTTTCAATGAAAGTTATTTAACAATCATAAACGAGTGTCAAATTCATGCCTTATAGTTTCGCTCAGATCTTCCCGGAATCCTTCCGTCCACCATAGAATCTTACCGCTTTCAGCCTGTATCAGAATAAATTTGGGATAAGCGTTGCTGTTTAGCTTTTTCGCGAAATATTTCTTTTCTGCCGGCAACAGGATGGGAAAGCTAATCCCCATTTTTGATTGAAAACGCTTTATTTTAATGATATCATCATCAATTTCATTTATACTGTAAAAATGTACTTTTTCTTTATATTGATTGTAAAGTTCTTCGATATAAGGAGCAGACTTTATACAAGGAAAGCATCCCACGTACCACAAGTCCAAAAAAATCAGTCCACTTTCTGGCAGCATTATGGCTTTTCCGTCAAGATCACTAAAGTATAGGCCTTTAAGCATATTTAGATTGTCAGCATGGGAAGTGGCCTGTTTCGCAGGCACATCAGTTAAGCTGGTTTCTGTATAGGTATAATATGCTTGTGGCACTTCAATTTTTTCGCAGGAAGGGAATTCAAAATTACTCAGGCTCAGATTATCATATAGATTTTCACCCATATTAAAATAGGCGATGCTCAATATGCTCTTGATCATTGAACTGCTTGTATCTATATTGATAGTATATAATACACTATCCATACCCTGAGGCAAGCTTGAAATCGGGATAGAAACAGTTGCTATCCTTCCATTTCTGCGAATTACCGGAAAATTTTGTTTTGGTGATTTTCTGTTTGAATCAACTATGAAGAAATTTTGAGGAAAAAAGTTGGAAAGCATATTATGGGGCAAGGGTAAAATGCCATTACCAATTTTTATACGTGTTTTATTCTGATGATCCAGCATCCATACAGTATCCTGATAAAACAGCAATTCGTTTTTCATGTCATCATTCAGAATATCAATATAATATATATGAGTATTGTCTTTTTTAATTGACACTTTGGCCGAGCTTTTACTTGTGTCCCTTTCGAATAATTGCTTCATGGATTTTTCGGCACTGTATGTGATACAGTCATTTTTGTGTAGTAACATAAGTGCTTTTTGTAAGGGATCTATGTATGTACTATCCTGTCCTGTCAATGGATATTCCATTAAAATAAGCAGGAAAAAAAGAATGGGGCTGAGTTGAATTTTCATATTTTTTGATTTTTTTGGTTTAAAAGTGTAAACATCCTTCTTTAAAATTATTAAATTTTTAAAAACAGGATGTTTACACATGATCTTAATGAATTAGTAGTATACACCCAGGCTTACGGTTAAGGATGATGTCATAGTACACGATCCATATCCCAGCAAACATTCGCAAGCGATTTGAGGCAACCATTGACCTGTAACCCAATTAACAGTTGGGCGGCAAAGAGTGCATTCATTATTTCCTACACATGTGACTGTAATACTTCCGCCCACGCCCGAACCTGCACTATCAGTCTCCCTTACATAGGCTCCACTTGAATTATTTACCAGCATTACGCTCACATTATTGATATTTTTTTTGTTATTACTTACCGGAAAACTGACCACAATACGGTCTTTTTGAGGCGATACATTCACCTTGTAATCTTTACTGATAACCCCTGTCTTGCCGATTTCATAATAAAGCATGGCTTTAAGAAAATCCATATTGGTAATTTGTAAGTTACCGTTCTTCAATGTTCCGATTTTCACAGCATCCTGGGAGATTCCATGGAAGGCCATTCCGAGTATGCATATTATTGAAATGATAATTTTTTTCATGGTTTTTTTATTTTTGAAATGAATGAAATATGTTATTGGATATATGTTCCTGAATGGGGCGGATCCTTTCCTCAATTTGTTAAACTGTTCACCCGGAGGTTTATATATTGATTTAAAGAAGACTTTTTATTAAACCTGGCTGAAAATATTTTTGTTAAATCTGCTTTTTCTTCTTCTTTTAACTTTCCCGGGCATCTTTTTTCTGCCGGGGAAAAATCTCCCACAAGTCCTTTAAGCAGGTTAAACTATTGATTATTCGTGTTGTGTTTTACAACCTATATCATCCTGGACTTGCAACATTGTATGTAGCTAACAAAATTGTAACCTGTCAATTTGTTGATTCCGGAAAAAAGATCCTATATGTTCATAAAAGAACTGCATATCAGGAACATTGATCTCAGGGAACGGTGCAGCTTGAATATTTTAGCGGGATACAATTTTACCCCGGAATCATATCAGCCTCTATAGACCGTTCCCGATTTTAAAATGAATTTATTTTTCCCCAGTAAAAAGATGTTCCGATTTTTCATAAGTATAGATTTTAGGATTTTAAAATAGTTTATCCATCCTAAATCAATTTATACCTGTCGGAAGACTAAGTTTTTTTCAGATTTTTTTTAATATGGCAGGAAACCTTTGCTATTGAAGGGTTTTAATATAAACATTAATTGTATATCCTGATTAAATCAAGATATAGATATAGAATCTGATGAAATGGAATGGATGTATAATGAAAACAAAAATTTATCAGCAAGAATCAGGGTTGAAAAACCTTGCTGGCATAAGCCACCGAATAAGCCGCGAAATATCCGACAGCTCCGTTACTTATATTTCCCTTCACATTTGCCGGCGGTCCGCTGAATAAAGGGGTCTGGAATCCTGCTTCAGTCTGCAAGGCCACTATGAAATTATAATAACTTTCGGAGATATCACAACCCTGGAAAGTCACTACATCGCCCGCCTGAAGTTTTTCCCGGGTATCGTACTGATTCAAATAACCTACACCTATTCCATTGGTATAATTGCCATTATAAAACAGGTCATCGGTAACAAACCTTTTGGTAATCGTATCGGTGAGCCAAATGTCATTCCGGAAAATATTAAACATATAAAAGTCTTTGCTTGGAGGATCCTTATAATAGCATTGTACTTCATAAAAACCCGCTTTTCCCCAGTCGGCATGATAAAGCAGGCCTATGGAATCGATCGGGTTAATTTGTGAAACCGGCGCTGTGGAAGCAGTATAGGTCTTGTTCCCGTCAATAGCTTCCTGCAGATCTATTTTCAGGAAATAGCTTCTTCCTGAAACAGCGTGGAACTCCGGTGGAATGGAATATGTTCCCGGTACATCTTCACTTAGCAAAACTGAATTTCCATCATCATCCGACAGATTGATCTGAGCGCCCGGCACTATAGGAGCCGGTTCATCATAGTAATAGCTGGTGGTTTTGTTGAGTTTTACATAATGGGTGATGGAATCTGTAGTCAGGTAACCATATACTACGAGGCGGGTATAGGTATTGTCGAGCTTAATATTGACTTTCTCGGTGCATGAGGAAGCAATAATAATTATGCCTATTATGATTATAGATAGTTTTTTCATATCAGCTTAAAACTTAAAATTATAGGTGGCCGACGGGATAATGCCAAACAAATAGGTTTTCTCCGCATAAGTGACATCAGGGTTTGCAGAATCCTGGACAAAATTGATGGCCCAGGCATTATGCCGGTTATAAGCATTATAAACAGAAAAGACCCATTCACCATTAAAGCGTTTTCCTCTGTCCTTGCCCTTCAGGGTTACACTCAGGTCGAGACGGTGATAATCTATCATACGGTATGCATTCCGGTCGGAATAGATAGGTACAATTGCTCCTTCTATTACAGCCCTGCCGGTCGGGAATGTTACCGGTTTGCCCGTGGCATAAACCCAGTTGGCTGAAATGCTGAGTCTTTTGCTCAGGTCATAGTTCAATACTAATGAAACATCATTGGGGGCATCATAAGGTGCCGGATATTTATTACCATTATTTATATCTGTAAATTTCCTGAAGGTCCTGGAGTAGGTATAGCTGATCCAGCCATTAAGTCTGCCTTCGGGAATCTTGATCAGAAATTCTATCCCATAAGCCCAGGCTTTGCCGAAACGTAATTCACCCTCCAGGTACTTGTTCAGCAGAAGTTGTGCGTGGTCCTTGAAATCAATAGCATTTCCCATGTTTTTGTAATAAACCTCAACAGAAGTTTCAATCTTATTTTGTTTGAAATTCCGGAAATAACCAAGGGCAATCTGGTCAGCCGCCTGAGGTTTGACATTTGGACTGGAAGAATACCAGATGTCCAGCGGGGTGCCTGCTGTTGAATTCTGGGCGAGTTGTAAATACTGATTTGTATGTGCATAACTGGCCTTAATGGAAGATATTTCATTCAATATGAATGTCATCCCAAGGCGGGGCTCTATACCATGATAAGTATTATAAAAATCTCCCTTTTTATAAACACTTGAGTCCTGTAAATTGAATAAGGCATCATAATGATAAACAGTTCCCGGCCCGATATTCTGGAAAAGTGAAAAGCGAAGTCCGTAGTTCAGTGTAAGGCGACTCCCTATATTTTGTTCGTTGCTGAGGTATATGCCGCTTTCGAGAGCGTAATTCCGTGGCAGGGCATATTCGGTGAAGAGGCTGTTGGCACTGGTGCCCCTGGCTGCACCCGGATTGAATATGTGATAGGTGCTGCTCAGCCCAAAACGCAAGGTATTGTTTGGATTAAGATAATAGGTGAAATCTGCTTTAAATTTAATATCCTGTAAATTCGAAGTCCAGACAAAGGAGTTAGCATCGTTCTCACTCTCTGTGCCGAGATTATAATCGTAATTACTATAAATAGTAGTAAAATTACTGAAGAGTTTGGGTGAAAAGAGGTGGTTCCACCTTGCGGTAGCTGTTCCGTTTCCGATTTTCATATAGGCAAACTGGTTCTTAAACACATCCCTCCCAAAATAGCCGGATAAATAAAGCCGGTTATTCTCATTGAACATATAGTTCAGCTTGGCATTCAGATCATAGAAATAAAGTTTGCTTTTTCTGACATTTTCATCTTTGGATAAAGGCAGAAAAAGGTCAGCATAGGTCCTTCTGCCGGAAACAATAAAGGCTGCCTTATCTTTCACGATCGGTCCTTCAAGCGTGAGCCGGCTGGAGATCAGTCCAATTCCTCCGGTTCCCGCGTAATGATTGGAGTTGCCGTCTTTCATCCTTACATCCAGGACAGAAGATAACCTGCCTCCGTATTCCGCCGGCAAATCGCCTTTGTACAATTTAACATCTTTGATGGCATCATTATTAAAAACTGAAAAGAAACCAAGGAAATGAGAAGGATTATAGACCGTGGCTTCATCTAGCAGGATCAGGTTTTGATCGGGGGAACCACCCCGGACACTGAATCCGGAAGAGCCCTCGCTGGTTGATTGAACCCCAGGCAGGAGTTGAATAGCCTTGATAATATCGACTTCTCCCATCAATGCAGGGATCTTATTAATGGACTTCACATCCATCTTCACGACGCTCATCTCCGGGGCTTTCACATTTTCATCACTCCTTTTGGCAGTAACTTCAAATTCTTTCAGTACCTGGCTGGCAGTCTTAAGCTTAATGTCAAGCGTTATATTTTGCTCAAATTTTTGTTTTATTTCCAGGTTTTGATATCCTACATAGGAAAATCTCAGGGTATATTCACCGGGGGGCAGGCTTAAGGAGTAAAAGCCATAGGAATTGGAAATTGAACCATTTTCCAGTTCAGTCACATAGACTGTGGCACCTATCAGGTCCTCACCCGTACCTGCATCTTTTATATGGCCGCTGATGGTAATTCTTTTACCCACCGGATCGATTTCAGCCGCGGTGGGCATAAAAAAACCACAGACCATGACAAGTAAGAGGGAAAGCAAAATTTTTTTCAATGATTTTTGGTTTCTTAATTAATATTCATTAAACGCCTGGATTTGAAATTTATTCCAGCTTGATATCAATAATCATACTAATTGACAAGCGAAGTATAAAAAAGTTGCAGGAATGAAAGATTTATGAAAAAAAAATTGTCAATGACAGGTATAAATATTTTTTTCATGGATTAATATTTATAATTTTTAAGATGAAAAAATGATCAGGCTATTAATTATTGTTCACTTTCTCTTCCTGACGGTTATGCTCTTGTCAGTTCCTGCCGGAATAAATGCTCAGTCAAATTCTAAGGAACAAATGTTAAGGGTCATGTTTTACAATTTTGAAAATCTTTTTGACCCTTTCGATGATACGCTGACTATAGATGAGGAGTTTCTGCCGGGTGGAAGCCGTAACTGGACCTATTCCAGGATGCTGCGGAAGCTGAATAATATATACAGGGTGGTTGCGGCTACCGGGGAATGGGAGGCCCCGGCAATTATAGGATGCTGTGAGGTGGAGAATAGGTTTGTGCTTGAAAAGCTTATTTATCAAACCCCTTTAAAGAAATTCGGATACCAGATCGTACATCAGGAATCACCTGATCCACGCGGAATTGATGTGGCCCTTATATATCGGCCTGATCGCTTCCGGCCACTGGAGTCAGAATGGATCCCGGTATGTATTCCGGGCGGCTCTTCCTGCAGCCGTGATATTCTCCATGTGAAAGGTACTTTATTGGAAGGGCCCATAATAAATGTTTATGTGAATCACTGGCCATCCCGTTACGGAGGACCAGCCGAGACGGTGGATAAGCGGGCTTATACTGCCCGGCTGCTTCGAAGTAATGTGGATACTGTTTTTTTATCGGATGAGCAGGCAAATATACTGATCATGGGCGATTTTAATGATGAGCCGGGCGATGAAAGCCTCCGGCTATTAACAGGGCAGGCCTCAAATGATTCTGTTTTTAGTTCCGGCTCCCTTATCAATCTGATGGACCATCCTTATCATAAATCTTTGAATGAGGGAACGATAAAAAGTGCCGGCGTATGGGGGACCTTTGATCAGATTATCATATCCAGTAATTTACTTCTTACAAAGAATGATATCCGGCTGGCGACTGGCAGGGCGGAAATTATGGAAGCTGATTTTCTCCTGGTACCGGATGAAAAAAACCTGGGTTTCAAGCCTTTCAGGAGTTTCCAGGGCTATTATTATACTGGTGGCTTCAGTGACCATTTGCCTGTTTATATCGATATTGTAGTTTCACTCAATGCAGGCACTGAGGAATGAACAGGGATAATTATACTAAAATTCTAAAAGGCGCTGACTATGTCAGGCCCTGAGTTTATTGAATGTTTCATGGATAACTTCCGGGTAAATATCCCCATAAGTTAAAACACACCATGACTGTAAGGCATTTACTTCATCATTTTTCAGCCATTTCATTGCTTTTCCGAGTTCCTTGGCGAACAGGACAGGGCTGAAACTCACTTTCTGTAGAATTGTCTTAGTGTACTCCAGCATAGTTATCATTTTTGGTTAAGAAAGAACGTTAGTTATAGCTAAAAATTGTGCCATCAGGATCGAAAATAATTTGCCTGTCAATATGTCACATCAGCATAGGAAACCGAACAGGCGCAAAAGTATCCGATGGCTCCGTTGCTGATATTACTGTAAACATTGCTGGGGGTTCCCCCGATAAATGGATTTTCTATACCGGCTTCCTGCTGGGCCGTCCAGATAAACTCAGCAAAGTTGGCATCAATGGATGCTGCCTGGAATACTAAGAGATCGCCAGACTTTAATACTTCATCGGCTTTCGACTGGTTGAGGAAACCAACCGAGATGCCGTAGGTATAATTACCGTTGAACAGCCTGTCATCCACCACAATTTTTTCTGTGAGGGAATCTGTTACCATAGATCCGTTCAGAATGATATTACACATGTAATATTCCCTTGTGGGTGGGTCCTGATAATAGCATTTGATTTCCCATATGCCTTTGGTCCCCCAGTTACCATGATATTTCAGGCCTATGGAATCTATACTGTTTATCGGATTCGCCCTGGAAACGGAAGTATATTCCTTAAAATCATCTATAGGTTCTTGCAACCGGATGTGAAGTGTGTATGTCCTTCCGGGAAGGGCATAAGCATCCGGATCTGTATAATAACTGCCCGCCTGAGTCTCCGATTCGGTCAGATATGTTGTATTGCCTTCATCATCTTCAATAAATATATTAGCCCCACTTACTTTGTTTACGATAGTATCAGTATAAGCCATGGATTGTGATAGCTTTACCAAATGCGCTATTGTATCAGTAGTAAATAGTCCTTCCACAACCAGGTGGGAAGAAGAATCCTGAAGTTTAAGGTTCATCTTTTCAGAACAGGCTGATGTGAGTATAATCAATAAAAACAGGGACATGCATGTCAGTGGAATTTTCATCGGATATAAAATTTATAGCTGATGGATGGAAGTATGGGGAAGAGGTAGTTTTTCTCGGCATAGATCTTTGAAGGATCACTGCTATCTTTTACGAAATTTACGGAAATAGCATTTTTCCTGTTATAGGCATTATAAACTGAAAGATTCCATTCTCCATGAAATCGTTTATGCTCTTTGCCGCTGATTACCAGTGACAGATCCAGCCGGTGGTAGTCCGGAAGGCGGTCGGAATTCCGCTCATTATATACCGGTATTGTGGTGCCGTTCACAATTGCTTTACCGGCAGGCAGAGTGATGGGTTTACCTGTTGCATATACCCATACTGCTGATATATTTATCCTGGGACTGATCTCAAAATTGATCATAATACTCGCATCATGGGGAGTATCATATTCTGATGGATAGGCTTTATTATTGTTTATACCTGAAATTTTTCTGAAAGAACGGGAATAGGAATAATTGATCCAGCCATTCAGTCGGCCATAAGATTTGTGAAAAGTAAATTCAATACCATATGCCCAGGCCTTTCCCCGCCTGATCTCAGTTTCCAAATGCGGATTCATCCAGAGTTTAGCATGGTCTTTGAAATCAAGGGCTTCGCTTTGATTTTTATAATAGGTCTCAATCGAAAAGGCTATCTTTTGCTTAAAAAGCGGACGGAAAAAACCAATGGTATATTGATCAGCCACCTGCGGCCGGATGTTAGGTCCTGATGTGAACCAAATATCCAATGGGGTTCCTGCCAGGGATTCATTTGCCAGTTGCATATATTGCCTGTTCCGGTTATAGGAGAATTCCAGCCGGCTCAACTTGCCTGTCTGCCAGGATATCTTTACACGGGGTTCGGGGCCATGACTGCTATGATAAATCCTGCCATCCGGATAATAAGTACTGTCAGTTACAACGAATTCAGGATCGTACCGGAAAACAGTTCTTGAACCCAGGTTTGAAAAAATACTATAGCGGATGCCATAACGAATACTTAATTTCTTCGCAATTTGGCTGCGGTGACTAATATATAACGCATTTTCAAAGTCTCTCGAAGGTTCTATCCTGAAAGAAGTCAACATACTGCCTTCTCCTTTACCTTCAGCAAGACATGGATCCAGTACATGACTGATCAACTGTAGACCGTATTCCAGGCTATTCTTCCTATTTATTTTATAGCTGAAATCAGCGTTCAAGCCCAGTTCCATAATTTCCGATTTCCATTCAAAACTGTTGGGGTGCTCCGATTCCACGGTTCCAAGATCATATTTGTAATTGCTGTAATGCAAATTGAGCATAATACCTGTCCGGCTTCCGGGACGATTCTGATAATTTAATGAAGCCATCTCGTTTCCCAGGTATGTGTATGCATAATCATTTTTGAAAACATCATTCCCCTTATAAAAAGAAAAACTCACATTATTGCCCCTGGTGAATGTGTGCTGAGCTTTTGCATATATATCATAAAAGTACAAACGACTGGTTTTAAGATCGGTGTAGGGTAACATTGGGATGAAGATGTCGGCGTAGGACCTTCTTGCGGAAATATTGAAACTGGTTTTGTCTTTAATAATGGGCCCCCTGAACGATAGTTTACTTGAGATCAGCCCGATTTCTCCGATAGCTTCCAGGGGCTTTCCGGCTCCATCTTCCATACGTATATTTATGACAGAAGAAAGTCTGCCTCCGAAATTTGCCGCTTGTCCTCCTTTATAAACAGTAAGGTCCCTGATGGCATCATCATAAAAAATGGAAAAAAAACCCAGCAGATGGGAAGGATTATATAAAGTAGCGTGATCGAGCAATATCAGGTTCTGATCTATTTCCCCGCCCCGCACGGTAATACCTGAATGTCCGTCAATGACCTGGTTTATACCGGGCAATAATTGGGCGGTTTTCATCATATCCTTCTCTCCCATAAATACCGGGATCTTTTCTATCTCTTTGGAAGTCAGTCTTAAAACATTGCCTTCCATCATTTCCCTCTTCCCCTGGCCGGCCGAAACTATGACTTCTTCCAGTTCCTTATTCTCGGTTTCAAGATTGATAAGCAGATGTAAAGGATGATCCAGGACTATCAAGGTGTCGATATTTTTATAGCCGACGAAAGATATATGCAATTCATAATTATCCTTTGGAAGCTCCAGACTGAATGCTCCTTCCAGATCCGTGACAGTACCTGTATTTCTTCCTGTCAATGATATATTTGCCCCTGCTAAGAAGTGATGGTTTTTTTGATCATTGATAATTCCTGATAATAAAAAATTTTGATTATCCGGACTGGAGATATACTGGGCTTCAGAAATTCCCGGGATGGTGGTAAGCAGCATGATTAGCAGTCTTACCAATATTTTCATAAGAGTGTTTGTGGACTATTTAATCCATAATAGGAGAGAAGGTAATGCCATACAGCTTTGATTTTGTATTATTGTTTTTAACATTTTTTCGGGAGAATAAAATGGCGGCCATGGATAGGTCTGAAAATCTGTCAGCTATGCTTATATATTCTGCAGGGGAATGATATTTGTCATAACTTGCGATATTTAAAATTATGAAGGAAGAAGAAAAGAAGATGCTCCGGAGCCTGGTAGTTCCCTTTTTATTTGTTTTCCTGCTTTGGGTTATCAGGATAGTTCAGTCCATAGGAGGTTGGGACCTGGGATATCTGGGGATATATCCCCGGCATTGGTCAGGGCTGATAGGAGTGATCACTTCACCTCTGATCCATGCAGGCTTTTCTCATCTCATGGCCAACTCAGTTCCTATGCTTGTCCTGGGTGCTGCTCTCTTTTATTTTTACAAGGATATTGCACTGAAGATATTTATACTGGTATATCTTTTCACCGGTATCTGGGTTTGGGCCGGGGCGCGTGAGGCCTATCATATCGGCGCCAGCGGGGTCGTTTACGGGCTGTTTGCATTCATTTTCGTGAGCGGAATCATCCGGCAGCATGCAGGTTTGATGTCGGTTGCAATGATTATAGCATTTCTATACGGTGGAATGATCTGGGGAATTTTTCCGGAATTTTTTCCGGGGAAGCATATTTCATGGGAATCCCACCTGCTGGGGCTGGTGGCCGGATTCATCCTGGCTATCGTTTACCGGAAAGAGGGGCCTCAGCGAAAATTATATGAATGGGAACTGGATGATGAGGATGATGATGATCCGGATGATGAGGATAATACGGATGATACTTATTGGAAAAGTACGCTTAGTGATTCCGAAATAAAAAGTATTAACAGGATTTACCGCAGTCGTAATTAATTCCCGGTAAATTTTAGCTCATATCAGGCGGTACGGCTATTTTGCCTGTCTAATAATTTCCCATAAATATATAAAGCTACAACTGAGATAAGGCCAACGCCTGTGAAAACAAACCATATGTTTGAGGGATGATAGGTATCCCAGAGATACTGTGTCAGTTGCTGGTTGCTCATTCCCATCTTTTCCGCCGCAGTGTGGATGTAATCATTCTGAGTGAAATGAGCAGTGATGTCAGGTATGCTGAGTCCTCTCTTCGCCACCTCCCTTTCCAGAAGCGTAATCTTGTCCGACATGGCTCCATAAACGTTACCGGACAGCAGGCCTGCCAGGAAATTACCTGCCGCGAGCGGAATAAAATAACATCCCATATACAAGGCTACCTTGTCATCCGGGGCAATTCTCCCAATATATTCAAGGATTTTTGGCGAAGAGATCATTTCTCCTATAGCAAATATCAGAATTGTAAGAAAGAGATAAAAGGGATTCATCGTGATAAACCATAGTCCGATCCCGATGGAACTCACGAGTATTCCGCTGAGCATGGTGTTCAGGGGGCGGTACTTCATGATCATCCCGGAAACTATAACCTGGAAAAGCACTATGTAAAGAGCATCTATATTGGTTATCATTTCAGGAGCAATGGTTCCTTTATCAGTTCCGATTGCCGAAGCCAGCCCCGGGGATATATTGTGCAGAAAATTATAGATGACACTTGTATCAAGCCATTGATCGATGAAAACAGGAAGAGTATAGAAAAGCTGGTTATACATAGTCCAGAATCCGATGATGATTATCAGGAAAATCAAGAGCTTCATATCGGAAAGGGCTATGCCGATATTTTTGAAAATAGTAGCTATTGACTTTCCAAGAGGCTCTTTCAGTCGCTCTACCGGTGGTTCCTTGTAAAAAAGCAGGACCAGCAGGAGGTTCAGGCCGATGACCATGGACGACATGATGAATACGTAATTCCAATGAAATTCACGGAGTTTTGAAGCAAATATAGGCCCGATGAATGCCCCTATATTCACTATCATATAAAATATCCCGAACCCTATGGAGGCCGTAGTATCATTTGTTGTCTTCCTGACTGTTGCGGATATTACGGGCTTAAAAAGTCCGGCACCAATTCCGAGAAAAAGGAAGACCACCCAGAGCCAGAAATAGCTTTTGACCATACCCATCAAAAAATAACCCGCTATCATGATCAGATATGCCACGATTAAAACCCGTTTGTAGCCATATTTGTCGGCAATGGCCCCGGTTATAGTGGGAAGAAAATAGAGGATCATCACAACGGTGCCGGTGAGGAGACCTTTTTGTTCCTGGCTGAAACCAAGCGCACCGGTTTCAGTCGAACCGGTAAGATAGAGCGGAAGTACCATAAACATCCCGTACCAGGCCCAGCGTTCAAACAATTCCATAGTGTTGGCCGTCCAAAAAGTACGGGGAAAGCCTTTGAATACACTTCCGAATTTTGTCATTTCTGCAATTTTTATAAAAGTCCTTTTTGTTCTGCTTTATGGAATAGAACAAATAAGGCCTTTTTTTGGCCTGCAAGTATAAGAATATTTTTAGTCGGGTGGAATTACAATGATATAGGGCGACATTTTTTGATAAAGTGAGTCGTATATAAGCGGAACTTTTTGCAATTCTTCCCTCGACCGGAAATAATGGTTTTTATAACGGTAATCAAATATGGCCTTCACCTGGGCATATTCAAAATAGGGGTGCCTCAACAGTTCCTTAAAAGCGACCCTATTCAAATCAATTTTTGTGATCAGGCTGGTGTCGATTAATATTTGATTTTGAAAAAGACTGAACCTGGCAGTATCTATACCCTTAATTTCCATCATTTGTTCTTTGCTGAAAAATCCTCCCAGACGCTCCCTGTATCTAAGGATTTTCAAAGCGTAATAAGGTCCTATGCCCCGAAGTTTTGTAAGTTCTGAAGAATCTGCCCCATTCAATTCTATAACAAGTGTATCATATAATGGACTATCGGAATTATCAAGGCTCTTTTCCTTATCATTTTGTATTGATTTGTCGGGATATTTCGGTTTATCCGGGATGATGACATAAGGTTCCAGACTTGCATATAATTCTCCGTCCAGCCCGTAAATCTTTTGTAAGTCCTCCTTTTTCCTGAAAACACCGCCCTTATCCCTGTAATTCAGTATAGTATTTATAATCCTTGATGGTATTCCCATGTCATTCCATTCTTCTTCAGATAACAGATTCGGATCGAATGGCCTCATTTTAAGAGGGGAGGGGAGAGTGTCCCTTGAAATAGCTGCCTTGTCATACTTTTTATATTTAGCGGCTTTTTCTGCTTCTGCCAGGCTGTCCATTTTATCCATGGCAGCAATAAATTCAGTGATTTCTCTCCGGAGCTTTTCATCATCATATTTTTTTTGAGGAATGATGGATGGCAAAGCCTTGTCCAGACTATAGATTCCCATCATAATCACGGCCAGGAATAATATCCCTTTATGCTCACTTTTGTGAAAAGTAAATAAATTCTTGATAAATCCTTTCATAGATCATTAATCCATGAAATGAAAAGATATACCAGTCAAAAATGATTTTTTTATACAATGAGACTCAATTTTTTCAAGCGAAGCGAAGAAAAAATTGTTAGTCGAATTGATCCCGAAAAGACGAAGTCTTATTCGGGATCTGATGGGACTAAATTCTCCGTCTCTTGAGATGAAAAAGAGATATTTCCTTAAGATACCCTGCTGCTTGCCACGGGGTAGTTCATTTTATGAAGAAAGAAAATTATTTGGCCTTTTCAGGATGTCTGAATTTACTATGCCGGACACTGTAAGTGAAATAAATCACGAAGCCGATGGCCATCCATATCAGGAGCCTGAGCCAGGTGTCAAGTGGAAGGGCGACCATTTGGGCAAGGCAGATTGCTGCACCCATGATCGGAACAAAGGGCACCCAGGGAGTCCTGAAAGGACGAGGTATTTCAGGCCTCTTTACCCTTAAGATTATTATGCCAATACAGACGATGGTGAAAGCCAGTAATGTACCTATTGAAACCAGTTCACTCAAAAGATGTATTGGGAGTATGCCTGCGAATATCAAGGCAACGCTTCCCGTTACGATAGTACTGACATAAGGGGTCTTGAATTTAGGATGTACCTTCGAAAATACCTTGGGTAATAAACCGTCATGCGACATGGAATAGAAAATCCTCGGCTGGCCCAGCATCATTACCAGGATAACCGAACTGAGTCCCGCAATGGCCGCTATTTTAATAATCGGCCTGAGCCAGAACATGCCTGAACCCATTGCATTTACACCAACCGCCATGGGATCGGCCACATTCAGATAGGTATAGCTGACAATACCTGTCAAAACGATCGCTACCAGGATATATAATATGGTTGATATTCCCAGTGAACCCATGATACCGATCGGCATATCTTTTTTCGGATTTTTGGATTCCTGGGCGGCCGTTGAAACGGCATCAAAACCTATATAAGCAAAGAAAATGACACCCGCCGCCCGGAAGATACCACTCCATCCGAAATGACCGAATTCTCCGGTATTTGGTGGAATGAATGGTTTCCAGTTGGCCCCTTTAACGAAAGTAAAGCCTATGGCGATAAAGAGCAGGATTACAGCAACTTTCACTATGACCATGACATTATTGAACCGGGCCGATTCTTTAATCCCAATCACGAGCAGCGTGCATACCAGGGCTACGATAAACATGGCAGGGAGGTTGAAAAGCGCGGTCTGATGCGGGAGAGCTGCAATGTTGGTGCCGGCTTCCATGAGTTGGCTTACTATATGATGGTCCTGGGGAAGCCAGCCGCTGCCGGGAACATTGATCAGGACCGTCCCGCTGGCTGCGGTCAGGTAATCAGGTATTATTATATTAAAATCCTTCAGGAAACTTACAACATATCCCGACCAGCCAACAGCAACAGTGGAAGCTGCAAAGAGGTATTCCAGAATGAGGTCCCAGCCGATCAGCCAGGCAAAAAATTCACCCATGGTTGCAAAGGCATAAGTATATGCACTGCCGGCTATCGGTATCATGGACGCAAACTCGGCATAACAAAGTCCCGCGAATGCACAGGCCAGACCGGAGATCAGGAAAGATATCAAAATAGCCGGGCCTGCAAACTGGGCTGCTGCCTGTCCCGTGATTACGAAAATCCCTGCCCCGATGATGGCTCCTATACCAAGAGTGGTCAGGTTAAGGGCAGTAAGCGTCCTCTTGAGGCCTCCCTTGGCTTCAGATTCCTTCATTATAGCATCAATTGGCTTGGTAATGAACATCGGGTTTTTCATAAACAGATTTTTAAATATCTTCCAAAATTAAAAATCTAATGACAGTTTGACCAGTTCAGAATGAAAAAACTTTCGTACGGGTAATATTTTGGAGGGGCACTTAAGGCTAAGGCCTGAGAATTTTTTTAAAGATTTTTTTTTAAAGGATGAAGACAGACTATCCGACAATATTGATTTGCAGCTCAGTAAGCTGGTGATAAATCCCATCTTCTATGGCAAGAAGTTCCTCATGGGTACCCATTTCCTTAACTTCCCCATGGTCTATAACTATGATCTTATTCGCGCTATGTATGGTTGAAAGTCGATGAGCTATGATGAAGGAAGTTCTGCCCTGCATTAGTTTTTCCAGGGCATCCTGGACCAGTCTTTCATTTTCAGAATCCAGTGAACTGGTAGCTTCATCCAGGATCAGGATGGAAGGATTTTTGAGGATGGCACGTGCAATTGCTATCCTTTGCCGCTGTCCACCCGAGAGTTGAATTCCTCTTTCCCCGACCATAGTCTCGAGTCCTTCAGGAAAAGTCTTTATAAATTCCATGGCATTGGCTTGTTCGGCAGCTTCCAGAATTTCATCATCACTTGCCCCCGGCTTGCCATACTCAATATTCTCCCTGATTGTTCCTCCGAAAAGCAAAACTTCCTGGGGTACTATCGCCATATTACTTCTCAAACCGGTCAGGTCATATTCTCTCGCATCCTTACCATCGATAAGTATCCTGCCGCTTGAAGGATCATAAAATCGCAGGAGAAGTGCGCTGATCGTGGTCTTCCCGGCCCCTGAGGGGCCTACCAGTGCAATTTGCTCACCTCTGTTGACTTCGAAGCTGATATCCCGCAAAACAGTCACATCTTTTCTGGAAGGGTAAGCAAACATTACATGCTCAAAACTAACATTTCCCATGCAGCATTCTGCTTTATCCGGCTCTTTCAATGAAAGCGGTTCCGTGTCTTCATCCAGGATGTCCAGTAAATTCTCGGTGGCCCCGATGGATTTCTGTATATCGGAATAAAGGTCGGCCACGCCGCTGATAGAACCTCCGATAAAAACTGAATAGAGCACGAATTTCAGAAGGTCCCCGGTTGTCAGCCCGATCCCTTCATGGATCAGGTAAACGCCATACCAGATCACACCTATTATAGACCCGAACAGGGCGAACATGATAAAGGAAACAAATAAGCCCCTCCAGCGTGCGCCCTTCAGCGCGACTTCAATTACTTCGTCCGTTTTTTTCTTGTACCTCAGAATTTCAAAGGCTTCATTTGCAAAGGATTTAACGCTGGAGATAGCCTGCAGTGTCTCTTCAACAATAGTATTTGATTCAGCTACCTTGGTCTGGGCTATCTTCGACAGTTTACGGATAAAGGTTCCGAAAATGCGGGCAAAAACGGCCACTACAGGTATCAGGGCAAGCATGAAGACAGTCAGCCTGGGAGAAATGATTGTCAGCAGGGTAATACCCCCGACTATGGTGATAATCTGCCTTACAAACTGGGCCAATGTAGAGGTGAATGTTTCCTGGAGGAGGGCTATATCTGCCGAGATCCGGCTATTCAGTTCTCCCACTCGCCTGCTGGAAAAGAAAGTCATAGGCAACTTGATCAGATGATTATAGGTCGTTTGACGCAAAAGCGCCAGGGTTTTTTGGGTGACAACGGCAAATAAATAAATTCTGAAATATGAAAAAACAGCATTTACCAGGAAAACACCCATCAGTATAAATCCTATCCTGTTAATTTTTTGAAGGGTTCCTTTGCTGGCCGAATCCAGAAGGTCTCCTATCAGCATGGGGAAAATCAGGGTGGTCAGGCTTGACAGTACCAGAAAGGTAAGTCCGGCAATAAAGACATATTTCTGTGGGCCTATGAAGCGAAAAAGACGGTAGAGCCTTTTAATGCCCTGCTTTGTAATTTTTTTCTTTTCAACTTCGCGGTCGCTATATTGTTGATGATATTTTGCCATGTAAAATCGCTAATGTGAGGATTAAGATATGAACACAATATACTTGCAGATGTTCAAAGCCGCTCAGATATCAAAGTTTCGGCCAGTATTAAAAATCGGCAACATTGTCAGCATCCTCAATACAATGTTTAATTCCTAACATGGCAGCGGAAAGTTTGAGCTACTCATTCCCGGCCTTCCCTCAATCACCCAGATTTCCGGGAAGCTTAGTTTGAACATGTATTTCCCCGCTCCTGAGCCTTCTCCAGTAAGAATTCAAATCGCGCCTGACTTCGGGAGCCAAAATCAGTAGTCCGATAATATTCGGAAAGGCCATGCAAAGGACCATCATGTCCGAAAAATCCATTACTGAACGCAATGAAGAGGAAGAGCCAACCACGATACAAGCAAGGAAAAATAACTGGTATATCACATTGCTGACCTTGCGGGTTCCAAATATTTTCTGGCTAAAATTTCCGAAAAGATAGTCGAAGCCTTTCAATCCGTAATAAGACCAGGATACCATTGTTGAGAAAGCAAAGAGCGTAACCGCGATAAGGAGAAGATATGGAAACCATGGAAATACTCTTGCGAAGGCGGCTGATGTAAGCTGGACTCCCTGCAGTTCACTGCCATGATATAGCCCTGTATATATGATCACCAGTGCTGTCATTGTGCAAATAATTACCGTATCCACAAAAGGCTCCAGCAAAGCCACGATGCCTTCGCTTACCGGCTCGTTTGTCCTGACTGCTGAGTGGGCAATTGAAGCGGATCCTACCCCGGCTTCATTGGAGAATGCCCCCCTCTGGAAACCGTAGATCATCACTCCTATAAAGCCCCCTTTCAGGGCAGGGGCTGAAAAAGCGCCATTTATAATTGCCATGAATGCTTCATCAGTATGCCTTATGTTCATTGCAATGATCACCAGGGCTGTTCCAACATATAATAATGCCATAAAAGGAACTACTTTGGAAGTTACCCGCGCTATACTTTTTATTCCGCCGATTATAACCAGCCCCACTATTAATGCCATGACTATGCCGTACCAAAAACCGTGATTCTGAAGGGAAGGGAAAAAGATGGAAAACTGTTCGAAAGCCTGGTTGGCCTGCAGCATATTACCTCCTCCAACGGAACCTCCGATCACAAGAATTGCGAACAAAAGTGCGAGTATATTCCCAAGCAATCCGAGTTTCTTTTTTTTCAGACCATATTTAAGATAATACATAGCCCCACCCGAAACTTCCCCTTTTGAGTTGATCCGCCGGTATTTCACTCCCAGAGTACATTCGGTAAATTTGGATGACATCCCCAATAGTCCGGCCAGGATCATCCATAGTGTAGCCCCGGGCCCTCCAATGGATACTGCAATTGCCACGCCTGCAATATTGCCCATGCCGACCGTTGCTGATAAAGCGGTTGTGAGGGCCTGAAAATGTGAAACCTCTCCCTTATCTCCTGCCTCATCGAATTTACCCCTTATCAGATCTATAGAATGCTTAAAGCCCCTTATGCTGATGAATTTCATGAAAAGGGTGAAGAAAAGGCCCCCGAACATAAGCCAGATCACGATCAGTTTTAAAGGAGCCCTGACAGTTTCACCATTTTTGTTTATGACGGGCTTACCGGACTTGTCCTTTACTACTTCATCATAAATTCCGGCAGCCGAAAAGGGATCCCAGAACAAAACATCACTCAAAGCCTTCACAACCGGTGAAAAAGCCCGGTCTATTTCCTGACTTAGTGTAAGCTCCTTGGATTTTTGGGAAATATGAACAGTGCTGTCCTGTGTAGGTGAAGCAGCCATGGCTGTATATTGCAGGAATAGCATCGCCGAAGTGATCAAAATTGCGAGCTTGATTTTTCTGCTTCTAAGGATATTTAATTTATGATCAACTGAATTATTCAAATTTGAAAGGTTTATGGCTCAATCTTCAAATCGAATTCCTGAATTCATAATACAAAATGAATTGGCCCCTCAGGCCATTCTGTAAAAATCAGATTCCTTTAATCGCTTTCCTGTATTTTTTGGTTTCAGCCACAACGACAGGTGACAGCAAGAGAAGAGCGATCAGGTTCGGGATTGTCATAAAGGTAATCACCGCATCCACAAAATGCCAAACCAGATCAATTCCCCAGATACATCCGAAAAATACAAAAATCACATAAAGGTAATTATAGTAATTAACCGATTTTTCTCCGAAAAGGAATATAGATGCCCTGCTGCCGTAGTAGTTCCAGCTTATGACTGTTGAAAAGGCAAAGAGCAGTAAACCAATCGCAACTATATGACCACCCAGGCCATGCACCCCGATTCTGCTCAGGCCCGTCTCCATTCCCAGCACAGTCATTCCGACCCCTTTGATACCTGAATTCCAGGCGCCGCTCAGGATGATAACCAGGGCTGTAAGGGTGCAAATGATCAGTGTATCCACGAGTGGTTCCAGTGAAGCAACCAGTCCCTCTCTTGCAGAATATTCAGTCTTTGCTGCCGCATGGGCGATAGGTGCAGAACCCTGACCGGCCTCATTTGAAAATAATCCACGGCGTACTCCCCAGATCAGGGTAAGCATAAAACTTGATCCGACAAATCCGCCTGTAGCAGCACTGCCCGTAAAGGCATCGGAAACTATCATAGAAAGGGCCGAGGGTATGCGGTCATATTCTGCCAGAATCACTGCCAAAGCTCCCAAAAAATAGAATATTGCCATGAAAGGTACCAGCCGTGAAGTTACATCAGCTATCCTTTTAATACCTCCCACAATGATCAGGAAAACTATGGCTGATATTGTAATTCCGGAGATGATATTGCTGACACCATAATTAGTCAAAAGTGCATCCGCCATGGAGTTGGTCTGTGCCATGTTGCCTGTTCCCAATGCGCACAGTATGGTTGCACCGGCAAAGATAATGGCGAGGACCTTTGCCCAGCGACCAATCTTTGGCTCCAAAGCATTTTTCATATAATACATCGGACCACCCGTAACAGTGCCATCGGAATTAAATTGCCTGTATTTATGCGCAAGCGTACATTCGGTGTATTTCAGGATCATCCCCAGAAATCCCGTGACCCACATCCAGAAGACTGCTCCCGGCCCACCCAGATAAATAGCAAGCGAAACGCCTACTATATTTCCTGTTCCGACAGTGGCAGACAAAGCAGTTGTGAGTGCTTTAAAGTGGTTTACATCCCCGGTATCCCCTTTCTTATCAAATTTTCCGGCCACAACCTTAATGGTATGCCAGATCATGGTGACATTCAGGAATTTCAACTTAAAAATGAAATACAAACCGGTGGGGATGAGCATCAGCAAGACCAGGTAACCTCCTACATAGTCATTATAGCCAACCAAAACATGGTCTATAGCTTGCAGAATTGGATTCATATTAGAATGATAATTTATTTATTTTGAATAATTTATCTCCATTCCTTGAATTTTTCATTCGGGGAAATATATTCAGGTTTTTAATTCTGAATATAATATGACATTCATTGATACAACTGCAAAATTCGAATGAATGGCTAAAATAGTAAAAATTAAATGCCTTGGAGAATTGTTTGTATATTTACTTAAAATTCCAGCAATCTTCCTGAATTTAGCTTTTAGATGATCAATTTCATCCTGAATATATCTTTCAATTATAATTTCACCCCCTTGCTGGTGATCGTGGCGATTGCATGGATAGTGCCTCTCACACTTTCGCTCATAAAGCTTGAAAAGGTTCCTGCTGTAATTATCGAGATCATAGTCGGATATTTTGCAGGTAAATATCTGCTGGGTTCAATGGATATGGATTCGGCAAAATTCCTTGATTTCCTGGCTTTGTTCGGGTTGATCTTTTTGATGTTTCTGAGCGGCCTGGAAATAGATGTGGATCAGATCATGGCGTCTTTTCCGCGAAAAAAAATCACGCTGATTGGATTTCTAAGAAATCCACTTCTTGTTGGACTTGTATTCTTCATGGTGACGGTAGGCCTTTCATATCTTGGGACTCTGATGCTTTCCACTATTATAGAACCCAAAAATTATTGGTTCTTTACTCTTATCCTGACCACAACCTCTGTGGGTATTATTTTTCCGGTTCTCAAAAACAGGGGAGAGACCACAGGGCATTTCGGCCAGATGCTAATTATGGCCGCCTCTATCGCCGATATCCTGAGTATTATTTTGCTCACTTTTACAACCATCATACTTCGTTTTGGTTTTAGCCTGGAATTATTTCTGATCCTGGGACTCTTCGCTGTTTTCTATCTTGCTTATCAGGTCGGAAAGCGGCTTCGCCTGGTAATCTTTCAAAAGATCACTTTTCAACTTTCCCATGCTGCCTCACAGATAAGTGTTCGTGGGACTATGTTGCTTTTGGCTTTTTTCGTTGTGCTGGGGCAGTTTCTAGGGCATGAAGGTGTCCTCCTGGGAGGTTTCCTGAGTGGATTATTGCTTTCGATATTTCTGCATAAGGAGAGATCATTGCTCCTGATAAAGCTTGATGGGATCGGTTTCGGATTCTTCATACCCATTTTCTTTATCATGGTGGGTGCCCGTTTTAACCTGGGGAATTTCCAGGAATTTGACAGTTCTTTGTACATCTTTCTGGCAGTCCTTTTATTTGTATTATTCATGGTAAAAGTCATTCCTTCCCTGCTTTGGGCCAGGTTATTCGGACTAAAGAGGGCCCTGGCCGGAGGTTTTCTTTTATCTGCAAGAATGAGCCTAATAATAGCGGCTGCCTCCATTGGACTGGAGCTTGGCGTTATTTCACCCGGCGTCAATTCCAGTTTTATTGTTATGGCAGTGATTACCTGTTTATCAGCGCCTGTTTTGTTCAATATCATTAATCCCAGAAAAACTTTTCAGGAAGAAAAAATATTTATTATCGGCGGGAGCAGCGTGGGTGTCCTGCTTGCCAGGAGATTGAAAATTCATGGGAAAGCAGCTGTTATTGTTGAAAAAGACGAAAAAAGGTTTCACGAAATGAAGTCCAAAGGCCTGCCGGCATTTTTGAAAGATGGTAGTTTAGCGGATACATTCCGTGATCTGAGGCTTTCTGATTCTAATTATGTGGTGGTCATGACCGGGAATGATGGAACGAATTTGCAGATATGTGAAATGCTCCGGAAAGAATTGCAGCATGAGAAGATTATTTCCAGGCCGGGGAATGCACATTTCGACCAGTTATTGAGGGGCTTGCAGGTTGAGATACTGGATTCCCGCAGGGTCCTGGCTGCCACTATCGAAAATATCATCCTCCGGCCTGGGGCTTACCATACCCTGGTAGATACTTTTGAAAATTATACAGTCGAAGAAATACACATCACCACTAAGGAGGTGGACGGAAAACTGGTGAAGGATCTTCCCTTCCACCACGACAGTATGTTGATGCTCCTGAAGAGAGGCAATGAAATGCATATCCCACACGGGAGTACCTCTCTTAAATCAGGGGACATAATTACCGTATTCGGAATCTCTTCCGCAATTGATGATATCCGTAAGATGATGAGTGTCTGATTGTAAACTTAATATTCCGAATCAGTTCCTTTATGCTATTTTTACTGTTTGTGAAGGAATTCCTTCATCTTCATCACCTGGTCTTTTGATGCCAGGACAAAGAATTTGGATCCCACAGTAACCTCTGTATCAGGCGAAGGATTCAGAATAAATTTCCCGTCAGGATTTTTAAATCCTATAATATTAGCTCCGGTCTTTTTCCTGATCCCTAATTCGTTGATAGTATTTTTTCCGTTATTTTCAGGAAGATAAGTGCACATGATCTCTTCCAGGTTCGTGGGTTCATCACCATGAACGGAAAGGTGTTCCAGAAATTCGATCACGTCAGGTCGTGTGACAAGTGAAGCCATATGGGCGCCTCCAACTTTTTCCGGCATCACTATACTGCTAACGCCGGCAAAGCGCAGTTTTGCTTCCGAACTTTCATCGCTGGCGCGGCTGATAATTGTAAGTTTTGGATTCATAGACCTGGCAGTCAGCACAACATAGAGGTTGTCAGCATCTATCGGAAGTGTGGTTATCAGGGCTTTGGCACTTTCTACTTTCGCCTTGAATAATACTTCATCCTTCGTCGCATCACCTTCCATAAATACAGCATCCTTATTCAGATTCATGTTCTTAACAACATTATCATGATTCTGGTCTATAACTATATATTTCTGATGATGGGCTTCCAGCTCCCTGGCAGCCTGTTCTCCATTGCGGCCATAGCCACATATAATCACATGATTTTCCATTTTTTTCCAATTTTTTGACCGGTAGCCTGAAAGAAAATAAGTAATCTGCCCTTCCAGGAAATAGGTGGTGATGACGGTTACAGAATAGGCATATATACTGATGCTCATAATAATCAGTATAATAGTAAATACCTTGCCCCCATTTGAGAGCTGGTGGATCTCGCCGAAACCAACGGTCGAGATGGTTATAACGGTCATATAAACGGCATTCAGAACATTGTCTTTTTCAATAATGATAAATCCGGCAGTACCTATTATAAGCAATGCCAGTAATAAAAATATAGAAGTCCTGAATCTGTTTTTACTCGGAATATAATCCAATACCTTGCAGTTTGAAATGTTTGATTTATATGCAAATATACTAATTAGCTTGAAGCAGATATTTGCCGGCCTTCATTTTAATAATTCAAGACCTATCCTGCATTCAAGGCATCTCTTTTGTTCACAGTAATTACTCTTCATCTGAATTAGTCCCTGGGTATCGACTGCATTGGCGACATCCACTCCGAAGGAGCTGAAGTTTCTGATGATGGAATTATTTTCTGCCGGGATATGGCTGAAGATTTCCAGAGCCAGGTCACTGTACCTGGGTATATTATTTATCTTTCCAAAAGCGAAGATAAAAGGAATGATAGTGTTGATAAAAATAAGATCTATAGCTGTATCTCCCAAGGACTTATCTGAAGCTGAAGAGATTTTATCAAAATGAAAGTGTGTCCTCCAGTAATCACTTACTCCGACTTTAAATAGATTTCGAAGCTCTGCTTCCGCGGAGGGTTCCAGGATCAAACCCGGCAATTCAGGGTGTTGATGCAGCAATGAAGCTAGTTGGGCAAGCCGGATGGTGGGAAAATTATTGGGCCGGAGCCTCAGAAACTTCCATAAATGACCAGGCATGTTGGTCAGACTGAATTTATTCCGGAGATGTTCATATTCCTTCTTTAGCTTTTTAGGGTAATACTCTTCATGCTCTTTTTCCAGTAAACCAGACTGGCCAAAGAGGATAGATTCAAGCTGAAATAATTCATCGCGGTGCTTTAGCAGGAAATTCAATGGCGTCATCCTGGCCAGCATTTCAAAGGGTTCTTTATTCACCCTGGCACCGAAAGATCCGGCCAGCGAATGATAAAGCGCCTGGTTCCAGTCATTGTGGGTAAACTCCAGGAGCTTTCGGACCATTTCGGCTCTTGCCTCCAGTCTCTCCACGCAAAGGGCCTCTATCCAGGATTGGGTGATAACCGGCCGGATAGTTCCTATAGTGCCGGCACATGGGATCCAAAGGTGGTTGTTCAGAAATTCACTGAAAGAATTAAATACATTTTTACTGAAATAGTCTTTTAAACGAAGGCTGGGAATAATTTCTCCGTTACGGCGGCTGACCTTATGGTCGCATTCATAAACTGCATGTAAAATGATATTGTCATAAGCATCATCTTTATCATGCTCATGTAAAGTCCATTCTGACGATTTCACATGTATTTCAACATTCCCTGCCCAAAGAGTGCCGTCAAGCCTTAGCAAGGCATTCAGGAAATCGGGCCCGGCATCAGAATTATGGTCCCCGCTGCGGATGACTTCCAGGGCTTTCCCATCCGTGGTTTTCAGCTTCCGGTTGTTCAGCCTGAACTTCCAGACATAATGAAGAAATTCTTCCGTCATATTTATAATATTTTAAAATGATATGTTGTTTATCCGTTTAAAGTGAAATTATACCTGTCGCATAATATATTTTTTTCATTTTTAATCAATGAGACTCAATTTTTTCAAGCGAAGCGAAGAAAAAATTGTTAGTCGAATTGATCCCGAAAAGACGAAGTCTTATTCGGGATCTGGTGGGGTTAAATTCCTCGTCTCTTCAGACGAATAAGAGATATTTTCTTAAGATACCCCGCTGCTTGCCGCGGGGTAGTTTATTTATATAGATGAGTGAAAAGCAGAATATTGAAAAATAGTTATCAAAACCTTGGCAATATTTAGGGCTTGTATAGGAAAGATATCTTTTTTTTGATATTTTTGTAAATTCTGCGCGGATACCATTTAGAGGTTTATGGAAAAAATAAAGGACTTGCTTAAAGGACTTGAAACGAAAACCAGTCTTCTCGTTGAGAACCAGCGCAAACTCAGGGAAGAAAATATAAAATTAAAAAATCAAAAACAGGAATACCTTAATCTAATCGAAAACAAAGAGATAAGAATTAAGCAGTTGGAAGAAAAACTGCAGGTAATAAAGATCGCAAGATCTGTTGAAAATTTGGGAGATTCGGTAATTGTTAAAGAAAGGATTACCGATCTGGTGCGGGAAATTGATAAATGTATAGGACTTTTAAACAAATAATTTGCCTCTTCCAGGCACAAAATCCGGGGCGTAAAAATGGAAGAACTAACTATTACCGTTCAAATTGCTGAAAGACCTTACCGTCTGAAAGTTAAAATACAGGAAGAAGAAGTGATCAGGAATGCGGCAAGGGACATAAATGAACTCATAAAAAGCTACGGTGATAACTATGCCTTTAAAGATAAGCAGGACTTGCTGGCAATGGCTGCCTTGCATTTCGGGACACTTGCTTTAAAGAAAAATTTTGAAGCAGGGCATACGGATAATGAAATAATCACTCAATTGGAAAGTTTAAATGCTTACCTTTCCGAAAATATGATTTAAGAGACCTGGACCATCGTTCTTTGAAAAAAAATATTATTACCCGCATTAATTCAACATCGGTTTGGAAACTCAACATTTTATCCTTTAGGGATCGACTCTCCGGTTTCTAAGGCAGGCCTTAACCAGGTTTACCTGGCTCCCTGTATATCAGGGACATTGGAAGCCTGAAAATCCGGGGCATCCCTTAACGTTCAGTATGGGGTTTTCCAAACCCATGAATTAATTGCGGGTTTTTTTATTGATACTCATATAACAATATATTACTCAATTAAATACATTAATATGGATGAATTAATTATATATCTGATTGACGGAATAATAGGAGTGGCACTCGGCATCCTGATCGGTACAGTGATTCTCAGAAAATTCATCGAAAAGAGAAGCGTAAAGATCATTAAAGAAGCAGAGGAAAAGGCAGAGGTGATCAGAAAAGATAAAATCCTGCAAGCCAAAGAAAAATTCCTCCAACTGAAATCTGAACATGAGAAGGTGATAAATGAACGCAATTCAGCAGTTCAGAAAAATGAAAACCGACTCAATCAGAAAGAATCCCAGATCTCCCAGAAATACGAAGAGATTCAAAGGAAACAGAAAGAACTGGACGTTATTAAAGAGAACCTGAATAACCAGCTCGATATCGTCAATAAAAAACAGACAGAGCTCGACCATTCTGTTAAACAACAGGTTGAACAATTGGAAGTCATATCAGGCCTTTCTGCCAGTGAAGCCAGGAACCAGTTGATTGAAACCCTTAGGGAAGATGCTAAATCCGATGCCCTTGTATATATCAAGGATACTATTGAAGAAGCAAAAATGACCGCCCATCGCGAGGCGAAAAAGATTGTGATTGAAACAATTCAGCGCACTGCTGCCGAACATGCCATCGAAAATACAGTAAGTGTTTTCCCTCTTGAAAGCGATGAAATCAAAGGCCGGATCATTGGCCGTGAGGGAAGAAATATCAGGGCTCTGGAAGCTCTTACCGGCATCGAAATCATTATCGACGATTCCCCCGAAGCAATTATCCTTTCCGGTTTTGATCCGGTCAGAAGGGAAATCGCCCGGCTTGCACTTCATAAACTGGTGACCGACGGCAGAATACACCCTGCCCGTATTGAGGAAGTTGTCACTAAAACTAAAAAACAGATCGAACAGGAGGTCATAGAAACCGGGAAAAGGACCTGTATTGACCTGGGCATCCATAATATGCACCATGAGCTGATCCGCATGATAGGACGCATGAAATACCGCTCGTCATACGGGCAAAACCTCCTTCAGCATTCCATCGAAGTTGCAAAGCTATGCGCTACCATGGCTGCCGAACTGGGATTGAATCCCAAAATGGCAAAGAGGGCCGGACTTCTGCATGATATCGGCAAAGTTCCTGATAATGAGCCTGAATTGCCACATGCAATCCTGGGTATGAAACTGGCGGAAAAATTCAAGGAAAAACCCGAAGTATGCAATGCTATCGGAGCTCATCATGATGAAGTTGAAATGGATAACCTGATTGCGCCTATAGTTCAGGTTTGTGATGCCATTTCAGGCGCACGCCCTGGAGCCCGTCGTGAAGTGGCTGAGGCATATATTCAAAGACTTAACAAGCTTGAGGACCTGGCACTTACCTATCCCGGAGTCGTAAAAACCTATGCTATTCAGGCAGGCCGTGAATTAAGGGTCATAGTTGGTGCCGAGAAAGTTTCGGATGCTGATGCCAATAAGATTTCCTACGACCTGAGCCGTAGAATACAGGATGAAATGACTTACCCCGGGCAAATTAAGATCACAGTAATCAGGGAAACCCGGGCCGTGAATTACGCCAAATAATCTGTTGATAAGTTATTACTGAGTTAAAAAAGCCCCTTCAGGATTTCCTGAAGGGGCTTTTTATCTGTATCTATCTCTTAAGATTTTGCTGGAAGACGCATTGATTTCTGAAATTTCTGAAAAAATCTCTGAAAGGAACTCTATGTTCATTTTTCAATGTCCGGCTACCTTTTGATATACTTCATTCAATTGTTTCCCTATCACCTCCCTGCTGAAATGTGTGAGGGCATATTCCCTTATTCTTTGCCTGTCATACTGGTCATGATGATCCAGCATTTCATTCAATTCCTGGTATAATGCTTCCTCATCTTCCGAAGGAATAAGCCTTCCAAGGTCCCTGTTCATGTGTTCAGAAATTCCACCCACATCAGTCGACAGGACAGGAACACCACTTGCATAGCTTTCCAGGATGACGACCGGGAGGTTTTCAAAACGGCTGAACATCACCTGGAAATAAGCATCCCGCATGAGTGCGGCCAGTTCTTCATTTTCTTTCAAACCATGAAATACTACAAAGCTGTCTTTGATTCCGAGTTTAGCGGCTTGTTCCACCAGCATGTCATAATGTATGCCTTCCCCGATCATATGGCATTCCCAGTCCTGGCGTACCTCAGAAAGCCTTTTTAGTACCCTGAGCATTCCTGATATATTCTTCTGTTTATCTTCAAAACAGGAAACGTGTAAAAACTTCATACGTTCCCCGCTTACAGGGCCATCTTTCAGATGGAACATTTCGGTATTGACTACATTAGGAATAGTAATGTAATTGCTGTTTTTCAGTCCGTTGTCTTCCATGGCACGGCCCAGATTATCTGAGACCGGAAGCACAGCGGAAGCTTTAGCCACAACTACACGGGTAGCCAGCTTTCTGAGAATACCATGATAGGTGTCCGTCATCGGAAGATAACGGGTCCAATGTTCGGTTATAACATAGGGAGTGTTATAGAAAAGTCTGTTAAAATAAGCCAGAACCCCTAAACGGGTCAGCACATTCACATGTAGCACATCAGGCCTGCCGAATTTCCTCAGGATCAGTTTCCTGCCCTTTAAGTGGGCCTTCAGAAAACGCCAGCCGTTGACCAGGTTTCTAAATACAAGCAGCGCTGAATGAGAAGCCCTGTAATAGATCTTCAGTTGCAGCAGTTCCTCATCTTCCGTCCAGTTCAAATCATATTTTTGTCCTATCAGCTTATCGTCAGAATGAACATATAGCACCGCAACATCGCAAAAGGGAGAGACCGAACGGGCATGTCTTTCAATAAATAATCCGGGCATGGGATCATAACGGTGAGGATACCAACGGGGCAGGTAAAGAATTTTTAATCTATGCTTAATCTGAGATTTGTCCGGCATTTTCTAATTCTGGTTTTTATTCTGATCGGTTTATGGAAACGCTTTTTCGATGATCTTCATTGCATTCTCAAGCCTTTTTTCCCCATAACCGGAAACAATTCCAAAGGGCAAGTTACGACTTTCCAGGTGATATTGATAAAGCCTGAAGAGTTCACCGCGCTGATGCGGATGTTCCCTCAGGGGATCCTCTTCCCAAGGCAGATCGATATCGCAGAGAAGGGAAAGCTGGTAACGATGGTCTTTAAACTGCCGGTTGATCCATGAGTCAGCAATGCCATACTTGAATTCACTCCAGATTTTTATGACCAGTATATCGGTATCACAAAAAAGGTAGCTATTGGCAACTTCTTTCAAAGCTCTTTCCCTTTTCAATTGGCCCTGGGCGATTTTCAGGAGGTCCTCACGCCCGTATGGCCTGGGCAGGTTGTATAGATATTCCCTGGCATATTCAGGCACCCATACGGTCTTGTACCGCTCTGCCAGATGTTTGGCCAGCTCTGATTTACCCGTAGATTCGGGGCCTGTAATGGAAATGCTTCTGATCACAGTAATAAAAAGATATTTCTTAACTAAATTATAATTCCGGAATTATTTTATAGCTGCTGCACCCTTGCTTTGCTTTCTTCCAATTTCCTTTTCCATTCTAAATAACCTGCAATAGCTATAATCAAAAATACCGTAAACTGAAAACTGGTAAGTATCAAAGATTTATATGCATACAATGGTATTGAGACTACATCTCCGATGATCCAGTAAATCCAGTTCTCTATTTTTTTCAAGGCCATCAGCCACATTCCGATGATAAAAACAGCCGTGGTAAAGCCATCAATATAGGGTACAGTGCTGTTGGTATAATTTTTCAGAACAAAGCTCAGGATGAAAAAGAAAATAGCGGTCCCTGTAACTGAGATCAAAATTTCTTTAAGATTCATGTCTGCAATTGGCCTGGTATTCTGGTTTTCGTCTTTACGGCTCCATTTATACCACCCGTAAACACTCATAATGAAATAGAAGAAATTTATCCCCATGTCAGCATAAAGCCCTACTTTCAGGCAAATATAAACGTAGATCAGGACATTTATAATTCCTGTGGGATATACCAGGATGTTTTCTTTTTTTGCATACCATACACTAAGCAGACCGAATAGCACTGCCACAGCTTCTATCCAGCTTGAATCCAAAACGTTTTGATACAGGGTATCGAAAATGGAGAGCAGATACATCAGCCTTCTTTAGTATTCAAATTGGCATTAATGACTTTCATGACAAAGACGGAATGTGGGTTCTCGAAGGATTTTTCCATCTCTTCAGTCAGCACAGACATGACTATCCGGTATTCACCAAATACCTGAGTGCTCATCCCGTTTGTCTGTGCGACAATACCTTCATGCTGGTTCAGGCGATGTATGAATTCACGGATAGGGGGGACGAATTCTTCCCGCAGCGGATAATAGCTAATCTCAACGGATACCTTCATTATATTATAGATTTTGTGAGGCAAATTTAAGTGAATAATATGATGATTCCAATGGGGAATTGGGGAATGAGAATATGCCGGTAATATTTTGGGATCCTGGAATAAGGGAATTAAAACCGGAAACTGTTTTAACAGATACCGGAAGGTCGGAATACAGTTTTTTGGATAAGTATAAAGAATGGAAAGAATCCCGGTAGATCAAATCCAGGTGTATTTCTTTTCTACTTATTTTCCTCCGCGTTTTCTTTCCTTTCAGAGCGTTCACCCTGAATGTGCTCCAGAAGCATCCTCTTGAATCCTGCTTCGGCTTCAAACAAAAGATAAACTTTTTTTATGGGAAGTACCTTTTCGAATTTCTTATAATATTCTTTTCTGATATCTATAAGTTGTTGTTCCTTGTTCAGCCTATTGGAAATGAGCAGGGTAACATCTTTGTCGCTCATGTTTTGAAGGCTGTCGTTTTTAACATAGTTTCCCCTGAAAAGGGATCTTTCCAAATCATGTCTTTGGGTATCATATTCGTTAAAAACCGGCCAGAATTTTTCAGCTTCCTGCGGGTTGAGTTGCAATTTTTCCGTCAGATAAGCGATTTTCATGCTTTGAATTTTTTCATGATGATCACTTGCTGAATGATTATGCTGTCCAAATGCGAAGATGGATGCTGCGAAGAGTAATACGACAATAGCGGTCCTTTTCATGGTACAGTTTATTAATGATTTAGAACATTTTCAGGGTCATAACTTTCCAGTAAATAAGTTTCAATAGCCTGCCGGTTGATCGAAGTGTCAGTTCCGGTTTTGTTTTTATTCACCGATGAATCCGGATTTTCAGTCAGTGTCCTGGCATAATATGTTTGTAAAGTATATTCGTCCACCGACTGGTCTATATAATTATCATATAAATCGCTGATGGTGATCTCTGAAGGCATGAGCCCTTTGGAGCTATTATTTACAGAAGAAAAGAATAAGATTCCGGCTACCGCAATCAATATGATGGCAATGGCAGCAGCATATATATAAGCAGGCTTTCTGTAGATCGGGATCACAGGCGGTTTCTGCACAGTTCCGTTTTGGATCCTTTCCATAATCCTGTCGCTGAGCTTATCGAAATATCCTTCAGGGACCATAAAAGGCTGATCCGTGGGGAATTTGATTTCCTCAGGTGTCGGATTGATATTGTATTTTTTATCTTTTTTCATGGATGAAATACTATGGTTAGACGGCCGCGGGAGCTAAAAGTTTATTGTTCAGTCATATATTTTTGAATTTTTTTCACTGCATGATGATAGGAGGCTTTCAGGGCCCCAACGGAAGTTTTCAGGATAGCCGACATTTCTTCATAGGGGATTTCATCATAATAACGCATAAGGAATACGGTTCTCTGCTTATCCGGAAGGCGCAGCAAAGATTCCTGGAATCGCTGCTGGCTTGGGGCCGCGCGATAAAATGCATCATTATATGTAATCTGATCATCTTGATCGGCAGGCTGAAGCCTGGCTAATATTTTTCTTCTGTTCCGGGTTTTTAAAAAGCCCAGGGCCTCGTTGGTAGCGATCCTGTAAATCCAGGTAAAAAGGCCTGAATCACCCCTGAAATTATCCAGGTTTTTCCATATTTTGATAAAAACTTCCTGGGTGAGATCATCGGCATCATGATGATCCAGCACAAGCCGGCGAATTAACCAGTATATATCACGTTTGTAAATATTTACCAATTTCCGGAATCCGGAATCACGGGTAGATTCCTTCCGGATCAATAAAATGATTTCATTATCCTCTTTTCGCACCGGCTATATTTTTAAGCAGAAAAGAATGCAGAACAGATAATAATTTAAATGCGGAAAGCAATTTGCTTTATATCATCAATTATCTCATATCGATAACTTCAGCCCCGGGAAATTCTTTCGGATCAAATGTGAAATCAGATGCTTTCACAGGCACATCTACTTTGAATTCATTAACTATATATGTAAATGTATTTCCGTTTTTATCCTGGATCGCTATCTTCGCGATTCTCTTGAGATTTTTGTCAATCGTCAGCTCTATTCGCGAATAGGATTTGTCTTCCGAAGGTTTCAGTTCAATGATCTGGTAGGTCCGTCCTCCTTTGTTTTCTTCCCCTATTAGTTTTGATTTATAATTTTCATAATAGGATGAAAGAAGTTTATTTGGCGTTATGGCGTCTTCATTATCTTCAACAGTATTGATCTGGACTTCTTTTGCATCACTTATATAAGTCCAGCTTGTTTTTCCATTACTGATGACGGTTTGTCCGGCGATGACCAGCCGGTATTTGTCTCCTTCCAGAAGTAATGTTCCTTTTTGACTTTCATGGATCTTGGCATCAGGATTATCCATGTTATAGGTGAAATTAATGAAAATCGTTTTATATGATTTTGTCTGTTCAGTAACTTCTTTCAGGATACCGTCCGCTTCTTTACCTTTCTGTGCATATCCCCACTGAACGTTGAAAATGAATGTGATGATTACCAGGCTCCTTAATATCTTTCCCATGTATTTTGAAATTAGAATATTATTTATCATTCAAGTCCCTCAAAAACTGTTCCAATGCCATTTCATTGGCTACTTTAACTTCTCTTGCCTTGCTTCCTTCGAAGGGTCCGACGATACCGGCTGCTTCAAGCTGATCGATTAACCTTCCAGCCCTGTTATAGCCCAGTTTCAGTTTACGCTGCAGGAGCGATGTGGAACCTTGCTGGTGTTGCACGATAATACGGGCGGCATCTTCAAAGAGTTCATCCCGGTCATTGGGATCAAAATCATTATTGCCTTTGCCTCCTTCCTCGTCATAAAATTCAGGCAATGCAAAAGCATCGGGATAGCCCCTTTGGGAACCAATAAATTCGGTGACTTTATCGACTTCAGGAGTATCTACAAAAGCACACTGCAACCTGACCAGGTCGGAGCCGGTAGCCATAAGCATGTCCCCGCGACCAATCAGTTGATCGGCTCCGGAGCTGTCGAGGATAGTCCGGGAATCGACTTTTGAAATAACCCTGAAAGCCAGTCGGGCAGGGAAGTTAGCCTTGATGGTACCGGTGATGATATTGACAGAAGGCCTCTGGGTCGCGATGATGAGATGTATGCCGGTTGCCCTGGCCAGCTGAGCAAGTCTAGTCAGGGGATTCTCTATTTCCCTTCCCGCGGTCATGATCAGATCAGCAAACTCGTCTACCACCACAACTATATATGGCATGAAGTGATGGCCTTCATTCGGGTTCAGCCTGCGGGCTATGAATTTGGTATTGTATTCCTTGATATTTCGGACCTGAGCATCCTTCAGCAATTCATAGCGATGGTCCATTTCTATGCCAAGAGAGTTCAGTGTCCTGACTACTTTGCGGGTATCGGTGATGATCGCCTCTTCCGAATCCGGTAACTTGGCCAGGAAATGCCTTTCGATCTTGGAGAAAAGGGTGAGTTCAACCTTTTTGGGATCGACCATGACAAACTTAAGCTGTGAGGGATGTTTCTTGTAGAGCAGGGATAAAATAATGGCATTCAGCCCGACTGATTTACCCTGGCCTGTTGCGCCGGCCATCAGGATATGGGGCATTTTGGTAAGATCAGCTATATAACTTTCGTTGGAAACAGTCTTACCGATCGCTATGGGAAGTTCAAAATTGGAATTGCGGAATTTATCAGAGGCCAGCATCGACTTGATGGACACTATTTCGGGCTTCAGGTTCGGGACTTCTATCCCGATAGTTCCTTTGCCGGGGATAGGAGCGATGATACGGATGCCCATGGCTGAGAGGCTCAATGCAATGTCATCCTCCAGGTTCTTGATGCGGGAAATTCTTACCCCCGGTGCAGGAATGATTTCATATAGCGTGACTGTCGGACCGATAGTTGCCTTAATTTTATCGATGCGGATCGCGTAATTGTTTAATGTTTCAACAATACGGTCCTTATTCTGTTCCAGCTCTTCTTTGGCAACACTCACCGTTTCAGTCTGGTAATCATTTAACAGATCCAGCGTTGGAAACTTATAATGAGGCAGGTCAAGCGTGGGGTCAAATTCCGAATCTACAGATCCATAGATGGCGGTCCCTTTGTTTTTGGTTTCTTCCTTTATACTTTCCTCGATGGTCAGCTCTATGTCTTTTCCGGAGTTGTTTTCGTCCTTTTTATTATTTTGAGGCGTATTGGACGGATCATCGAAATCGACCGTCCTGGGTTTTTCTATATCAAAATCTTCATCATCATCCCTGACTGAATACTCAACTGTATTGTATTTATCTTCTTTCAGGTTATTTATTTTCAGACCATCTTCCTCTTCTTTAATATCAGCTTCATCTGTAATATCATCTGATTTACTGCGCTTGAATTTAGCCGGAATGATCCTGACAATAAAGAGAAAACTGATAAAGAAGAATACCAGGAGCAAAATAGTTCCCGGGATTCCCATCAGTCCGATCAGCCAGATGGATGATTCATAACCGAAACTTCCTCCTAAAATTGACAGGGATGAATCATTACCGAATGCAAAACCAAGGCTTACTGAAAGCCAAAGGATAAGGATCACTGAAATCCTGAGAGTCTTTCCCTGAGGGAGGAAGTTCCTGCCGGTCAGGAGCCTGAGGCCGGCGTTCAGCATCACCAGGAGGATCAGGTAAGAAGCTATTCCAACCCCTCTTTTGATGAACATATGGGAAAGTATGGCCCCCAGGCGGCCGGTCCAATTTTCGACTGAGATATTCTGGTTGAAAAAATCCTGCATCAGGAATTTATCAAGCCAATCATTGTCGGATTGCCAGGTAAAAAGGTATGATGTGAAGGCCAGTGCCATATAAACGGCAAGAATTACAAAGAAAAAACCCATAATACGGGCAAAACGACCGTCGGTGAAAAAGTGGGGCAGGTGAAGATTACTCTTTTTTCTTTCCGGCTTTTTCTTTTTCCTGGTTTTTTCTTTGGCAGGAGCAGCTTGCGGTTTGAACTGGTTTGCTTGTTTGGCCATGGATCTTTATAAATTCGAAAAGCAAAATTAATAAAAAAGGCGGCACTGTCACTGACAAAGCCGCCTTGAATATTTTTCTGGCAGGCTCTTACATTCCGCCGCCAAACATAGTTTTAATTTCATCCCTTGTTTTAACTTCATAATCATCAGGAATTGCAAATTCCTTGTCGCTTACCTTTTTCTTTTCGACGTTAGTGGCAATGAAATGCATGGTAAATCCGGCCTTGGGATTGGCAATTTCATATTCCAGCATAAGGCCGTCTATATCCTTGAACTGGGGATTATCGAAATTAAGCTCCTTACCACCCAGCTCACTGGTATAATAAACAGTCATATCACCTTCGTCTTCTCCTTTCATATGAATGATGGCTTTTTTACATGTATAGCCCAGGATGTCCTTAGTGTCATTGGTATATTCAACGTTTATATTGTCACTTCCTTCCATATCCTTATTGATTTCCTCGGTTGTAGACCGGAAAGCATATTTCTTCCCCATCATATCCATCATAGTGGTGGTTGTATGTTCATCCCCGTTGGTGATGTTGATAGTCTTACCCATGCCGGTGATCATTTCCACCTTAGCTTTATTCCCTTTAACAGTAAGGGTCATGGTTTTAGGCATCATACTTTTCATCTGATCATTCAACATTTCCCCTTCATAGTTAATTTTGTAGGTTATAACACCACTGAATTCCTTAGCTGAAGCGGAAACATAGATGAAGAAAAACATAATCGGCAAAAGCCGCATAAGTTGGCTAAATTTTTTCATAAGATTGATTTTTAGTTTATTGTTAAATGCTTTAAATTGAAGTTAAGAAAAGTCTATTAATGCACTACCCTGAAAAGCTTATTCCAGCGTACCCTCCCGTCAAGCCAGCCTTTATTTTTATCCAGGGAGAGCCACACAAACACGGCTTTTCCGACGACATGGTCTTCGGGTACATAGCCCCAGTAGCGTGAATCGGCCGAGTTATGACGGTTATCCCCCATCATCCAGTAATAATTCATACGGAAAGTATAGCTGGTCGCTTCTTTTCCATTAATATAAATTTTACCGTCCTTCACATCCAGTTCATTCCTTTCATAATTCTTTATAACCCTCTTGTATAATGGAAGATTGTCGATATTCAATTCCACGGTAACTCCTTTTTTGGGGATTACGATGGGACCGTAATTGTCACGGTTCCATTGATAATTTTCAGAATTGGGGAAAGTTTCCGGGTCCCACTTGCCTTTAGGATCAATCAGGGGACTGACTTCCTCTATACCTCTGACTTTCTTTAGTTTTTCCAAAGAAGCCTTGGTGAGGTTTACCACAAATTCACCATTATTCAGGGGCCATACTTTATCGGTCACATGCAGGTCATCAAGAAGTTTGGGATTCAGTGAGTTGGCCGAAGTCTTCACCATATACTGGAATTGCAGACCAGGAGGGTTATAAGCCATTTTACCATTAATATAAACCTGTTGGTCGATGACCTGCAGTGTATCCCCTGAAATTGCCATACAACGTTTGATATAGTTCTCTCTTTTATCAACCGGACGGCTGATGATCCTTCCGAAAATAGACGGGTTGTCCCAGACTTTTTGACGGCCGTACTCCCGGACCAGCGAATAATAACTCCTGTTACTCTGGAATTTTACTGAAAGGGTATCTCCGTCGGGGTAGTTGAAAACCACTGCGTCATAACGCTCCACATGTCCGAATCCGGGAAAGCGGTAATAAGGAAGTTTTATCCACTCAAGATAAGATTTAGTGTCAGTAGTCAGGGGCATGGTATGGTGTACAAAAGGGAAGGAGAGAGGCGTTTCAGGCACCCTTGGCCCGTAGCTCATTTTGCTCACAAACAAAAAGTCTCCGACCAGTAAGGTCTTTTCCATGGAAGGCGTTGGTATGGTATAGGCTTCCATCAGGAATGTCCGGATAATTGTGGCTGCTATCACAGCAAATATAATTGCATCCACCCATTCCCTCACCCAGGTCTTTTTGAAATCGGGTCTTTTATCGGGATGAACATATTTTTCAGAGGCTGAGAATCCAAGATAAGGAAGATAAATAAAAGGGAATAAAACTGAAAGGGCCTGAGCCCCTAATCCGAATTTATTAAAACATTTTACCAGCTCCACGATCATTAAAAGTATCATGAATACATTTATGAAGGGGATGAGCAGGAAGATATACCACCAAATGGGTTTTTTGATGATCCTCAGCCATATATAAAAATTGTAAAAAGGAATCAGGACTTCCCATCCGGGCCTGCCGGCTTTTTCAAAGATCTTCCATAAACCGATAACAGTGCTTATTAGAAAGATAAAAGAAAAGATAAAAAATATGTTCATTTTAGATATTTTGGTATATAAACATCAAAGAAACAATAAAACCTTCAATACAACCGGGTGGGCTTGTTAATTTTTGTTAATAGGCAAAGCTAATCAATCCCTGAAATCTAACAAATCTTTCATTTCAAAATAACCTTTTTTACCGATTATCCATTCAGCTGCCATAACAGCTCCGAGTGCAAAACCTTTCCTGTTTTTAGCCGTATGTTTCAACTCCAGGATATCGGCCTGCGATTCACAGGTAATGATATGAGTACCGGTCACTTCCCCTTCCCTGTGAGATATGACAGGTAAAACATCCGGTTCGGCAGAAGCCTGGTTTATCCATTTTTTCTTTCGGCCCAGCTGGTCCAGAACAATCTCTGCGAGCTTAATGGCTGTTCCGCTGGGACTGTCTATTTTGTGCTGATGATGAATTTCTTCAATAGAAATGTCATAATCTTCAATGCCGTCAAGATATATGGCCAGCTTTCGGGTAAGTTCGAACAATAAATTAACTCCCAGGCTGAAATTGGAAGCCACCATAATGGCGGCGCTTTCATCTGTACACCATTTTTTTACCTTGTCAAGGTCAGCATACCAGCCGGTGGTTCCCATTACTACAGGCAATGCCAGATTAAAACAATTTCTGATATTTGATACTGCAGTACCGGGAAGGCTGAAATCGATCACAACATCGCACTCAGGATGCCGGATAGTGAATGCTTCCCAGTCTTTCTCATTATCCAGTTTGAAGGTGATCCTGTGTCCCCTGGCAAGAGCTATGAGTTCTACTTCATTGCCCATTCGTCCATAACCTGACAATGCTATATTCACGTATTCAGAATTTAAAGGTTAAAGTCATCCCCGGCTTAATCGCCTGTGGCTTAAAAGGATCCCCAATCATTCCTGGAGATATTCTCATCGACAGGTCGTCACTGATATCATAATCAAAAAAATGAGCATCTACATAAGCTTCCAGGATGTTGAGGACATACCACAGTCCGGATACGATAAGCGATAAGTCACGGTTTCGACGGTAATAATCCATGGCAGTCTGCAACTGGGTTTCTGATAAATTCACCAGGGGATTCGAAGTGGGTGTAGTATCACCATTAGCGACATAGATATACGCAAGCCTGTATTTATCGAATTCGTTAGTGTTGGAGTATACAAAATAACCCAGGACCCCAAAGCCGGCATATATGATGGGGATTTTCCAGTATTTTTTATTGTATGCCTGTCCCAGGCCTGGCAACACAGCCGAGAATAGGGCAGCTTTCCGGATAGAATGTTTTTTTACAGGAATAGCTTCATTCCGGGATTTAACCTGTGCCTGGATAATGAAGCCAGGTAGCATAAACATTATGATAAAGAGCAATAGCGGAAGCTTTTTTCTGAAGAAGCTGTGCTGCATGAAATCCGCTTTACTCATAACAGGGATGTGAAAAGTTAAAAACACCATTTATTGACCTTAAGACCGGTTCAGAATGGAGAGTATACGGTCCAGATCATTCTCTGAACTGAAGCTTATAACGATATTTCCCTTGCCTTTAGTATTTTTGGTGATTCTGACGGGAGTCCGGAACTTTCCGCTGAGCATTTCTTTCATCTGCAAAATTTCCTCCGGCATGGATTCTGCCTGGGGAGCAGGCGTTTCCTTTTCGCTTGTGAAGGAGCGGGCTATCTTTTCTACTTCCCTTACTGAGAGATCCCGGTCGATGATTTTAAACAGCACATCTTTTTGTTTCTCCGGATCAGCAATGGTGATAAGAGCCCTGGCATGCCCCATTGAAATATACTTATTTCGCAAGGCAAGCTGTATTTCAGGTACGAGCTTTAAAAGCCTGATATAGTTAGAGATGGTTGAACGGTTACGGCCTACCTTATTGCTTAGTGTATCCTGTGTCAGGCTACATTCTTCGATCAGGCGTTGGTAAGAGATAGCGATCTCAATAGGGTTCAGGTCCTCTCTGTGTGTATTTTCGATGAGGGCCATTTCCAGCATCTGCTCGTCATTGGCAACTCGTATATAGCTGGGGATATGCTTCAAGCCGGCCAGTTTCGTGGCCCTTAGCCTGCGTTCACCTGAAATTATCTGATAATGGTCGTAACCCAGTTTTCTTATGGTGATAGGCTGGATCACGCCTTGTTCGCGGATGGAAGCGGCCAGATCTTCAAGGGCTTCTGCTTCAAATTCGGTCCGGGGCTGGAAAGGGTTCGATTCTATCTTTTCCACATCAATATTCGCGATGGCCCCGGCAACGTAATTGCCTGAGATATCCCTTGATGTGATGTCCGTTTCCGGGCTTTGCAAAATGGCATCCAGTCCGCGGCCCAGTGCTCTTTTTTTAGATGTCATCCTCTAAATTAATTATTTTATCTGATTCGTGCAGATTAGTCATTTCATTTTTCTGCAGTATTTCCCTGGCCAGGTTCAGGTAATTGATGGCGCCTGTACTGCTGGCATCATGCATGATGATGGTTTCCCCGAAACTGGGAGCTTCGCTCAAACGGGTATTCCGGTGGATGATAGTATCAAATACCATTTGCTGGAAATGAGTTTTGACTTCCTCAACCACTTGCTTCGATAACCTCAGCCTGACATCGTACATGGTCAGTAAAATACCTTCTATATCGAGACCTTCGTTCAGTCTTGTCTGAACTATTTTAATAGTATTCAATAACTTGCCTAAGCCTTCCAGGGCGAAATACTCACATTGTACCGGGATAATGACCGAGTCGGCTGCCGAAAGTGCATTCACGGTGATCAGTCCCAGAGAAGGGGAGCAGTCGATCAGGATAAAATCATAATTGTCTTTCACCCTGGCCAGTACCTTGCGCATCATCTTTTCACGATTCGGCAGGTCTATCATTTCAATCTCGGCGCCTACCAGGTCGATATGGGCCGGGAGCAGATCCAGATTGGGAGTGGTGGTATTCAGGATGATGTTCTTAGGATCTGTTTCATCCATGATACACTCGTAAATGCTGGTCTTGATATTCTTAGGGTCGAAACCTATACCTGAAGTGGCATTGGCCTGGGGGTCGGCATCAACGAGCAGGGTTTTATATTCGAGTACGGCAAAACTGGCCGCCAGGTTGATTGCCGTTGTCGTTTTTCCTACTCCGCCCTTTTGATTGGCTAATGCAATAATCTTTCCCATCCTGTTATCTGATTTATACTGTCAGTGAACAAAAGTAGTATTTAATCGGAGACGAAGAATCTGAAGTTTTTGGAATTTATCAACTCTGTTGGAGAGGTCAGCAGTCAACAGTCAGCAGTCAGCAGTTTAGAGAAAGTGAATTTCTCTTGCCTTTGTATTAAGGTGCTTAATTATTAAAGGTTAAATGAAAGTTTAGCTTTTGCTTAATATATAAATGAATTTTTTTATAATGATTTCTTAAGAAATTAAATTAAAAAAGGAACGCCTTTAAGCAAAAAAGGCTGCCCAAACCGGACAGCCTTCCATAGAATATTTTTTAATTTTATTTGTCTTCACCATCAACAGGTCCGAGGTCCTCGAAATCAACATCAACATGCGGATCTGGCGCCGCAGGTTTTTCTTCCTCTTCAAAGCCTTCGGGCTTTTCCCCGGTTTCAATAAAATGCACAACGTCGTTCAATCCCCCCATAAATTTTTCGAAATCTTCCCGGTAAAGAAATACTTTATGTTTTTCATAGAAAAACTTCCCGTTTTCATTGTCGAATTTCCTCTTGCTTTCGGTGATCGTCAGATAATTCTCACCTAAACGGGTTGACTTAACATCGAAAAAGTAGGTCCTCTTTCCTGCCCGGATCACTCTTGAGAAAATCTCTTCCTTCCTGTTGTCTTTGTTTTCAAGCTCTTCCATCTTAAATCGTATTAGATTTTTTCAACTAACCAACACAAAATTAAAAATATTTATAACAAAATTATTTTTTATTCCTGAAACTTAAATTTTATGAACAAAGTGAATATTAATTTTCATTTGAATAATCCCGATAATGCCGGAGGAAATAAATCCACTCTCACTGAAGCGGAATTATTAACCAGGGCATGCCTGGGTTTTATACCTCTGATTAGAATTTGTTTTTTCGGAGGATTTAATTTATAGACAGTATATAAAGCTGAAAGGTTGCATAAGTAGATTTATGATGATGATATTAAGCGCTCTGATCGGTCGGATTCCTGTTTTTTCTTGCAGTTCATAAAAATGAAAAGCTTTTCCTTTTGCCCTATTATATTAAGTGTTACTTTTGCCGGATATAGTATTATTCATTTATTAGTCAGATCTTTTCCGTATTATGTTGAGCAGAAGGCATGTAAGAATAAAGGTACTTCAAGCAGTGTATGCCTTTTTTCAGTCTGGCAGAGACGATCTTTCCCAGGGAGAAAAACAACTTATCCATAGTATTGATAAACTTTACGAGCTTTATGTTTATCAATTGGCCCTCATGGTCAAATTAACGGACTTCATTGCCAACCGGGTTGAAGAAGCCAAGAAGAAGTATTTCCCTACCGAAGAAGATCTGGATCCGAATACCCGCTTCATTAATAACAGATTTATCAAGCAACTGGATGAAAATAAGGACCTCAGAAGAAGAAAAGAGAGGCTGAGAATTTCATGGGTAGAGGATAATAATATGCTCCTGAAAATTTTCAACGATATACGTGAATTGCCTGAATATGCTGCCTATATGTCCGACAGCGTTTCCAATT
>CAWBCI010000006.1:0-161764 GCA_963787195.1 uncultured Bacteroidales bacterium
AGCATTGATGATATTTTCAATGATCTTTGCTTTCAGATTGATGCTCTTGTAACTGCCTGATTTTAAAAGCAGACCTAAATAATATACAGGCTTGTTTACGGCATAAAAAAAGCCGGCTGGGTATATTTCAGCCGGCTCAGAACTTTATTATCCGGAATTAATTGATGTCCTTCGAAATACTTACAGTACTATCCTGGTTGTAATTCAAATCAAATCCCAGCTTTTTGAACACGGCTAACATAGCCTGGTTGTCCTTGGTTGTTTCGGCAACTATCCTTTTCAGGTTCCATTGCTTTGCAATTTGCATACAATAGTCGGTCAGCAATGTGCCAAGCTCCCTCTTCTGCCATTTATCCCCGATAAGGATGGCATATTCTACTGTTTCAAAGTCCAGGTCGGTGATCAGCCTGCCAACCCCGATTAACTTTTTATTGCCATTTTCTACAACTTCAGCCACGATAGCGATTTCACGGGCATAGTCGATAAAACAGAATTGGGTGGCAACCTCGTGGGCATCATAATGGAAATTATACCTGAATCTTGAATAGATCGATTCCTTGGAGCAGCTGCTCAGCAATTCCAGCCAGAGGGGTTCGTCTTCCGGCTTGATGGGGCGGAGTAAAACTTCAGCGCCATCATTCAATTTAGCTTCCTTGATAAATTTTTCAGGATAAGGATGTATCAGCAAATGTGAGAACTGAGGCAGGTCTTTGCCTACCAGGCTCTTATCAATGACAATACGGGCATCCAACGCGATGGCATCATCAACGGTCACTAAAAGGGGATTAATATCCAGTTCTTCGATTTCCGGATAGTCAGCAGCGATGTATGATAAGCGGATGATCGCTTCGATCAGCTTTTCAATGTTTTTTGGGGTGCTTCCACGATAACCTTTCAGCAGGGGATAAATTTTAAGCGATTCAATCATCCGTCTGGTAAGGCTTTCATTCAAAGGCGGAAAAGCAAGCTGGGTATCCTTGAATAATTCGGCAGAAGTGCCTCCCATCCCTACCAGCAATACAGTTCCGAATACGGGGTCCTTCTTGATTCCAAGTATGAGTTCCACAGCGTCTTTGGTATTTACCATCTTCTGGAGCGTTACACCTTCAATCTGCGCTTCGGGCATTTTTTCTTTAATGCTGCGGGTCATAGTTTTGAAGTTATTCCAAACGCCGTCTTCATCCTTGATATTCAGAACAACTCCTCCAACATCTGATTTATGGGTTATATCAGGAGAGTGAATTTTCATAACTACCGGATAGCCAAGATGATTTGCTATGTCAGCAGCTTCGATGGATGTTTTGGCAATCAGAGGTTGAGTGGTTGAGATGCCGTATGCGCTGATGAGAGCCTTGGAAACATCCTCCGATAATATTTTCTCCTTTGTGAAGTGTTTGGAAACAAATTCTTTCCTGACTTTTTCCCTGTCAACATTAAAAGTCACAGGAAAATCCTTCGGAGTTTCAAAGAGGGTATCCAGGTTTTTAGAATAATTCGAGAGGGTCATGAATGCACGTATGGCCGCTTCCGGTGTATCATAATTGGCAATACCGGCTTTATTGAATATGTCTATGCCTTCACGCATGCTTTGACCTCCCAGCCATGCTGCCATTACAGGCTTAGCAGTGTGCTCCGAGAGCTTCGCAACTGCACGTGCAGTTTCTGTTGGATTGGTCATAGCCTGTGGGGTGAGGATTACAAGGGCAGCATCCACATTGGGATCTTCCAGTACTATACTGGTTGCAGTTGCAAAACGATCAGGAGGTGCATCTCCAAGCACATCCACCGGGTTTCCGTGAGACCAGAAAGGAGGCAGATAATCATTCAGCTTTTGCATGGTTTCATCTGTCAGCTTGGTGAGCTTTCCGTTGAGTGAAATGAGCGTATCGGTAGCCATAACCCCCGGACCTCCGGCATTCGTGATAATTGCCAGCTTTGATCCTTTAGGAATATTTCTCTGGGCCATCAGTTCTGTAAAGTTGAAAATGTCACCGATATCAAATACACGGGCAATCCCGGCACGTTGGAAAACTGCATCGTAAATAGTATCTTCCGAAGCCAGTGCACCAGTGTGTGAGGCTGCAGCAGCGGCAGATTCGGGGAATCTCCCGGCTTTATAAACAATGATGGGTTTTTTGCGGGCAAAAGCACGGGCTGCTGTCATAAACTGACGGGCCTTGCTGATGGCTTCCACGTATAATACGATGGATTTGGTGTTTGGATCCTGACCGAAATAATCGATCAGGTCGCCGAAACCTATATCCATGAGATTCCCCACTGAAACAAAATAGGAGAATCCGATATTCTGTTCATGGGCCCAGTCAAGGGCCGAAGTGCATAAAGCACCGGATTGGGAAATAAAAGCCACATGACCTTTTTTCGGCATTCCGGCTGCAAAACTTGCATTCAGATTATGTCCGGGAACTATCACCCCCAGGCAATTCGGTCCGATCACATGCATGTCCTTATATTTGGCTACTTCAAGTTTCACCTGGTTCTCCAGCTTGCGCCCTTCTTCTCCAACTTCCTTAAAACCTGCCGACATGATAATGATCCCCTTGATACCGGCTTCACCACATTCGGTGATGAGTTGCGGGACTAACTTGGAACTGGTGCAGATTACTGCCAGATCAGGCACTTTCGGAAGACTTTTTACATTCGGATAGCATGGGATGCCCATTACAGCTTCGTGCTTGGGATTCACCGGATAAACGACTCCCTTGAATCCACCGCCAACAAGATTTCTCAGTGTAATCCCTCCAACGCTGTTCGGGTCGGTCGGAACCCCGATAACCGCAATTCGCTGTGGACGGAATATTTTTTCTAATGTTTTAATAGCCATTTTTTGATCAAATTAATGCTTGTTATTAATTATCTTGAATTATTTAAACCTGAATTATCAGTCAAAAATTTTGACATAATTTGAGGCCGCAAAAGTAGTCATTTTTTGTGAATTAATTAACAGAAAAGGATAAAATCCTCTTAAATGGAATAAGAGTTTTTCAAGTTATTTATTGGAATATTGAAGCTGAATTTCCGTAAAAAGGGAACTCACGGGAGTCAGACTCATAGCATGAACATAATTACCGGAAGAACTTTATATGTTTTTCTGGTAAATCCTGAATTTTTTGATGATTTGGCCGCCCATTCTTTCCATTTCCGCCCTCACCTTGATATTGGTTTCAAGTTCCAGGTGACTGTCGATCGTTTTATAAGCCCTCTTAAAAGTGGATTCCAGCATTTTGATCCCCATCAGGACATCCAGTCCTTTCCCCTGCTGAGCCGCTTTGATCCCTCCAAGCATGAGAACCAGCTGATTTGTTTTTTTCATGGATTTCAAAATATAAAACAAACCAAATGGAAACAGCCTTCCTTTAGCCTTCCTGATCCCCGGTCCTATATCAGGCATGCCTATGAAGAAAGAGATTACTTCATTATCTTGATTGACAATAATTTTGACAAATTCAGGGTCCAGTACCGGCATATAATCTGCTGCAAGTTTTTTCATATCATCTTCAGTCAGTTCATATGAGCCGTAAATATCCCGGAAAGTTTCGTTCATCACACTCAAAACCGGCAGGATATATGGTTTGAGTTGCTTTTTATTTTTGAATTCAATGATTTTTAAATGGTTATTCAGGTTGACTCTCTCCATGATCTTCAGGTAGAAATCAGGGATTTTTTCCGGAACAATTATCCGGTATTCAACAAGATCAACTTCTTTAGTAAATCCAAATTTTTCAACAAGCCTGTTATAATATTCAAAATTATAAGGCGTGATGATCACAGCAGGATATTCAAAACCGGTGATCAGAAAGCCCTGTGGATCCTTATCCGAAAACCCGAAAGGGCCAATCAGCTTATTCATGCCCTTATTCCGGGCCCAATCTTCCACTGCACCTAAGAGGGCTGAAGAAACTTCTTCATCATCAATACTATCGAAGGCAAAAAAACGGGCTGTGCTTTCGCCTTTCATTTCATTATACTTATAATTGATAATTCCCATTACGCGGCCCATTACCTTTTCATCCCGGATGGCAAGAAAAAGTATGGTATCACTGATAGTATAGGCTTTATTTTTGTTTTTATCATGAAATTTCCATTCGTCCATAAAAAGGGGCGGGAGCCAGTATGTATCCTGTCTGTAAAGGCCTGATGGAAATTTGATGAACTTTTTAAGGGATGACTTACTCTTAACCTCTCTGATTTCAATGCTCATGTGTGCTGCTTCTAAGTTGGTTAAAGAGTGTTCCTGTTTGAATAAAGAATATTAATAAATCAGAATATGATATAAAAATCATTACAAGAATCAGAAGGTAAAATTAATCAAATTGAGCTTACGGGCAATAAAAAAGGACTGAACAGGAAATTTTCATCTCCTGTCCAGTCCCTTATAATTCAGTTTATTGGTTTATTGGGCCTTATTAATTTCACCAATAGGAAAAACGGTCCTTCCCCAGGATTCGTTTATCACTTCAGCCATGGCCAGGTAGATAGCGGATAGACCGCAGAAAATTCCTTCAATACCGGCAATCTGACCTATCAATTTCGATCCGCTCCAATCCCTGATAGCGAGCAGAAAAAACAGGATCCATAAGGTAAAGAATATGATCTGCAAAGCGCGGTTTTTTCCAAAAGTCCCAATCCACATGAAGAAGGTAAACAAACCCCACATAAACAGGTACCAGGCCATAAAGGAGGCGGGGGGCTTTTCAAGCCAGCCTAAAATAGGAAAAGTAATGAGAAAGACAAGGGTTAACCAGAAAAATCCATAGGATGTAAAAGCCACGAGGCCAAAGGTATTCCCTTTTTTGAATTCCATTATACCGGCAACAATCTGGGCGAGGCCACCATAAAAAACGCCCATGGCCAGGATCATTGAACCCAGAGGGAAAAATCCAGCATTGTGGATGTTCAACAGGACGGTTGTCATTCCAAACCCCATTAAACCGAGGGGTGCGGGATTTGCTAATTTATTTTCCATATTTATATAGTTTGGTTAAAGAAATTATTAATAAAAGATTTAATTGGCATTATTTCACGATTTTTCGCTCATAACCAGGGTGACCTAATAGCTATACACTAACTATCTGCAATACGGTATGAGCGTTTACAGGAATAAAAGTAAGTGCAAACTATTAAGGCCATCCTGTTTATGGATTACCTTTTTACCTGGACCTTGGCGCCGGAGATAATATCTTCGACAACGCCCGGATCGAGCAGGGTAGAGGTGTCTCCCAGGTTTGTTGCGTCGCCTTCCCCGATTTTGCGGAGGATACGCCGCATGATTTTACCTGAACGGGTTTTAGGCAGACCGGCAACGATCTGTATCTTATCCGGTTTAGCAATCGGTCCGATAACTTTGTTCACTATGTCACGGATCTCTTTCTCTATGGTAAGAGCCTGATCTTCCGACATGGCTTCACAGGTTACATAAGCATAGATGCCCGATCCTTTGATATCATGAGGATATCCTACTACGGCTGATTCCACAACCTTTGGGTGCTGGTTGATGGCATCCTCCACTTCGGCAGTTCCGATACGATGGCCTGATACATTGATTACATCGTCGACACGGCCCAGGATGCGGTAATAACCTTCTTCATCCCGTTTGGCCCCGTCACCGGTGAAATATAGACCTTTATAGGTAGCAAAATAATTAATCCGGCACCTTTCGTGGTCCCCGTATGTTGAACGAATCATGCCTGGCCAGGGAAATTTTATGCAAAGATTTCCCTGTACACCATTGCCTTCAACCACATTGCCTTCATTATTAACAAGCACGGGCTGTATCCCGGGCAGAGGTAAAGTAGCATATGAAGGTTTAGTAGGTGTTATACCTGCCAGAGGCGTAATCATGATGCCTCCGGTTTCAGTTTGCCACCAGGTATCTACCAGGGGACATTTGCCTTTTCCAACAAGGTCGTGGTACCAGCGCCAGGCTTCCTCATTGATGGGCTCTCCAACCGATCCAATGACTTTGAGCGAGCTCAGGTCATGCGAGCGGACCCATTCATCTCCCTGTGCCATGAGCGCACGTATAGCTGTAGGAGCAGTATAGAACTGGTTGACTTTATATTTGTCAACTACATCCCAGAAACGGCCTGCGTCTGGGAAGGTGGGAACTCCTTCAAACATGATGGAAGTAGCACCTGCCAGCAATGGCCCATAGACAATGTATGTATGACCGGTTACCCAGCCAATGTCGGCTGTGCACCAGAATATATCACCTTCATTATATTGGAAAACATTTTTAAAGGTATATTCACCATAAACCATGTAACCTGCTGTAGTATGCAGTACTCCTTTGGGTTTTCCGGTGGAACCGGATGTGTATAGGATGAAGAGTGTATCTTCAGAATCCATTACTTCCGCTTTATTTTCCGATGGCACGTCTTTGATGAAATCGTCCCACCAAATATCCCTGCCTTCCTGCATGTTGATTTTATCACCTGTCCTTTTCAGAACGATGGCATTCTTCACACTTGGAGAACTTAAAAGGGCTTCGTCTACGATGGATTTAAGCGCCACGGTCTTATTCCCACGGTAAAGACCATCGGAAGTGATCACCAGCTTGCATTCCGAGTCTATAATACGGTCGGCTAATGAATTAGATGAGAAGCCTGCGAATACTATGCTGTGAACAGCCCCTATACGGGCACATGCCAGCATGGCTATGGGTAATTCGGGAACCATAGGAAGATAGATCGCTACCCGGTCACCTTTTTTAATTCCGAGCTTTTTAAGTGCATTGGCAAACTGGCCGACTTTTTCGAAAAGTTCCCCGTAGGTAATTCTCTTTTCAGCTTCCTTCGGATCATTGGGCTCCCAGATGAGGGCTACCTGGTCCTTGCGGGCAGGCAGGTTCCTTTCAAAGATGTTCTCAGTAATGTTTAGTTTCCCGTTGATGAACCACTCCACTTTAGGTTCGATAAAATTCCATTCCAGGACTTTATCCCACTTCCTTTGCCAGGTAAAATCCTCGGCAATCTTTCCCCAGAAACCTTCCGGATCGCTCACGCTTTCCTGGTACTTTTGGAAATATTCGATAAAGCTTGTGATTTTTTTTGTCATATCTGTTAAATTTAATTAGTGAATAATTAATGGGTTATGCTTGATAGATTTGGGTCATGATTTAAAAGAAATAGTAGACGCCTACTAAAAAGCGGAAATTGCCTATTTCTTTGGTGTTCTGGGCAATTCCCTTGGAATCTGCGCTCTTTCCGTAAGCAGCGGCCGTATAGTCAAGTTCGGGAGCTATGCGGAATTTTCCTGTGTTATAGATAAGCCTTGGGGAAATCCGATAGATGTATGCGATATAATCATTGTTTTTCTTGTCATATCCTCTGTCATAAAATGGGCCTGTAACATCTTTAGATGCCCCAAGATTTTTGGAGTATCCAAGGAATAGGCCAACTTGCAACTTCTTACCGTTGGTGTTGAAATCCCCCCAGAACGACATGGTACGGATAGGAGTATATTCTACAAAATTCTTCTGAATATCGGTAACGCTGGAAACGGCATATCCACCCAGCATGGTGTAATCATAGGCATCCTGCCCGTAGAAGCCTGTGATTTTAAATGTCATGGCAGGAATTACCAGTTTGGTATAAAGCATTCCCGACATACTGCTGACCTTGGTGGTAGTTTTGTAACTACTGTCGGTTGACATTCTGGGGAGCAGGGATTTATAAGCTCCGGCAAGGCCGATCAGGAAACTGGTCCCCTTTTCATTTTTTGTGCTGTATTCAATATTCAGGTTGAATGCCGGGGTTGCGGTATTCCTAATGTACATGGTACTGGCTCCCTTAGGTCCGTTGCTCTTGAAATCAAGCTGGGAGAGAGCTGCTATATAGACCTTGAATCCACCGAAATTTTGGGTGAGGCGTATCTGGGGATTCCGGCTGAATGGCATAAAAGGGACACCCGTATTGAAGTTAACCACTCCTGGAAAACTGGCAGTGGTGAACATGGGATTCCAGTACTGTCCAACCAGCAACTCGGTTTTGGTCCAGTTCAGTTTTACATAAGCATGGCGCAGGCGGAAACCATTAATGTTCCCATCGGCCATTCCGAAGAATTCGCCTTCAATTGCGCCGGAAGTTTTAGCACCCAGAGCATCCGGGCCGGTGATGTCACCGTGCAGCCGGGTCTGTATGCTCAGAAAGTTGAAATTCGGCCGGGCGTTGATGTCCTTGCCGTCTTTATCCAGGGACTCATTCATGGGATAAAGGTAGAACTGACCATCCCGGATGCTGACCGTTTGCCGGGAATCCCAGTACATATCTGTTTTTACAAATCCATTGAAATGGATCCCGAATGTTTTGCCCTTATCCTGGGCCATGATGATAGCCGGCAGAATAAAAGCCAAAAATAAAAACAAGCTTTTTTTCATAAGTAATGTGGGTTAATGGGTTGTTAATTATTTAACATTAACTTGTTTAGGGCGGTCTAATTTACAATTTTTTTTAGATAGCACAAGGCTTTACAGCTATCTTTATTTTGATTCATAAGCCCTTTAAAAAATAGGCATTCAGACAGATATGATCTTATTTAAAACAGTTATATACTTTAGATATGGAAATTTATAAAGGTTATAAATAAGATTGATGGATATTATTGAAAAACAGGGGGATTCCCAATGAGTTTCGGTCCAAAAATGCAAGTGCTTTTCCTGGAAATAAATATTAATTATTGACAGGAAGGGAGCTTATCCAGTAAATATTCAGTATCCATTTACCTACATGTGAAGTGCGAACAGAATCAGATGCTTGATTAAGATTAATACCCTGGCTGGAGTACGCCTGATTGGAATCCTCCTGGTCAGGCTCCGATATTACAATAGGAGGGTGAAAAGTAGCAAGGGGGGACTGATAGTTCAGAAAGTCATTCCAAACCGGAAGTGCCCTGGCTTTGCATTCCCAGGTAAGTGAAGGCGCCCATGCACCCAGCACTGGCCTGTCTCCGAATTTATATCCTGCAAAGTATTCATTCAATTCTTTTATTTGAAAACTTCTTCTCTGATAGGTCCTGAAGTAAGTACTAAGGTTTAATATGAAAAGCATTCCAATGATAAGAAAGGCCAGAGTACGGTAATTAAAAACCGGCTTTTTCTTATACTCGTATTTCCCTGAAATTACTTCAGCCAGCACAACACTGATCAGAAATCCCATCGAGATATAAAAGCTGACCAGGTAACGTGTGGGCAGGTATACCATCGTTAGCTTGTGCAATTCCAGAATAAACCAGACAAATGATCCCCTGAAGAGACCGGGGTATACCATGGAAGTTTTAAAGGATAAAAGCCGGAATCCAACCAGGACGCTTATCAGGAAAGTCAGGCTTAAAATCAGGACCGGGCTTTTAATGAAATATGTATAAATATTGAAAAGAATGTATTTCCCGGTAAGAATACTGATCCCGAAACTGCCGGACTGGTGCTCCATCATATAATTATACTCATGACGATAGGGAAGGTACCATGCAAAAAAGTAGAGAGCCAACATGGAAAGCAGCACTCCGATCACTAACCGTAGCTCATGTGATCTTCCCGCCGTATCTCTTTTATCATTCAGTTTATCCCAGATAAGCAGGACGGGAAGAAGTATAATCAGGTAAATAAATTGAATTTTGAAATAATATGAAAAGGAAATGAAAAGTGCGGCAAGAATAAGATTAAGGTCTGGAGGTTCCTTGATTTAATAAATTTCTATGCCCTGAATAAAAATAAAGAGCCATTATGATGCATATGGTAGAGATCATTTCTGCCAGGCTGAAATGCGAAAACTGAAAGACCTGGTATTGGAACAGGCTGATCAATGTGAAGATCACTATAATGAGTCTGAATGCCTTCTTCCGGGAAATAAAAATAAGAGGGAGACTGACCAAGAGTAAAATCAACCAACGGGAAACAAGTAGATGTGTTCCAAAAATTTCATAAGGTATATAAAGGGAGAAAGCGAACAGGGGAGTTTTTAACAGATTGTCGCACTCACTGACACTCAAGTAGCCGTGGTTTACGAAATTCCGGACCTGTATGGTATTTAATCCTTCATCTGTAAAAGGTCCACGGCTGTCTGAAATATATATGTCAGGGTCCGCACTCATGAAAGGGACCTGGGAAAGCGTGAAAATCAGAAGAATGGCAATGGGAAGCCAGGGTTTGACAAGCAGATTTGATCTTCCGATATTCAAAATAGATTTTTCAAATTCGATTTTTGGAAATCTTTACAGATCCGTCAGCTTATTCCTTATTCTTCATCCAAATCATCGGGTACTTCAAGATTATGATAAATGTTCTGGACATCATCATCTTCTTCAAATACATCGATAACCTTCATGATCTTCCGGCTGTCTTCCAGGCTGAGTTTCACGGTATCTTTCGGGATGCGCTCCAATTGGGAATTTTCAGCTTCAATGCCGAGTTCTTCAAGTTTTTTGGCCATAGCGCCAAAATCTTCCATAGCTGTAGTAATAGTCACATATTCGTCCTCTTCTGAAATATCCTCGGCCCCGGCATCAATAAGGTCCATTTCCACTTCATTCAGATTAATATTATCAGAAGGAATGCTGAATATACCTTTGCGGTCGAAAATAAAGGTCAGGGAGCCGTTTGTTCCTAAATTTCCTCCGAATTTATTAAAGATTGAACGGATAGAACTCACCGTTCTTTGCTGGTTATCGGTTGTGCATTCAATAAATGCGGCAATTCCATGTGAAAGATAACCCTCATAGGTCAGTTCCAGAAAATCGCTGGCCTTTTCTTTACTTTTATTGATGGCGCGATCAATATTTTCTTTTGGCATACTGACACCTTTGGCATTTTGTATGGCCAGTCTGAGACGCGGATTCCCGTCAGGATCAGGTCCGCCTTCACGGATTGCTACCTGTATCTCCTTGATGATCTTTGAAAAGATCTTCGAGCGCTTTGCGTCCAGCGCACCTTTTTTTCTTTTAATGGTTGACCATTTACTGTGTCCTGACATATACTATGAATGTTAAGAATTTTCTAAATAACTGATATTAAAAAACTTATGTTTATGATTTGGAAGTAAAATTAGTAAAAAAAATTAAAATAAAAATCTTCTTCAAATGAATCCTTAATATTTATAAAACTTTAAAGAAAATGATGCCTGTAATTTATTGATGTATGAAGAGATTCAGAATAAATGAAAAAGCCGCAGTGGCTGATGAAATTTTCTCACAGATTATTTATTTTCTGAAAGAAGATCTTCCTGCCGCTGCGGCTTAGGGCCCCGGATTTTCAAAAATTATCAGAAATTCACAAGGCAGATACCTGCTGTCCAGGGGTACAATTCCGGGCCTTTTCCATCCCTGAACATTGAATTGACCGAATAAGTGGCGAAAAGGTTTATAAATCCCCAGCCTATCCTGACAGTTGCATCCAATTTGAAAGGTCTTAAAAACCAATCGCCATAATCATGTACTTTGTTATGATTTGGTGAAATGGCCGTGAAAGCTACATCATAATTTCCTGTTTCAGGATTATAGAGGGTTACATCAAACTGCTTGTTGAATTCCTCGTAATATTTTTTAGTCCAGGAAGCCAGCCTTGCTCCTGCAATCATTCCGAGACCCAAATGGAAACTGTGCCGGTTATGCCATCCGTTCGTTTGGAATTCGAATAATAAGGGTACATTCAGGTACATGGCCGTGAGCTTGCTCTTACGTATGCCGATTCCCTGATCTATATAACCTATGAGGGCACTGGAATCCATATTCAGGCGGGTATCATTCTTGAAATGATAATTATTAAAGGAAAGCCCCAGGCCGGTAAGCATGCCCCACTTTTTATTTTTCGAAAGAGGGATATTCTGTTCGAAAAAGTTAAGTCCGACAGCTATGGATTTTTCCATACGAAGATCAAGGTATTCATCTTCTTTTGGAAGATTGGAATTGAAATCCGAATTCACAAATCCGTTAAATCCTATATCAACGCCAGCCCAGTTCCCATTGAAACGGGTCCTGTGGCAACGGCGGTATTTAACATTACCGTCCTCGTCGACTATCATTTCACGGCTTCCAACTCTGACCTTGACCGAATCCTGATCATCGCCCACTTCAACATTCAATCCGGGGATCCTGACCCTTGTTGTGTCACCATTATTATTGCTATGAACGATCACTTCGTTTTGTCTGATATTGGTGTTTCCGGATATGCCTTTAGTGCTGATCTTTCCTGCCCCGCTCTCATTTCCGATTATCTCACCGGATGAGTTGATCTTTATATCCCCTGCCCCGCTGGCATCGGCATATGTCTTTTCGCTAATTAGGTTCTGGGCTTTCAGCGTTCCCGCGCCTGAAACTTCGGTAGAATGGTTTCCAGCTTTTCCTGATAGTTGAACAGTAGCTGCTCCGGATATCACGGTATGAAGGGTTTTAACATCTATATCCAGATTAACATCCGCTGCCCCGCTGGCCGTCACTTCCATCATATTCCCCTGAATCTTGTTCTTACCATTAATCTCGCTTGCTCCGCTTGCATCTATTTTTTCAAAGACAGGGTTCGTGATATAAATATTCAGCTTCGTCGCATTCCGGATGCCTTTTGAATGGATTTTTAATGTATTCTTATTTACATTCATCGTAATTTGCGGCTGAAGATTTTCATCCGCTTCAACTTCAACGGAGGAAGCTTCGCCCTGGAGCAGGTATACGTGGAAAGCTCCTCCGACTTCAATATTCTGAAATTCGCCGGTTTCACGTTTTTCCTTAACTACATTCTTATTGCCTTTAACAAATTGGGCATTTACAGATGCTGTAAATGAGAATAATAAGGCGATAAACAGGATGGATAAGAAATACTTTTTCATACTAATAGTGTTTATAATTTATTTTGTTTTTCCCTGTGACGGCAAGCAAGATAAATTTGTTACAGGAAGGGAATAATTTTTAGGGATTATTGAGGACTTTGGAAAGCAATATCTTGTTCTCTTCAACCAGGCTGTAAGATTCAACTTTTCCGGATGGGTTTTTTTCTACAAAAAGTTCTATATTCCGGTCTGAAATGGCATTATAGCCTTTCAATCCCAAATCGGCAAGATTCCAGAAATTCATATTATGCATCGCATCTTTTTCCGGTGCAACTAAGCCCTTGACGATATTTTTAGCTTTGTTCGCAAAATTGAAAATGACCATTCCTGCTATTGAATGTCTTTTCGGTTCATCTAATCCGGACACATTATTATTATAGGTAGATAAACGCATTTCAGGAATAAAGGCGAGTGTTCCAAATTCATTGCTTATTTGAGCTGTGCCGAGGAGCTTCATTTTGCCGATATTTTCCTGCCTTTTGTAGATTTCTTCATGGGAAATAGGGACAGCACTCTTACCTGCATCTGAATAAATATCAGAAATCTGCCGCTGTGCCGGATTCCTCGTATTTATAGAAGCCGTGGGTAATGTCTGATTTATGCTTTGAATATTCATTGGCTCAAGCTGACTAATAGCAGGCAATATATCCCGCTGACCGGAGGGGCTTATAACAGAGCGGAGCGCGAAAAAGATTAAAATAGCGGCAGCAATAGCTGAGAAGGTCCTGATGAAACTGCCATTGATCAGGATAAAGGATCTTTTCTTTAAATTTTGTTTAGCCGGATAGATAATTTCTAAATCGGGCTTCAGACGGGTAAGTCCGAAAATCCTGCGGTCATATTCATATGCAGGGTTGGCATTCAGGAAGTTTTTCAAGTCTGAAATTTCATCCTGATCAAGCTGCCCTTCCATTTCCTGAACAAGCATTAAATTGATATTTCCCTCATTCACAGCTCCGAAAGGAACCACTTGCTTCTTCAGGGATTCTTTTGCAGGCATAGAAGTTGAATCGGCGGGAATAAATACCTCTTTATAATCATCAAGCTCTTGTTTCAGCTCCGGATGCTCTTCCAGGAAAACAAGCAACAGCTCCTCCTGTGCAGGGTTCAACCTGCCTTCCAGGTGGTCAAGGAAGTATGCCTGATAATTATTTAAGTTGATTTCCATTTTCAAACTACCATTTCCGGTTTTCCGATATAATTTTTCAAAAACACCCTGGCCCGGAATATATAAACTTTTACCTGCGATTCAGTCAGGGTGGTAATATTTCCTATTTCTTCATATGAATATCCTTCATAATCCCTTAAAAGAATGACAGTCCTTTGTATATCAGGAAGTTTCTGAAGAGCCTCATCCAGGATTTCTTTTAGTCCGGTATAGGAAGTATCAGGTGCTGATTCCCTGTCAGGCATTCTATCTACCGACACCGATTTTTTGCTTTTCCTTATATGATCAACAAGTGTGTGGTAGGCAGTGGTGAAAAGGTAGGAACGTGCCTTTTCAAAATTAATTTCCCTGAACTTCCTCCACATCTTTTCAAAACTATCCTGCACTATATCCTTTGCGGTATCTTCATCCCTGATATTTTTCAGGATGAAACGGTAAACCCCGTCCGAATATGCATCCACGCATTTATTGAATTCAGCAAGCGTCATTCAGATATATTACTTGGACTGTGTTATTTTGATTGTTTAGTAATAGGACGGATGGGGATATAAAATGTTACAGCAAATGAATGATTAATTCATCATCTTAATAAAAAATTAATAATAATATAAAAATGAGGATATTATGAGGGGCCTGAAAATGCAGGCTTAATCAAGCTTAAGCACGGCGAGGAAGGCAGATTGGGGAATTTCAACATTTCCTACCTGGCGCATGCGCTTTTTGCCTTTTTTCTGTTTTTCAAGGAGTTTCCTTTTCCTGGTGATATCACCCCCATAACATTTGGCCGTAACATCCTTGCGAAGGGCTTTCACAGTTTCCCGGGCTATAATCTTGGCCCCGATTGCTGCCTGTATAGCAACTTCATACTGTTGGCGCGGAATAAGGTCTTTTAATTTAACGCAGATCTTTTTCCCAAAATCATATGCGCTATCGGCATGGATCAGGGTGGAAAGTGCGTCAACCGGTTCTTTATTAATGAGGATATCAAGTTTCGCAAGTTTTGCGGACTGATAGCTTGAAGGATGATAATCGAAAGAAGCATATCCTTTGGAGATGCTTTTAAGTTTATCATAAAAGTCAAAGACAATTTCCCCAAGGGGCATTTCGAAGGTCACTTCTACACGGTTACTGGTCAGGTAGACCTGGTTTTTAAGGATACCTCTTTTATCAATGCAAAGCTTCATAATCCCCCCGATATATTCGACTTTGGAGATGATCTGGGCTGTGATATAGGGTTCATTAATATGGTCGATATATTTGATGTCGGGCATTCCGGAAGGGTTATGTACTTCTATCAGTTCTCCCTTGGTGGTCACGACCTGGTAGGAGACATTCGGAACAGTAGTAATGACATCCATGTCAAATTCGCGGTCGAGCCTTTCCTGTACGATTTCCATATGGAGTAAGCCAAGAAAACCGCAGCGGAAGCCAAAACCCAGGGCAGCGGAAGCCTCCGGCTCAAATGTCAGGGAGGCATCATTCAGTTGAAGTTTCTCAATAGAAGCCCGCAATTCCTCATACTCATCGGCATCAACCGGATAAACGCCGGCGAAAACCATGGGCTTCACTTCCTGGAAACCGGAGATCATATTCTGGCAGGGATTGTCAACATGTGTAATGGTATCCCCGACTTTCACTTCACGGGAAGTCTTGATCCCGGAAATAATATAACCGACATCCCCGGTTCCCAGGGTTTTACGTGGTTCAGGTTTCAGCTTGAGAACACCGATTTCATCGGCAAGGTAATCTTTTTCAGTAGCAACAAATTGCACATGGTCGCCTTTTGACAAAGTTCCGTTGAAAATCCGGAAATAGGCGATAATTCCCCTGAAAGGATTAAATACCGAATCGAATATGATGGCTTGCAAAGGAGCATTTTCATTTCCTTTTGGGGAAGGTATTTTATGGATGATAGCTTCCAGGATCATGTCCACTCCGTAGCCCGTTTTACCGCTGGCTTCGAGGATATCTTCCTCCTTGCAGCCGAGCAGGTCAATAATCTGTTCCTTGACCTCGTCGGGCATGGCATTATCCATATCCATTTTATTCATAACGGGGATGATCTCCAGGTTATGATCAATGGCCATATAGAGGTTGGAGATAGTCTGCGCCTGGACACCCTGGGTTGCATCAATAACGAGAAGTGCCCCTTCGCAGGCTGCTATAGACCGGGAAACTTCATAGGAAAAATCAACATGGCCCGGAGTGTCGATCAGATTGAGTATATAATCCACACCATCAAGTTGATATTGCATCTGGATAGCGTGGCTCTTGATTGTAATCCCACGTTCCCTTTCCAGGTCCATATTGTCGAGAACCTGCTCCTGCATCTGTTTCCCGGTAACAGTACCGGTAAACTCCAGCAAGCGATCTGCCAGGGTGCTTTTCCCGTGGTCAATGTGGGCTATGATACAAAAGTTCCGGATGTTTTTCATCTTTGGCAAAAATACTCATATTTTCGAATCCTACACCAGCTTCCCCTTCATTACAAAATATATAAGCTTATCTCAAAAGATCTAAATCCAAATCATAAATGTAAATCCTGAAATACAAAAAAAAAATATTTTCATGCTGAACTTTTCGGAATTGAACCGGGCTTCTATTGACATCATGTGAATTCCTGCGATTTGCGAACAAACTCCATCCCTGAATGTTGATTTATAAGCATAGATCATATATTGATTAACATAAATTAACGCTAAAAATAAATATAGCTGGCACTTATATATTAATTTTGTATTTGATTTCAAGGAGTGCATGGAATATTCATTCAGATATAAATTTTCTCAAATATTTTAATTAAATCAAGGATACAGGATGGAGAAGGCAGGCCTGGGGATCTGATTTGGTAAAGTTGAACTGCTCTTCATTTTTATATTTATAAACAATTTTAAAAATTAAGCCTATGCGTAAAGTAAGATTGGGAATTATGGGTTTCGGGGAGATAGGCAGGCATATTTACAGGCTAAGCATGGAAGATGACATGTTTGACGTAGTTGCGATCAGCGACTATGGGAGACCTGAAATACTCTCCTACCTTCTCACGGCTGAAACCCGTGGGAAAGTAAATGTCAAGCTGGAGAATGAAAACTTCATTGTTTCATCTGCAGGCAGGGCCAGGATTGTGACCGGTGGAAAGCCGGGTGACGTTCCCTGGGATATTTTTGATGTGGATGTGGTTGTTGATGCCACCGGCATATTTAAGAAAAGGGAAGATCTTGAAAAACACCTCATCGCAGGAGCGCCTAATGTCGTGCTGTCAACTCTTCCGGAGGATGATATAGACAGGATAGTTGTGATGGGAGTGAATGAGGATAAAATCCAGGTCTCCGACCGCATTGTATCGGCAGGTTCTGCTACAACCAATGCAACAGCGATCTTATTGAAGCTGTTCCAGGAAAATTTCGGTGTGGATTATGCAATGCTCACCACCGTCCATTCCTATACATCTGATCAGCCCCTGCGTGACAAGGCCGGGAATTCTTTCCGGCGGTCCCGTTCAGCAGCTGAGAATATTATTCCGAACCAGTCGCCAACACCTCGCTGGATACCTACAATATTGCCGCATTTTGAAGGCCGTATTGAAGGTTCATCGCTGAATGTGCCGATTCCGAATGGATCATTGCTTGATCTGACGACCATTTTCACAAACAGTGGTGTTTCGGTAGAAGATGTTAATAAGGTTATGGAAAAAGCGGCAAAAGAATGGCCTTCACTTGTCCAGGTTGTAAACGATCCCATCGTATCATCCGATGTTATCGGTAACCGGCATTCGGTTGTCTTTGACAAACTGTCAAGTATGAAATCCCATGTCCGTATGATGAAGACCCTAACATGGTATCATACAGCTCTTGCCCAGGCCTGCCGGATCATGGACGTTATAAGATTGTATCACAATTTAGAGGAGAAGAAAGGAGGTTCACAATGAGAGTTGCAATTAACGGATTCGGAAGGATCGGACGTTCTGTATTCAGAATATTGAATGCCCGCAAGGATATAGATGTAGTTGCTATCAACGATTTGTTTGATAATGAGGTGCTGGTTTATCTGCTGAAATATGATTCGGTGATGTCGAAATTTTATGATGAAGCTCATATTGAAGGCGATTACCTGGTTACACCGAATGAAAAGGTGTTGATGCTGGAACAACGTGACTGCGCTTTGCTTCCCTGGAAAGAACTTGGAATAGATGTAGTTGTGGAAGCTACCGGGGTTTTCCGTAAAAGGGCTCAGCTTGAACCTCATCTGCAGGCCGGTGCAAAAAGAGTAATACTTACTGTTCCAGCTAAAGATGAAATCGATTATACAGTTGTAATTGGGGTGAATGATGATGGCCTGAAACCTGAACACCGTATCGTTTCAAATGCAAGCTGTACTACAAATTGTCTTGCTCCAATGGCTAAGATCCTTAATGATTCCTTTGGTATAGTGGAAGGTATTATGACTACCACGCATGCCTATACCAATGACCAGCGTCTGGCAGATGTGCCACACAAGGACTGGCGAAGAGGCCGTGCAGCTGCTGAAAATATCATTCCTACCACAACAGGTGCTGCCAAGGCTGTCGGAGTGGTTATACCCGATCTGAAGGGAAAACTCGATGGTATGGCATGTCGTGTGCCGGTTCCCGATGGATCAGTCGTTGACCTGGTTGTGGAAGTCAAAAAGGACATCACAATTGAAGATGTGAACCAGGCTGTTAAAGAAGCTTCGGAATCAGAAGGAATGAAAAATGTTTTGATGTATTCGAATTTCAAAATCGTATCTTCTGATATAGTGGGAAATCCCTATTCTTCAATTTATGACTCTGAATATACCCGTCTATTGGGAAAACGTATACTCAGAACACTGAACTGGTACGATAATGAATGGGGCTATTCAAACAGGGTCGTGGATTTGATCACGCTCTTCGAAAAATTCAAATCCTGACACTGAATCTCAAAACAGATTTTTAAAAACTCTATACTTCTCAGCTCTTTTAAGAAAATACAAGTTTTCCGGAAAGCGCTGAGAAGTTTTTTTTTGGATGATCAGAGGAATTATCTAATAATGGTTACACCTCCGTGGATGGTCCGCTGCCGGGTTCCAAGAAGGGTGATTTCATATATATCACACACATAAAAATATGTACCCTGGGCACAATCGGCTTTGTTTTTCATGTTCTTACCATCCCAGTTAATATCCGGGTCGCTGGTCTCAAATACCATGTTGCCCCAGCGATTGAAAATTTTGATGTCAATCTTCTCGACTGAAGTATAGGGGTAAGGTTTTAACAAGTCATTATACCCATCATGGTTGGGCGTGAATACATTCGGAATAGAATAAATTGAACAGGCCTCAAAACTCACACAAACTGAATCACTATACACACTTTGGTTCCCGACCGAATCAATTGCGGTAACGGAGTAACAGCCATTAATGTTACCCTGGTTGTAATGTACATAAGTCGTATCGCTAGCCGGGCTTACCGAATCCAGCAATATCAGGTCCTGACCTTCAATTGGGCTGAAGTAGATATAATATTTTGCGACATCATCGGCACAGGAGTGGTTCGGATTATTCCAGGTGAGTATATTGGAAGCCAGGTCGCAATTTGTAGTCACTGTTAAAGTTGGGGCGCAGGGTGGTTTGTTATCAACCGGAACGGCGCATAAAATTTGGGAAAAATTGATAATAGGGTCGACAAAACCATTAGCCGAATATTTACCCACACTTTTAACATAATAACAATATTGCTTCCCATTTGTAAGAAGAGTATCACGGTATAAATTCTGATTACTGAAACCGATGGAATCAAATTGCATGGAATCCGGCATTTTTCTGTAAATCACAAAATAATCATTCTGCCATGGGACCTGCGGGTTGAATGAAAGTTGGATTTCCTGGTCGGTTGAAAGGCTTTGCAGGAAAATCGAGGAAGCAGTCTGGCTATTCCCTATCGGGCCGAAAGTAAGGCTTTCAAGTCCGATCTTATATGAGTATGGTGTACCGCTGGTATTCATATTGATCCCCTGATCCACAAAGGTGGTGTCATCCAGGCCAGGGATAGTGCTAACCGCTTGTGAATTAGCCCCATTCTGATTTTCAGCTCTGTAAACAATATACTGATACGGTCCAGGGGTTTGAATGGTATCCAGTTCTGTCGGCTTCGACCAGGCAATGAACCCCTGCCCAACACTAAGGTCTGTGCTGTCGTTGCTGACATTGGTAATTACCGGTACATCCCTTTTCAAAGTAGCGCAGGATTCGAGGGAAGCATAACTTTCTGCCCCGTCCTGAAACCAGGCCGTGACCATGTAACAGTAGTCAATCCCCTGGATCAATCCCTGACCGAACTCATCATCAATAAAGGTAGTGTCCTGAATATTTTCAGTTTCTTTAATAAGACGATAACCGGTATAGGCTGGAACCCCGGTCTCGCAATGCCCCGGGATAAAACCATAGTACCCGTTTCTGCGGTAAATACGGTAGCCTTTGGCTTTGGTACAAATAATCCTGTCCCACTTCAGGTGGATGGTATTACCTACCGCTTCCGACCCGAGGTTTTCAGGCGGAGGACTTACGATGGTGATTGATACCGTCTTGTATGCAACAAGATTGACGGGTTTACTATAGTCGATTGCTTTAAAGAAAACCTGGTAGGCCTGTTTCTGGACATGGGAGCAATTAGTCGCCCAGCTGAAAGTGGTGTTAACAGTATCATTTCCAGCGGCAGGATTCGGATTTATGGTTGCGGGACTGTTCCCAACTTCAAAGGGACCCCCTGTGGCGGAAAGATTTACAGTATCCGGGTCTATGGCTATAGTTTGAAAAACCAGTTCATCACCTGCTTTAATGCAGGTATCGTTGATTGTTGTTATCACCGGGGGTTGATTGGTGCAGCTAACTATTTCTATCTGCATATCCCGGGTAACATTTCCGATCAGCACTCCGCTTCTCCATTCTTCAATCACAAAGGCAATATTATACTCTCCCTGCAAAACAGGAGCATCCCAGATAACATCACCGGTAATTGCATTGATGTAGAAGTCATTACTGGCTTGCGGGAATGAATAGCCGGGTATGTCAATTCCACCGCTTGTTTTACAATCTACCAATCTGTATGAAAGACTATCCCCGTCAATATCATAGGCTCCCGGATTATGTATGAAAGTTTGTCCGACACATCCCACATCCACGGGAGGGTTTAGCAGTACCGGTGAATTGTCATATCCAAGAAAAGGATTGATAATGATTTCCGATTGGACATACATGGGAACATTCACTGAATTCGGAATATTCACCACCCCGTAATTCCGGTTCGGATCTTCCATCCAAAGGAGATAATTCCCGGGTGAACTATAGGTGTGCCGGTTACTTACTGCACCCATACCCGGATTATATTCATAAATATTAAGGCTGATATTATTGGGCAAATTTGTTTTTTGGGTTCTGAGAAGGGTACTGGAGGTACCGTCGCCCCAGTTCAGTGTAAGTTCCGGCCGGTCAGCCGGACTGGGAGTATAAGTGTAAGTAATGATCCTGGCTTCATAAGTCAGACCTGAAATGTGTTTGTACGTGATTTCGGCAGCCCTTTGATGTGTGGCAAGGGCTTGAAAGCCCATATAAAACATCAGGAAAGATATGAGAATGCTTTTCTTCATAAATGAGGGCATGCTTCAAATGTCCACCAAATTTATAAAATATACGTCTTGAGAACTTAAATTTCTTATATTATTCAACCTGTTTGCTTGCAAGCATTATGCCATATTCCGGTGTATCGGAGGATATTCTTAATATTATTTATTTTTTGTTAAAATAAAGAAATCTCCATTTATCGTAACTTTGCTGCATTCTAAAGGAGTATAAGCCCCTATGTATATCATTGATGAAGAAAAAGAAAAACAGGAAATAGTCCGTCGCTACCGAAATTTGTTAAAAGTATGGAACAGCAAGGATAAAGACAATAAAAAGCTGGTTCGGAAAGCTTTTAACCTGGCTGTGGACGCGCATAAGGATATGCGCCGGAAATCCGGGGAGCCTTATGTTTATCATCCTATCGCGGTGGCTACCATTGTGGTGGAGGAAATCGGACTGGGGACTACTTCCATTATGAGCGCCCTTCTACATGATGTTGTGGAGGATACGGACTATACACTGGAAGATATGCGTGCCCATTTTGGGGATGAAGTGGCCAGGATTATTGATGGGCTTACAAAGATAGAAGAGATATTTGACCGGCCTTCAGCACAGGCTGAGAACTTTAAAAAGATGTTGCTGACCCTCTCGGATGATGTCCGGGTAATCCTTATCAAACTGGCTGACCGCCTTCATAATATGCGGACGCTGGATGCCCTCAGGAAGGATAAACAACTTAAGATTGCTTCCGAAACGCTTTACCTTTTTGCACCGCTTGCCCATCGCCTGGGACTCTTCTCTATTAAAAGTGAGCTTGAGGACCTGGCACTGAAGTATACCGAGCCTGATATCTATATATCCATCCAGCAAAAACTCGCTGAATCTAAAATCAGCCGTAACCGCTTCATCAATAAATTCATCTATCCTATTAAACGTGATCTGAGCGCTAAAGGAATCAAATATCAGATACAGGCCAGGGAAAAAAATATTTTCGGGATCTGGGAAAAGATGAAGACCAAGGAAATTCCCTTTGAGGAAGTATACGATTTATTTGCAATACGGATTATTATAGATGTATTGCCTGAAATGGAGAAGGCAGAGTGCTGGAGGGTGTATTCTATTATTACCGACTACTACCGGCCTAACCAGGACCGTTTAAGAGACTGGCTTTCAATCCCCAAATCGAATGGTTATGAAGCACTTCATACCACAGTGATGAGCCATACCGGGAAATGGGTTGAGGTACAGATCAGGACAAAACGTATGGACGAGATTGCGGAAAAGGGTTATGCTGCGCATTGGAAGTACAAAGATCAAATGGATTCCGAATCAGGTATGGATGAATGGCTGAATAAGATCCGTGATATTTTCCAGGATGACGACTCAGATGCCCTTGATTTTCTGAGTCAATTCAAATTGAACCTGTTCTCGGATGAGATTCTGGTATTCACTCCCAAGGGGGACACCCGCAGGCTTCCTGCCGGATCTACTGCCCTGGATTTTGCCTATGCTATACATAGCGCTATCGGGAATACATGCATAGGCGCTAAAGTCAATCATGCACTGGTACCACGTAATCACCTTCTGTCAAACGGGGACCAGATCGAGATCATAACCTCGGACACCCAAAAACCGAGGGAAGATTGGCTGAAATTCATACACACTGCAAAAGCCCGGTCTTCAATTAAGCAAGCTATCAAAGAAGAACGGAAAAAAATGCTCGCGATCGGTAAGGAAAAACTAAATGGCTTTCTCAGTCACCTTCAAATCCAAAATAATAAAGCGAACCTTGAAAAAATTCAGCACTTCCTGAAAATTAACAGCCTGAACGACCTCTACCAACTTGTTGCAAATGATGAGGTAGGGCAGAAGGAATTCAAAGATTTTCAACATGATGGTGAAAGAAGAAACTTGTTCAGTTATATCAGTCGCCCCTTTACTAAAACCAAGCCCGCTGAACCGAAAAATCTATCGGAAACCATCCTGGAGAAGTTGCGCAACAAACCCGAATCACTTTTGTTAGGCGATGATATAAATGATATCCGCTATACAGTTGCCAGATGTTGCAGTCCTATACCAGGGGATGATGTGATTGGATTTCTGAATAATTCAAGCGCTATCGAAATCCACCGGACCAATTGTCCGGAGGCTATCAATATGATGTCGCGTTATGGCGACCGTATTATCAAGGCAAAATGGAACAATAAGGAATCCATAGGTTTCCTTACCGGTATCCGTATAAAAGGAGTCGATAAAAAAGGACTGATCCGCAAGATCACCGAGATCATTTCAGATAATTATAATCTGAATATCCGATCTTTTCATTTGGATACCAGTGAAGGAACCACCGAAGGCAAAATATTGTTTTATGTCCATGATACCGATTCCTTAAAAAAAGTGGTGGAAAGTCTTAAGAATATTAAGGAAATTGTTAAGATCAACCGGCTTGACAGATTTAATTAGCTGAGATATTTTAAATTTTCAGATGCATACTCTTTCTTTTCAATAAACATTTAAAATTATTTTTATTTATACCAAATTATAATAAAATTTTCTATAATTTTAGCCTGTTTTTGAAAAATAGCTATGATGAAAGAAAAAGAACCAAACGATTCTTTTGAAGCGGTTAAAAAAATTTTTACTGAATATCTGGAACAAAGAGGGCATCGAAAAACTCCGGAAAGGTTTACAATACTTAAAGAGATTTATGCCACTGACGGACATTTCGATATAGAGACTCTTTATATCCGGATGAAAAACAATAAGTACAGGGTCAGCAGGGCTACTCTTTATAATACTATTGAATTGCTGCTCGATTGTAATCTGGTAACAAAACACCAGTTTGGCAATAACTGTGCCCAATTCGAAAGATCATACAAGTTCAGGCAACACGACCATTTCATTTGCATTGAAACCGGAAATGTGATGGAATTTTCTGATCCCCGGATTCAGGATATTGAAAAGTATGTGGAAGACAGCCTGGGCGTGAAGATTACCCACCATTCCCTGACTTTTTACGGGCATTGCCTTGAAGAAAAGAATGAGGTTTCAGCAAATTAACAGACCATACCAAAGATGAAAGTTGATGTATTACTGGGCCTTCAATGGGGAGATGAAGGTAAAGGAAAGATTGTGGACGTACTCACCCCGCGTTATGATATTATCGCCCGGTTTCAGGGTGGCCCGAATGCAGGTCATACTATAGAGTTCGCACATAAGAAATTTGTACTGCATACCATCCCTTCAGGCATATTTAATCCTGAAAAGATCAACCTGATCGGAAATGGGGTCATTATCGATCCTTATATTATCCTTCAGGAGATTGAAAACCTGGAACAGAATAATATTGATGTGAAGCCCAATTTACTTGTTTCCAGGAGGGCTCATTTGATTTTGCCTACACACAGGCTGCTTGACGCGACCTATGAAACTATCCGCGGAAAATCTAAAATTGGCTCAACCCTGAAAGGGATAGGCCCTACCTATACGGATAAAATGGGACGTAACGGCATCCGTGTCGGAGATATCGGAACTTCTGGCTTTAAAGATAAGTATGAGAGTTTGAAGGCGCAGCACATGGAGCTTATCCGCTTTCACAATTTCAAATATTTCGATCATCTGATCGATGGCTTGCCCTTTTCCGATTACGAACAGCGCTGGCTAAGTGCAATCGAAACCCTTGGCAGCTTAAAAGCAGTTGACAGTGAGATCTATCTTAACCGGAAACTGGCGGAAGGGAAGTCAGTCCTTGCTGAAGGAGCCCAGGGAACCTTACTGGATATCGATTTCGGCTCTTATCCTTATGTAACCTCCTCAAATACTATGATTGGAGGGGCCATCACCGGCCTGGGGATAGCTCCCCAGCAGATCGGCAAGGTTATGGGGGTTTTTAAAGCTTACTGCACCCGGGTAGGAGAGGGCCCTTTCCCCACGGAAGATTTCGGGAAAGAAGGGGAAAGTATGAGACTGAACGGCCACGAATTCGGCTCCACTACAGGCAGGCCCAGAAGGTGTGGATGGCTTGATATGCCAGCCCTTAAATATGCCATCATGATAAATGGAGTGAACCAGCTTTTTATGATGAAAACAGATGTGCTGGATACTTTTGATACTTTAAAGATAGGAACAGCCTACCAAACTAAATCAGAGTTAATAGATTATCTTCCGTTCGACTTGAATTCAGAAGCTTATAAACCGGATTACAAGGAATTCCCGGGCTGGAAATGCTCATTGGATAAATTGAAAGACCGTAAGGAATTACCCGGTCAGCTCATGGATTATGTGAAATATATAGAGGAACAAACTGCAGTGGAGATTTCCGGGATCTCATACGGGCCTGACCGTTCGCAGACCCTTTTCCGTTAAAATCCCTTTTATCAGGATTTTCTTTTAATTTCGACAGATTCGTATCCTTCAATAATATCACCTTCTTTGATATCATTGAAATTCTCAATGTTGAGACCGCATTCATAACCTGCAACTACTTCTTTAACATCATCCTTAAAGCGTTTTAATGAGCCGAGTTTACCGGTATGAACGACTATCCCGTCGCGAATGATACGGATCCTCGTGTTACGGGTAACTTTCCCATCCAGGACATAACATCCGGCGATAGTTCCAACCTTTGTGATCTTGAATACTTCCCGTACTTCGATATTGCAGGTGATCTTTTCTTCATATTGCGGAGAAAGCATGCCTTCGATAGCCGACTTGATTTCTTCAATGGCCTGGTATATAATTGAATAGAGCCGTATGTCAATCTGTTCAGCTTCAGCCAGTTTCCGGGCGCCTACTGAAGGCCTGACCTGGAATCCGATAATAATCGCGTTGGAAGCAGAAGCCAGCAATACATCCGATTCGGTCACCTGTCCGACTGATTTATGGATCACGTTCACCTGGACTTCATCTTTGGAAAGTTTCAGGAGGGAGTCTGAAAGGGCTTCCACACTTCCGTCAACGTCACCTTTCACGATCAGGTTCAATTCCTTGAAGTCACCGATGGCAATTCGCCTTCCGATTTCGTCCAGAGTAATATGTTTCTGGGAACGGATGCCTTGTTCGCGTTGAAGTTGTAAGCGCTTATTCGCGATATTTTTGGCTTCCCTCTCATCCTTCATAACATTAAATTTGTCACCTGCCTGGGGGGCTCCGTCCAGACCCAGCAGAAGAACCGGTACAGAAGGACCGGCTTCGGTAATTTTCTGGTTCCTTTCGTTATACATGGCTTTGACTTTTCCATGATGGGCTCCGGCCAGTACAATATCACCAATATGCAGAGATCCGTTCTGGACCAGTACTTTGGCTACATATCCCCGGCCTTTGTCAAGCGAGGATTCGATAACGGTTCCAAGTGCAAGATGATCCGGATTTGCCTTTAATTCAAGCATTTCGGCTTCAAGCAATACTTTTTCCAGGAGTTGATCTACATTCAGTCCGCCTTTGGCGGAAATTTCCTGTGACTGAAAGTTTCCACCCCAATCTTCAACCAGGATATTCATCTTGGAAAGTTGTTCCTTGATCCTTTCAGGATTTGCATTGGCTTTATCGATTTTGTTGATGGCAAAAACGAGGGGCACGCCTGCGGCCTGTGCGTGGTTGATAGCTTCAACAGTCTGCGGCATCACATTATCATCAGCCGCTATCACGATGATGGCAACGTCGGTTATTTTAGCTCCCCTGGCACGCATGGCGGTGAAAGCCTCATGACCGGGAGTGTCGAGGAAGGTGATCCTCTTGCCGTTTTCCAGCTGAACTTCATAAGCTCCGATATGCTGTGTAATACCGCCGGCTTCACCGGCGACAACATTGGCATTCCTGATATAATCCAGAAGTTTGGTTTTCCCGTGGTCAACATGTCCCATGACAGTAACAATAGGAGCACGATTTACATAATCTTCTTCCTCATCTTCTTCCTGGGCAAAATCAATGGCTTCCTGCACGTCAACGCTAACGAATTCAACCTTATAACCAAATTCTTCAGCTACAAGTGTAAGCGATTCCGCATCCAGCCTCTGGTTGATCGATACGAACATACCCAGTTGCATGAAGGTTTGGATCACGTTGATAACCGGAACGTTCATCATATTAGCCATCTCATTGACCGTTACAAACTCTGTAACTTTCAGTATCTTCTTATCTTCCTCAGCTTTCTGGCGTTCCTCTTCTATATGCTGGCTAACAGCTTCGCGTTTTAGCTTACGGTATTTTGAGGTCTTGGATTTTCCTGTCGGGGCAAGCCTGGCAAGAGTTTCCTTAATCTGTTTCTGAATTTCTTCTTCCGTAACTTCAGGTTTGTCGGCTTCCCGTTTTTTCGCCCTGCCTTTGAATTTATTTTCTTTTACCTGTTTGACAAATTCTTCAGTCTTGAATTTATCATTCTTAATTCGTTTGCGTTTCTTCTTTTTAACCTGAACCTTTTCATCTTTGGAAGAAGCCACCGGTTTCTTTTCACCTCTTTTATGTTCAACCGGTAATTCAATTTTATCCAGAATTTTGGGGCCATCCAGTTTTTGGAAACGGGTGGGTAAAAAGTTGGAAGCCCTTAGGGGTTTATCTGTCTTCTTCTCTTCTTCAGGCTCTTCTTTCTTTTCCTCCGGTATTTCAGGTGTTTTCTCCAGGACTTTTTCTTCCTTCACCGGAGGTTTTTCTTCCTCTTTCGGGGCAGGTGTTTCAGCTACCGGCTCTTCGACGGGCTTGACAGGTGTTTCTGTTTCTGCAGGTTTTTCTTTTCCTTTTTTCCTGGCGGCTGATTCCTTGGCTTTTTCTTCTTTGCTCTTACGGCCTGGCTTGGTCTTGAGGTTAAGTGAATCAAGATCTATCATGCCCAAAACCTTTAAAGAACCATCTTTAACTTCTTCTACCGGCTCTTCAGATGTTGTTTCAGTGGCTTCAGTTTTTTCCTCTTCTTTTGTTTCAGAAACAATTTCAGGTTTAGGAGTCTCGGGCTTTTCTTCCGGTTTTTCTACCTCTGCAGGAGGTACCGCTTTGACTTTTTCAGCTTGCGGTTTAATTTCTTCCTTAAACTCTTCTTTAACTTCTTCCTTCTTCTCTTCCTTCTTTTCTGCTTTTTTCTCTGTCTTTTTCTCCTTGGCCGGACGGTGGTCTTCCGGGTAATTTACCGTCGATCCTTTTATAAAGAGTTCTTGCTGTTCAGGTTCGGCTTCTTCAATTTCTGTTGGGACTGTTTGATTATCAATTGTTACAGTTTCATGTTTTGCAAACGACAGGCCGATCTTTTTGGATTCTTCCTTGACATGCATATCAGATTGATATTCCTTCACCAGTATATTGTAAATCTCGGAAGTGATTTTCGTATTCGGGTTTTCCTCGATCACAATACCTTTCTTATGAAGGAATTCCACGATGGTGGAAATACCGACGTTGAGTTCAGCGGCTGCTTTTTTTAATCTTGTCGGTTTCTGCGTTTCGCTCATGCCAGGAAATTGTGTATTAATAGCGTTTTAAAAATTTGTGCAAAGATAGTACATTTATTCAAACTCAGCCTTCAATATGCGAATAACCTCCTTGATAGTCTCTTCTTCCAGATCGGTTCTTTTCACTAATTCTTTTACTTCAAGTTCGAGTACACTCTTGGCAGTATCACAACCGATGGCCTTTAATTCGTCGATGATCCATTGATCGATTTCATCGGAGAATTCCTGAAGGTCGACATCTTCCGAATCAATGTCTGCATCCCTGTATACATCAATTTCATAACCTGTCAGCTTTCCGGCAAGTTTGATATTAAAGCCTCCTTTCCCGATGGCCAGGGAAACCTGGTCGGGTTTCATATATACTTCGGCTTTTTTGTTAGCGTCGTCAAGGTGGATAGAACTGATCTTTGCCGGACTCAAGGCCCTTTGAATGAACAAAGTCGGATTGCTGGTGAAATTGATTACATCAATGTTTTCATTTTTCAGTTCCCTTACTATACCATGGATGCGTGAACCTTTCATACCTACACAGGCTCCGACAGGATCAATACGGTCATCATATGATTCCACCGCGATTTTGGCCCTTTCTCCAGGAACCCTCACAATTTTCCGGATAGTAATCAGCCCGTCGTATACTTCGGGAACTTCTGATTCAAATAGCCTTTCAAGGAAGACTGGGGAGGTCCTGGACAATATGATCTGGGGAGTACTGTTCCTCATTTCAACCCTTGATACGACCGCCCGGATTGTATCCCCTTTACGGTAAAAGTCGGAAGGGATTTGTTCGGATTTGGGAAGGGTAAGTTCAATGCCTTCATCATCCAGCACAAGAATCTCCTTTTTCCAGACCTGGTATACTTCGCCGGTGATGATCTCACCTACCTTTTCTTTATACTTTTTGTAAACATTATCTTTTTCATATTCCTGTATCTTCGACATGAGGTTCTGCCTGATGGTCAGTATTTCCCTTCTGCCGAAATCGGCCAGTTTAAGTTCTTCTGATACTTCTTCACCCACTTCAAAATCGGGTTCAATCTTGATGGCATCCGAAAATGCAATCTGGGTATTTTCATCCTCTATAGCCCCATCTTCAACGATTTCCCTGTTACGCCAGATCTCAAGGTCTCCCTTGTCAATATTCACGATGATATCGAAATTTTCATCCGAACCATATTTCCTGGCCAGCATATGCCTGAAAACATCTTCCAGGATACGCATCATGGTTTCCCGGTCAATATTCTTGAATTCTTTAAATTCCGAAAAGGTTTCAACTAAATTAATGTGATCCATCGTTTTATATTTGTATGATTAATATTATTATTTAAATGAGATTATAACTTTTGTTTCAAGGATTTCATCAAAACGGATGAAAATACTCTCGACGACTACTTTTTTATTCTTTTTCACCGGATCAGGAAGTATTTTGATATTATCTTCATTTACTTCTTCCAGCTTGCCCGTTAGAGTTCTTCCTTCCGTGAGTTTCATATTAAGTGACCGGCCCACGTTTTTAACATATTGCCTGCGAAATTTAAGGGGCTGATCAATCCCGGGAGAGGAAACATTCAGCTCAAAATCTTCTTCTTCCCGGTCAAAGCTTGATTCAATAAACCTTGAAAGGCTCACACAATCGTCAATCGTAACACCCTTGTCACCATCAATGTACACAAGGATCTTATTCCCGGGCTTAATTATGGCTTCCACCAGGTATTGTGTAGTGCCTTGCAGATGCTCAGCTACCAGTCTCTCTATCTCTTTTAATTGAATCATAACTTAAATACAACAAAATAGGGGACCAATGTCCCCTCTCCTTTATTCTTTTATTTTAGTTGTCCGACCAGGGCTCGAACCTGGACTCTTCTGAACCAAAATCAGACGTGTTGCCAATTACACCATCGGACAAACTTTGATTCCCCAAAAGGGATTGCAAAAATAGACATTTTTTATTGAAATAAAAAAACCGGCATGATTAATTATTTTGTAGTATTTTAGATTCCGGGTAAATCGCCGCAATTACCAGTCCGATAAGGAAAAAACAAGCAAATCTTTAATAACATGAACATCGTTTGGTCATAAAAATTTATAATTTAGCCGACCAATTAATCAAATATAATCTGATGAAAGAGTATAAAAAGTGGAATAACATACTTGGATGGGCCATTTTTATCGTGGCTACCAGTGTCTACCTGCTCACACTGGAGCCAACTGCGAGCTGGTGGGATTGCGGGGAGTATATCGCAACTGCCTTTAAATTACAGGTAGGTCATCCCCCCGGCGCACCAACATTCCAGCTTATCGGACGGTTTTTTTCACTTTTAGCACTGGGTGATACTCAAAATGTGGCCAGGATGATCAATTCCATGTCGGCCATTTCCAGCGGTTTGACCATCATGTTCCTGTTCTGGACCATCACTATGTTTGCAAAAAAAATAGTGCAACGTACAGGCGAGATAAGCAGGGGCAAAATGCTGGCAATTTTTGGCAGCGGTATAGTTGGAGCCATGGCTTATACATTTTCGGATTCATTCTGGTTTTCAGCCGTTGAGGGGGAAGTTTATGCAATGTCATCCCTGTTTACAGCCGTCACCTTCTGGGCTATCTTAAAATGGGACAGCGTTGCTGATGAGAAACATTCATTGCGATGGATTATTTTCATCACATTTATAATAGGGGTTTCGATAGGAGTGCATCTGCTAAGCCTGCTCTCTATTCCAGCCATTACCTATATATATTACTTCCGGAAATACAAAGTTACCCGTAATGGATTTTTTCTGGTGGGCATACTATCGATCGTGATACTTGCAATAGTAATGTATGTGATTATTCCTGAAATTGTCAATCTTGCCGGGATCTTCGAACTTTTCTTTGTGAATACGATTGGCTTGCCGTTCAATTCCGGAACCATTATTTACTTTATACTTCTGCTTGGTGGAATCTTCTGGGCACATCGATATACTGTCAGAAAACATAAACCTGTGTTGAATGCTGTAATCCTGGGGCTGATTTTCCTGCTCATTGGCTACTCCTCTTTTTTCATGCTGATTATCCGTGCCAATGCAAATACCCCAATCAATGAGAATGATCCCCAGGATGCTATCTCCCTTCTGTCGTACCTGAACCGGGAACAGTACGGAACCTATCCGATTTTTTACGGACCCTATTATAATGCCCCGGTTGTAGGTTATGAAGACGGAACTCCTGTTTATGTGAAAGATACAAAAAAAGGAAAATATGTCATTACGGATGACAAGAAAGAAACTGAAGCAGTTTATGATTCACGTTTCGAAACTATATTTCCCAGGATGTGGAGCAACCAGAAATCTTCTCACATCCAATATTATAAGGAATATGGTCATATTACCGGAAAACCCATTACCGTTACCAAACCGGATGGTTCTACCGAAACCCGCTATTGTCCGACTTTCGGGGAAAACCTCCGCTTTTTCTTTTCCTATCAGGTCGGTTTTATGTACCTGAGATATTTTATGTGGAATTTTGTCGGCAGACAGAATAATATTGAAAGCCAGGGAGAAATTGAGGACGGTAACTGGATCAGCGGAATCAATTTTATAGATAAGATCAGGCTGGGGGACCAATCAGATTTACCCATCAGCGCTAAAAACCCGGCTCATAATAAATTTTATTTCCTGCCATTATTACTGGGACTCATAGGATTCTTTTTCCAGTTGAATTCAAGTAAAAGGGACACCTGGGTTGTGACTCTGCTATTTTTGATGACGGGTCTCGCCATTGTAATTTATCTTAACCAATATCCAATGCAACCCAGGGAAAGGGATTATGCCTATGCCGGTTCTTTCTATGCATTTGCAATATGGATTGGCCTGGGTGTATTGGCTATCTTTGAATCTCTCAGAAAATATATTCATAACAAAGATGCCGCAATTGCGGTGGGAGTTACAATTTTGACATTTGGTCTGGTTCCGGGTATCATGGGGCAACAGGGGTGGGACGACCATAACCGGGCAGGAAAGTACGCGACCAGGGACTTTGCCTTTAATTATCTGAAAGGCTGTGATAAAAATTCAGTCCTTATAACTTATGGGGATAATGACACATTCCCTTTGTGGTATGCACAGGAGGTGGAAGGCTACCATACCGATGTCAGGGTACTGAACCATATGCTGGCTTCCGGCTACTGGTATGCACAGCAAATGTTCAATAAAGTTTATGATTCCGATCCATTGCCATTGACTTTATCCTATGATCAATATGAAAATGGCGTAAACAATTATATTCCAATAATTCAACACCCTTCTCTTGAAGGAGAATATACAGAGTTGAAGGACCTGATCAATTTTGTTGCCAGCGATGATCCGAGGACCATGTACCAGATTCGCCCCGATCAGAGTATAAACTATTTTCCAACCAGGAAAATCAGGCTCACTGTTGACTCGGCCAAATGCGTTGAGAACGGGATAGTCCCCGTGGAACTGGCCGACCAGATAGTCCCTTATATTGATTGGACTATCTCGCAGAAGACCCTCTATAAAAATGATCTTCTTGTCCTGGATTTCCTGGCTACCAACGACTGGTCAAGGGCCCTTTATACTGCCAATCCTTCCAGCCTTTCAGGCTTCCTGGATGTAGACCAGTACTTTCACCAGCAGGGCATGGTTTACAAATTTATGCCGGTCAAGGCGAAAAATTATTATAAGGGCGTCGGGGGAGTTGATCCGCAAAAAACTTATGATTTGTTCATTCATACCGACTGGGGAAACCTGAATGATCCGAAAGTCACTGTTGACCGCGAGAGCTATCGTAATACCAGACTTCCGAAGCAGAATTACCTGAGAGCGGCCCAAACTTTCTTGCAGGAGGGTGACACAATTAAAGCCGTGCAGTTAATGGATACCTGCCAATACTATTTCCCCGACAATAAAATTACTTATGATATGATGATGATGCCCTTCGCCGAACTGTACTATGAGGCGAATGCCACTGTAAAAGCTAACCTGTTGACCAATCGCCTGATTGATATTTATGCGGATGACCTGAGATATTATTTCTCCCTCAGGCCTGATCTTTCACAGGTATATTATAAACAGGATGAGCAAAGAGCCTTGTATATCATCAATCACATGGGTCAGTTGAGTCGCACCTACGGTCAGGAAGATATAGCAAAACGCGCGGATGAAATAGTGAATACCTATTCGATAAATCCCTGATTTCATTGAAATCAGTTGATTAATTATAAAGAATAAAATATAGAAATGAAAACCCTGCCGCATATTGGCAGGGTTTTTTTATCAATGAGACTCAAATTTTTCAAGCGAAGCGAAGAAAAATTCTTTAGTCGAATTGTTCCCGATAAGACGAAGTCTTATTCGGGATCGTATGGTACTAATTGCCGCATCTCTGGAGACGAATAAGGGATATTTCTTTAAGATACCCCGCTGCTTGCTGTGGGGTAGTTCATTTCATCTCAATTCTTTTTTGTGAGCCGGGCCTGTTTTTTTGTGATGAAGTAAATACCTGCAAGGCCTGCGAGGATGAAAGGAATACTCAGCCATTGCCCAAGATCCAAAGCCATTCCCCTTTCGAAACCTACCTGGGGTACTTTCAGGAATTCTATGATAAAACGGGCAGTAAATACAAATACAAGGAAAAAACTAATCAGCAAAGCCGGAGCGGGTTTGCCGTTCTTGTGGTAATAATAATATAAAAGGAAGATGAATATGGCAAGATAAGCCAGGGCTTCATAAATCTCAGTAGGGTGGCGGGGCTGAAGCGAATCGGCATGTTCCGAAGCCCGTACAAAATAAAAACCCCAGGGCAGACTGGTGACTTTCCCGTAAATTTCTGAATTCATCAGGTTCCCCATCCTGATAAAGAAGCCTGCAAGGGCTGTTACTACAGCAATCCGGTCAAGTACCCACCAATAGGATAGTTTGGTTTTCCGGTGAAATATATACAAAGCTATTAAAATTCCCAGGGCAGCCCCATGACTGGCTAAACCTCCCTTCCATACTTCCAGGATCTCCAGAGGGTGCTGCAGGTAATACGAAGGCTCATAAAAAAGGCAGTGCCCCAGTCTTGCCCCGACTATGGTTGCAATTACCATATAGGTAGTTAGTTTGTCCAATAATTTGACATCTACCTTTTCCTTTTTAAAGAATTTCAACATTATATAATAACCTATGGCGAAACCAGTGGCAAACAATAATCCGTACCACCTGATGGCAAAGGAACCGTAATGGAAAATCTCGGGATTTACATCCCAGGTTATAAAAGCTAATTGCGGATGTTCCATTTTTGATTTTTAAGGAATGATTTATTTTAATTTATGAGGCTGCAAAATTAGTAAATTATTCAGCTTAGCATAAGCTCCATTAAACTCGGATCCGGGCCAGCAGATCATCGATTCGCTGATCCAGCAAATGGCCGGGATTTGAAAAGATTTTTGTTTGACTATTTTCATTGAAAGCATGCCCGAAATCAAGATTCCCGATTTCATCTTGTTTACAGGAACTGAATTGCCCCTTTTCAGAATGATAAAGGGCGAGATATTCCTGTTCTGTCTGACCGGGAGTGGGAACCAACAGGGCGTTTTTCCCAAGACTGACCAAATCCATGATAGTGGAATAACCTGCCCGGCATATAATCCTTTCAGCCCTGAGCAGGATATCCCTGAGCTCTTCATCAGGAAGATGATTATAAACCGACAATTTAGTTGTTTCGTACATTTTCTTCCCTGATTCATCAGGCTTGCCCTGCAGTATGATTGCCTTACTGACAGGCCATTTTTGAATATTGTAGGTCAGAATTTTTTCCAGGATGCTTCTCTGAGGTTCCGGGCCGGATATCAAGGCCACTAATTCTATTCGATCTGATGCAAGATTTCTGTCAATGGGCCCTCTGTCTGAAAATCGTGAAAGTGGCCCGATGAATTTTATATTATCTGATATGGGGTACAGATGAGAAAGATCTCCTGAAAGGTTTAGCGGGCCTTCCAAATCAGGGACCCAGCATTCATCATATTGCCGTATTACCTGCCGGTGTATTTTATGCAGCAAGCTTTCAGTAAATTTATATTTTTCAGGTGCTTTGATCATAAGCTGATGCGTGATATATACAGAAGGTATTCTCTTTGACCAAAGACCGAAGCGGTTATCCGATATGACCGCGTCTATTTTTTTCTCATCAATCAGATGTTCTAAAAAACGATGTTCTTTCCTTATGGCTGTCAAAATACCGGGAGCCGACAAGAGCATTTTGCCGGTCATATTCGAATTTCCCGGGTATTTGATATTGTAAGGCGGCAATTCTATAAAAGGGAGCTCATTAAATGCCTGTCTGAGAAACAGGAGGCTCCGGCCGCTCCCGCCTATGCTCAGGCGGATTCCTCTCTCCCTTAGCTTCCTGATAAGCTGAACACATCGGGATGCATGTCCGATGCCCCAATCCAACGGGCTGACCAGAATATGAACTTTTTTTGGATCCAAACAGGTATAAATGTCTTCCCAAAGATATTAATATTAAAATTAAATATGGACCCTAAGTTGTCGAGTGCTTTGCTTTACCAGCTTGCCCTGACCCTTGTTCCGGGTATAGGTGACCGGCAGGGGAAGAAGCTTGTATCTTATTGTGGCGGGGTGGAAAAAGTATTCCGGGAAAAAAAGCATCTCCTTATGAAAATCCCGGGTGTAGGTAAGATTATTGCAAATGCTTTGCAGAATAAGGAATTATTTCAGAAGGCTGAAAAGGAAATCGTTTTTATCGGGAAAAACAATATCAGACCCTTATTTTACCTTGATAAAGCCTATCCTGAAAGACTTAAACATTGCGAAGACAGCCCCATGATGCTCTATTTTAAAGGAGAAGCCAATTTGAACTGTCCGCGCATTCTAAGTGTTGTGGGTACACGCAGGCCGAGCGAATATGGCATCCAAATTTCAGAGGCTATTGTCCAGGGCCTGGCTGAACTGCAGGTGCTTATTGTCAGCGGACTTGCTTATGGGATAGACACCATAGCTCATCGTTCAGCCTTGCAATCCGGCCTTACTACGCTTGGTGTGCTGGCACACGGACTCGACATAATTTATCCAAATTTGAACCGTACGCTTGCTGAAAAAATGACAGTTAATGGAGGACTGATTACCGAATTTCCAAGCGAAACCCGCCTGAATAAGGAATTCTTTCCCAGGAGGAACCGTATTATTGCAGGACTCGCAGATGCAACCCTCGTCATCGAATCTGCTGAAAAAGGCGGGGCGCTTATAACAGCTGAAATAGCAAATTCATATAATCGCGATGTGTTTGCTATTCCCGGAAGGACCAATGATCCCCGGTCGAGTGGTTGTAATTACCTGATCTTTTCAAATAAGGCCTCGCTGGTGAGATCAGCTGCTGATATTCGTTTTCTGATGAACTGGGATGAAACGAAAATCCTTGCAAATATTCAGCCTAAATTATTTATCAATTTAAGTCCTGAAGAAACAAAAATCATGGAATTACTGAAGGAAAGAGGTGAGGCTTTTATAGATGATATCTACCTCGAAACGGGCTTCACCGCAAGTAAAGTTGCCTCTCTGCTCTTAAAGCTGGAATTTGAAGGCCTGGTCAGAAGTCTTCCGGGTAAGCAATACAGGGTAAATAATTAAAATTTCCCTTCGAGGGTCCTCGCATCGCTGTTAATACGGATTGATACTATACAGAGTGAGATGATAATAATGCCGGAACCAATGAAAAAGGCAGTCAGCAATTTATAATCTTTCGTCAGCAGGCAAAAATCATAGAGTCCATGAAAAAAGACAGCGGCAGAAATGCCAGTCATAGAATCGATAAAACGGATCTGCCGTAATTTGCCCAGTCCGAGAAAAAAGCCCATCAGGACTCCAAAGATCACATTCGCCGGCCCGGCTGAAACAATGTTCAGTGAATTCGTAGTAAGTTCCGGTATATTCACATAATAAAGCAGGTTGTTGGCAGTGGCAAATCCCATAGCAATCATGACGGAGAATATGATACCATCCACCGGGGTCTGGAATCGTTTGTCGGGATAAATGAATACTTTGAGAAAGAAAAATTTGCTGATTTCGGAAAAGAAAGCCATGATCACCAGGGAGTAAAAAATAATCCGCCTCAGGTTATTCAAATGGTCAAGGTCATAATTGACTGCCAGATATTGAATAAGTATAACGGGAATGATGCTCACCAGGCCCCAGGCAAAGGCCCTGTATAGCAGACCAAATGACCATTCCCTGAATTTATATTTGAGATATAAAAGGATTAATAAGGCTATTAAAAGCGGAATAGTGAAAAAAAAGTACTTGATTATTTCCATGGGCTTTAGGGATAGGATAGGTCAAAAATAACATTTGTTTGTAATTTTACCAATTTATTTGTAAAACTTTAATTTTATGAATGTTGAAATTAGTATTATTGGCTGAACAACTTATCGGGTTGGCCTGTGAGATTGTAAGACCGAATAATCCCGAAACCAGAGGCTGTTTTAACCGTAATTATCTTTCTAATTATAAAATTCGGACATTATGTCAAAAGTCATTATTCGAAAACTCAATGATGAAGAAATCAGGAACATGGGAATCTTGTCATGGCCTATATGGGAAAAGGAAAAGTCCCGCTTCGACTGGGAATATGACGGTGAGGAACAATGCCTGATACTGGAGGGGGAGGTCAGTGTGGAAACGAATGAAGGTACCTATACTGTGAAGGCCGGCGATTTCGTTATATTTCAAGATGGTTTAAAATGTACCTGGGATATTAAGAAAGATATCCGAAAGCATTATAAATTTTTCTGATAAGAAAGGATAAGCAATTGAAGGGAAGAGTTATCAGGTCGACCGGAAGTTGGTGTACAGTTGCCGGTGAGGACGGCCAAAAGACCGAATGTAAATTAAAAGGCAATTTCAGGATCCGCGGGATTACCTCTACCAATCCATTGGCAGTTGGGGATATCGTTGATTATGAATTGCAGGCTGATGAAGAGATCGGCATAATAAACACTATCCGGGAAAGGAATAATTACATCATCCGCAAATCCACCAAATTATCCAGGCAATCCCATATTCTTGCCGCCAATATTGATCAGCTTATATTGATTGCAACCCTGGCCCTCCCCCGTACCTCTACCGGTTTTATCGACCGCTTTCTGGTAACCTCTGAAGCTTATCATATCCAGGCATTTATTGTCTTTAACAAACTGGATCTTTTTGAAAATGAAATGATGGAAGAATTGCAGGAAATGATGGATATATACAAGGGAGCCGGATACGGGGTCCTGACAGCCTCCGCTTACAATGGCAGTGGAATGCAGGAGATTGAGGAACTACTGAAAAATAAAGTGAGCCTGATGGCAGGACATTCAGGAGTGGGAAAATCTTCTCTCATAAACCGCCTTGAACCCGGCCTGAACATCAAAACCAAAGAAATTTCAAGGGCACACCTGAAGGGTCAGCATGCCACCACTTTTGCAGAGATGCATGAACTCTCATTCGGTGGATTTGTTATAGATACACCCGGGATAAAGGAATTCGGACTGATAAATTTTGAAAAGTCGGAAGTGGGTGAACGTTTTCCGGAGATGAGGCGATATATGCATGATTGTCGCTATCATAACTGTACCCATACCCATGAACCGGGTTGTGCCGTGAAAAAAGCCCTTGAAGAAGGACTTATTCATCCTTCAAGATATTATAATTACCTTAGTATCCTGAATGATAAAGATTGGAATGACGGGATCCGTGATTAGGGGCCCTTACTAAAAGTGACCATTATGATTGCGAAAGAATTGCAGAGCAGCGAAATACTTCCTTTAAAAACATCTGATACCTGCGCCTTTGCCCTGAACGCTATGGAGGATAACCGGGTCCATCACATGCCGGTGGTTAACGAAAGAGAGCTTTTAGGTCTGATATCTGAATTTGATCTTATCAATCATCATAAAGAGGATGACCCCATCGGAGATGTACAGCTTTCGCTTCATAATGCCTTTGCTACCGAATACCAGCATATTTTCGACATCTTCAAGATGTTCACGGAAATGAAACTGACTTTACTGCCGGTTGTAGATGAAAAAAATAATTATCTGGGCATTATAAGCCTTTCGAAACTCATAGAAATTTATTCGAGCCAGTCGTCCATATTGAATCCCGGAGGTATCATTATCCTGGAAATGAGTGAGAATAATTATTCCCTGGGAGAAATTTCCCAGATTGTGGAATCCAATGATGCCCGTATCTTGAATTTATTTCTAACTTCATACCCCGATTCTACGCAGATTGATGTGACTATCAAGATCAATAAAATAGATATTATGGCTATTTTACAGACATTTACGCGGTATAATTATACCATTAAGGCAACTTTTTCGGAAAAGGATGACCTGGATGATCTTAAGGAAAGATATGACGCCTTAATGAATTACCTGAATGTCTGAATTTCAGCAGAGCCGCCTTCAGCCCACCTGCCCTCTCTCCGCCAATAGCCTTTACGGTAGGAGAATTTTGCTTCTTTTTCTTCTGATAATTCTTTTTCTTGCAGACTGGCACATACTATCGGCCCAGGATCTGGGACCTGGAGGGAAGGAAGTAGTTATAGCAGGGACTAAGCCAGTCATTATCGATACAATAATTATAAGCGGAAACAAAACCACACTGAGGAAGATTATATTGAGAGAAATGTTGGTTAGCGAAGGAGAAAAAGTTGAATCGGCTTTACTGGACACACTACTGTCAAAAAGCAGGGAAAATCTGATGAACACATCCCTTTTTAATTTTGTGAATATCAATTTAATACCTCTTGAAGGAGACAAAAATACTTATGCTATAAAGGTGAGTGTGATTGAAAGATGGTATATCTGGCCAGTCCCCTTACTTGAGGTGTCGGACAGGAATTTCAATGTATGGTGGGAAGACAAGGATTTCAGACGACTGAGTTATGGATTTTACATTGACTGGAAAAATTTCATGGGAAGACGACAGGAACTCCTAACCCGATTTAAATGGGGTTATGATGAACTGATTGAATTGGGCTACCAGGCCCCTTACATCAATCGTTCACAGACTATCGGAATAGGGGCTGGCGGTGGTTTTGCTCGAAATCATGAAGTAGCCTATATCACCAGGGATAATAAGCCTTTGTATTACAAGGAGAGTAAAGGATATTCGAGAAGTGATGAATATGCGTACTTGCAGTTCCTTTATCGGAGAAGCATTTATAATACCCATATTTTTGAAATTCGATATGACCGGAATACATTTTCAGATAGTCTCCTTATAAAAAATCCTGCCTATTCAATTGATGGTCAGAAACGCCTGGGGTACTTTACTTTGCATTATAGATACAGGAGTGATTACAGGGACTATATACCTTATCCCCTGACCGGCTATTTTTTTAACTTCGATGTGTACTGGAATGGATTAGGGATTGGTCAGAAAGAAAACATTAACAATTTTAATGTCGTGACCACTTTTAGGAAATTCTGGCAGTTTATGCCGCGCTTGTATTGTGCGGTCGGATTGAATTCAAAGTTTTCCAATCAACAAGAACAACCCTATTTTATGAACCAGGCACTAGGATATAGCGGGGATGTCGTGCGTTCCTATGAGTATTATATTATTGATGGTCAGAATATGGGGCTTCTGAAAACAAATCTGAAATATGCCTTGCTGCCCAGGAGGGTGTCTAATATATCTTTTATAAAAACTGAAAAATTCAGCAAGATATATTATGCTTTCTATCTCAATTTGTTCATGGACATGGGATATGTTGAAAACAGATATCCGGTGGCAGGGGCCGGTAATACATTACAGAATGAACTCCTCATAGGTTATGGGGCCGGTTTGGACTTTGTTACCTATTATGATATAGTTTTTCGGTTTGAATATTCAATTAACCGGATGAATGAAGGAAATTTCATTATTTCTTTCACAGCCCCTATCTGATCTCTTTCCTTAAAAAATGTTAAACAACTGATTGTTATTTCGGTAATTTTGTAACATTGTTTTTCCTAAACAACCAATAATGAATATTGCCCTTTTTGGTAGAGGTGTATCCCCTGAAAATATAAAATATGTACAGAGGGTCATCGATAAGCTGACTTTGGAGAAATGTAAACTCTATTTGTACAAGCCTCTGTTTGAAATGACCCGTATCCACCTGGAATTCAATTCCACTTTTGAAGTATTCGAGAATTATGAGGATATATACAAGAAAGTGGAGGCCATGTTTTCGATCGGTGGGGATGGTACTATGCTGGATGCCATGACATTCGTGCGGGATTCGGGGATTCCGATCATGGGGATAAACATAGGTCGCCTGGGTTTCCTTTCAAGTATTTCCAAAGATGAGATCTATGCTTCGATTGAAACGGTAATTCGAAAGGATTATCGCCTTGATTCGCGCACGCTTATAAGAATTGAAAGGCCATCTGAAATTTTTGGTGAGTTGAATTATGCCCTCAATGACCTGACCATTACACGTAAGGATTCGACTTCGCTGATCGTTTTACATGTCTACGTCGACGATATATTTCTGAATACTTACTGGGCCGATGGTCTGATCGTGGCAACACCAACCGGTTCGACCGCATATTCATTGAGCTGTGGCGGACCTATACTGACGCCCGGTTCTGAAAATTTTGTAATAACCCCGATAGCTCCACACAATTTAACGGTTAGACCCTTCGTTATACCTGACAAGTCGAAGATCCGTATCATTATTGACGGAAGGGATGATGAATATTTTGTCAGCCTTGATTCCCGGAGGGCGATCGTTCATCCGAATATTGAGCTGATTGTGGAAAGGGCCGCTTTCAAAATCAATATTATTCAGATGGAAGGTCGTGATTTTTTTAGCACCATCAGGGAAAAACTCAAATGGGGACTAGACTTCCGGAATTGATCACAAGCTTTTGTTCCTGAATTGATAAATTTTGATAATTTTGCCGCCGGTAAGACTATGAAAAAAATATTTCAGATCATACTAATGGTTTGCCTTGTAAGCCCTGCTTTCTCGCAGACGCAGGAAATAGGTATATTTGGTGGGGGCTCCTATTACCTGGGAGACCTGAATCCTTCCAGGCATTTTGGAATGATGAAACCTGCCTACGGACTTTTCATCAGGTATAATTATAATTCACGCTGGGCATTTAAAATCGATGCTTACCGGGGAGAAGTTGCAGGCAATGATGCCCTTAGTAATGCCAACCCGCAAAGAGGACTTAGCTTTAAATCCAAAATCACCGACTTATCTGCCATGGTTGAGTTTAATTTCTTCGATTATTTTATTGGGACCAGGAAAAACACCATTTCGCCCTATATTTTCGGAGGCGTCGGCGTCTTTTTTTTCAATCCCACCGCTGATGGAGTGAACCTAAGGGACCTGGGAACCGAAGGACAGAATGTAGGTTTTGACGGAAGAAAGAAATACAATTTGTTCAATTACTGCATACCCTTCGGTTTAGGGGTCAAATACAGCCTTAGCAGTCGCTTCGGACTGGCTGTAGAATGGGGTTTGCGTAAAACATTTACAGACTATATAGATGATGTGAGCACCACTTATTACCTGGATGGTGACAATATCAACCCGGCTAATACGGCAGATTATCTTTCGGATCCTACCGGTTTGCACAAACCCTATATGGAAAGAGGTAATTCCAAAGCAAATGATTGGTATGCCTTTACTGGTATTTCACTGAGCTATAAATTCAATATGTTTGGGAACAGGAGATGTCCTGACCAGAGACGATATTAATGATAGACACCTGTATAAATTATCAATTGGCATTCAGCTGATTATTTGATGAGTTTGAAGGAAAAAATAGACTTGAGCAGCCTGCCCCGCCACATTGCCATTATTATGGATGGAAATGGCCGTTGGGCTAAACAGCGCAATAAACCCAGGACCTTTGGGCATAAAAGCGCCGTAAGTTCCGTCAGGGAGACTGCTGAAGCTGCTGCTGAATTGGGAATAGAATTTCTTACCCTCTATGCTTTCTCCACTGAAAACTGGAATCGCCCCAAACTGGAAGTAGATGCTTTGATGAGACTTCTTTTGCAAACTATTAATAAAGAAGTCAAGACACTGAATAAGAATAATATAAAGCTGAACGCCATCGGAAACCTTGGTATCATGCCCGAAAGTACAAGGAAACAGCTTTTAAAGGCCATAGATGATACATCTGCGAATGACCGTATGATATTGACCCTTGCCCTCAGCTACAGTTCCCGTTGGGAAATTATCGAAACTACCCGCAGAATTGCCAGAGATGTAGCAGATAATTTGATTTCTTCAGATGATATAGATGAGAAATACTTCATATCTAAACTTCCTTCTTATCCCTTGCCCGATCCCGAATTGCTTATCCGGACAAGTGGGGAATACCGTATTAGTAACTTCCTGCTATGGCAGATTGCATATTCAGAACTTTATTTTACCAATAAATTATGGCCCGATTTCCGAAAAGAAGACCTTTACGAAGCTATTTATGATTTTCAACACAGAGAAAGAAGATTTGGAAAAATCAGTGAACAATTAAAAGGGAAAGAATCAGAATGAAAATCATAAATTTCAGCCATCACATACCACTCAAACCTAAGGCAATACATTCTGCATCAGGAAGCATACTTGCAATTCTAATCTTTTTCCTGTTTTCCCCGAACCTGCATTCCCAGGTAAATCTTGGGAATGATATAGATATCGACTACTTGCATCCGACAGAATACGAGATCGGAGGTGTTACGGTTAGCGGAGTTCAATACCTCGACAAAAATGTCCTGGTCATGCTTTCCGGCCTTAGTGTGGGAGATAAGATCAGCATCCCGGGTGAGCAGGTTTCCAATGCGATTAACAAATTGTGGAAACAGGGACTGTTTGAAAATGTCAGCATAGTAGCAACTGAAATTCAGGGGGATAAGATATTCCTGGAAATTCAACTAAAAGAAAGACCCCGGCTTTCTTCATTTACTTTTAAAGGAATTAATAAAACCGAAGCCGACAATATACGTGATAAGATTAAAATTACACGCGGAGATGTGGTGACTGAAAGTCTTCTGAAAAGTACAACCCACATCATTCAGGAAAATTTTCGCCAGAAAGGTTTCCTGGATACCCGGGTTGACATTACTCAGACACCTGATACAGCCCGTGTGAACTCTGTGGTCCTTTTATTTAACATACATAAAAACAGCAGGGTCAGGATACTCAAGATATATCCTCACGGAAATCACTTCTTTTCAGATCAGAAGGTGAAAAATGCCTTGAAGGATACCAAGGAAAAAGGCGTGTTTACACCACTCGATAACATCGAAGTGATGATATGGAAAAGCATCAGGGACATTTTAAGGGTGAATCCCCAGGCTGTAGTAGATGATGTACAGTCTCATCTTAACAAGCATGTTAAGATCAGGATATTCAAAGCATCCAAATATATTGAGGATAAATATGAGGAAGATAAAGTCAATCTGATCAAGAAATACAATGAACAGGGATACAGGGATGCACAGATACTAAGCGATTCCATCTCCCGGAATAAAGACCATACTATCAATATCACCCTCAATATTGAGGAAGGTAATAAATATTATTTCCGGAATATTAAATGGGTTGGCAATACCAAGTATACAGCTGATCAGCTTAATATGATCCTGGGATTGCAGAAAGGGGATATATATAACCGGGAACTCCTTGACCGGAACCTTTCGTTTAACCCGAACGGAACTGACATCAGCTCTCTTTACCTGGATGACGGTTATCTGTTTTTCCAGGCTATACCGGTTGAAGTGCGGGTTGAGAATGATTCAATAGATATAGAAATCAGGATGCATGAAGGTCAGCAGGCTCATATCAAAAGGGTTACCGTTTCCGGAAATACCAAAACAACCGATCATGTCATTATTCGTGAAATCAGGACCTTGCCGGGCGAACTCTTTAATCGTTCGAAAATTATCCGTACAACAAGGGAATTGGCCCAGCTGAAATATTTTGACCCGGAGAAGATCGTGCCTGATGTAGTTCCCAATGCGGATGATGGAACCGTTGACATCTCATATTCTGTAGAGGAAACATCCGCTGACCAGATCGAATTGAGCGGAGGCTGGGGTTATGGTAGTATCATTGGAACCCTGGGACTTTCATTCAACAATTTTTCACTCCGGAATTTCTTTAACTGGGATACCTGGAAACCGGTCCCCACTGGTGACGGACAAAAACTAAGCCTGAGGGTGCAGTCCTATGGGAAAGGTTACCTCAGCTACAGTGCCTCCTTCACCGAACCCTGGCTGGGTGGAAAGAAGCCTAATGCACTTAGTGTAACTTACTGGCACTCGCTTTACTCAAATAAACTGCCCAGGACGGATCCCAACAGGCAATCATTCGTGATTAACGGACTTACTGTCGGACTTAGTAAAAGGCTTACCTGGCCTGACGACTTTTTCAATCTTTACCAGGGCATTACCTTACAGCGTTATGATCTGCATCAGTATTCACAAATATTCTCATTTGGAACCGGAACAGGCGCTTATAATAATTTTTCATACAACATTCAGTTAGAAAGGAGCTCTGTCAGTCAGCCTATTTATCCGCGCTATGGTTCGGACGTTTTGGTTTCTCTGGAACTTACCCCGCCTTATTCTTTATTTTCCAATAAAGATTACAGCACCATGAGTGATAATAATAAATATAAATGGATAGAATACCATAAATGGAAATTTAATGCAACCTTCTATACGGAAGTTTTTGACAAATTAGTACTCATGACAAGGGCAAAATTTGGTTTTCTTGGGATGTATAATTCCGAAATCGGAGTCACTCCATTCAACAGGTTCTATTTAGGGGGAGACGGCCTTTCAGGTTATAATAATCTGGATGGCAGGGAGATCATAGGCATGAGAGGATACGAAAATGAATCCATTACCCCGGAATTCTATAAGACAAAACAACAATACGGAGGAAATATACTCGGGGGCACCATATATTCAAAATATACCATGGAATTAAGGTATCCCTTGTCGCTGAATCCCAGTGCTACCATTTTTGCATTGGCTTTTGTAGAAGGCGGAAATTCATGGCTGGGCTTTTCAGAATTTAATCCCTTCTCTATTTACCGTTCAGCGGGGGTGGGGATAAGAGTTTTTCTGCCTATGTTCGGCCTGCTGGGACTGGATTGGGGCTATGGATTTGATAAGATTCCCGGTGTTCCCTCGGCAAATGGTTCACAATTCCATTTTTCTATTAATCAATCGATTGATTAATTTTTATGGGGGATTGATTATATTGGCAAATTATTTGCTTGTTCTTTATAAAGCAATTATTTAATTTTTTAAGGAGGATCATAAAATGAAAAGAATATTCCTGACTCTAAGTTTGTTACTGACATTTGCATTCGTAAGCTTTGCACAGAAGTATGCTTATGTGGATACTGATTATATCCTGAATAATATTCCTGAATATACGGATGCCCAGGATATGCTGGACGACCTTGCATCGCAGTGGCAGAAGGAAATTGAGGCTAAATTTGCCGAAATTGATAAACTGTATAAGGATTATCAGGCCGAAGCTGTTTTGATGCCGGAAGACATCAAGAAGCAAAAGGAAAACGAGATCATAGATAAAGAAAAGCAAGCCAAAGATTTACAAAAACAACGTTTTGGCCCTGATGGTGACTTGCATAAAAAACGTCTTGAACTGGTTCAGCCCATCCAGGAAAAAGTATATAATGCTATAGAAGACATAGCCAATACCCGGAATTATGCCTTTATTTTTGATAAAGCTGGTGGAACCACACTCTTGTTTGCCTCATCAAAATATGACCTGAGCGATGATGTTCTTGACGAAGTCGGAACCGTAATGCAGACCGTAAAAAAGGAGAACAGGGTGAGAAAGACAGCTCCTGCTACTACATCAACGGGCAATTCAGGGCGGACCGGAACCAATGCAGGTAATAATATGAATAATCCGGCAAATAGCCGGAATAATACCATGGAGCGGAATAATAACAATAGTAACAGCATTGAACCGCCTACTCCTCATAAAAAATAATAGTACTGCATTGATAAGAAATCAATTGTAATAGAAATAATTGTCTAAATTTGCCCCTTATAAAAGCAAAATCAAATAAAGAAAAAAATCCAGATGAAAAAATTATTAGTAAGCGCATTAATCCTGTCTTTCATTATGATGACCGGGAGCATGTTTGCCCAGGTGAACGCTAAATTGGGATATGTTGATTCCAATAAATTGCTTGAAATGATGCCCGGGAAAGATAGTATACAAAAGACCCTTAAGGCATATAGTGCTTCTCTGCAAAACCAGTTGCAGACCATGTATATGGAATATCAGAACAAACTCACCGATTACCAGAATAATTCCAAGACTATGTCGGACATTATCCGTCAGACCAAGGAAAAAGAGCTGGCAGATATGGAAACCCGTATTCAGGATTTTCAACAGAAAGCTGATTCGGACCTGCAGGCGAAACAGACTGAATTACTGCAACCTTTGCTTGACAAAGCAAAGAAAGCTATTGAAGATGTCGCCAAAGAAAACGGCTATACTTATATTTTTGATGCCGGTGTAGGCGTGCTCCTGTATTATGAAAAAGGTGACAATATCCTTCCTCTGGTAAAAACAAAACTTGGACTTAAGTAACAGGTATAAGACTTTCTTATTGAACCGCTTCTTTCAGGAGCGGTTTTTTTTTGCATGATATTTGATCATGAGAGGCCAACTATTATTAATAATCAAATTGACATAATCATGAAATATTATTTCAGCAAAACAATTAAATCAAATTTTGAAGATGCCATCAGCAGAACTACTGAAGCCTTGAAAAAGGAAGGATTCGGCGTATTGTCCCAAATTCGCATTGATCAAAAGTTAAATGAAAAACTGGGAGTGGAATTCCGCCCTTATATCATTCTTGGCGCCTGCCATCCTGCTTCCGCTTACAAAGCCCTGCAAAATGAGGACAAAATCGGAACCATGCTCCCCTGTAATGTAATTATTCAGCAAATAGCTGAAAATCAAATGGAAGTTTCAGCTGTCGACCCGATCGCCTCTATGATGGCAATCGAGAATTCAGGCCTTGGTGAAGTTGCTACCGATGTCGCAGCCAGACTGAAAAGGGTTGTGAACGAGCACCTTTAAGATATTTGTTTATTCATTCAAGGCGGGATTTTCTGTAGGCTGCATAATGCCGTCTTAAAAAACAAAAGGCCCCTGCAATTATAATTGCAGGGGCCTTTTTACTTTAATTCTGGAATATTATCACTCCGTTTTACTTATGTGCACATCCATTTGCGGAAAGGGAAAATCCAGCCCTTTTTCAGGGAAAATTTTATAAACATTATCATTCATATAAAAGTGGACAGCCCAATAATCTTCAGCTTTAACCCATAGCCTTACAACTATATTTACTGAGCTATCGGCTAATTGTGCCAGTCCTATAAATGGGGCAGGGTCATCCATGATCTTATCATTTTGTACAATAATGGAAGAAATGACATCCTTGGCTTTGCTTACATCATTACCATAGCTGATACCATATGTCAGATCAACCCGCCTGGTGGCTTCGGCTGAGAAATTGGTCAGGGAGCCATTTGAAAGGGGGCCGTTGGGGATGATGATAAGTTTGTTATCTACTGTATTCATGATCGTATGGAATATCTGGATCTCTTTCACTGTTCCCATAAATCCCTGTGCTTCTATGAAATCACCTACTTTGTACGGTCTCAGAAGAAGGATGATCACACCCCCGGCAAAATTCTGAAGTGTACCTGAAAGTGCCATACCAACGGCGAGACCGGCTGCTGCCATGATTGCAATAAAAGAGGTCATGGGAATACCTACCATAGTTGCAATGACAATGACTAGCAATATCTTCAGCATAATATTGAAAGTTGTTCGCAGAAAAGATCTCAGCGAAGCTTCAACATTACGTGCTTCCATAAGCCTGGCAAGCATTTTTGTCAAAGTACTTACCAACCACATTCCAATGATCAATGCAATGATGGCCCCGACTAATTTCAGACCATAATTCAGAAAAAATTCACGTAGAATATTCATGTAGGAGTCTAAATTGTTTAAATCCATAATTTTTCCTTTTTTAGAATGTTAATTCAATTTAATTATAATTTTTCAGACTTCAGATCGAATACCAACCGGCATACATATTATAACTATTGGCAATACGGAGGACTTCACCTTCCGATAGATTCCTGTCAATCGTTTTGATTCTGACGGCAGGTACCCCGGCATAAATACTATCGGGTTCAATAATAGTACCTTTGGTAATCAAAGCCCCGGCGGCTATAATGCTGTTACTTCCAACAACTACATTATCCATCAGGATGGCACCCATCCCGACCAGAACATTATCATGAATGGTACACCCGTGAACGATAGCGTTATGGGCTATTGAAACATTGTTCCCAATATTTACCGGGGCTTGCCGGTAAGTGCAATGTATGATTACCCCGTCCTGTATATTCACCATATTTCCTATTCGGATATAATGTACATCCCCTCTGACAACAGCATTGAACCAGACGCTGCAATCGTTTCCCAATACAACATCTCCGACTATGGTTGCATTATCGGCGAGAAAACATCTTTTTCCGATAGTTGGGACTATCCCTTTTACTGCTTTGATAAGTGCCATAAGAATATGTTTTAACTCATTAGCTCTTTATTCTATAAATCAGTCAACCCATTCTCTGAAATGGGCAGATCCTCTTTTTTGTCTTTTTTAGGATAATCGATGGAAAAATGCAGTCCCCTGCTTTCTTTTCTCTGCATAGCCATTTTGATGATCAGGTAGGCGATATTGATCATGTTCCGGAGTTCACAGAGTTTTTCTGTGAGGATAGATTTATCATAGAGGTCCTCTGTTTCCCTGTAAAGTATTTCGAGCCGGTCGAAAGCCCTTTGAAGGCGGAGATTGGACCGGACTATGCCGACATAACTACTCATGATCGATTGAAGTTCTTTCAGGCTCTGGGTGATCAGGATCATCTCTTCATTAAAGACCATACCCTCGGAGTTCCAGTCCGGGATTTCGTCGATAAATCTGGTCGATTCCAGTTTAGAATTGGAATCCAGGGCAGCCCTGTGTGAAAAAACGGCCGATTCAAGTAATGAATTGGAGGCCAGTCGATTTGCCCCATGCAGACCAGTGGAAGCGCATTCACCCGTTGCATACAGGTTCAGGATGGAACTCCGGGCATTTTTATCTACCTTAATTCCACCGCAGAGGTAATGTGCACCGGGCACTATCGGTATCATATCCTTGGAAATATTGATCCCTATGCTCAGGCATTTGGCATAGATGGTCGGAAAGTGCCTGATTAGTTCTTTTTCATTCAGATGACGACAGTCGAGGTAAACGCAGTCATCCCCGGATATTTTCATTTCATTGTCAATTGCACGGGCCACTATATCACGCGGGGCCAGTGATCCCCTCGGATCATATTTGGTCATGAGCTCTGTACCGTCTCTCCTTTTAATAATGGCTCCGAAACCACGTAATGCTTCTGTTATGAGGAATGAAGGCTTTTCTCCGGGATTATAAAGTGTTGTAGGATGGAATTGAATGAATTCCATATTCTCGATCGCGCCTTTGGCCCTGTATACCATTGCAATTCCATCACCTGTGGCGATTTCAGGATTGGTGGTATTATTGTACACCATTCCAGCACCACCCGTAGCCAATAGGGTAATTCGTGCTAGTATAGTATGAATCTCCCCATTTTCCGGATTCAGGACATAAGCGCCATAGCAGGTTATATCCTGGGTTCTCCGGTTTACATCAATACCCAGATGATGTTGTGTGATGATATCCAGGGTAAAATGATTTTCAAGGATTTCAATATTCGGATGATCATGAATTGTTTTTAGTAAAGCTCTTTCAATTTCGAATCCGGTCTGGTCCTTATGATGCAGCACCCGGTATTCGGAATGACCGCCTTCCTTGTTAAGATCAAAGCGTCCGGATTCCTTCCTGTCGAATTCGACACCCCAGTCGATCAATTCCTTGATCCTTTCAGTCGATTCTGTTATCGCAATCCTTACTATTTCCGGATTTGACAGCTCGTCACCGGCTATCATAGTATCCCGGATATGTTTTTCATAAGTATCAGGTGTATACATTACTGCCGCTATTCCACCCTGGGCGTACTTGGTCGCAGTTTCATCGGCCTTGGCTTTAGTGATAATACAAACTTTGCCCTTATCCGCAACTTTTAAGGCATAACTTAGACCAGCAATGCCTGAACCGATAACCAGGAAATCAACTTTTTTGCGCATTATTCTGCATTTTAATATGCGACAAAGATACGAATTTTAGCCCCTGGCTTTAGCTTAATAATCGGAAGCTTCATAGTCTTATCAAGGTTCTGAAGCTTAAAGGACTTGATGCTTAGTAGTACTTTTCAGGGAATCAGAGTTCCAGTAGGGAAATAAGCGGATCTTTTCCGCCATTAAGCATCTTTGCCGGATTTTCCAGCATTTCTTTCACTTTTACAAGGAAGCTCACCGATTCCTTGCCGTCGATGATCCGGTGATCATAAGAAAGCGCAACATACATGACAGGATGTATCTCCACTTTTCCGTTCACTGCAATAGGCCTTTCCACAATATTGTGCATCCCAAGTATGGCGCTTTGCGGGGGATTGATAATAGGAGTGGAGAGCATGGAACCGAATACCCCCCCGTTGGTTATCGTAAAGGTTCCGCCTTTCATTTCATCCAGGCTGATCTTGTTTTCCCTTGCTTTAGTGGCTAATTCCTTGATCTTTTTTTCGATCTCAGCAAGGCTCATTTTTTCAGCATTTCTCAGAACCGGAACCAGGAGACCTTTGGGGGTACTCATGGCTATACTGATATCAGCATAATCAAAATATATAATTTCATTCCCGGCAAATTGGGCGTTGACCTGGGGAAACAAACCCAGGGCTTCAGTAATGGCTTTTGTGAAAAAAGACATGAAGCCAAGAGATATCCCATGTTTTTCTTTAAAAATTTCTTTATATTGATTTCTGATATTCATAATCGCACTCATGTTCACCTCATTAAAAGTGGTGAGCATGGCGGTTTCATTTTTAACGGAGACAAGTCGTTCGGCTAATTTAGTCCGGAGTGTCGACAACTTTTTTCTTTCCGAATTCCGGCTGCCTCCCCAGGATACTGGTGTCGCTGCAATCTCTGCACGTGGTTTGTCTTTTTCATCCATAAAAAATTCCACGTCTTTTTTCGAAAAACGATAGGATTTCAGGAATTCCACAAATTCTTTCTCGCTCTGATTGCTCATGCTGAGCAATTTACGGGCGAGAGGGGAAAGGTGGATCAAATCAGCTTTGTCTTCAGTTTCAGCCTCACTGCTGAGGTTCTCTTTGGAAGCAAGTGGCTCAGGCTGTGGCTCAGGTTTTTTTTCAGGACTGGCTTTTACTTCGGGCTTTTCTTCCACCCTGACAGTTTTAGATACTTCTCCGGCCGGGCTGGAACTTTGCTCAGGGGGCTTTCCTTCTGAGTCTATCCTGGCAATTACGCTCCCGACATCAACGGTTTCTCCTTCTTTGACAAGTATTTGCAAAGTACCTGATTCCTGGGCACTAATGCTCAGGGTAGCTTTATCGGAATCTATTTCCACAATTTCCATATCCTTTTCAACATAGGAACCATCTTCGGCCAGCCAGTTAGCAATCTGGACTTCGGAAATGGATTCACCCGGGCTTGGTACTTTTACTTCACTGATCATATCTGGATATCTTAAAGTCTTTTTAGGGCTGATACTGATTTACTGCTGAGGCCTTTCCCGCCTGCTTTTTTATCTTCCTTCTCAAAGGTACGCCAACGGTTGCCTATGCAAATCATCCTGCATTCTTCCGCAACCTTTGGGCAATTGCAACTTCCGAAAGTTTTTTCTATAATCTTGCGCTGGCGGAGCTGGTGAAATTCAGCCGAACCGGTTGCAGGACTTCCGCTGGCCGGTCGTCCGACCAATCTTAGCGGTACATCGTCCAGCATATGATGAACAAATATCCATGCCCCCATGTTCAATGGTTCTTCCTGAGTCCAGATCCAGTCTTCTGTATTTTTATATCTGTCAAGAATTTTGCGTGTTTGCAGCATAGGGAAAGGATATAGCTGTTCAATCCGAATCAGGGCTGTATCCCTTGCATTTAGTTTTTCTTTTTCTTCAAGCAATTCATAATAGATCTTGCCGGTGCAAAATACTATCTTTTTAATTTCATCAGGATTGGTAGTCGGATCATCAATTATTTCTCTGAAACCTCCCTTAGTAAAATCCTCCAGTGGAGAAATACAACGGGGATGACGCAGGAGGCTTTTGGGGGTGAAAATTACCAGCGGCTTACGGAATGGCCTGTAAAGTTGACGACGTAAAATGTGAAATAAGTTGGATGGCGTGGTAATATTGGCAATCTGCATATTGTTTTCAGCACAAAGGGTAAGAAAACGTTCCATACGTCCGCTTGAATGTTCAGGTCCCTGTCCCTCAAAGGCATGCGGCAGATAAAGTACCAGATCATTCATAACATTCCATTTATCTTCGGCACTGCTCAGGAACTGGTCATAAATAATCTGAGCCCCGTTGGCAAAATCCCCGAACTGCGCTTCCCAAATGGTAAGTGAATAGGGGGATGCAAGGGAATAACCATATTCAAATCCCAGGACACCATATTCAGAAAGGGGGGAATTGTAAATCTCAAATTTTGCCTGTGTATCTGACAGATGATTTAAGGGATAATATTCATTTTCAGAATCTTCTATCTTTAAAACTGCATGCCGATGGGAAAAAGTTCCCCTAACGGAATCCTGTCCGCTGATTCTCACAGGAATACCTTCTTCAAGTAAGGTGCCATAAGCCAGCAGTTCACCCATAGCCCAGTCCAGCATTTCAGTTTTATCAATCATCTCAAGCCTGGTCTCCTGCAGCTTCACTAATTTTCTGAAAAAGTTTTCACCCGATGGAATATGACTGATTTTCTTTCCGATCTCCTTTAATTTTTCCTTACTTACAGAAGTTTCAGGTGAATAATCAAAGTCTTTATTATTAGCTTTTCTGATGTCTTTCCAAACATCCTGAAGAAATGAACTGATATGTGCTTTCTGAATCTTTTTCGATTCTTCAAGTGAGATCTCCAATTTCTGGTGGATCTTTTCTTCAATAGAATTGATCAATGCTTCATCCATGTAATTATTTTCAAGGAGATACTTTTTATAAATCTCCATAGAATCGGGATGTTTTTCAATCAATTTGTATAGGATAGGCTGGGTAAACCTAGGTTCGTCCCCTTCATTATGCCCCCATTTTCTGTAACAGAGCAAATCTATAAAGACATCCTTATGGAATTTTTCCCTGAATTCCATGGCGAATTGTATAGTATAAACCAGGGATTCAACATCATCCCCGTTAACATGGAATACCGGAGAAAGGACTGTTTTGGCAACGTCGGTGCAATAAGTACTAGAACGGGCATCCAGGTAATTGGTTGTAAATCCTATCTGGTTATTGACCACTACATGTATGGTTCCGCCCGTCCGGTAACCTTGCAGTTCCGACATCTGAAGCACTTCGTAAACAACGCCCTGTCCGGCAATAGAGGCATCTCCGTGAATCAGGATCGGGGTGATACGGTTAAAATCTCCTTTGTAATCCTTATCGGTCATCGCCCTGACTATACCTTCCACTACAGGATCCACTGCTTCGAGGTGTGAAGGGTTAGGTGACAGCGTAAGGTTTACATTTTTTCCTGTGGTTGTTGTTCTTTTATTGGAATAGCCCAAATGATATTTAACATCTCCCAGAAGATGCTCATCATCGTAAGCCATGCCCTTAAACTCACTAAAAATCTGTGTATAAGGTTTCCGGATTATATTTGCCAATACATTCAGTCTGCCCCGGTGGGGCATACCGATGATAAATTCTTCTGTTCCCAGTTCGGCCCCTTTTTCCATAATGGCATCCAGGGCTGGAATGAGCGCTTCAGCACCTTCAAGGGAAAATCTCTTCTGTCCCGGGAATTTTTTGTGTATGAATTTTTCAAAATGAACGGCCCGGGCAAGGTTACGGAAGATATAATGACGGTCTTCAGCAGAGAAGGTGTATGTGTTCCGGCTTGTTTCCATTCTCGACTGCAGCCAGCCTCGGATCTCCGGATTCCTTATATAATAGAACTCTGCACCTATCGATTGGCAATAGGTTTGCTGTAGGTGCGCGATTATGTCTGTCAAAGTTGCCTCCTTTAGGCCAATCTCGCTTGCAGCGGCGAATTTCTTATTCAGATCATCCTGGTTCAAACCAAAATTTTCTATATCCAGGGTAGGGGAGTATTTTCTACGTGATCTGACAGGATTGGTGAGGGTAAAAAGGTGCCCTCTCTGCCGGTAGGCATTTATCAGGTTAATCACTTTAAATTCATCCGGGTAGAGCAAATCTCCTCCGGGAAGTGACGCATAGGTCTTCCGGCCGAATTCAAATCCTTCAAAGAATTGTCTCCAGTCTTTACTCAGGGATGCCGGATCTTCCAGATAAATTTTATATTGACTGTCGATATATTCCGGATCACTGGCGTTCAGGTATGAAAATCTATCCATAAATAGATATATTGTCAAAATGAAAGCAAAGATACGAAAAAGACTTCTGAAAGCAGGAAGGAAAACGCTATACTTAAATCGCAACAGGAAGAGCTAAGGCAAAAAAAAAGCTCTTCTGTTGAGAAGAGCTTTAAAGCATTTAACTTTTAAGAATTCAAAATGTTTTTATGCAGGTTCAATTGCATCAACCGGACAAACATCCGCACAGGAACCACAATCAGTACAAATGTCTGGATCAATCACGTAGATCTCACCTTCCGAAATTGCTTCTACAGGGCACTCTCCTATGCAGGTACCACATGCAGTGCAGTCATCAGTGATTTTATAAGCCATAATTATGTAAAATTTTAAGATTGAAACTTCAAGTACAGTGCAAATGTAAAAGGAATATAATTACATCTGAAAAAATATCCCCTAAATATAAAATTTTTAACCAATCTAAATAGATGCTAAACTCTAACATATTGAAATAAATGCATTTATAATAAAGGATACTTGTGAATATATTAACAAAATAATATTTTAATAATGAGATAATTGATCGGAAATCTTGTTCAAAAACGTTAAAAATTTGTGAAAAAAAGCTGTTCTAAGAAGAATAATTCGTGTAATTTTGCGGTCGTATAATCAAAAAATACTAATGGAAAACAAGAATCACAAAATCGTTGAACTGGACCAGGTCGTTGTTAAATTTGCTGGTGATTCCGGTGATGGAATGCAGTTAAGCGGAGCTCAATTTTCCGATACAACTGCTTTTGAGGGTAACGACCTTTCAACCTTTCCTGATTACCCGTCTGAAATCAGGGCACCACAAGGGACGCTTGCCGGGGTATCAGGATTTCAGTTACATTTCGGACATGTTGAGGTGAATACCCCGGGCGATATGGCGGATGTACTTATTGCCCTAAACCCCGCGGCCCTCAAAGCCAATATGAAGTGGGTCAAACCTGGTGCAACAATTATCATAGATGTTGATAATTTCGATAATAAAAATTATAAAAAAGCCGGTTATATTGAGGACCCAATTGATGATGGGACACTTGACGGTTATAAACTGGTGAAAGCCCCTATTACGAACCTAAGCAGGGCTACAGTCATGAAACTTGGCCTGGATGCTAAATCTGCCGATCGTTCAAAGAATCAGTTTGCTCTGGGGATGCTGTATTATCTTTTTAATAAGGATATTTCGATAGGAGAGAAGTTTCTGCGTGAGAAGTTTAAGAAAAAACCTATCGTTGCAGATGCAAATGTGGAAGTGCTGAAAGCCGGTTATAATTTTGCGGAAACCACAGAAATTCTCCATACCACTTATAAGATCAAACCCCGTGAAGCCCTGAAGGGAAAGTACAGGAATATCACAGGGAATGTAGCCACTGCCTGGGGCTTGATGGCAGCCGCGGAGAAAGCCGGCCTGAATATTTTCCTTGGATCATACCCTATCACACCCGCAACTGAAATATTGCAGGAACTTGCCTCCCGTAAACATCTAGGAGTTAAGACCTTTCAGGCAGAAGACGAAATTGCCGGGATAAGCGCTGCAATAGGCGGAGCTTTTGCCGGTGCCCTTGCTGTTACTACTACTTCCGGCCCGGGACTTGCCCTCAAAACCGAAGCAATCGGGCTGGCTGTAATGACCGAACTTCCGATTGTGATTGTGGATGTCCAGCGCGCAGGTCCTGCAACAGGTATGCCTACCAAACCTGAACAGAGTGACTTGCTCCAGGCTATTTATGGCAGGAATGGTGAAAGCCCCGTGGTGGTGCTGGCCTCCAGTACTCCCGCGAATTGCTTTGATTATGCCTTCGCAGCTGCTAAAATTGCCGTGGAACATATGGTTCCGGTAATTCTGCTTTCGGATGGCTATCTTGCAAACGGTACTGAACTGTGGAAAATACCTAAGATGAGTGATTTGTCCGTGATAAAGCCCCGTCTGGTAAAAGATAATGATGCTGATTATTTACCTTATTTGCGGGACGCTGAGACTCTTGCACGCAGTTGGGCTCTTCCCGGGCAGGATGGCTTAAGGCACCGTGTTGGCGGCCTGGAAAAGGAAGATGTGAACGGATCGGTTTCACAGGATCCGCTGAATCATGAAAAAATGACTCAGCTCAGGGAAGAAAAAGTACAACGTGTTGCTAATTATATTCCCGAACTGAGTGTTGATGGAGAAGCTAAAGGTGACCTGCTTGTTGTTGGTTGGGGAGGAACTTACGGACCTCTGATTTCAGCAGTTAAGGATATGCAAAAAGATGGTCATAAAATCAGTCTGGCCCAGTTCAATTATATTTATCCCCTGCCAAAGAATACCAGGGAGATCTTAAAAGGATTTAAGAAAATTGTGGTCTGTGAAATGAACCTTGGTCAATTTGCATTTTATCTGAGGGCTGTCCATCCTGAATTTGAATATATACAGTTCAATAAAATTCAGGGGCTTCCCTTCATGATATCTGAATTAAAAGTGAAATTTAACGAGATACTAAATAAGTTATGAAACAGGAAGAAATAAATACACCGGTCCTGCAGCTCACTAAAGATGATTTCAAAGTGGACCAGGATATTAAATGGTGTGCCGGCTGCGGGGATTATGCGATACTTTCGTCTGTCCAGTCTGTTCTGGCTGAGATGGGCGGAAAGAAGGAAAATGTAGTCTTTGTTTCCGGTATCGGCTGTTCATCACGCTTTCCATATTATATTAATACCTATGGTTTTCATGGACTTCACGGAAGAGGCGCCGTTATTGCTTCAGGAATTAAGATCGTAAACCCGAAATTGCAGGTTTGGCATATTACCGGTGATGGTGATAGCATGGCCATCGGAGGAAACCATTTTATCCACCTGGTCAGGCGAAATATCGACATGAATGTTCTTATTTTTAATAATAAGATATATGGACTGACCAAAGGACAATATTCCCCAACTACTCCAAGAGGAGCCATTACCAAGACTTCACCTGACGGGACTATTGAAAACCCTTTCAAACCCGGTGAACTTGTAATGGGCGCACAGGGTACTTTCTTTGCCCGTGTTGTGGATACCGAACCAAAGCGCCTGAGGGAAGTACTGCATGCCGCTGCAATGCACAAAGGAACTTCCATTGTTGAAGTCCTTCAGAATTGCGTGATCTTTAATAATCAGATCCATGCCGAAATTACCGGCAAGGAAGTCAGGGATGATCATCAGATTTATCTCGAACATGGCAAACCTATGATTTTCGGGAAAGAAAAAAATAAAGGACTGGTTCTCAGGGGAACTAAACTGGAAGTAGTTACAATAGGCGAAAAGGGGATTACTGAAAAGGATATCCTGGTGCATGATGCCACAAATCCGGATGATGCAACCCATTATTTGCTGGTCAGAATGACACTTCCTGAATATCCGGTGGCTACCGGTGTTATCCGTGCTTGCCATTGTTATGATTCATATGATAAAGTATTGGATGATCAGGTAAAAGAGAGCCGTGAAAATTCAAAGATCAAAAATATGGATGACCTTTTGAATTCAGGTAAAGTCCTGGATCTCTAAAATACTATTAAGGAAATTTGTAAAGCCGTTCCGTTTCGGGGCGGCTTTTTTAGTTATATACTTCTAACTAAATAATTATTATTTAAATCGACATGTTCTGATTACAGTATCTAGCTATCTTCTGTTATAATTAATTTTAATATATAGGGCACCATTTCCCGCAATTGTAATTCTATTTATAAATAAGAAGTGGAAGATATATTTTATATCAAAATAGCTTGTAAAATTAAAGAATTTGATTTTTTATTTTGAAGGCCCGAAGTTGATCAGTATTAATAATTTACCTCACCAATATTTTTTATTTTCACGCCCTCCAAACATAACCTTTTTTTATTAATTGCATTAATACTTTCTGAACTCTCATGGATTGAACAATATCTTCTTCGTGTATTAAATTGAATTTCGATTGATATTTCGAAAATTGAAATTCTATCCTGGTGTTTCGAAAGCCCATATTAACCAACTTTCAATGATAATTATTTTATCATTTGTCTTTATACGAGGCGTATTGAGGAATTATTTTCTTTTCAATACATGTGGTTTTATAAGTGATAAGGATTTCAGCCAGGTCATCACAGATAAGGCAAAAATACTCAGCTTTGCATTCAGTCACGGGCATATCGCCCAAATTCCAAGAGAACATTTCATTGTAAGTATATATTCCTATTTAGTTTCAAGAAAGAATTATTACTTAAATAATAGTGTGAATTATATAACTAATTCCTAAAGTTATGTAACAATATTTTATACATGGCTTTGTAACTTGCTGTTCCAAATTTGATATTTATCTGATTGTCTAAAAAATACATTATTTAATATTTTTTAGGACAATTATTATTTACTCATCAACCAAAAAAAGAATTATGAAAAAGATTTACTCTTTCTTTTATATTTTTCTATTCTGCTTTCTATCATTGGTTGCCAGGTCTCAAAATGCACCATTGACCACAGCAGGGGAATTAACGACAGCAATTCCTGGCAATGTGGTGATACCTGTTAGCGTGGATGGCTTTGCGGATATCAGCAGTTTTACCCTGACGCTGGAATATCAACCCCTGGTTCTGACCTTCCTAAGCGGAACTCCAAATGCTGCATTTGTTTCCGGCTTCTCAGTCACTTCATCACCAGGGATTAATGGAAAATACAATGTAATTATCTCATGGTCAGGAGATGCTTTGACCTTAAATGGGGGGGCAGCCAGTATTTTAGCGGATATCACCTTTATATACAATAACACTAGCGGTTTAGGATTTACTGTTTTGAGCTGGTATGATAACGGAAGCTCCTGCGAATATGTGAATGGTTCAGCTGAAGTTCTTACAGACAGCCCGACAGCCGATTTTTATATAAATGGATTGGTCACAAGTCAGCTTTCACCAATTTCTTATCTGCCTGAAATGCCTGATGCATTCTCAGGGGTCATATGGATACCCGTTACGGTTGATAATTTCACTAATATCGCCGGCATCTCCCTGGAGTTTGAATACGATCCCAATGTGATGACCTATGCGAATGATTTTACATCCCCTGTTTCGGGTGTATATGTTGGGACCCAGTCTCTTCCTGACGGGAATATGAAATTTTCAGTCGGACGATATGGAGATGCAGCATCCCTGTCGGATGGTGCAACTTTAGTCAATGTAAAATTCAACTTTAGTCCCGGCACAACCTTGCTCAGCTGGCTTGATGACGGGGAGTCATGCGAATATACTGACGAAATGTACAATTCCTTGTATGATCGGCCCCAGGAAGTTTATTATGTCGACGGCCTGGTAGAACCAATTCTGGCTCCGATGGTAGTAGCAGATACCCTGACTGCCCAAATAAATGATTTAGTTACGGTGCCAATTAGGGTTTATGGATTTACAAACGTCAACGCGTATTCACTCACCCTGGATTATGACCCGGCTGTACTCACTTTTGAATGTGCCAGTCCGGATATGAATTTCAGCGATGCTTTTATAGCCGGCGCCTCTGATCCAGGCAGAATTGAAATGGGCTGGTTTGATATTGAGACTTCCCTTGCTGACGGAAGTATTTTAATGTATCTCACTTTCCAATATCATGGAGGGGTAAGTGATTTGACCTGGTATAATAATGGTCCGACCTGTGAATTCACTTCAAGTGAACTTTACCAGCCTATGTATGATTTGCCCACAGCCGATTTTTATAAAAATGGAAAGATTTTACCCGGACTGGTATGGACAGGCGCCACTTCTAATGACTGGGACCTGGTCACTAACTGGCAGGACAATATAGCTCCGGATAATACGATGGACCTTATTATTGATGGGGAAAGTTCTCCTTCAAACTGGCCATTGTATTCAGGCAATTTTCAGGTTGGGCAGCAATGCAAAAGCCTCACTTTAAAAGGAGATGCTGAAATGGAAGTGAGTGGGAGTATGACAATACAGCCAGGTACTTTCCTGGAAATGTCAGGATCAGGACTTTTAGAAATTGGAGCTGACTGGAATAATTTCGGAATTTTTAATCCGGGTACAGGCACGGTTGAATTCACGGGTGCGACAGATGGAAGTATTGATGAGGGCAGCTATCCTCTAAGTTCAATTTCTGCATACACAGTTTCGACCTTTGCTGTTGGCATGACTGAACTTATTGGTGGTTCCGCAGGTCCGACAGGTGACAATGCCCATAGTGACGTAGCTATAGGATTTACATTTAATTATTTAGGCATAGATTATAGAAATCTGCGAATAAATACAAATGGATGGGTATCAATGGACCTTTCGGGGGAAGATAACACATCAGCTCTGAATAATAATCTTTTCTTCCCATATGCCCCTGGTAATGCTCTTGCACCCTGGTGGGATGATCTTCTGGCAGACGGTCAGACTACAGTCTCCTATAAATCAAACGAAGGCGTATTTACGGTTGAATGGAAGAATATACTGTCATTTTATTCAGGGGCTTCCACACGTCTGAATTTCCAGCTTAAGTTATACAGCACCGGTAATATTATTGAATTTTGCTACGGAGATCTTGTTGCCGGGACGCATCATGTGAATGAAAGCGCCTCAATCGGTATCAAAGATGCTGAAGGAGGTTACGGTCATTTCACTGAAGCAATCACGGGAGACCATTATACCGCAACTACCTGTATGGTAAGTGATACAGACTGGCCTGCTGTGAACTACCGATTTTCACCTTCAAACGCGGGCTTTCCGGAAACTTTCTGGAAGATAATAGTATCAAAAATTAACTCCGGACTAAGTGTTAAGAAAGATGTAAATGTGGTGGGAACAACGCCTTAATAGGCTTATAACCTGTCATTTAAAAATATTATTCCAGCATTAATAAAAATTAATGCAATAATCGATAATTGTTCTACTGAAAACGGCATCAGAAAACAGATTATTAAAGGTGCCCTTCAATAAACTTGAATATTAACAGCAATTAAACATTGTCTTATGAAAAACCTTCTACTAAGATCCACAAAACAAATCATCAATAAAGTTACAAGAATTATAATATTCTTTGTTGCTCTTGGATTTTTTGGGTCATCTGCATATTCGCAGATAACGTCGACAACTCCATCGTCCCGATGTGGTGAGGGCACGCTCGTTTTGCACGCCACGGCCAGTTCAGGGACCATTACATGGTATGATGTTCCGTTTTATGGAACTGAAATTACCGAAGGAATTTCAGATGGGGGGACTACCTTTACAACACCGTTCCTCGCAGTAACCAAGACTTATTATGTTGACGCTGTTGATGAAAATGGGTGTTCGATAAATCCGGATGACGCACGTGTTACTGTAATTGCAACTATTAGCGCCAACTCCATCCAGGCCATCATTTTTTATGTCAGCAATACTTTTTGCAAGAGCATAGAGGGTGAACAGGAAGTGACACGAACCGGAACTGCCGGTGGAATATATACTGCAGATCCTGCCGGGTTGACACTGGATGCTTCTACCGGAAGCATAACCCCAAGCACAAGCGCCGAAGGAACCTATATGGTAACTTACACGGTATTTCCTGCCGAAGGTTGTGTCGAAAATCCTGCCTCCACTTCGGTAACCATCACCACTGCACCTGTACAGCCTGCTATTTCATATGCTGGTTCACCTTATTGTACTACCAATGATCCTGTAACAGTAATCCAGACCGGTGCAAGCGGAGGGACCTATTCGGCTTCACCTTCCGGGCTGACTATTCATTCTACCTCTGGTACTATCACGCCGTCAAGCAGTCTATCCGGGAATTATACCATTACCTATTTTATTCCGGGAGCCGGCGGTTGCGATCCTATGTCGGCATCGACATCAGCGACCATCTTAAAATTACCGACTGCCAGTATCTCTTATTCCTCTCCATTTACCAAAAATCAGGGAAGCCAGCCGGTCACATTAACTGGTACTGGTGTTTATACCGGAGGAGTATTCTCGTCTACTACAGGTCTGACTATTGACCCGTCGACAGGCGCAATTACGCCAAGTTCGAGCACTGCCGGAACTTATACGGTAACTTATACTCTTGCTGCTGTTTCTCCATGTGCGGAAGTAACCGCTGAAACTGAAGTGACTGTTTATTCTTTGCCCACAGCAATAATTGATGGAGATGCGGATGTTTGCAAGAATTCCACACCGGCACCGGATATCACTTTTACAGGAGCAGAGGGAACCGCACCTTATACTTTTACTTATCAGGTTAACGCTGGGTTTGATCAGATGGTTACAACAACATCCGGTAACTCTGTTACTGTAGCACAGCCTACAGAAACGCCAGGAACCTATGTTTATTCACTTGTAAGTGTTGTTGATGTGAATGGAAGTTATCAGGACCAGACAGGATCTGCAACCATCACTGTGAATATCCCACTAATCGCCCTATTCAGTTATCTGGATTCACCTTATTGCAGCAATGCATCAGATCCGGACCCAACATTTTTAGATAACGGCCTGGCCGGCATTTTCAGCTCAACAGAAGGATTGGTTTTTGTGTCAACGGCAACAGGTCAAATCGATCTTTCAGCCAGTACGCCCGGAACCTATACGGTTACCAATACCATTGCCGCAACTGATGGTTGTCCATTGGTTTCTGCAACCGCAGATATAACTATTACCAGGTTGCCGATAACTGCTTTCAGCTATCCATCCTCACCTTATTGTGCTACTGCAGGTACTGCATCCCCAACAATTACTGATGCCGGTATTTTCACCGCAACAGATCCCTTTGTGATTTTTATTGATGATCCCCCTGGAACTGTCAATGTCGCAGCAACACCGCCCGGTACTTATGAAATTACCAATACCATCATTGCAGCCGACGGATGTGCCGAAGTGCATGATCATGCCAGTATTACCATCCAGACTACACCTGCCATGACCATCTCGCATAACTATAGCATCTGTAACGGGACTTCCACAAATATTGAATTAAGCTCCAACCCTTCAGCTACAAATTATAGCTGGACCATCGGATCGATCACCGGAAGTATTACAGGAGCAAGTTCGGGTTCGTCAGCTACGATCATTGACCAGGTACTTTCCAACCCAAGCAACAGCGTTTCAGGAACAGTAGAATATATTATTGTTCCGACACTTGGAACTGGCGACTGTTCCGTTGGCAATGATTTTTATATCACTGTCACTGTTAAACCGACACCACAGTTAAGCAGTACGTTATCCCCAACGGCAATCTGCAGCGGGGCTACATTTACCTATACCGCCACCAGCAATGCTTCCGGAGCGACCTTTGCATGGACCAGGGAAACCGTTTCAGGCATTACAGAACCGGGAATAACCGGAACAGGCGATGTGAGTGAAACATTGACCAATTCGACCACTGCACCCATTGACGTAACTTACGAATATATAACTACTGCCGATGAATGCAGCAATACGGTCCAGAATGTGGTAGTATCCTTTGTTCCTGATGCTAATATTACTACAGAGCCTCTCAGCCCTGCATCTATCTGCATTGGAGGAACCACAGAAAATATGACAATTGCAGCTGCTGATGGCACGCCATCCTTGACTTACCAATGGCAATATTATAATGTGAATACCTGGGAGGATGTCGCAAATGGAACGCCCGTAGGTTCATCTTATACCGGGGCCACGGGGACAACTTTTTCCGTAACAGGTATCAGCACGGCCGGCACTTATGATTATAAATGTATCGTATCTGCATCCGGCAATGGTTGCGGAGACGCCATATCGAATACAGTCACTGTGACGGTAGTGGATGATCCTTCATGGGAAAATTTCAGTGCGCCCACACCAACATCACTTTGCCTTGGAGGCACCGTTGCTTTCAGCGTTGATGTTGCCGATGGATTAGGTGGAGATATTACCTGGATCCGTTCAGATGAATCTGGCGGCGCAGGCACAACAGTAACTACCGGTGATGAACCGACTGTAGGGACCTGGTATTACCGCCCGCATTTTGCACCGACTGGCGCAGGATGTGACCTGGCCGATGGAACAGAAACCACAGTGACAGTTTATGAACAAACCTCAGCAAATGCAGGTGCAGCCTCTGATGATGCGGATTGCAATGCCCTGACTTATGTCCTGGGCGCAACCCCAGCTACAGTAGGACAAGGAACCTGGACTGCATCGCCCGCGGCTTCCTTCAGCGATGAAAACAGCCCCACCGCCACAGCTACCGTAACTACCTATGAAGCTTATACCTTTACCTGGACGGTCGTAAACGGTACCTGTTCCTCCAACGACAACATCGTCGTCACTTTCTGGGAACAGGAAACCTCGGCAAATGCCGGTGTAGCCTCTGATGATGCGGATTGCAATGCCCTGACTTATGTCCTGGGTGCAACCCCGGCTACAGTAGGACAAGGAACCTGGACGGCATCGCCCGCGGCTTCCTTCAGCGATGAAAACAGCCCGACTGCCACAGCTACCGTAACTACTTATGAAGCTTATACCTTTACCTGGACAGTCGTAAACGGTACCTGTTCCTCCAACGACAACATCGTCGTCACTTTCTGGGAACAGGAAACCTCGGCAAATGCCGGTGTAGCCTCTGATGATGCGGATTGCAATGCCCTGACTTATGTCCTGGGTGCAACCCCGGCTACAGTAGGACAAGGAACCTGGACGGCATCGCCCGCGGCTTCCTTCAGCGATGAAAACAGCCCGACTGCCACAGCTACCGTAACTACTTATGAAGCTTATACCTTTACCTGGACGGTCGTAAACGGTACCTGTTCCTCCAACGACAACATCGTCGTCACTTTCTGGGAACAGGAAACCTCAGCAAATGCCGGTGTAGCCTCTGATGATGCGGATTGCAATGCCCTGACTTATGTCCTGGGTGCAACCCCGGCTACAGTAGGACAAGGAACCTGGACGGCATCGCCCGCGGCTTCCTTCAGCGATGAAAACAGCCCCACCGCCACAGCTACCGTAACTACCTATGAAGCTTATACCTTTACCTGGACGGTCGTAAACGGTACCTGTTCCTCCAACGACAACATCGTCGTCACTTTCTGGGAACAGGAAACCTCAGCAAATGCAGGTGCAGCCTCTGATGATGCGGATTGCAATGCCCTGACTTATGTCCTGGGTGCAACCCCGGCTACTGTTGGACTCGGAACCTGGACTGCATCGCCCGCGGCTTCCTTCAGCAATGAAAACAGCCCGACCGCCACAGCTACCGTAACTACCTATGAAGCTTATACCTTTACCTGGACGGTCGTAAACGGTACCTGTTCCTCCAACGACAACATCGTCGTCACTTTCTGGGAACAGGAAACCTCAGCAAATGCAGGTGCAGCCTCTGATGATGCGGATTGCAATGCCCTGACTTATGTCCTGGGTGCAACCCCGGCTACTGTTGGACTCGGAACCTGGACGGCATCGCCCGCGGCTTCCTTCAGCGATGAAAACAGCCCGACCGCTACAGCTACCGTAACTACCTATGAAGCTTATACCTTTACCTGGACGGTCGTAAACGGTACCTGTTCCTCCAACGACAACATCGTCGTCACTTTCTGGGAACAGGAAACCTCAGCAAATGCAGGTGCAGCCTCTGATGATGCGGATTGCAATGCCCTGACTTATGTCCTGGGTGCAACCCCGGCTACAGTAGGACAAGGAACCTGGACTGCATCGCCCGCGGCTTCCTTCAGCGATGAAAACAGCCCTACCGCTACAGCTACCGTAACTACCTATGAAGCTTATACCTTTACCTGGACGGTCGTAAACGGTACCTGTTCCTCCAACGACAACATCGTCGTCACTTTCTGGGAACAGGAAACCTCAGCAAATGCCGGTGCAGCCTCTGATGATGCGGATTGCAATGCCCTGACTTATGTCCTGGGCGCAACCCCGGCTACAGTAGGACAAGGAACCTGGACTGCATCGCCCGCGGCTTCCTTCAGCGATGAAAACAGCCCTACCGCTACAGCTACCGTAACTACCTATGAAGCTTATACCTTTACCTGGACGGTCGTAAACGGTACCTGTTCCTCCAACGACAACATCGTCGTCACTTTCTGGGAACAGGAAACCTCGGCAAATGCCGGTGCAGCCTCTGATGATGCCGATTGCAATGCCCTGACTTATGTCCTGGGCGCAACCCCGGCTACAGTAGGACAAGGAACCTGGACTGCATCGCCCGCGGCTTCCTTCAGCGATGAAAACAGCCCCACCGCCACAGCTACCGTAACTACCTATGAAGCTTATACCTTTACCTGGACGGTCGTAAACGGTACCTGTTCCTCCAACGACAACATCGTAGTAACCTTTATTCCTACCCCATCTGCACCGACAGCAACAGCAGCTCAGTCTTTCTGTTCAGGAACTTCACCGACAGTAGCTGATTTAACCATTCTGACAGGTACTGATCCTCAATGGTACGCAGACGAAACAGGCGGGACTGCAAAAGAAGCCACTGAAGCTTTGGTAACGGCCACTTCTTATTGGGCAAGCCAAACCGTTGATGGATGTGAAAGCACGGCAAGATTTGAGGTAACTGCAACAGTTAATACAACACCCACACCAACATTTACTGCCCAACCTGGAGCAACAGCAAATTGCACAACTGATGTAATTTATTCAACTGAAGGCGGTAAATCAAATTATGTCTGGACTTATTCCGGAACACTTAATGTCGATTATATCATTATTTCGGGTGGAGGCGACAGCAACAGTGTTACGTTGCGGTGGATCAATACCGGCGATTACACAGTAACCATAAATTATACTGAAAACGGATGTACTGCAGCAACTGCTACTTCATCAACTACAACTACTGTAACTTGCCCATCATAACCATACAGCTCTCCGGGCAGGCTTTGTTACAGGGCCTGCCTACAGTGCAAACTCAAACAAACATAGAAAAAAGAGATAAATCAAAAATTGAAATAAAATAAAAACCAATAATATGAAAAAGATACTTTTTGTTATCGTGTTGGCCCTTGGGCTTGCTGCACAGTCGCCGGCGCAGAACCTGGGTAAGGATTATGTAGTAATTGACCAGTCGGCTCAAAACCTGGCCCAACTCCAGGCACAATTCAATGGTCAAAGCAAGGTATTTTTTAACGATAATACGAAACCGGCGCCTTATGTTATTGGACAAATGCTGGAAAACAATCCTGTTACTGATCTTCATATTTATGTGGATTCACATCCTGGCGAGCTGAATTTTAGCAGTGTTAAAATTACCGCTGCCAATGCGAGTGGATATGACCAGTTCTTCAAAGACTGGAAACCCTTTATAAACGGGAAGGTAATCATACACAGTTCTGATGTCTTTTCGACATCAGCAGGTGTGGCGCTTAAAAACAAGTTGGAAGAGCTAACCGGCCTTGATTTTACAACGCCTTAAGCTTCCATTGTCTTAAGACTGTTGTTTATCAATTTATTTCTGAAAAAATTTAAAGAGTACCTATATGAAAAATATTACGCAACTAAAGAGGATAAAATTTAGCCAAACTGCATCTTCCGTTCCGGGATTGGATAAGTTGATCATAAAGCTCAGAAGTACGGCAAAAATGCTGGCTTTCGCACTGACTCTTATGTTATCAGGTGTCAATATGGTGGGGTTTGCACAGTCATTTACTGCTACCCTGATGTCGACCCAGACCTATACCAGGGCATATCCCTGCTCATATGTATGCGGCGGCACCTATGGCACATTTACTTGTGTGAATCCAGGCAGCAGTACGTTTTCTTATGCAACGCAAGCATTCACAGTCAGTACAGCGGGTAATGTTACTATTAATGTAACTGGCGGCACAGTCAGTGACCCCATGATATTTGTCTATACCGGCAGTTTTAACCCGGGCAGCCCTACGGCTAATTTTAAAGTCGGTGATGACGACTCCGGGCCTGGCTTATACTCCTCCATTTCTGCGTGTGCAAATTATTTCAATGCGGGCACTTATGTCATTGTAGCCACCAGTTATGGATCAGGAGCTCAGAACGGTACTATTAATTTCACACTTGGCGGAGGAAGCGGGCCTGTTTATGTGCTCCCAACCGTATCAACCAGTACGGCTTCCGGCATCGGCTCCAACAGCGTCACGTTGGGTGGCAATGTTACTTCCGACGGGGGTGCAACTGTTACGGCAAAAGGTGTTGCCTGGGGAACTTCCTCTAATCCGACTACCGGTACCGCAATGGGATCAGGCACAGGTTCTTACAGTGCAACCGTCAGCAGTTTAAGCAGCGGTACGCTTTATTATTACAGGGCGTATGCCACCAACTCGGTTGGAACAGCCTACGGCACACAGTCAAGTTATACCACGCTTAGTTTTGTAGCCCCTACTGTTACAACAAGCGGCATCACCTCGATTACTTACAATTCAGCCAGCTCTGGAGGGAATGTGACCAGTGACGGAGGAAGTGGAATCCTTGAACGGGGCATTTGCTGGAATACATCTACAAATCCAACAACATCAAATTATAAAACCAGCGTAAGTGGAACCACAGGTTCCTTTACTGCCGGAATGAGCAGTTTATCTGCCAGTACCCGATATTACGTCAGGGCATATGCCAGGAATTCCGTCGGAACAAGCTATGGTGCAAATCAATCGTTTGTTACCAATCATATCGTGACCTATAATTCAGGCGGAAATGGTTCAATTTCAGGCACGACTACACAATATATTGCCGATTTAGGAAGCGGGACACAAGTTACGGCTGTTCCCAGCGCCAATTATAGTTTTTTAAACTGGAGTGATGGGTCAAGTGTAAATCCCCGTACCGAAACCAATGTAACCAGTTCCAAAACCATCACGGCTAATTTCACGATAAACAGACTATCTTTTAATCCGCAGCCTTCTAGTGCAGTAGCCGGTCAAAACATTCCTTTCACTATGCGCATTGTAGATGCTTATGGGAATACCATGACCAACTCGGATGGAAATACCATTACTATTGCCATCGCCAACAATGCAGGCGGCGGCACAATTGCCGGCACCTTAACACTTCACCCCTCAGGAGGAGTAGTAAGCTCAGTCAATATCTGGATCAACAAAACAGGTAATGGGTATACTTTGAGTGCCAGCGCATCTCCTTTAACCGGAGCCACATCAGGCTCTTTCAATATCACGCCGGCAGCCATTGATCATTTTACAGTGGTCGGTATCACAGATCCGGTGGTGGCAGGGACCACCACAACCCCGGTAGTTACAGCCTACGACCAGTATAACAACATTAAGACCAATTATACAGGGACTATTGTGTTCAGTTCTGATGAAACTCCTCTTGTTACGGAGAATTTTCCCGCCAATTATACTTTCCTTACTTCAAATAACGGGATAAAAACCTTTACCAATGGTGTGATCCTGAAAACAACCGGTGAACGAACAGTTAGAGTCAACGACGAAGAAAAAACAGGCGTTCAATCTGCCATTACAGTTACACCTGCAATCATCAATCATTTTACTTTAGTAGCTAATGGGCCTATTACCGCCGGGACAGAATTTACCGTGACTGCAACTGTTTACGATGAGTATAATAATGTGAAAACCAATTATGATGGTCCGAATAGTGTGTTATGGACCACTACAGCCCTTAGTTCGGCCAATGGTACCTCACGTATCATGCCTGAAAACGGGGTACAGAATTTTACTGAAGGTGTAGCCACTATCGGAGGTTTTACATTTTTTAATTCAGATCAGGATCCAAGTCCGACCATAACAATTACAGATGGTCCGACATCAAGTCCTGGAACTACAGATCCGATTACGATCTTCAACGCCCCCCTTGATAATTTCAAGGTTGTGACCGGGACATCGCAGACAGCCGGCGTTCCTTTCGACGTAACAGTTACTGCAAGAGATGTTTACTGGAATATATGTATAGATTATTCCGGAAGTATCCGATTCAAATCTTCTGATGATAATCTGGTTGTTTTCCCTCCGGGACTCCAGTCTTTTGCCGGGTACAATGGTGTCAGAACATTTACCAATGGGGTCCGGATTGATGTCAATGGAGCCTACTGGCTGCGTGCTGCCGATGCGGCATTTGCATACAAAAGCGGTGATCAGCAGAATATTGTGGTGAGTCCCGGAGCCTTTTCCGAACTCACATCAAATTCTATCCTGACTATTTCTGATCCCACAACACCCGCAACTTTTGTTGATCCCATATACAGGGTCGCTGGAGAGTACGTATTTGTTACAGCTACTCCCCGCGATGCTTATGATAACCTCTTATATTCCTGTCGGGATATTTCAATTTTACTGAATGGATCCACCAGCGATTATGACGGACCTATTATTGTCACCAATGTTGGCGATGGTACCTATACCGCAGTGCTTCGTGTTACACTAACCGGCAACAATACAATAAGTGCCAGGTTTAATGAAAATGATCCTGGGATAATATTTGCTCAAACCCGCACTGCTATTGTAGAAGCGGCACCGGTCGATCTGGCCCACTCGCTGATCACCGCGGATCCTCAGACAATGACAACGGATGAGCACAGTAATATTACAGTTCAACTCAAGGATGAATTCGACAATAACCGGATCACCAGCGATGGTGTAGTCACTCTGACTACCGACCATGGCGTTTTAACCGGAGGCGTTACAGATAATAATAATGGTACCTATTCGGCAACTTTATATGGTAATTATGGTGCTGTTGGTATAGCGTTTATTACCGGTAAACTCAATGGAGATGACATAAGTGATTCGGAAACAGTTACGATCACTGAAGGTTTGCCTTCACTTGCTGACATTGAGATTACAGCCAATCCTGAAACAATTACCACTAATGAAACAAGTTTGATCTCTGTGCAACTTAAGGACCAGTTTGCAAACCTGATCACTACTGACAGGGGTACCGTAATACTTTCCAGCACCCTGGGAGCCTTGACAGCTGTTAGTTATACATCAAATGGCATTTATCAGGCTACTCTTTCAGGCTGGAACCCTGGCTTCGGTCCTTCAACCGTTACCGGTACTTTTGATGGGGGTGCAATTGAGGATAATGCTATTGTGAATTTTGATGAAGGTTTACCCGATCTAACCCAAATTACAATCACGGCTTCCCCAATAACCATGACAAGTGACGAAAGCAGCATCATTACTGTACAATTAAAAGATGCTTATGGCAATAACCTGACAACTGACAGGGGAATTGTAACGCTTGTTTCAGATAAAGGGGCTTTATCAGAAGTTGTTTACAGTGGCAACGGATCTTATACGGCGACACTGACCGGGGATAACCGGGGTTTTGGTGATGCAACAATTACAGGTAGTATCGCAGGCGATATTAACGGAGATATAGCTGATGACGCAGTCGTGACTATCACAGAAGGCATGCCGGCCCTGGCAAAAATTGAAATTTCCCCTTCTGTTTCCGAAATGACTACGGATGAAACCAGCCTGATCACAGTCCAACTGAAGGACCAGTTTGGGAATAATCTTTCAACGAGCAGAGGAATAATTACTTTAGAAACAGATCTCGGTGCACTTACTGATGTTACGGATAATAGCGATGGTACTTACAGCGCTACCCTGTCAGGAAATAATTCAGGAACCGGTCTGGCAACTATCACGGGAGCACTTGATGATCCTGATGATGTGGTAAATGGAATAATTACCGATAATGCGGAAGTTACCATTACCGAAGGTATACCAGCCCTCGCTCAGATAGAGATCAGTGCCTTTCCTGAAGAAATTACTACGGATGAAACCAGCACTATTTCTATCCAGCTTAAAGACCAATGGGGCAACAACCTGACAAGCCAAAGAGGTACCATTGCCTTATCTTCAACCATTGGTCACATTGATGCTTCAGCTGCCTATCAAAGTAATGGGATTTATACAGCCATATTATCAGGCGATGACAGAGGCATTGGTTTAGCTACCATTACCGGAATTCTTACTGATGTTGCTGATGCAGTCACAGGTGCAATTAGTTGATAACGCTGAGGTTACTATTACCGAGGGCTTACCCAGTCTGGCTGAATCCATAATTACGGCCCTTCCCATAACAATGACTACGGATGAGACCAGTATCATTTCCGTTCAGTTGACCGACCAGTTTGGTAACCTGATTATTAATGACAGGGGCGATATTAGCCTTATATCTACTATTGGTCTTTTATCAGCAGTGTCTTACGAAGGAAATGGCCTCTACGCTGCAATTCTCAGCGGTGATACCAGGGGAATAAACGGTACCGGACTTTCCACCATTTCAGGTAGTTTTACCGGGACAGGCTCGGCTTCTGGAGTTGATGGAGACTTCAATGATAACGCGACGGTTCAGATCAATGAAGGCTTACCAGCTGTTGAAACTACCAGTATTACTGCTGATCCTATAACGATGACTACTGACGAAACCAGCCTCATTTCTGTTCAGTTGAAAGACTGGTTGGGTAATCTGATCACGCACGACAGATCTTTTGTTATTCTCTATACTGATTTAGGAATACTTGTTGGTGATGCTTCTTATATAGGAAATGGAATTTATAACTCCACATTGCATGCCAATAATACAGGAACAGGTTTGGCAACGATCACAGGCGAATTGTCCGGTGCATTTGCTGGCCCTATTGCTTTTCCGATTGATGATTATGCTGAAGTTACTATCTCAGATGGCGCTCCCTCACTTTCAGTTACCACAATTACTGCTAATCCGGAATCTATTACTACCGATGAATCCAGTATAATTACTGTTCAATTGAAAGACCAGTTCGGTAACCTGCTCACAACAAGCCGGGGAACTGTCGTTTTAAACACCAGTCTGGGTGCAATCAGCAGTGTTATAGATAATACTGATGGTACATACACTGCAATACTAACTGGAAACAACAGTGGAGTCGGAACAGCAACAATTTCAGGAACACTTGATGCTTCTGCTTTCACACAAACTGAAACAGTTGAAATTACTGAAGGTCTTCCAAATCTGGCAATATCTACTATTACTGCTGATCCTCTGAGCATCACAAGCGATGAAACAAGCACCATCACAGTTCAGTTGAAAGACCAGTGGGGTAATATCATAATAAATAGCAGGGGTAATGTTGGACTGGAAACGGATTTAGGTCTGCTTTCCGGACTTACTGATAATAGTGACGGCACTTATACTGCTACCCTTTCAGCCAATAATACCGGTACCGGTACAGCTACCATCGAAGGAAGTTTTACCGGAACAGGCAATGCATCAGCAGTTAGTGGTGATTTTAGCGATGATGCCCAGGTTGAAATTACGGAAGGTTTGCCGGTATTATCTGAAATACTGATCACAGCTGACCCAACTGAAATTACTGCTGACGAAACCAGTACTATCACGGTTCAGCTGAGAGATCAACATGGTAATAACCTTACACAAAGCAGGGGGGACATTAGCCTAGGAACTTCTCCTATAGGTTATTTGACAGATGTTACTGATAATGGTGATGGGACTTATACTGCAACTTTCTCTTTGATTGATTTTGGTACAGGTTTAGCTACCATTACAGGCCATTTTACAGGTACAGGTACAGCTAGTGCAATTAACGGTGATATCATCGATAACGCGACAATTAATGTCACTCACGGCCTTGCCACCAAACTGGTTATTTTAACACAGCCTTCAGCAACAGCAACTGCCGGAGTCGCATTTGTCCAACAACCGCTTATTCGGATTGAAGATCAGTTCAGTAACCTTGTTATCTAGTGATAATGCTACAAGTATAACAGCAGCCATTGCAAGTGGCACAGATGTATTAAAAGGCACGCTCTCATTAACAGCTTTCAATGGTGTGGTGACATTCACTGATTTGTATTATACCAAGGCTGAATTGATTACGTTGGGATTTTCTTCAAGTCCGGCATTGACAACAGCGATTTCAAGTTCTATCCTGGTTGGACATGCTCCTGTCGATCACTTTGTTCTGAATGCTCCGGCTGATTTTACTGCAGGTGCATCCAGGGCGGCTTATATTGTGACCCGCTACGATGTCTTTAATAATCTTGTAAATACAAACGCACAAACAGTTTACCTGTTCAGCAGTTCTACCGGATTAAATAAGAAGTTTTATAATGCAGCAAGTTCCGGAAGTATAATTACACAATTGACCATTGCTGACGGAGCTTCTTCTGCCAACTTCTGGTACTATGATGAAAAGACAGGCACTCATACTATAACTGCTTCAGAATCCACACCTGCTAATGGTAATGCAGGCATTATTGATGCAATTGATCTGATTACCGTAACTCCCACACTCTTAAAGGATTTTCTGGTGTATGGAGTTCCCGATCCTCACGATCTCGGTACCTGGCAGAGTGTGACGGTCGAAGCCCGCGATACCTATAATAACCTTAAGACAAACTATATCGGAAGGGTTACTTTCTCGAGTACAGATTTCAGTGCTACCATACCTGCTGACCATCAATTTCTCGCAGAATATCAAGGTGTTCATACCTTCGTTAATTTGCTTAAATTCAGTCAGCCAGGTAGCTGGTGGATCACAGCACTGGATTGGAATGAGCCGCAGAAATACGGGGCCCAGGCCAATATCATTGTTCAAAGGGCTGTGAGCATCGTGGCTAATAACCGTTTTAAAACTTACGGAGATGATCTGGTCATGGGCACTTCTGAATTTACAGTAAGTGGCATAGTACCGGGGGTTGACCCGGTTCCGGGAGAAATCACCGGAGTAACTCTTACCAGCGATGGTTCGGATGCATTTGCTAATGTTGACGGTTCACCATATATCATTCTAACAAGTGCCGCAACTGGTCCTTACAATCCCATTTATTACAGGATTGAATATTCAAATGAAGGAAAACTGACCGTTGATCCTGCAGAACTGACAATTACTGCTGATCTGAATCAAACCAAGGTTTATGGAGAAGCTGATCCCATATTTACTTTCGCAGCTGTAGGTTTTAAAAATGGTCAGGATGAAAGCATCCTTAGCGGATTCCTGAGTAGAGTTGAGGGGGAAACTGTTGGTTTATATGCCATTCTTCAGGGAAGCATAGATGCAGGAACAAATTATTCTATCACTTTTGTTTCTCATGACTTCAGCATCACAGCTAAGCCTATATCCATATATGCTATTTCCGGACAAAATAAAATCTACGGTAGTTTGGATCCGACATTAGAATATACTGCAGATGATCTGGCTTTTACTGATGTATTTGTTGGTGCCTTAGGGCGTGATTTAGGCGAAGATGTCGCATCTGATTACGCTATCAATATCGGTTCCCTGACAATTGAAAATGGTACAGGAACGAATATGGCTTCCAATTATACAATCAGCTTTAACTCTGCTGATTTTGCAATTACTCCACTTGCAGTAGATGTAACGGCTGATGCAGGTCAGGGCAAAATATACGGTGACCTTGATCCGGTATTTACTTATACATCTGATCCCACCGTCGATTTCGTTCTTCCAAACGGCGATGCCATTACATTTAGTGGTAGTTTGGACCGTGCGACAGGTGAAAGTGTGGGACTCTATGCTATCGGTCAGGGAGATCTTGCGAATACCAATTACACAATCAGCTTTACTTCAAACGACTTTACGATCGGTCAGCTGGATGTAACTGTGATAGCGGATGCAAACCAGAGTAAAGTATATGGGCAAATTGATCCGACTTTCACCTATACGTCTGTGCCTGCTGTAGATCATGAACTTCCTAACGGTGATTTCATCGTATTTAGTGGCAGTCTGGATCGTGAATCTGGTGAATCTGTTGGCAATTATAGTATTGGAATTGGATCTTTGGCAAATGCCAACTATTCCATCTCTTATACCGGCGATATTTTTGAAATCACTCAGCTCGGCATTCAGGTTACAGCTGATCCGGGCCAAACAAAAATTTACGGACAATTAGACCCGACCTTTACTTATACATCTGATCCTGCAGTTAATGCTTTACTTCCTAACGGTGATCATATCGTTTTCACTGGTGCCCTGGAACGTGAAGAGGGGGAAAATGTAGGATTGTACGAAATAGAACTGGGAAGTCTGGCGAATACCAACTATTCGATCACTTATAACTCTAATGACTTTGAAATTACCCAATTGGCAGTTAGTGTAACTGCAGATGCCGGGCAAACAAAAATTTATGGAGAAGTTGATCCGACTTTCACATATACATCTGCCCCGCTTGTGGGATTTGTACTTGAAAATGGTCTTCTGATCGGTTTCACAGGTAACCTTGACCGTATTGAAGGTGAAGATGTAGGAAACTATGCAATAGGAATGGGTAATCTGGATAATACTAATTACAGCATCAGCTTTAATTCTGCTGATTTCGCAATTACAGCCCTTGCAGTTGATGTAACAGCTGATGCGGGACAGGGCAAAATATACGGTGACCTTGATCCGGTATTTACTTATACATCTGATCCCGCCGTCGATTTCGTTCTTCCAAACGGCGATGCCATTACATTTAGTGGTAGTTTGGACCGTGCGACAGGTGAGAGTGTGGGACTCTATGCTATCGGTCTGGGAAACCTTGCGAACACTAACTACACTATCAGCTTTACTTCAAACGAATTTACGATCGGTCAGCTGGATGTAACTGTGACAGCGGATGCAAACCAGAGTAAAATCTATGGAGAACTTGATCCGGCCTTCACTTATTCTTCAGTTCCGGCAGTGGATTACGTGCTGGATAATGGAATTCATGTCAGCTTCTCAGGAAGTTTGGACAGGATGGCAGGTGAAGATGTCGGTACATATGCGATAGGACAGGGGAGTCTTGATAACGATAACTTCTCGATCACTTATACGGGTGATCTCTTTGAAATTACTCAGCTTGGCATTCAGGTTACAGCCGATCCGGGTCAAAACAAAATTTACGGACAATTAGACCCAACCTTTACTTACACATCTGATCCTGCAGTTAATGCTTTACTTCCAAACGGTGATCATATTGTTTTCACTGGGAACCTGGTTCGTGAAGAAGGGGAAATTGTTGGATTGTATGAAATCGGACTGGGAAGCCTTGATAACTCCAATTATTCTATCACTTATACTTCTGATGACTTTGAAATCATACAATTGGCAGTTACTTTAACTGCAAATGCCGGGCAAACGAAAGTTTATGGGCAATTGGATCCGGCATTCACCTATACTTCTGATCCGCTTGTGGGATTTGTACTTGAAAATGGTCTCCTGATCGGATTCACAGGTAATCTTGACCGTGTTGAAGGTGAAGATGTGAATGCTTACGCTATTTTGCAGGGAACTGCTGATAACAGTAACTACAACATAAGCTTTAACTCAAGTAACTTTACAATTACCAAGCTTACTGTTTATGTGACGGCAGATATCGGTCAAGGTAAAGTCTACGGACAAGCTGATCCGGTTCTGACTTATTATACATACCCCGAAATGGGTTCTTCACTTCCGAATGGTGCTGTGATTGCTTTCACTGGTAGTCTTTCCCGTGTAGCGGGTGAAACTGTCCTGGGAAGTCCTTATCCCATTGGAATAGGTACATTGGCAAATAGCAATTATTCTGTAATCTATGCCTCAAATAATTTCGTTATCACAAAACTTGGCATTTCCGGGAACTTTACTGTCGATGCTACAAGGGTTTATGATGGAGGCACCCTGGCTAACGTGCTTAGCCGCACTCTTAACGGGCTAATTGGTACGGACGATGTTCAACTGACCGGCGGAACGGCGAATTACGACACCAAACATGTTGGCGTAGGAAAAACTGTGACCTTGACAGGTATGACTCTGAGTGGCGCTGATTACACCAATTATAACCTTACGGGTGTAGCTACAACTACAGCAGATATAACAGCAGCTCATTTAAGCGTAACCGCTCAACCTGATAACAGGGTTTATGATGGGACAACGGAATCGCTTGTAGCACCAGTCGTTGATGCACTTCAAAGCGGAGACGTACTTACTTATGGAGGCTTACAGTATTTCGATACCAAGCATGTAGGAACTTCAAAAGTTCTGACAGCCGAAGGGGTCATCATCAACGATGGCAACAATGGCGACAACTATCAGATTAACTATGTTGAAAATAGCAATGGGGTAATTACAACCAAGTCTGTTTCTGTAGCTGCTCAACCTGATACCAAAAACTATGACGGAACTGTTGCTTCTTCAGTACTTCCGGTTTCAACCGGCATTATTTCACCGGATGTTCCGGAAAATGAACCTGTTCAGGTCTTTGACAACCCAAATGTCGGAACTGGAAAAATCCTGACAGCCAGCGGATTGATTGTCAATGACGGGAATGATGGAAATAACTACTCTATAAGTTATGTGAGCAATTCAGACGGTGTAATAAATACAGCTGCTCTTACTATCACAGCTGATGACAAGAGTAAGACTTATGACGGTGAGATATACTCCGATGGCTACACCGCAATATATAATGGATTTGTGAATGGGGAAGATCCCATAGCACTGACTGGTACGCTTGATTTCAGTGGGGATGCTATGACGGCAACTGAGGTAGGCGCTTATACGATTACTCCGGAAGGATTTACATCTGTTAACTATAGTATCGCATATATTGATGGTGCTTTAACTATCAACCTGGGGCCGCATAAGATCAGCGGTGTGTTTACATATTATAATATCAGTAATCCTGACCTCGCAATGGATAATGTAAACCTCAGTCTGATGCAGGGAGAAACAAGTATAGCGACTACTTCTACTGACCTGACCGGGCATTATGAATTCCTGAATATACCTGATGGAATTTATTCTATCGAAGCAACTACAACCAAGCCCTCTGGTGGTATAAATGCAACGGATGCCGGTCTTGTGAATTACTGGTGGATCCATCGCACGTCCATTGAAAGAGTAAAATGGAATGCTGGTGATTTCTCAAACGATAACTACATAAATGCCACCGACGCAGGCCAGATCAGAGGATACTTTGTGAATGGCACACCAATACCCACACAGGGAACCTGGACCTTCTGGAAAGCGGGTGATGTCTCAGACATTAATCCGCCTGCTTCTACAAATACTTTCACCGTAGCAGGCACCAATTTCGTTCAGGATTATTATGCACTTTGTGTTGCTGACTTCAATAGGAGCTATATGCCTCCTACCGGGACGAAACTGGCACATGGGACTTCTTCCATCCGGCTGATAAATGATGACGAACCCATTCTGGCCGGGGCTGAAGAGGAGATTAACCTGCCAATTCGTGTGACTTCTTCAATGAAAGTAGGAGCCATATCCCTGATACTCAATTTCCCGGAAGAACTGCTTAGCATTGAAGGAGTTGCATTGCAAAATGACATCGATCCTTCTACTATGGTACCTCTGGAATACAGCGTCAAAGGAAATGAGTTGAGGATAGGTTGGAATGATCTGCTACCGGTTGATCTCTCGGCATCTGAATGCCTGCTGACCCTGAAAATCAGGACCACGGCTAACTTCACAGCGGGTCACACTATCATGATAACCATGGTGGATGACCAGTTGAATGAATTGGCTGACGATGTATTTGAGCCTATGGCAAATGTCCTGCTTGTAACTAAAGCAATCGAAGCTTCAAGTCTGGGCATCAACGATCCGGGTTCTGAGTCTGTATTGAGACTTGAAACTTACCCGAATCCATTCTATGACATGGCTAACATTGTGTATTCCCTGCCTTCTGAAGGTGAGGTTATGCTGGATGTTACCAATATGTACGGCGCACGTGTGGAAGTGCTGGCAAAAGGCATCATGCCTGCCGGCACTTACTATCTGAAACTATACGGAACCAACCTGAACCCGGGTGTCTACACACTCACTTTAACAACCATTGTTAAAGGTCATGTGAGTCATCGTGTTATTAAAATTGTCAGAGGTTGGTAATTAGCTTGATAAGCCGGGGAGTGTCTTTTAATGATACTCCCCGGCTTTTTTTTATCTTTATTGAAGAAAAATTTAATAGCCAGCTTAATTTTAGAAATTTAAAGAATGATTTCCATCATCAAAAAGCACCTCTGTTTCCTGATAGTATCTGTGAATCTGCTATTTTTATTTTCATTTGATATGGAAGGACAGAATGCCCCGATAACAACGGCAAGTACCATAAGTGATGCATTGCCCGGCAGTATTACCGTTCCACTTACAGTTACGGGATTTAATTTTATAGGCGCAATTTCCCTGACCCTTGAATTTGATAATTCAGTGCTCAATTTTGTCCAGGGAACCCAGAACCCATTGCTCCCAGGTCCATTTTATGTGAGTGATGAAGACCAGGGAAATAATCTGCACCGGCTTACCATGGGCTGGTTTGGTTCTGCTATTTCTCTTCCAGACGGCAGCTCTGTTATGGATTTGCAATTTACCTATATTTCAGGGGCCACATCCCTGGTATGGATCGACAATGGTGGTTCCTGTGAATATGCCGACGGGAATTACAATGTTCTCAATGATATTCCTTATAATGATTATTATATTAATGGCTTTGTCTGCGGAGCAATGGGAATTCCCGGTCCGATTAGCGGCACTGACACATTGTGCCAGCTTCAGGCCGGAGAAGTTTACAGTATAGATCCACTTCCAAATGTAACTTCTTATAACTGGTCCGTCCCGGATGGGACCCTCATTATGAACGGTCAGAATACAAATTCCATAACAGTCGATTTTACAATTAATGCAGCTTCAGGGAATATCATGGTTTATGGCCTGAATGATTGTGGTAACAGTCAGTCTTCAGAATTGCCGGTCACTGTGAATGTGATTCCGGTGGCTGATGCCGGAGATGATATCACTATCCCTTACGGTACCAGTACAACACTGAATGCGGCTTCAGGCGGTCAGGGCAATTATTCATATCACTGGTCCCCTGAAGAATTACTGATCAATCCTGATGTCCAGAATCCGGAAACTGTGAATTTATACAATACAACCATTTTTTCATTGTTAGTGACAGATCTGAATACAAATTGCCAGAACACGGATGAACTTACACTTACGCTGACCGGAGGCCCATTAAATGTCAACCCGATTGCTATTCCATCTGTAATTATGCCAGGGAGAACAAGGGCAGTTGTTTTCCAATGCAAGTGGAGGTTCAGAAAATTATACTTACCTGTGGACTTGTGAACCTCCCGGAAACCCTGCATGGTCATCTACCGATGCTAATCCTCTTATATCCCCTGATTCATCAAAACATTACCTGCTGGCAGTCACCGATGGCTTCAATATCGTTAACGGATCAACGGATGTGACAGTATTTGTCCTGCCGACAGCCAGCATATCCGGCGGTGATACCCTGTGCGGTGAAAATACCTATGCTACCTTACAAATAGACCTAAGCGGCACTGCTCCCTGGTCCTTTACATATTCTTACGGGAGTACTTCCGTTTATATTGACAAATCAGCAAAGCAGTCCATATGTCTTCATTACCGCTGATCCAGGGGATTATACCGTGACAGCCCTTGAAGATGCATATTGTACAGGAACCACTTCCGGAACGGCAATAGTGAGGCGTTTCCCGGTTCCTTCAACTCCCGAAATCAGCCAGAATCAGAATGTATTGACTTCAAGCGCTTGCTGTGGTAACCAATGGTATCTGAATAGTGAAATTATACCGGGAGCCAACCAGCAAAGCTATACTGCCCAGATCAGTGGTATGTATACCGTGGTTGTGACTTTAAATTCCTGCAGTTCGGAACCCTCTGAGGCGGTCGATCTGCTTGTTGGAATTATTGAAAATAAAAGTGAAGCATTCAAATACTGGCCCAATCCGGCAAATGACAAATTGAATATCAGGTGTAATGAATTAAAAGGAAATTTTAAGGTGAAATTTTATTCCGCCCCGGGACTTTTTGTTAAAAACTGTTCAATTTCAGGTTTTAATGATATAATTACAGTGGATATTCATGACTTGGTGCCCGGTTTATATTTTATCATTATAAATGATGATGAAAATATTTTTTCAGGAAAACTCATGGTCCGCTAAAAAAAATTCCCCTTCCAACAGGTATAAATTCAATTTTCCCGGATAAACAATACCGTATGCCCTACGGGCAAACGGTCATGGAACCGAAAAATGCGTGAGCCCCGATCGCGCAGCAATCGGGGCGTGTTTGCGAAACCGCACGATCCCCTCAAAGACCGTTATCGCGTAGCGATTACGGTCCTGTAAACAATACGCCATGCACAGAAACCAATAATATCGCGTAGCGATTACGGTCCTGTAAACAATACGCCATGCACAGAAACCAATAATATCGCGTAGCGATTACGGTCCTGTAGACAGGTTCGTATTGCACAGAAACCCAAAATATCGCGTAGCGATTACGGTATTGTGCGGATCGAAATAAACATCATTATTAATCAACCCCGCCGGGGACAAATATTAGCATTATGAAACCAGGAAATTTTACACAAATGTATGTTCAGGTGGTTTTTGCAGTAAAAAACCGAAACGCCGTTCTTCGTAAGGATATCAGGTTCAAGATATTTGAATATATAAGTGGCATCGTCAGAGATCTTGGGCATAAATCCCTCAATGTAAACGGTGTATCCGACCATGTCCATATTTTATTTGGGATCAACCCGGCTGTTTCAATTTCAAAGACTGTACAGGAAATCAAAAGAGGATCATCATTATTTATAAATGAAAACAAATTATGCGGGAAGAAATTTGCCTGGCAAGCAGGATATGGCGGATTTACATACAGCCGGTCCCAGATCGGCAGAGTTTACAAATACATTGAAAACCAGGAACGACATCACGAATTGCAATCATTCCGGAAAGAATATCTGCGATATTTGAAAACCCATCAAATTGAATATGATGAACGCTTCCTGTTTGAATTCTGGGATGATTAATGAAATCCCTGCAATACCATATGCCCTACGGGCAAACGATTTGGGATTTTTCTGTATTTCACTACAGGACCGTATGCTCTACGGGCAAACGGTCATTGAACCGAATAATGAGTGAGCCGTGATGTCGTATCGTTTACAGAGATTAATCATTAAAGGAAGTTTTATTTAATACTTTAAAGCTGATCAAAACAGTATTTGTATCATCTTTAAATGTCTTGCCAAAAATAATTCCTGCATCAGATATGCTTTTAAGATTATCTAACAAATTATCTGCAATATTCCCTTCATATTTAAGCATTCTGCTCATATCGAAACACATAATATAACCGCTTGAATTAGTGGTAGTAGAATTTTTGTTTTTTAAATTTTCGTAAATAGTGTAAAGGAAATTTCCATAAGAACCACATAAAATTGACTTTTTCCCAATTTCATTATCATTTATTTCGAAAATTATATGCAAGGATTCTAAATCAATTATACATGTTCTATAATAAGAACGGGCATGTTCAAAATTCTCAATCAATATACTATAGAGGAGAAATTTTCCATTATCAGTAATTCCTAAAGCGGCAATTTCACCTTCCGTAGGATAAATTTGTCGATAAAATTCACCGGAGGAATTATAAACCTGAATATTCATCGCTCTTCCAATACAGTCTTCATACTGGTAAAAGTATATTGATGAAAGTATGCAAGCGCATTCAGAGTTTGAGCTTAAGATACAAGTTTGGCCAGTCGATGCACCTTCGGGATTAATTACAATTCTTTGGTCGCCTGTAAACGAAACAAGTCCTGGAATTTCATCTCTGTCTAAAGAGTCGATGCTTTTTAAATCGTATAATTTGTAAGTTTTATTGTTCGAATTTGTATCCTTGATTTCAGGGAATTTCAGATTCCAATATGGATTTTTCTCAGTTGGCGACAATGAAATTATTTCTTGATTATTTTTATCATAAAAGATTAGCCTGCTCTCTTCTGCATTATGATGGTCATATTCATATGTAATGGAATTTTGTGAATATGCTGTTATTGTGACAAAACAAAACAGAAAGACTAAAAGATTTTTCATTCGAATAATTATTGTGCTAAAATGATTAATGCTGTATAATGTCCGGGTAAACTTACGGAAAATTTTAGTTGCTTTCCAGAAGATTAGTTACCATGTTCCTGGAAAAACTAGCCGTATGCCCTACGTGCAAACGGTCATTGAACCGAAAAATGCGTGAGTCCTGATCGCGCAGCGATCGGGGAGCGTTTGCGAAACCGCAGGACCCCCTCAATGACCGTTATCGCGTAGCGATTACGGTCCTGTGGAACGGTTCGGATTGCACATTATCCAATATATCGCGTAGCGATTACGGCATTGTTTTCCCTACATTTGTGCTATGATCGAGAGATTCAGGCAATATATTGCAAAAGAAAAGCTTTTCCTGCCGGAAGATAAGATCCTGCTGGCCGTGAGCGGAGGCATCGATTCGGTCGTGATGGCCGAGCTGTTCCACCGGGCCGGCTTCCACTTTGGTATTGCCCATGTTAACTTTAGCCTCCGGGATATCGAATCGGACGGGGATGAGGACTTTGTCCGGGAACTGGCCGGCCGATACAAAGTGAAGTTCTTCACTACCCGTTTCAACACAGCTGAAGAGGCTAAGCAGAGAAAACTATCCACCCAGATGGCCGCCCGGGAACTACGTTACGACTGGTTCGAAGATATCCTGGATAAAGAGGGCTTTCAATACCTTGCGACGGCCCATCACCGGGACGATTCGGTGGAGACTTTCCTGATCAACCTCAGCCGCGGCACGGGCATCAGCGGCTTGCACGGAATTCTCCCGAAACAGGGCCGGATCCTCCGGCCTATGCTCTTTGCCGGCCGGGTTGATATTTCTGAATTTGCCGCTGCTGAAAATATTTCTTACCGGGAAGATTCTTCCAATGCATCAACCAAATATCTCCGAAACAGGATACGCCACACTATCATCCCTGAATTTCTGAAACTGAATCCAGTCTTTCTTTCCGACATGGACCTGACTATCGGCAGGTTAAGAGACGCGGAGAGTATATACAAAGCTCTCATCAATCAAAAGAAAAAAGATCTGCTGATCCTTGAAGAAAATCAGGTGAAGCTAAGCCTGGATGAAATTATCAAACTTCATCCTTTAAAAACATGGCTTTACGAATTGCTTTCGGATTACAATTTTTCGGAGGCAGTTGTCATTGAGATAATAAAATCATTGGATGATATTTCCGGGAAGATATTCTTCTCAGCCTCTCATCGCCTTATTAAAGACAGGGAATTCCTGATAATCACCCCAATTGAGGATAATACATTTAGTTCGCCTTCATCAATACAGCATTATTATCTTGATGAGGATGATATCAATTTATACAATCCTCTGAATCTTTCTATCAGTATTGAAAAGGCTGATGGCTTCAATATACCAGATGATCCTCAATCAGCCTGCCTGGATTTAGATAAGCTGACTTTCCCTCTGAACATCCGCAAATGGAAACAGGGTGATTATTTCTTTCCCCTGGGGATGAAAAGTAAAAAGAAGCTCAGCGACTATTTCACCGACCGGAAATTCTCTATCCCTCAAAAAGAAAATACCTGGCTATTATGCGATGGTCAGGATATTGTCTGGATTATAGGTCACCGTATTGACGACAGGTATAAGGTCACTTCAGCAACCCGAAACATTTATATTGTCCGCTTAAAGGATTGATATGGCACACTATTGGCTTTTTACAAGTAATTGCAATTGCTGGAAAAATAAAGCCATACAGATAGCTTAATAAATTGGATTTTAGCCGGCTTGCAATCCCTATTTTTATATTTTTGTGAACCGATTATAAAAACCGTCTTGATAATATGAAAAAATTACTGTTAATCACCACGATCCTTTGGTTAACGATAACTTCTGCAGGCTACTCCCAAATCCTTGAGCCGGTAAAATGGAGCTTTAAAACGGAAAAGACCGGCAATAAGACTTACGAGATTACATTTAAGGCGAAGATAGATGACAAATGGCATCTCTATTCCCAGGATATTCCAATGGCCCCCCCAGCAACGGTTTTTAATTTTGAGGAGGGAACTGGCTATAAGCTGGAAGGGAAAGTTCTGGAGCCTGACAAGCCCATCCAGGAATATGATCCGAATTTTGAAATGGAGCTTAAATATTATGCAATCGAAGCTAATTTCAAACAAAATGTAAAACTACTTGGGGATGGCCCGGTACATGTAAAGGGCTATATTGAATACATGTGTTGCGACGATTCCAGGTGCCTGCCACCCACTGAAGAAGATTTTGATTTTGAACTGGGTGGATCCGGCGCTGCTGCAACCAAAACGGTGCAGAGTCCTGTAATTGCCGGCTCTGAAGGGAAAGAGGCTTCGGTCAAGCAAGCCCCCGTTGAAGTGGATTCGAATACGGCTTCCAGCATTAAATCTATGGATGTCAAAATCACTCCCGATAAATCTTCTGAACCAGATCTTGACGAAAAAGGGGGCTATACAGCCAACAAATCGATTTGGAACATTATCCTTGAAGCCATTATCTGGGGCTTTGTAGCCTTATTGACACCCTGTGTTTTCCCGATGATCCCGATGACCATTTCCTTTTTCATGAAGAGCGGGCAGAATAAACGTAAGGGCAGGATACAGGCCAGTGCGTACGGGATTTCCATCGTCGCACTCTATACCCTCCCCATTGCAATCATTATCCTTATCACTTATTTTGTGGGAGGCAAGACAGTTACGGCAGATATTTTCAACTGGCTCAGTACGCACTGGATCCCAAATATCCTCTTCTTTTTAATATTCATGTTCTTCGCGGCTTCCTTCCTTGGCATGTTCGAAATTGTGCTACCGAACTGGATGGTCAACAAGGCTGATTCAAAAGCCGATAAAGGCGGATTTCTCGGAACTTTCTTCATGGCCCTTACCCTTGTGCTGGTATCTTTTTCCTGTACCGGCCCATTGGTTGGAACTGTGCTGGTGAAATCGGCCCAGGGAGAGTTTTTTGAACCTATAATTGCCATGCTGGCTTTTTCCATAGCTTTTGCATTGCCATTTACTTTATTTGCCTTTTTCCCAAACTGGTTGCAAAGACTTCCCAGGTCAGGCGGCTGGCTGAATTCAGTGAAAGTCGTCCTTGGTTTTGTGGAAATAGCTCTTGGTCTCAAATTCCTTAGTGTGGCCGACCAGACTTACCATTGGGGTATCCTCGATCGTGAGATATACTTGGCATTCTGGATAGTGATATTTTTCCTCTTGGGCTTATATCTTCTTGGTAAACTCAAATTCGCACACGACAGTGATGTGCCATATACCTCAGTTCCCAGGCTTGGACTGGCCATCATTACATTTACTTTTGTAGTTTATCTGATTCCTGGTATGTTCGGGGCCCCTTTAAAAGCCCTTTCAGGATACCTCCCCCCTATGCATTCTCACGATTTTGACCTGAACAGGATCATCAGGGATAATGCAAAGTTTATTATTGACAGCGAGGGAGGACAGGTCAATCCCGAAGAAAAACTCTGTGAAAAGCCCAAATACAGCGATATCCTATTTCTCCCTCATGGTCTGGAAGGTTATTTTGATTATCAGCAGGGGCTGGCCTGTGCAAAAAAACTCAATAAGCCTATATTCATTGATTTTACAGGACATGGCTGTGTGAATTGCCGGGAAATGGAAGCTAATGTGTGGGCCGATCCTAAAGTTTTGAAAATACTTAATAATGATTATGTGATTATCGCCCTCTATGTGGATGATAAAACAGAACTGCCTGAATCAGAATGGATAACTTCAAGTTATGACGGTAAAGTCAAGAAGTCTATAGGAAAGAAGAATGCTGATTTCCAGATTGCCCGTTTTGGAGTGAATGCCCAGCCATATTATGTGCTGCTTGACCACCAGGGGAAACTATTGGTGAAGCCGAAAGCTTATGATTTGAACGTGGATGATTTTGTGCAATTTCTGAAATCAGGTATAGCTGAATATAAAAAGCGGAATCCATAATCGGAAGTCTTTTATAATACTATAAATCCCCCCTGAATTTTTTTCAGAGGGGATTTTTTATTTTAGGGAGATGAGAGTTTTATGCTTGATTTTCCATCATTTCATTATAATAATGATAAAAATAAGTGATCGTTTCGATGCCCCTGAAGAATTGATTCAGCGGGAAATTCTCATTGGGTGAATGAATAGCATCCGAGTCCAGTCCGAAACCCATCAATATGGATTTGATTCCCAGGATATCTTCAAAAGTTGAAATTATAGGAATGCTACCGCCGCTTCTGACCGGCACGGGCATTTTTCCGTAAGCTTTTTCATAAGCTTTTTCGGCTGCCAGGTAGGCGGTCATATCAGTGGGGGAGACATAAGGTTTTCCTCCGTGAAGCGCCTTCACACTTACTTTTACTGATGCCGGGGCTATGGCTTTGAAATGATCTTCAAATAATTTATTGATTTTTTCGAAATCCTGATGGGGCACCAGGCGCATTGAAATTTTGGCATGTGCAGTGGAAGGGATAACTGTTTTAGCACCCTCTCCGGTATAGCCTGCCCAAATCCCGTTTACATCAAGGGTCGGGCGGATGCCGGTTCTCTCCATTGTTGTATAGCCTTCTTCCCCGGATTCTTTGGCTATATCAAGGGCTTTTTTATATTCTTCCAGGTCGAAAGGGGCTTTCGACATTTTTTCCCTTTCCATTTCACTGATCACGGCCACATCATCATAAAATCCCGGGATAGTAATATGGTTCTTCTCATCGGTCAGACTGGCAATCATTTTTGTCAGTACATTGGCAGGATTAGCAACAGCTCCGCCGAACAATCCCGAATGCAAGTCTTTATTAGGGCCTGTAACTTCAACTTCCATATAACTCAGGCCTCTTAATCCGGAGGTAATAGACGGAATGTTCTCGGCTATAACCCCCGTATCGGAAACCAGGATGATATCGGCTTTAAGCAGTTCCTTGTGTTGCTCACAAAATTTTCCCAGGCTGGTTGAACCGATTTCCTCTTCCCCTTCTATCATGAACTTAACATTGCATTTGAGCTCATTTGATTTTACCAGGTATTCAAATGCTTTGGCTTGCATGAATGATTGGCCCTTGTCATCATCAGCACCGCGGGCATATATGATACCATCACGAATTTCGGGTTCAAATGGCTGAGATTTCCACAATTCTATCGGGTCAACAGGCATCACATCATAATGCGCATAAACCAGGATAGTTGGTTTACCAGGGGCCAGGATCTTTTCTCCGTAAACCACCGGATTTCCTTCTGTGGGCATGATTTCTGCCCTGTCAGCTCCTGATTTAATTAGCATTTCCTTCCAATATTCAGCAGCCTTTAACATATCGGGTTTATGGGCTGATTCACTGCTGATGGATGGAATCCGGATCAGGCCGAATAATTCTTCCAAAAACCTTTCTTTATTCTCTTCAATGTATTTTTTAATTTTTTCCATGAATATAAATTTGAAATATTGATTAGATATTGAAATTAAGTCATTTACAATAATTAATAATGTAATAAAAAACTTCTAAGTGATAAAATTAATATTATTCATGAAGACAGGAGGGATTTTTAGTGATTCAGGACTTGAAAATACATTAATATCCACAACATTGGAAGGAATGAAAATCCTGCTTTCTCACGTTAAAAAAAATCGGATAGGTGAATGAAAATTAAAATAAATAACTACCACTTGATAGTAAAAATATTTATTTTTGTGAATATTGCGTATTGTACGCATTGGTCACTTTTAATTTAAACCATTCTCATTGAAACACTTATACAATGGCTACTTTTAAATTCAGAGGAATTATTTTTCTAATCCTCATCACTACCCTTACTTTTTTAATTTCTTCTCAAAAAAGTTATGCTGATACACTTCAGGTGACCAGCAATATCACACCCCAGGAAATGGTCCAGCAGGTCCTGATTGGGGGAGGTGTTCAAACCAGTAACATTACATTCACCGGAGCTAATGTTTCCCGGGGTAAATTTTGGGGTGGCCCGGGTAATATCGGGGTAACGGACGGATTAATTCTGACTTCCGGGAATGCTACTTATGCTATAGGACCAAATAATGTGGGTAACAAAAGCCAGTCAAATAATCAGCCGGGAGATCCTGACCTAACTGCCATTGCCGGTGTAAATACGAATGATGCCTGTGTGCTGGAATTTGATTTTGTCCCTCAATCCAGTACGGTATCCTTCAACTATGTTTTTGGATCTGAGGAATATCATGAATTTGTTTTTTCGTATAATGATGCTTTTGGTTTTTTTATTAGTGGCCCCGGGATTACGGGTCCATATTCGAATAATAGCAAAAATATTGCCCTGATTCCACTTACCAATATACCTGTTACTATTAATAATGTAAATTGTGGAACAACAGGTCATTGTGATTCGACCACATGCCATCATTGCCAGTTTTTTGTGAGTAATACTCAGAATTTCACTCAGTATGACGCATTCACTACTGTACTTACTGCCTGGGCTACCGTAATTCCCTGTGAAACTTATCATATCAAACTGGCAATCGGTGATGGATCAGATTTCGCCTATGATTCGGGAGTTTTTTTGGAAGCAGGTAGTTTTACCAGCCTTGGTGTCAATACAACTATCGATTATACACATGAACAATCCGCTGATTTTGCAATTGAGGGTTGTAATAATGCAACGGTTCAGTTTACACTCTCAGACCTGCCAGATGAGGATTTCTGGCTACCGCTGACCATTACCGGCTCGGCTACCAACGGGGTGGATTATGTCGAGATACCTGACTCAATTTTCTTTCCCCAGGGCTATAGCCAGGAACAGATTCAAATTATTCCGATTGAAGATCATATACCGGAATGGATAGAAAATGTGAACCTTATCTACAATTCGTCGGTTTGTAGTATTAATCTGGATACTGTTTCCATTCAGATCAGGGATTATAAAAAACTTACCATAACAACCACCCCCGACACTACGATAAATTGTGCCACTACTGCTAATATAGGAGTGCTGGATCTTGGAGGTTTTGGTCCATATTCTCTGATATGGAGTACCGGAGATACAAGCGATTTTATTACGGTCAGCCCTCTCATTACAACAACTTATTATATTACTGTCATTGCACTTTGCGATTCAACGGCCACCGACAGTATAACGGTCCATGTAAATGGTCCAAGTTCAAATGCGGGGATCGATCAAAGTATTCCTTACGGCACAAATACAATATTGGAGGGCTCAGCCAGCCAGGGTTCAGGTGATTATACTTATTATTGGGAACCTTCTGACCTTGTAGATGATCCTACAAGTCCGACTCCCACTACCAATTTGTTGGAATCAACCACCGTTTTTACTCTCACGGTGACTGACCAGGCCGGTGGTTGCCAGGATGCAGATGAAGTCATCGTCCATATTACAGGCGGGCCGCTTGCTGCTAATCCAATTGCTACCCCCAACGTGATTTGTAATGGCGACTTTTCTACATTAATCGCATACCCATCTGGTGGTTCAGAGGACTATTCTTATTCATGGACATCCAATCCGCCGGGATTCACTTCCGATTTGCCCGAACCTGTGGTTTATCCTACCGATACAACGACTTATTATCTCACACTTGACGACGGATATCATACCGTAAGTGGCAACACTACAGTGAATGTGCTCCCGCTTCCGGTTCCGAACGCGGGTTTAGATGATACCATACCCAACGGTATTAGTACTCAGCTCTTTGGCTCTGCCAGCCTGGGAAGCGGAAATTATTCATATCACTGGGAGCCTGCCATTAGTCTGGTTAATCCTGTTGCGCAAAACCCGATGACTAAAAATTTATATTCAACCACCCTCTTCCGTCTGACAGTAACCGATAATGAAACAGGCTGCGTTGGAGATGGCGAAGATCAGGTTAAGGTAGTGGTAACCGGTGGCCCTTTGACTGTATCAGCGGAAGCTACCAAGCCACTGATTTGTTATGGCGATACAACACAGCTTATTGCTCTTGGAACCGGCGGCTATGAAGGTCATTATAAATATTATTGGTCCACAATACCGCCTTCTTCCTGGTCCGATTCTACTACATCCGAACCCTATGTGTCTCCCTTAAATAATACCACTTATAAAGTAACGATTAAGGATGGGTACAATATTTATGAAAGTACAGTAGATGTTCAGGTTTCACCATTACCTGTTGTGAACCTTGGAGGTGATACGCTTGTTTGTCCCTATGATTCTGTTACCATAAGCGCCGGCAACCCCGGAATGTCATATTATTGGTTTAATGGGTCCCAGGCTCAAAGTGTCAAAGTTGGTACCACCGGGATAGGTTTTGACCAGAAGAAAGTTTGGGTACGGGTCGAAAATGAACACGGCTGTTACGGATATGACTCAATTAATGTGATTTTTGACTTTGCCAAGTGTACGGGGATTGATGAAAATTCTGATAATGTGAAAGTCATGATTTTTCCGAATCCAACAAGCGGCATCTTTAAAATTGTAGTGCAAGGCATGGAAAATAAAACTGAGTTGCAGCTTACGGATATGCAGGGGCAGATTATAATGGATTTGAAAGATCAGACGCCTGTAAACAGGATTTATGAGAAAATGATAGATTTATCGGCACATCCCCGAGGAATATATCTGCTGAAATTAGTAAATCAACAGAATGTCATTGTTAAAAAACTAATTCTAAAATAGGATTTATCTATATCATTTGTTATGAAAAACCAGTTTCTTGGAAACTGGTTTTTTTATTTGGTATTCCCTTCATTATATAGGTATTCATTCATTCAATTTGATTATTTTTGAGCTTTTAATATTGATTCGGAAATGGAGAAAATAAGGGTTGCTATCAATGGTTTCGGGAGAATTGGCCGGATAACTTTTAGAAAATTACTCCAGAATGATGCCATGCAGGTTATTGCTATCAATGACCTGACAGACACAAAAACATTAGCCCACCTGTTTAAATATGATTCGGTGCATGGCAGATTTGACGGCAGCGTTGAGAATAACGGGGATCATATATTAGTAAACGGACAAAAAATTCTTATTTTTCAGGAGGAAGATCCTTCCAAACTTCCCTGGGGCAGATTGAAAATCGATGTGGTGATCGAATCCACGGGAAAGTTTACCAGTCGTCCTCTGGCAATGCAGCATGTTATAGCTGCCGGGGCCAGGAAGGTCATTATTTCTGCACCTGCCAAAAACGAAAGCGAGGATGTTAAATATGTAGTACTGGGAGTTAATGATGAAATTATCGACCGCAATGATGTGATCATATCCAATGCTTCCTGTACGACCAATAATGTGGCACCACTGATCATGATCCTGGACGAGAATTGGGGAATTGAACGGGCTTTTATCACCACAGTTCATTCCTATACTAAGGATCAAAACCTGCTGGATGGACCACATCCTGACCTCAGAAGAGCAAGAGCCGCGGCCACCTCAATTGTACCTACTACCACGGGGGCTGCTAAAGCTTCTACAAAAATATTTCCGCATCTGAAAAATAACCTGGGGGGAGCAGGCATTCGTGTACCTGTTCCTGACGGCTCACTTACTGATCTTACCTGCACTTTGAAAAAGCATGCCACCCGGGAGGAAATCAACGCTGCATTCAAAGAAGCTGCCGGGGGTAGATTAAGGGGAATACTGGAATATACCGAAGACCCGATCGTATCTGTGGATATAATAGGAAATACCCACTCTGCTGTCTTTGACGCGGGACTGACAGCTGTCCTGGGTGACCGTAATAAACTTGTTAAGGTTGTGGCCTGGTATGATAATGAAATGGGCTATGCTTCCCGTTTGGTAGAGCTGATTGAAAAATTTAATTAATTCACTATCTTGAATATTGTATATCTTTTGCTCGGAAGTAATTTGTCGGATCGTGCCAGGATGCTCGAACTTGCAAGAAGAGGTATAGAAAAGCATTTGGGAAAGATAATTAAAGCATCCTCTATATATGAAACAGAACCCTGGGGTTTTAATTCCGATAATAATTTTCTGAATCAGGTGCTTTCCGTCTCTACCCTTTTCACCCCCCAGGAGTTGTTGAAGATTATTTTAAATCTTGAAAAAGTCCTCGGAAGAAAAAGAAATGATACTCAATATACTTCACGGACGATAGATATTGATATACTTTTTTATAATGACCAGATTATTAATGGGAAGGATTTGACCATCCCCCATCCCAGGATTCAGGAGCGAATGTTTACGCTTGTTCCTTTGAAAGAAATGGATGAGAACCTTGTACATCCATCTTGTCATAAAACGATCGCGCAACTATTCAGGGAATGTAAGGACGAAATTAAAGTAGAACTATACGGTCAGGAAATTAAATCCTGATTTTAGAAGATTGAGATGTATAATTATATTGCAATCGAAGGAAATATCGGAGCGGGGAAAACTTCCTTCTCTAAGATGGTAGCGGAGGAATTCAATGCCAAACTGATCCTGGAACGCTTTGAAGACAACTCCTTTCTGCCTAAGTTTTATAAGGACCCTGTCATGTATGCTTTCCCCCTGGAAACTTCTTTCCTGGCCGACAGGTATCAGCAATTAAAGGAACATTTAACTGCCCAGGATCTGTTTAAAACATTTACTATTGCCGATTACTTCCTTGATAAATCAGTAATCTTTGCAAAGAATAATTTACAGCCTGATGAATTTGCTTTATTCTCAAAGCTCTTTTCAATCATTAATCCATCATTGCCAAGGCCCGAGCTGATCATTTATTTTTATCTGGATATTCCCAACCTGATGTTGAATATACAAAAACGCGGTCGTGATTATGAACTTTCCATCCAAAGAGAATACCTGGAAAAAATACAGGCAGCTTATCTGAATTATTTTCGCCATATGAAAAACAGCAGAATACTGATCATAGATACCAATCATATTGATTTTGTCAATAACACCAGGCATTATCGTTCACTGATAGATATTATTTGCCGTGAATATAATACCGGTATCCATCATATCAATATTTAGTCAATAAGATTCAACTTTTTCAAACGAAGTGAATAAAAAGTTGTCAGTCGAATTGATCCTGAAAAAACGAAGTCTATTTCGGGATCTCCTGGGATTAAATTCCACCGTTTCTTGAGACAAATAAGGGATATTTTCTTTAGATACCCCGCTGCTTGAGATGGGGAAGATCATTTTCCCGAAAAGACAAAAAAAAAGCTCCCTGTGAAAACAGAGAGCTTTTTTGGTTTATAAGGTTTCTTTATTGGACTATGCTTTTGAAACTTGGATCATTAAAATATTTGATAAATTCCAGGTCTCCAGAGGCTTTGCCTTTTAAGTCGGGATTTTCCTGAACAGCTTTAGTAAGGTTTTCAAAAACCATGGAACTGTTGTCGGTACGAGCACCCAGAACAGCCATCAGGTAATAAGTCTGTGCATCTTTCGGGGCACAAGTAAGGTTCTTTTCAGCAACCTGATAGTTTTTATTCAACAAATTGGCCAGGGCTACATTATAATCGCATGAGGTGTTTCCAAATAGGGTGATAGCTTTTTGGTAATCACCTTTATGGATATTGATAATTGCCAGGTTATAATTTTCATCCTCGCCTAATTGCTGGGCTTTCATGAAGTCCTGCTCAGCGGTCGTGTAATCATTCTGCTTTGCAGCAATGACTCCCAGATCGTTAAAAATAGCACCATTATTTGGTTCGAGGCTGGCTGCTTTTTCCAGATGTGCCTTGGCAGCATTCAGATCTCCTTTGGCGATCTCAATTGAAGATGCGTTGACATATCCCTTGTAGCTGTCAGGATACAGGTTAATAGCTGTCTTGTATATTTCGTATTTGGTATCCTGATTATCGGTCAAAGTGGCTGCATAAAGCAGTTCTTTTTCATCCAGATCTCTGGGGTTACTTGAGGAAAGGCCAAGGATTTCAGCATCCGTTTTCTTCGGTTCATAGCAGTTAACAACTATCTCAGCCCTTCTCAGAGGAGGCAGGAGTTTTTCTTCAATTTCAGGATAGATCACGATCATATTCCTGATTTCCTGTTCCTTCTTTGCCGGTGTACTGGCAGAGTTGATCACATTAAGCACCATGCTTTTATCCTTCAGGTCTGAATTCTGCACATTAGCAAGGAACCCATTCCAATCCGGGCCATGATGAGCCAGATCATATTGTACATCGGTTTTGGCGTCCTTGAAAGTAAGTTTGCTGTCTTTTTCCTTGATGAGTTTCTGGATTCTCCCTGTCAAATATCCAAAGGTACTCTTTGAACGGTTTTCAGATAGATTAGCATTGAAGGTTTCTTCGCCTTCAGGAGATGCCCATCCGTCGATGCTGATATTTTTTATTTTGTACCCCAGGGCGATGAATGCCATCAGGTCGTTGATTTTTTGTTTGTTGTCATCGAGTTTGTTGAGCCTCAGGTTCCAGTTAAGGTTATATAGATTCACTTCATAGTAAATCGTAGCATTTTTTGAAATAATGGTCTCTTTCTGATAACCATGGGGAGCGATAATCACCCTTTCAGTATTGGAGATCATAGCAGGAGTGTTCTTTACACCATCAGCAATTTTCTTTTCACAAAGTTCTTTGTATTTAAAACCGCTTACGATTTGATCTTTGGTCAGATTAGCCGGTATATCAGCTTTAGGAATATAGGCAGTAGGTAATACAACTAATTGGCATGATGCGAGTTCAGGAATGAAATCCACATCATCCTCATAAGTAAAGGAACCTCCACTGTAAGGAATCATGATGCCTTCGCCAGAAACTTGTTCGCCTTTCAGCTGGATAGTTTTAAGAGCAATTTGTCCGCCGTCATATTTAAGGACAGGAGTAAATTCAATTGCTGCCTTGGTCTGGAAGTATTTTTCAGGGAAAGTACCCACAATCTTGATGTGGATTTTTCCGCCATTTACCTCCAGCGGGTTGGGATCTACTTTATAAGTAATGACATCACACTTGTCTTTCATTTTCTTAAGTGGGTCAGCACCACCGAAATGATAATAAACACCTACATGTGTGTAGCTGTACATATCAAATTTGACAGCTGCAGCACCTTTTGTCCAGGTGTCAAGCCTGTCGGAATCCACGAATTTCAATTGTGTTTCCAGGGCTGCATGCCACTTTGGGGCAAAATGCCAGTTCACGCCAAGGCCCACCGGAATTTCATAAGCCATGGTGCGGTCTTTGGTCAGACCTTTTTTGGTGCCTTCCCCTGTCACAACAGGATTATCTGCACCGTAACCGTTGTTCCTCCACTCAGCTCCTGATATATTATCAAAGGATTTGGTTTGCCACTCAACCTGACCGATTCCACCTATGGCAAAAAGGTTAAACTTACGATCCCGGTATCCTGCGAAAAGGGTATTCAGGTCAACGGTCAAATCCAGGTGATAATCGAGGAGGAAAGCCTTAAATCTGACTTCGTCAAAGCCTGAAGCAGCTTTCAGAAGGGCGTCCTTATTGGTTCTTAAACCGGCTAATTGACCGTTGGCAAATTGAGCACGGATCCCCCATATGGGGCTGAACTGCCAGCCGCCGTAAACACCATAACCAAGTTTCCAGGTTTTGGGAGAGGGAGCGAAAAGGTAATTGCTGATATCTGTATGATTTAACATGGCACCGATATTCAAGCCTACGTATCCGTACCTACTGAAATCCATTCTCTTTTCTTTTCGGGTCTGTTTGGTTTTTTCCGTATTCTCGTCTGCCCCCTGGGCGTACATGAAAATAGGACCGACACCTATCAGTAATGCAAAGAGGCACCGGATCAAGAAATTGTAAGATTTTCCCATATTATTAAATTTTAATTTTATTTTATTAAAATATTTTCCGCCGATATAAATAAGAATTGGTATTGCAAAGATATAAAGTAATACATTAATTGCAAAATAAATGATATTCTTTAAAAGTAACTATTATAAACCACCAAGCCAAAACATTTTTCCAACAATTCATCCAAATATATTATATATGATGATGATTTTGAATGTTATAGGGATTGTTATTAAAAAGGCTAAGCCTTGAAAAAACCGATTCACTACAATGCTCACTTTTTGTAAATTGATAGCGGGACTTTACAGTGCTTTGATACATCAGTGTAATTTAACTGATTTATAAGCCGCAAAGATACGCTTTTTCTCATCTAAAATCAAATCATTGCTTATATTGATTCCCCACGGGTCTAACATTTCATCGACTCTGAGGTATATCAATTTGAAGTTCTTTGTATTTCCACGCTGTCAAATTGTTAAATCTTCTAATGTCTTGAAATAGAACAACAAAGAAAAGCTTGATATTTATACTGACTATATCTTATCATTTTATCAATTTTTTATGTGAGCATTCTTTTTTTGAAATTCTTAATATTTTTAAGTATCCTGTAATAAAAACTTGTCAGTTTCCCCAGTTTTCACGGTCCAGACTTCTGTATTGAATTGCCTCGGCAAGGTGTTCAGCCTTGATATCTTCAGAATTATCCAAATCTGCAATGGTACGGGATACTTTGATGATCCTGTTATATGCCCTTGCTGAAAGATTGATCTTTTCCATGGCATTTTTCAACAGATGATGTCCATCGGCCCCTATTTTACAATATACCTGCATCATTTTTGAAGACATCTGTGCATTACAATGAATAGTATTATATTGTTCGAAACGCAACTCCTGTATTTTTCTTGCCTTAATTACCCGGTCCCGTATATGAATACTGGATTCCGAACGGCTCATTTCAGTAAGTTCGCGAAAGGGTACCGGCACTACCTCCACATGGAGATCGATACGATCCATTAGGGGGCCGGATATTTTATTAAGATAGCGTTGGACCATGCCTGGTTGGCAAACACAGTCCTGTTCAGGATGATTGTAATAACCGCAGGGACAGGGGTTCATCGCTGCGACCAGCATGAAATTCGCCGGATATTCTATACTGAAGCGTGCTCTTGAAATTGTAATGACCCGCTCTTCCATTGGTTGTCGCATAACTTCCAGGACAGACCGGCGGAATTCAGGCAATTCATCCAGGAACAATACTCCGTTCTGAGCCATGGATATTTCTCCTGGCTGCGGAAATGACCCACCGCCAACTAGTCCTGCATCACTGATTGTATGGTGCGGGGCCCTGAAAGGCCTTACAGATACCAGGGAGGCGTTCTTTCTCATCTTCCCTGCAACTGAATGTATTTTAGTCGTTTCCAGGGCTTCCCTTAGTGTCAGCGGAGGTAATATTGATGGTAAACGTTTTGCAAGCATTGTTTTTCCTGACCCTGGTGGTCCTATCAGAATTACATTATGCCCGCCTGCGGCCGCAATTTCCAGGGCCCTCTTTATATTTTCCTGCCCTTTTACATCTGAGAAATCAAACTCATAATCATGCAGTTGCTTAAAAAATTCATCCCGCGTATTCACTATGGTAGGCTCAAGTTTTTCCTTTTTATCGAAAAAACCTATCAGATCTTTAATATTACTCACTCCATAGGTAATAATCTTATCGACTATACCTGCTTCCCTTGCATTTTCCGCGGGCACTATTATTCCTTTGAATCCTTTTTCTCTGGCTTCAATTGCTATTGGCAATGCCCCTTTGATGGGAAGTATTCCACCATCCAGCGACATTTCACCCATAATCACGAAATCCCCGATCATATTCGGATCTATCTGTTCGGAAGCCCCCAGGATGCCAATTGCTATGGGCAGATCATAGGCCGAGCCCTCTTTGCGTATATCGGCCGGAGCCATATTGATCACGACTTTCTTGCCGGGTATCCGGTAACCAATATTCTGCAGGGCCGATTCTATTCTCTGATGGCTCTCCTTTACTGCACTGTCGGGCAATCCGACCATGAAAAAATTGACTCCCTGTTCAATGCTTACCTCAATGGTTATGGTCGTTGCATTGATGCCATATATAGCACAACCAAATGTTTTTACAAGCATACTTTATCTCATAAATAGTTTTTTCACTGAACATATAAAAAGCCTCCGAAGAGACTTTTTATATTAATCACATATTTTCGAGAATATACCTGTCGGAAAGTATTTTTTTTTGGGTTGAAGGATTATTTCCTGGGTTTGTACTTCGAATCTGTTAATATTTGCTGCGAGTCATAAAGGGCAATCAGGTCCTGGAGGCTTTTATTTTTATGGTGATCCATATATGACCTCACTATTTGCCAGCCTATCCATTTACCCATCATGGCCGGGGCATCTCCCGGAAATCCACTGGTGAAAGGTCCATCCAAAATAAATTTGTCGATAATGAAGGAGTCAGTTGAATATAGCATCTCGTTCTCAATAAGATAAGCCCATATGTTCTTCTCATTCCTCCTGCACCATTCAAGCTGTTTGCCTGTAAAACCTATCTTCAGGCTATCATCTATACCGGGCATCATAAGATCCAGAAAGTACAAGGCTTTGCCATGAAGTATCATCTGATCAAGCAAGGTGTTCTCAGGCATGCCGGGGCCGATGAGGGAATAAGCGATAGCTTTCATGCAATCGGGAACTATATTTTCAGAGGTCATCCGATCTACCTTATACATTGGTAAACCTACCTGTTTATAAGGCTCAAAGTCTTTACCCAGGTACATATCCTGCGCAATGATCATCACTGAATCGAGGTACTGAACCGGTGATTCATAGAGTAAACCGGAGACATAACTGTAAACAACAGGGATCTTAGCCTCCGGAAAGTAATAGCGATAATAGCGGAAAGCCCGGGTCAGTTCCTTTTCCGTTTCATTAAGATTGGGGTATTCCTTAGCGCATGCCCTGGCTATCTTTCTATTGAAGGGATCAGTGATGAAATCTTTAAGTTGAAGGATATTTAAGCTGTCACTGTAATCTGTTCCAAGAAATACCTTGTAGTCCGTAGCGATGGATTCCAGGCCCTGGACAAGACTGTCAGGCTTAAGACTGAAAAGTACTTTACCATAATTAAGGATATGAATTTCCTTGATTTTAACATTTGAAAGATCAACAGTACGGCCCGAGTGCCTGCAAGCGCTCATACCAAACACCATAAACAGGAAAGAAAAGATAATTCCGCTTATTTTTTTAAAAAACAATGACTTGCTTATCAAGATGAAATGCTTATAGACTCTTTAAAATAATTTAAATCCAAGCGTGACATAAAAGAGATTACTTTTCATGTCATAACTGGTCTGATTTTCGGGTGCTTTATACATATTATTAAGACCGAACTGGTAACCTACATCCACGGTAAGCATCAGCACATCTACCGTGGCACCCACATTAAAAGCCCAGTTGATATCGTTGATGGAGGCATCCTTAATGGGATTCTTAAATAGTTCATCGACTTTAACTTTCTTATTCAATACGAAAGAAGCGACTGGCCCTCCATGTATCCTGAAGCTGACAACTTTCAGGTCAATTAACTTGAACCCCACCATAACCGGCACATCCAGCGTATGTAGCTTAATAGTCTGCTTAACTCCATTACTGTCAAGCACGCCACCTTTGGTAGTGTATAATAGTTCGGGTTGTAAATAAACCTTTTTCCCAATCCGTGCAAAAGCACCGAACATGAAATTGGATTTAACATTATCCTTAATGTCCGGGAAATTGGTTGTAAGCTTGGAGGCAGTATAGCCAATCTTAGGGCCTATTGTAAACTGGCTGAAACCGCTAACTGTTAACATGGCAAAAATCAGAATGAAGAAAGTCTTTTTCATAGTATTAATTTTTAAGATGTTTAGCAAATTTAGGAAATGACTTCATTAAAACGCAGGAATATCTATAAAAATTACATATTTATTGAAAATAGCTTTCCTCGGGCATATTGATGAATTCACTAATTTTGCACATATATAATAAATTATATGCTGAAGAAATTCATTCTTATAGGATTGATCATCTTGAGTTCATATGGAATCAAAGCTCAGTATAAACCCATATTGTTTGGGTTCAGGGGAGGGTTTAATATGGGTTGGATAAAATCACCCAATGAACATTATACGAATGAAGGCATGAGGCCGGGAGGTTCCTGGGGTTTTATTGCTGAATTCTTCCTGATGGAAAATTATGCAATCATGACAGGATTCGATGTGGATTATATAGGTGGAAAATTGTCTTACCCTGATGCCCGCATTATCGGAGGTGGGTCGAACTATACTCAGGGAAATACTTCCCGGAGGTATAAGATCCAATACCTGGAAGTACCGCTGGTTTTGAAGATGCAAACTAAAGTGGCGAATAAATTCAAGGCTTTCGGAAAGATAGGCCTCGGAACTTCTTTTCGCTGGAAGGCCAAAGCTAATGATGTTTTCACCTATGCTGATAATTCCCTGTCCGAAAAAGGAAAGGATATAAAGGAAGATATAAGTTTGCTCAAGCAGTCGCTCATACTTGGAATAGGAGTGGAGTTCTCATTTTACGAATCCCTGTCTATGATCGTAGACCTGACTTTCGATAATGGTTTTACGGATATACTCAAAGGAAGCAACCCTCGCAATCCGGAAGAAAATCGTAAAGGCAATCTCAGTTATCTTCAGTTAGGAGTTGGATTCCTGTTTTAACCATAATTATATTTTTGAGTTTTGAAAATAGCACTTGCCCAGTTAAATTATCATATAGGAAATTTTGACAATAATGTCAGGAAGATCCTTTCTGCCCTGGAGCAAGCCAGACAAGGGGGGGCTGACCTTGTGGTTTTTGCCGAACTTGCCCTTTCGGGCTATCCTCCCAGGGATTTTCTGGAGTTTGATGATTTCATTGAGCGATGCCTCAAATCGGCTAATGAAATTGCCGCCAGGTGTAAAGGAATAGCCGCTATCATAGGCTGTCCGGTAAAAAATCCGGAAGAGAAAGGGAAAAGACTTTATAATGCGGCTATGTTTATGGAGAATGGCCGTATAAAGCAAATATATCATAAAGCCCTTTTGCCCAATTATGATATTTTTGACGAATACCGCTATTTTGAGCCCGGCAGAAACTTCGGACTCATTACTTTCAAATCTTATAAAATAGCCCTTACTATTTGTGAAGATCTTTGGAATATCGGGAATGAGCAACTTTATATTACCAATCCTATGGATGAGATTGTGAAAAACGGGAAACCCGATCTGATGATCAATATTGCTGCTTCCCCCTTTCACTATGATCAAGCCAGGGAGCGTAAAGAAATCCTGGTGCAAAATGTCAGGAAATATAAATTACCTCTGTTTTATGTAAACCATGTGGGGGCTCAGACCGAACTTTTATTTGATGGTGGCTCACTTGCTATTTCCGCTGATGGACAGATCCGGAGTGAGCTCGCCTATTTTTCAGAAGACCTGGCGATAATTAATTTAAAGGATATCCTGGAAACCTCTTCCGAAGTATCCGTGAAACCGACTGAACCACCAGATGAAAAAATCCGGCTTATTCACGATGCCCTGGTCATGGGAATCCGCAATTATTTTCAGAAGCTTGGCTTTTCGAAAGCTATACTGGGACTTTCCGGAGGGATAGACTCAGCTGTCACTCTTGTCCTGGCTGCTGAAGCTCTTGGAGCAGAAAATGTACTTTCAGCCTTGCTTCCGTCCGGATTCTCGTCTCAACATTCGCTGAAGGACGCCATTGACCTTGCGAAAAACCTGGAAGGTCCTTATGAGATAATATCTATTAAAGAGTCTTTCAGCAGCCTGCTGGAAACGCTCAAACCTCAATTTGGTGACCTGCCATTCAATGTAGCAGAGGAAAATATACAGGCACGGATACGTGGCGTCCTGCTGATGGCTCTTTCCAATAAATTCGGCTACATACTCCTGAACACTTCCAATAAAAGCGAAGCAGCCGTTGGCTATGGTACCCTTTATGGAGATATGAACGGCGGACTTTCAGTTTTAGGTGATGTGTACAAAACCGAGGTATATGAAATGGCCCGCTATATCAACCGGGATGCGGAGATCATTCCGGAAAATACTATCATCAAGCCTCCCTCGGCAGAACTCAGGCCGGATCAGAAGGATAGCGATTCACTGCCCGATTATGAAATTCTAGACAGACTTTTATATCAGTATATAGAAAAGCGTCAGGGTCCCAGAGAATTGATTACTATGGGATTTGATGAAGATGTTGTGAATTATGTATTGAAGATGGTGAATACCAATGAATACAAACGCTATCAGACACCTCCTATCCTTCGGGTCTCACCCAAGGCTTTCGGGATGGGAAGGAGAATGCCGATAGTAGCTAAATACCTGGCTGATTGATCAGGATTGGACAGCCTCAACTGATTTTATTTCCGGCAATGCTTTCTTTATCGCAGTCTCGACTCCGTTCTTCAGGGTTATGATGCTGTAAGGACAGGATCCACAAGCTCCGAGGAGTTCTACATTTACAACATTATCATCAGTGATCTCAACGAACTGAATATCACCACCATCTTGTTGAATATAAGGCCGGATCTGTTCCAGCACATTTCTGACTTTTTGTTCCAGTTCGGGATTTTTTTCAGTACTCATATATTTAGAATATAATAAGGATTGTTTTAATTATTTTTTTCCAACATTGCCTGAATATTGGTGGCAAGGTTAAGGAATGCCCTGGAGACGGGAGAATTGTCATCCATAGTTATTGGACTACCTGCATCGCCCGATTCGCAAATACTTTGTACCAGCGGGATCTCTGCCAGAAGGTTTACCCTGGCATCGTCAGCCAATCGTCTTCCGCCATGTTTACCAAAAATATAATACTTGTTATCAGGCAATTCGGCCGGAGTGAAATATGACATATTTTCGATAAGTCCGAGTATAGGGACTTTGATATTTTCCTGCTGGAACATGCTGAAAGCTTTGCGGGCATCGGCCAGGGCCACTTCCTGCGGGGTTGAAACAATGGCAATTCCGTCAATGGGATATTGCTGCACCAGGGTCAGGTGTATGTCGCCGGTTCCGGGGGGCATATCCACTATCAAAAAATCCAGCTCACCCCATTCCGTATCGTTGAAAAGCTGATTCAAAGCATTGGAAGCCATGGGCCCCCTCCATATAAGCGCCTGAGAAGGCTCTACGAAAAATCCTACGGATTGTATCTTGATCCCGTACTTTTCAACAGGGATAATTTTCTGGCTTGTACTTTCAGGTGCAAGGCTGGGTTTCTGGTCCACAACATCAAACATGATCGGGATGGAAGGACCGTAAATATCCGCATCCAGAATACCAACCTTGTTTCCCAACTTATGGAGCGCCACGGCAAGATTTGCTGCAACAGTTGATTTCCCGACCCCACCCTTTCCTGAGCCGACAGCGACTATAAATTTAACTCCGGAAAGTGAAACAACCTGTACTTTAAAATCTATATGAACTTCAGCTTTTTCATCCACATTATTGTGAATGGCTGCTATACAAAGTTTCTCCAGCACCGGCTGACTCTTTTCATCCGGTTTTTCAAAAGCAATGGTAAATGAGATCTTATTACCTTCTACCTTTATATTTTTGACCATATTAAGGGAAATAATGTCATTCCCTTTGGCAAAATACAGAACTTCCTTGAGAGCTTTATTTATGAGATATTTCTTATTGACCATGATCAGATTGAAATTGTTGAGGGAGCAAAATTAAATATAAAAAGGATGCACTTGAGACAAAATCGTTCGAATGCGAATCTCTATAAGATTAGAGTTCTTCAGAAGGGATCCAGAGAAGATGTTTAAAATTCACGACCTTGTCATTGGAGATTTCAATACCTTCACTTTCCAGTACTTGCTGCATAATGTCAGGTCCGCCGAAATGATGTTTGCCTGTGAGCATTCCGTTCCGGTTAACTACCCGGTGCGCAGGTACCGGATCAGGTCCTGTATGGGATTTATTCATGGCCCAGCCCACCATCCTGGAAGAGATCCGGCTTCCGAGGTACTCAGCAATAGCCCCATAGGTAGTCACCCGTCCATAGGGTACCTGCCGGACTACTTCATAAACCCGTTCAAAAAAAGATTCATCCTTCATGTTTTAAACTGAATTCGAGGTATTTGATCTTAGTTTCTTTTGCCAGGAACATCGACTCATAAAAAGTCTGAACAGCAGTCATATCGCCTTGTATTTGACTTCCGTAAATATCATCTTCAGCGCTGATTAAAGGGTAATTATGACTTTTAACAAGCGAAAGCGTAAATTCATATAATTCCTGATTATCAGTCTTTAAATGAATGATTCCCCCGTCTTTCATTATTTGGGTATATTTTTTCAGGAAATGAGGTGAGGTAAGCCTCTTCTTTGCCCTGCTCTGCCTGAGTTGTGGGTCAGGAAAAGTAAGCCAGATCCCGTCAATTTCATTGGCATCAAATAAATCATCGATCAATTCGATCTTTGACCTTATAAAAGCCACATTCTTCAATCCTTCCTCCTGAACTGTTTTACAGCCTCTCCATAATCGGGCCCCCTTGATATCCAAGCCGATATAATTCATTTCAGGATATTTCTTTGCAAGATAAATAGCATAATCTCCCTTGCCACAACCTAATTCCAGTATGATAGGATGATCATTCCTGAAAAAATCATCTTGCCATTTGCCTTTCAATGGAAAGCCGGACCTCAGATCGTCGAAAGAGATTTGAAAAAGGTGGTCGAAGCTAAGATTCTCCCGGAACCGCTTCAGTTTCTTCTTGGCCACTTTAAGTTTAAATTGATTTTATTTATTTACTGAATGGAATTAATGCTCTCAGTATTTTAACAGCCAGGCTGAAGGATTTGCCTCTGACTTGATCTTTTCCAGGAAAACGACTGCTTCAGATCTGAGCCCGAATTGCCGGTAACTTACCCTGTATTGTCCCGACCTGTTTTGCCCGGCTATCTCAGGATAGTATCCCTGGCTTTGTAAGTCTTCAATGAATCTTTGGGCATTTTCCTTCTCCAGGAATGCCCCTCCGATCACAAAATATTTTCCGGATGGGGGAAGTATTATTGGTTCGGATTGAATAAAAGTTTTTTCAGCGGATATGTCCTTATCCTGAAGAGCTTCTCCGTCTGAAGCTATAAATGAATCTTTTTCCATCTCCGGCTGAACACGATGTTCCCCTATAGCCGTGCTTTTTCCGGATTCTGGTATACTGACAATAGCCTTATAAGGTGTCATATCCGTGACTTTATCTTCATTCAGATTAAAAGTTTTTTCCGGCGATGACGCTTCCTTAGAGAAGATATCTGTGATAATTCCGGAATAATTGGTATAAGCTTGTCTGAAGGAATCCGGAATAATGATCCCCCAAAGCAGGAAAAGCATCACAGGAATAGCCGCAATAATGGTCCTCTTAACGGATTTCGGCAAACGCTGCGCAATTCTTTCGGGTCTCCGATCCACTGGCTGAGAATAGGACCTGCGCCGGGCTTCTTCTTTTCTGATGGGGAAGGCAATAAAAGAGTTCAATCCATATGCCCCGGAATAGTAGTTCACTGTAAGATCGGGCTGGAAATATAAAGTTTCATCGACACCCGGGTGGAATGTGCCGATTTTATCCAGTTTATAGATTTTATTCCGGGATAGTTCTTCCCGGATTTCAAGTTCGTATTTTTCTACCTGTTTTTTGGCTTCACCGTAACTTAAGTTCTCAGCCCTGGAAATTGTGTTGAGTAAAAGCCCGTCGTCATTCAGCAGCAATGAGTTAAATGAAATTTTTCGCGCGGGAGGGGAGAAGCGGTGATTTTCCGGGTGTATAACAGCCGGCACATTGTGGCAGATAAAACCACCGAAACCGGGTATGATCACACAGTCATATTCGTATATCAGATTTCTTAAATAGTATTCTATAGTGCGTGTCATAAACTAATTAAACCTTGTAATTGGCGAAAGTACGATATACCGTCCTTTTTATCAAGGAGTGTTAGTAATTTTTAATAAATCCTCCGGAGTGTCGATCGCGATGTTTTCAGTGTCGGTCAAGGCCGTTCTGATCCTGTAAGTATTCTCCATCCAGCGAAGTTGCTCCAGCGACTCCGCGGATTCAAGGGGCGTTTCTTTCAGATCACAAATCTTTTTCAGTATATCAGCCCGGTAACCATAAATACCGATATGCTTATAATATGTATGATTCCTCAGTAAATCGCCTTCAGTGACTCCTCTTTGAAAAGGGATGACAGCCCGGCTGAAGTATAAAGCTTCAAAACCGGAGTCTATAACAACTTTTACAACATTTGGGTTCAGGAGTTCTTCCAGGCTGGTAATTTTTTTAATGAGAGTTGCAATTCCAGCCCCATTTTCAAGCAGTCCGACTACAGAAGCGATCTGTTCCGGTTTTATGAAAGGTTCGTCGCCCTGAATATTCACGACGAAATCAAAATGAGCCTTGCCTGATTCTTCCATTTTCAGCAATGTTTCCCTGCAGCGCTCAGTACCGCTTCGGTGGAGCGGGGAGGTCAACATCACATTTCCGCCGAAAGCGCTCACATGCTTTATTATACGCTCATCATCCGTGGCTATAATAACTTTCTCTATCCCGGCAGTCTTTAAGGCCTGTTCATAGACCCGCCGGATCATGGATTTACCCGATATCATTGCAAGGGGTTTACCCGGGAATCGGGTAGATGCATAACGGGCAGGGATAATTCCAAGCGTCTTCATTCAGGATAATAAGAATTAATGTGAGGATCAGAATAAACCATGGATCTCGGCCTGTATGTTTTCAATGATAAATCCGAGGTCTTTTGGGTTTTCTTCAAATTTGATTTCATCTACATGTACGATCAACAATTTTCCGGCCTTATAACGGTTAATCCATGCTTCATAACGTTCGTTAAGGCTTTTCAGGTAGTCGATCCGGATGGATTCTTCATAGACCCTTCCTCTTTTCTGTATTTGAGAAACCAGGTTTGGTACACTGGATTTTAAGTATATCAATAAATCGGGAGGTTGTATAAAGGAACTCATCAATTCAAACAAGGCACTGTAATTTTCAAAATCCCTTGTCTCCATCAGGTTCATTTCATGAAGGTTAGGAGCGAAAATATTAGCATCTTCATAAATCGTTCTGTCCTGTATGACGGTTTTATTCCCGGCTCTTATATTGACGATCTGCCGGAAGCGGCTGTTTAGAAAATAGATTTGCAGGTTGAAAGACCAGCGCTGCATATCTTCATAAAAACTATTCAGGTATGGGTTTGATTCCACATCCTCGAAATGGGGTTCCCATCCGAAGTGTTTAGCTAAAAGTTTGGTAAGAGTTGTCTTTCCGGCTCCGATATTTCCTGCTACTGCAATGTGCATAATGATCTTTTATTATTACTGATTTTTTGAAAGCTAAAATTAAACAAATATTGATGTTCTCCTGAAATAAAGCCTTACAGCTTATCAACATTGCCCGGTTTTTTTAGCACGATTTCATAATAGTTTCATAATCTCTTCGATGTATTTCCGGTCATTTGAAAGGCGGGGGACTTTATATTGCCCACCCAATCTGCCTTTGGACTTAAGCCACCTATAAAAAGTCATAGAAGGAACTTTCCTGACCAATGGTTCCCTGAGTATCATATTCTGATACCTCTTGGCTTCATAATCCGAATTAAGTGATTTAAGAGCATTGTCAAGGGTTTCAGCGAAATAATTAAGGTCGTCAGGTTCTGTTTCGAATTCTATCAGCCATTCGTGGGCTGCATTTTTATTATCTCCAAAATATATGGGGGCGGCGGTATAATCACTTACTACAGCATGGGTTTTTCTGCAGGCAATTAAAATCGCTTTTTCAGCATTATCAATAATCACCTCTTCCCCGACCGCGTTGATAAAATTCTTTGTCCTCCCCGTTATTTTTATCCTGTAAGGGTTAAGCGAAGTAAAGATGATAGTATCACCTATTATATAACGCCATAATCCTGCATTGGTTGAAATCACCATAGCATAATTGATGTCTTGCCGAACTTCATGAAGTCCGAGCACTTTTGGGTCTTCCTTATCTAACTCATTTACAGGTATAAATTCATAATAAATTCCATAGTCCAGCATCAGAAGCATGGCTTTTGAAGAAGATCTGTCCTGAAGTCCGAAAAAACCTTCGGATGCATTATAGGTTTCCATGTAATTCATGGAAGAAGAAGGAATGAGCTTTTTGAACTGTTCAATATAGGGAGTGAAATTCACACCTCCATGAAAGTACACCTCCAGGTTTGGCCATACTTCCAGGATATTCATCTTTCCGGTTTTTTCCAGGATACGCTTCAATAGTAAGAGCATCCATGATGGCACACCGGAAAGGTTCGTTACGTTATGGGGGATAGTATCCTCTGCCAGTTTCTCTATTTTTGCTTCCCATTCACTCATAAGTGCAACTGATTTCTTGGGGACTCTGATGAATTCGGCCCAGAAGGGGAGGTTTTCAATAATGATGGCACTCAGGTCACCATAATAGGAAGCATTGTTTATTTCATTGATGGTATGGCTGCCACCCATTGCCAGACCCCGTCCGTCGAAAAGGGCCGTGTTGGGAAAGTTGTTGACATACAGTGAGAGCATATCCTTGCCGCCCTTGAAATGACATTCTTCCAAAGCTTCCGTACTCACCGGTATAAATTTGCTTTTATCGCTCGTTGTCCCTGAAGATTTGGCAAACCATAAAATATCTGAGGGCCATAATAGGTTCTGTTCCCCGAGGCGCAGTTTTTCAATATAAGGTTTCAGCGACTCATAGTTATTCAGGGGAACCCTCTCCTTGTATTGTTCAACAGATTGTATACTCCGGTAATCATATTTCCTGCCCCATTCCGTGTCCTTTGCAGTAATAATAAGTTTTTTAAACCATTCAGACTGAACCTCATGTGGATATTTCATGAATAATTCAATCTGATGTATCCTTTTTTTAATTACCCAATTCAATACAGAATTGATCAGAGCCATAATTTTATCTTCAGGAAATATGAATGATTTTCAAAAATACAATATAAAACGACAGCATGAGGCCCTTAGACTGAATTTTGGCTTGAGGAGATTTTTTCCCTGTCACTGTTAATTCCCGTAGGATTCCTTAAATTTGGTCCATGATCGTTTTTCCAAATGCTAAAATTAATCTTGGCTTAAAGATTGTTTCGAGAAGACACGATGGCTATCATAATATTGAAACGGTCTTTTTGCCCATATCTTTCAGGGATGCACTTGAGATAATACCCGCCTCGGGGAATTCATCCTCTATCAGCATTTCAGGCATGGAAATCCCCGGCAATCCGGCTCAGAATCTTTGTCTCAAAGCCTGGGAATTGTTGAATCGGGATTTTTCTATAGATCCGCTTGATTTCCATCTGTATAAGAATATACCACCCGGGTCCGGACTGGGTGGTGGATCATCCGATGCTGCCTTTACACTTAGAATGTTAAGAGATTATTTTCAGTTAGCTGTATCGGATGATGATATGGAAGTATATGCCAGGCAGCTGGGGAGCGATTGTGCATTTTTTATCCGCAATTACCCGCTTTTTGCAGAAGGGAAGGGGGATGTTTTTTCGAATATTCATTTTAAATTGAAGAAATTCATAGTCCTGGTTATTCCTCCAATTCATATAAATACTGCCGAAGCATATAAACTGGTGATTCCCGGAAAAAATCAAGGCAGTTTAAGGGAAATACTGGCAGGGCCATCTAATACCTGGAAAGATCGATTGCTGAACGATTTTGAAAGCCCCCTTATAGATAAATTTCCAATGATAGCTAAGATCAAGCAAGTTTTATATAGTGCCGGTGCTGAATATGCTTCTATGAGCGGAAGTGGTTCTGCGGTATTCGGATTGTTTAATGAAGAAGCTCTTAATCTCCCTTCCCTTCCTGATTGTAAAGTTTGGAAAGGACAGCTTGATTTTGGAGATGAATAAATGGCCGGATTTACTTTGGAGCTGTTTTGAGTAAGTATAATCCAAGTGCACCGAAGAGAATATTGGGGATCCAGGCTGCAAGCATAGGTGAAAGGTTCCCATAAGTGGCAAAGACGGTTGATATCCTCATGAACAGGATAAATGAAAAGGTGATCAATATCCCCAGACCCAGGTGCATTCCTATTCCTCCCCGAATCTTGCGGCTGGAAAGAGATACCCCGATGAGTGTGAGCACCAGGGTAGCAAAGGGGGATGCAATACGCGTATTTTTTTCGACTTCATAAAATACAACATCATCCGAACCTTTGAGTTTTTCTTTTGCAATATATTGACGCAATTCTGTAAAATTCATTTCCTCGTAATTCTCTTTCTGTATATATAAATCGGTAGGTTTGAGGTTCAAAGTAGTGTCCATGGATGCTCCCTTGCTGATTATTTCATGAAGACCATTGATACGCCGGATAGTATAAGCGTCAATCGTCCAACGGCTTTCGGTACTGTCCCATGTAATCCGCTCCCCGCTTAGCTTATAAATCATTTTATTGTCTTTGAACCTTTCAAGGCTGAATTTATAGCCTGTCTTGTTTTTCATGTTAAAACTTTCAACATAGGCAAAAGTTCCCGGATTTATCTGAAAATGAATATTCTGGTCCTTATCTTTCTCAAGGTTTTCAATATAACGGTCCTTGAATAGTCTTCGTTTCTGATTTGTTTTGGGGATTAGAAAATTTGAAAGATAAAATGACATGATGGCAAGGAAGATAGCTGAAATAAAATATGGCCTCAGCATTCGGTAATAACTGATCCCGCTGCTCAGAATAGCAACGATCTCAGAATTGGCGGCCATTTTTGAGGTAAAGAATATAACCGAAATAAAAGTAAAGAGGTAAGAGAATAGATTTACAAAATAAGGGATGAAATTCAGATAATAATCGAAGATAATGGCATGTAAAGGGGCTTTCTTTTCTATGAATTCATCTATATTTTCCGAAACATCGAAGATGATCACTATTATGATCAGAAGGGAAATTGCATAGAAGAATGTCCCAAGAAATTTGCGTATGATATAAATGTCAATCTTCTTCATTCAGAAGGATTAGTGTGAATGTGGCAAATTTACTAAAAAAGTGGACGAAGGCCCGGAGCGTTCAATGCCAAACGCCAAAATAGGGACAATATTTCTTTTGTATGTCAATGCCCTTTCTTTCAATTATCAAAGACGCCTTGAAAAAACCGGCAAGACCTGATCCTTCCATTGGCTGAAGCTGCCATCTGCAATTTTTTCCCGGGCTTGTCTGACAAGCCAGAGGAAGAAACCCAGGTTATGTATGCTGGCTATCATAGGGGCCAGCATTTCTTTTGCTACGAAGAGATGGCGAAGATAAGCCCTGGTGCAGCTAAGGTCTATAGGCACTATGGCGGCTTCATCCAGAGGGGAGAAATCATATTTCCATTTCTCGTTTCGCATATTCATCACCCCCTGTGAAGTAAAAAGCATACCATTCCTTCCATTGCGGGTAGGCATAACACAGTCGAACATATCTACCCCAAGGGAAATGCTATTTAAGATATTGGCAGGCGTCCCCACTCCCATGAGATAGCGAGGCTTGTCCTTAGGCAATATACTGCAAACCAGTTCCGTCATCTCATACATGGTTTCTTCAGGTTCCCCTACCGATAATCCGCCTATGGCATTTCCCTCAGCTCCTTTCGAGGCAATGTACTCCGCTGAGATGGTCCTGAGGTCTCTGAAGGCGCCTCCCTGGACTATCGGGAAGAGAGCCTGGCTATATCCATATTTTCCTTCTGTCTCATTAAACCTGGCCATACAGCGGTCCAGCCAGCGATGCGTTAGTCTCATAGAATTTTCCACATATTCTTTCGGGCTCGGATGAGCCGGACATTCATCAAATGCCATCATGATATCGGCCCCGATTGATCGCTGTATATCCATTACCCTCTCAGGACTAAAAGTATGGCTGGAACCGTCAATATGGGAACGAAACAATACTCCTTCTTCAGTAAGCTTGCGGGTCCCGGCAAGTGAATAGACCTGGTAACCCCCGCTGTCAGTGAGGATAGGACCTGACCATCCATTGAATTTATGCAGCCCCCCGGCCTTTTCAATTACATCGGTTCCCGGTCGCAGGTAAAGATGATAAGTGTTTCCGAGGATGATTTTTGCTTTGACATCATCTTTCAGATCTTTGAAATGCACTGCTTTTACACTACCTGCTGTTCCAACCGGCATGAAAATCGGGGTCTCTATATTTCCGTGGTCGGTTTTAATCAGTCCGGCCCTTGCATTCGATTGTTTATCAGTATGTTCTATAGAAAAGTTCATTGTTAATAAATAATCATCAAATATAATTTTAATTCCTTAGGGAATAAATAATTTTGCGTCTATATGTTGCAGTATCCTTTAGACTTTAGTATTCGGGAGATCTTACCCTTCGCGATTTTCTGTCTGTTTGTATTCACATTGATGGTGCAACTGTTGTACTATTGGGTAATTTATGCCAGGCTTGCCTTCTATAGGGATAAATCTGTACCCGGACCGGATAAGCCTGTATCCGTGGTGATCTGTGCCCGGAATGAGTACCAGAAGCTACTCCAAAATCTTCCTTTAATCCTGGAACAGGATTATCCTGATTTTGAGGTTGTGGTTGTGAATGATTCATCGGATGACGATTCAATAGAACTGCTCGAATCCTTTGCCAAAGATTACAAGCATCTGAAGATATTTAACCTGGAAAGAAATCTGAATTTTTTCCAGGGTAAGAAATTTCCACTGGCTCTCGGGATAAAATCAGCTAAAAACGATCTGATCCTGCTTACCGATGCTGATTGCCGGCCATCGGGGCCCCATTGGATAAGGAATATGCAGGCCAGGTACGATGAAAACACTGAGATCGTTTTGGGTTACGGGGCCTATGAAAAGAAATTCGGCCTGCTGAATATGCTGATCCGTTATGATGCTTTCTATATAGCGATTCAGTATCTGTCGTTTTCACTGTCCAAAATGACTTATATGGGGGTTGGCAGAAATCTTTCATACAGCCGCCAGTTATTTTACAGAAATAAAGGCTTTACAGGGCATTACCGGCTCCTGTCCGGAGATGATGACCTCTTTATAAATAAGGTGTCGAACCGGCGGAATACCCGGATTGAAATAGACCATGGAAGCCATACCATCTCTTCTGTTAAAGCTTCTTTGGGTCAATGGCTTTTTCAGAAAAAAAGACATTATTCTACAGCTAAATATTATCGTTCCGGGATTAAATTTCTTTTATCTTTCAATTATCTAAGTAAACTTACGTTTTATCTTACTTTTATTATTCTGATTGTCTTAAAATATAATTATTTTTATGCCTTGGGGGCTTTAGGAGCCTTTATACTGTCACATTTTGTTGTGATTAAATTTTGTGCTGATAAACTGAATGAAAAAGACCTTACCATCCTGTCTATTTTCCTGGAGTTGATGCTGATGGTGATAAGTCCTTTCGTTTATTTGTCGAATATAATCAATAAGACTGACCGATGGAGCTGAAATATCAACTGACAGAAAAAGGACTTAGGGACTACCAGTTGGTAAAAGCGGCCCTTCAAAGCGGGGACAGAACGGCCTATGCCGATCTGATGAATAATTACCGGGATACGCTTTATTTTATGCTCCTTAAGATGACAAGGAACCCGGAAGACGCGGATGATCTTACCATCGAAGCTTTTGGGAAAGCTTTTAAAAATCTGCACCAGTATTCACCCGATTATGCGTTCAGTACCTGGCTTTTTAAAATCGCTTCCAATAATTGTATTGATTTTCTCCGGAAAAGAAGACAAGATAGCAATCTGTCACTTCACTCACTTGATACAGGGCAGGAGGGAAGTGACCTCTCGGACTTGGTTCCTTCGGAGACTCCGGATCCGGAAGAAACCTTCATAAAGCAGCAGAAGATAGATACTATGCACCTGGTTGTGGAAAAACTGAAACCTCATTATCGGCAACTTATTGAACTCAGATATTATAAGGAATATTCCTATGAAGAGATAGCCGATGAGCTGAGTTTACCGCTCGGGACCGTGAAAGCCCAGCTCTTCAGGGCCAGGGAATTTCTCTATAATATTTTAAAGGAGCATCACGGGAAATTCTGATCCTTAATATTATACTTCCAAAAAAAGAACAATCTGGTACATCCTTTTTCATTTCTTATTTGTTAATTATTTATATTTACATTTCATCAATATTTTTATTAAATTTATTGAGGAAGTCAAAATTAATTTCCAATACTACTTCATCCATAAAAATTATTAAATCAAGGAGGAAATATGAAACTTATTAAATGGAGTCTTGCAGTGATAATACTGATAGCATTTTCAACAAGCTGCACGAGTAAAAAATCAAAAGAACAAATTCAGAACCTGACCGAAGAAAATAGTCGCCTTAAAAATGATTCTATTGTCAGAGATTCCACGCTGAACGAAATGTTCAACTCTTTCAATTCGATTGAAGCTAATCTATCGATGATCACATCCAAAGAACAGGCTATTTCATCCAATTCCGGTAGTCCGAATGAACTCAATAAAGAAGTCAGGCAGAGGATTATGGATGAAATTAAAGTCATCAATTACCTCATGGATGAAAACAATAAGAAAATTTCTGACCTGAAAAATCAACTGAAGAAATCAGGTTCAAAGAACAAAGCACTTCTTGAGACTATCACCCTGTTGGAGAACCAGATGTCAGACAAAGATCAGCAAATTGAAGGTTTGAAAGATCAGCTGTCGAAGCTGAATTTCACTGTTGAAACCCTGAATGCGCAGGTGAATGACCTTCAAACCGAGGCAACCCGTCAACTTCAGATGATTGATATGCAGAGTAGTGAAATTGACAGCCTCAACTGGGTATGGTATGCGGTTGGAACCAAAAAGAACCTTACCGAAGAAGGAATAGTGGAAAAAGATGGAAAATTTCTTAGTGGTGGCCGTAAACTGGCCCATCAAATAAACCTGGGAAGATTTATCCAGGGCGATCAGAGGGAATTGAAAGAGGTACCCGTGAATAGCGAAAAAGCTGTTCTTATAACCCCGCATCCTGAAAATTCATATCGTTTCAATAGAAATGATAAAGTGATCCTGAGCCTGCAAATTATAAATCCGGTTGATTTCTGGAAATCTTCACGCTTTCTGGTTATACAAACCAAATAGAAGCTGAAGATATTTATCATATCAAGCCGGTTTGGCCCTCAGTTGCCGAACCGGCTTTTTCTGTTTACCGGAAAACCTTTCCCAAATTTCAATCTTGTTTGCTATATCGGGCTATAGAAAATATGTAATTTTGGTCCGGAAATGAAGGGTCAAACCAATATCAGGGAAAATCATGGGAATAATAAATTTTAAAGAAGCCATATTGCAGGGCATCCCGGCAGATTTACCGGAACTTCCTGCCTACGACACTACTGTCAGCCATGCACCACGGCGTAAAGATATTCTCAATCAGTCGGAGAAAAGACTTGCTTTGAGAAATGCTCTGAGGTATTTTAAGCCTGAACATCATGCTGTTCTGGCAAAGGAATTTGTTCAGGAACTGGAGCATTATGGCAGAATTTATATGTATCGCTTCAGGCCATCATATAAGATGTATGCAAGACCTGTTGAAGAATATCCCCATCGTTCAGCGAAGGCTGCAGCTATCATGCTGATGATACAGAATAACCTTGACCCGGCGGTAGCGCAGCATCCTCATGAACTGATCACCTACGGGGGTAATGGAGCAGTTTTTCAAAACTGGGCACAGTACCTTCTCACGATGAAATACCTTGCTGAAATGACTGAGGAGCAAACTCTTGTTATGTACTCCGGCCATCCCATGGGGCTTTTCCCTTCCCATAAAGATGCCCCCCGGCTTATTATTACAAATGGCATGGTCATCCCGAATTATTCAAGCCAGGACGACTGGGAGCGCTTCAATGCTCTCGGGGTTTCTCAATATGGACAGATGACCGCAGGATCTTATATGTACATTGGCCCCCAGGGAATAGTACATGGAACTACCATCACGGTATTGAATGCCGGGCGAAGGCTTAAAACGGGTGATGGGAGCCTGGCCGGAAAAGTATTTGTGACATCAGGACTGGGAGGGATGTCGGGTGCCCAGGCTAAAGCTGCAGTAATTGCGGGGGCTATCGGTGTAGTTGCCGAGATAAATCCTGTGGTTGTTGAAAAGAGGCATTCCCAGTCCTGGGTCGATGAAGTGTATTATGATATGGATGCTTTATTCAGAAGAATTGATAAAGCCCGCTCAGGTTTTGAAGCTGTTTCTCTTGCCTTTGTTGGTAATATTGTTGATTTATGGGAAAATATGGCGGAAAAACATATCAAGGTCGAATTAGGCTCTGACCAGACCTCCCTCCACAATCCCTGGGCCGGTGGTTATTACCCGGCCGGCCTGAGCTATGAAGAATCGAATCTGATGATGGTTGAAGATCCGGAAAAATTCAGGGAGATGGTGAAGAGGTCCCTGATAAGGCAGGTCAAGGCAATCAATGCCCTTAGTTCACAAGGTCTTTATTTCTGGGATTACGGCAATGCTTTTCTGCTGGAAGCCGGCAGGGCAGGTGCCGATGTGATGCTTGCCGACGGGACTTATCGCTATCCATCATATGTACAGGATATTATGGGCCCTATTTGTTTTGATTATGGCTTCGGGCCTTTCAGGTGGGTTTGTACTTCCGGTGATCCGCAGGACCTTCGCACAAGCGACCGGATTGCCGGGGATATACTGGAGGAAATGGCTGCAAACGCTCCTGAGGAGATCCGGCAACAACTTAATGATAACCTGATCTGGATCAGGGCAGCTGAAAGCAATAAGCTGGTTGTTGGTTCTCAGGCCAGGATACTTTATGCCGATTGCGAAGGCCGGACCAGGATTGCAGATGCCTTTAACCGGGCCATAAAAGAAGGGAAAATAAGCGGACCAGTCGTTCTGGGCCGTGATCACCATGATGTTTCGGGAACTGATTCACCTTACCGTGAAACTTCAAATATCTATGACGGATCAAGTTTTACCGCAGATATGGCCATACAAAATGTTATTGGGGATTCATTCAGGGGTGCTACCTGGGTGTCGATCCATAATGGCGGCGGTGTTGGTTGGGGAGAAGTTATCAACGGAGGTTTCGGAATGGTCCTGGATGGCTCGGAAGATGCCGAAAGGCGACTGAAAATGATGCTCCACTGGGATGTGAATAACGGCATCGCAAGAAGGGGATGGGCCAGGAATCCGGGAGCTCTCTTTGCCATCAGGCGGGCGATGGAAAATGAGCCATTACTGAAAGTGACCCTTCCGAACCTGGCGGACGATAAGCTTATTAACGGTTTTTTCTGAGGATTACTGAGAATTATCCAGGAAAAAAAAGAGGACAATCTGTCAATGATTGCCCTCTTTTTTTACAATATAAAATCAATTTATTTTACAGTTAGTTTACCGCTGTATGCAAGTTTTGCTGCAGTCAGGTTATATAAATAAAGTCCTGGTTTCAACTTACTCCCGTCAATAATTAAAGTATGAGGGCCCTTGCTCATGACTCCGGGCTGATCATTGATAAGCATTTGTCCGTTGAGATTATAAACTTTAAATATTACAGGTGATTCTTCATCCAGGTTAAAGGACAGTTCAGATTTTCCGGAGAAGGGGTTTGGCCTGACAAGTATTTCAGGCGAATTGGCAATTTCAGGAATACCTACTGCATCCGTCCTGTTAAAATCTACGCTGAGTTCTGATCCGAAGCCGATGCCTTGTATTATTGTATTATTTGTTCCGTAATACAGCATGAAAAATCCGGGAGCAAGCAGTCCGTTACCTCCACTATCAAAAATATTGAAGGTGTAACAGTCTTCAACAGGAAGATCAAATGTTTCCTGTACCATTTGTCCTGAAGTAGTATAAGGTCCTCCTGAGTATAATATATCGCCGGCTGAGTTAATTATCTGCCAGGTGGTTTCACCCGGATTGGCATCGGTCCGCAATATAAGCTTCACTGTGTTCGGGGTTATCATAGCTGCCGGTACATTTGCCGTATATATATCATTACTGGTACATTCATCCGGGTTTCCGTCAGGGTTCTCCGACTGGATTATGATCTGGTTATCGCCTTCAACCGGGAAGCTGATGGCTGGGAGGCTGATGTCCTCAGATTGTAAATAATCAAGGTTACCGCTCCAGGTATAAGTCTGTTGGTCCCCTCCATTTACGCTGTATACCAGGTTCAGGCTTGTAAGGGACTGGCTTCCCAAATTACGGATAGTTGTGCCGGGGCTAAAAGTACCATCACATGTGGTGGTGGGAAGATTTTCAATGGTCTTTACAGCTGCATCATATTCATATTCAGGACTGAAATCAAGCAGCGAAAGTTTGGTGCCCTGGAATATTTCTTTGGTACTAAGGTCCTGCAAAAAAACCACCAGTTCGCAATTTTCAAAGACCCAGCTGGGATCAAGCGAAAACTGCAGGTCGAGCGTTTGAGTATTACCTCCTGAGAAATCCAGCACGGTGCCATTTTGATCGGGCATCATATCCCTTTCAACAAAATCTATCTTGTCTTGACCAAACCAGGATACCATTATCTCAGATTCAGTCAGCACTGCCATAAGCCGTAGATTGGAGCTTGTATTTGTTCCTACTTTTTCAATATTGATATGTGCAGTAAAGTCAGTAAGGCAAGTATGGGTTCCTGTCACATCAAGGGAAAAGGCAGAGGCAATTGCCATACGCTGGTTGACTTTAGGGAAATAGGTGGAGAACATACTCTGGGTGGTGCTTCCTCCGACAACTGATATTACTCCGTCGAAATTAGCAGTAGGAAAACCTGTTATGTTGTAAAATGAATTCCGGGCGTTGGAAAAAGCATTGGTATAAGCATCTCCGTTATGATTTTCCACAACAGCCACATCGTATCCGGCGCTGATCAGATCATCAGCACCCATGGCTGCTCCCGGACAATACTGGCACCATGTACCGGTCCCAATTTCAAGGATGACCTTATCGCGGGGAACTGTGTTCTGCGCAAATATCGAGAAACTTGCTAATAGAATAATGACAAGGGTAGTGATCATTGTTTTCATAGAATGATAATTTTAGTTATTTCAAAGATGCCATAAAAGTACAAAATTTTATATGGAATTATCAGCCTTTGTATTATTTCAATATAGATAGGATTATTTCGAATTTCATTTTTGTTAAGATATGTTAAGTATTTATTATGAGATAATAAAATATTTGTAAATTTGCAGGCAGTATGATAAATGAGTATAATGTTCTAATACTTAAACTATGAAAAAAATATTACTATTGGCACTTTCAGTTACTTTAACGGCCGGATTGCAAGCTCAGAGCCTTTCACTTTCCTATTCAGGAGGCCCAATTCAGCCGGGTTCCACCATACAGATAATGGGTAATCCCATGGATGACCCGATTCAAATGGATATTCAGACAACCAATAATACAAGTGTTCCTGTTTCAGTGAAAATCCGTAAAATAATTAATGCGGGCGATACTATTAGCGGGACAACTAACACATTTTGCTGGGGAGTCTGCTATCCGCCGAATATTTACCTGAGTCCGAATGCCCTGACTATTGATCCGGGTGCCACTGTCGACGAATTTGACGGGGATTACACTCCCGCAGGCATTAATGGCATTTCCACTATTTCATATGTCTTCTTTAATACAGCAGATACAAATGATGCAGTAAAAGTTACAGTGCAATATAACGCCAGTCCTACCGGTGTTGCTGAAAAATTGTTGGAAAAAGTGAACTTTTCAAGTGCCTATCCGAACCCTGCCAGCAAGAACGTAAACTTTAACTATTCGCTGCCTGTTGATTTCAATAGTGCTAATTTGACTATCAGTAATATACTCGGTACTGTGGTGAGAGAGGTAAAAATTAATAATATATCAGGTAGTCTCCAAATACCGGTGAGTGAACTTTCAGATGGTATTTATTTTTATTCTCTTAAAGTGAATGAACAATTATTATTGACCAAGAAAATGATTGTTCGTCATTAATAATGATTTAAAGACATTAAAAAAGCCGGGTATTTACCCGGCTTTTTTTATAAGTTCCTGAATAATATCAGGATTCAATTCCAAATTCTTTCCGGATCATATCTACTGCATCCAGTTTTTCCCATGCAAAAAAGTCCACCTCCTTGAAATGCTTTTTCTGACCATCTACGAGTTTTTCCCTGGTTTCTTTGTCCTTATAACCAACTTCAATTTCCTTGCGATAATAATCCCGGCCAAAATGCCCGTAAGTCGCTGTTGGCAAGTATATCGGATTTTGAAGCCCAAATCTCTGTATGATTGCAAAAGGTCTCAGATCGAATAATTTCATGACCCTGGCTGATATTTCCGAATGACTGAGCACTTTTCCGCTTTTGTCCCTGACTTTGGTGGTTCCGTTTGTGTTCACCAGAAATCCAACCGGTGTTGCAACCCCAATTGCATAGGCTATCTGCACCAGAGCTTCGTGCGCGAGCCCGGCAGCAACAAGGTTTTTGGCAATGTGCCTGGCCGCATAGGCTGCGGAACGGTCAACCTTGGAAGCGTCTTTTCCTGAAAAAGCGCCGCCTCCATGAGCTCCTCTTCCACCATAAGTGTCAACGATGATTTTCCTTCCGGTCAGTCCGGTGTCGCCATGGGGGCCTCCGATTACGAATTTTCCGGTGGGATTGACCAGGAGTCTGTAATTCTTTTGAAATATTTTTTTAACCCTGGATGGAAGGGGCTTGATTACTCTTGGAATCAGAATGGATTCAACATCTTTCCGAATCTTCTCCTGCATTTTTTCATCGCTGTCAAACTCGTCATGCTGGGTTGAGACCACAATAGTGTCGATACGAACAGGCAAATGTTCTTCATCATATTCTATGGTAACCTGTGACTTGGAGTCAGGACGGAGGTATTGCATTTGTTTCCCCTCTTTACGGATAACAGCCAGTTCCTGTAAAAGCATATGAGCTAATTCTATCGGCATCGGCATGAAATTATCCATTTCATCTGAAGCATAGCCAAACATCATCCCCTGGTCGCCTGCCCCCTGTTCAAATTTATTCTTGCGTATTACTCCCCTGGCAATGTCCGCAGATTGTTCATGCAAGGCTGAAATGACCCCGCAGGAATCGGCATCAAACTTATACTCAGCCTTGGTATATCCGATATTACGGATAGTTGTCCTGACCAGTTCATCCAGGCTGATATAGCCCTTGGTGCGGACTTCGCCACTACAAACTACCAGACCAGTGGTGACAAGTGTTTCGCAGGCAACTTTAGATTCAGGATCTTGTTTGAGGAATTCATCCAGCAAAGAATCTGAAATCTGATCAGCTACTTTATCCGGATGCCCTTCTGAAACTGACTCGGAGGTAAAGAGGTAACTCATTATTTTAAAAATATTTAAGTAAAAGGATGGGGAATTTTATAGCCATTCCCTTGATTATGGCCGCAAAATTAATAATTATTTAGAATTATTCTGAAAAATCGAACTAATGGGTCAGATTCTGGAAAATTTCTTCCAGCCTTATTTCCTCTTTCTGCATGGAAAGGATGGTCATATTTTGTTTCACCGCTGTCTGGAAAAGCTGTTCCCGGATATCTTCTGTAGCAGATGCTTCCAGGATCCAGGTATTGCCCCCTGTGTTTTTATAATGAATAATTCCTTCCAGGGATTTGAAGAAATCAGGCGGTATTTCAGTTGCAAATTCCACGGTTACCATGGTCTTATTCCTGGCTTTTTCACTCAGATTTTTCGTCAGGTCATCCGCGACTATACGGCCCTTGTTAATGATGATAACCCGGTCGCAGATGGCTTCTACCTCCTGCATTATGTGGGTTGACAGCATCACGGTCTTTTCTTTTCCAATTGATTTGATGAGCTGACGGATTTCAAGCAGTTGGTTCGGATCCAAACCCGAGGTAGGTTCATCCAGTATAAGGACTTCCGGATCATGGATCAGAGCCTGTGCCAGTCCAACTCTTTGTTTATATCCTTTGGATAAAGCTCCTATTTTTTTGTTCTGCTCAACTGTCAAACCGGTGATCTCAATCATTTCATCAATCCTGGCCCATTTATCTTTTCCAATCTGATAAATTCCAGCTACAAACTCCAGAAATTCCCGCACATACATATCCGGGTATAAAGGATTTTGCTCCGGCAGATAGCCGACTTTTGACCGGACTTCGAGTGACTGTTCATAAATATCGTATCCACATACACTGGCTTCCCCGCTGGTAGGAGGAATGAAACAAGTAATGATCTTCATAAGGGTTGATTTACCGGCCCCGTTAGGCCCCAGTAATCCTACCACTTCACCTGGATTTACATTGAAGCTGACTCCATCCAGGGCTTTCTGTGCCCCGAAAATTTTAGTGATATTTTTTACCTGAATTGACATATCAGATTGAGTGTTTTGAACAGCGAAATTAAATAAAAATGCTGCCCTCAGTTTTTATTCATACGCCTCAGGTAGAAAATTATTGCCATAAGGATCAAACATTGGCCCAAAATAAAGACTATCCAGGGGAAACTTTCCGGTACATAAGTAGCAGAGTAGCGGCGTAATTCTTCGGATCCCGTGTTCTCCAGGAGAAATACCGGGCTGAATTTTTGTAAAAGAAAATTAAGATAATCTTCCATATATGTATACAGGATGATTAAAGATCCCATGAACAGCAGAATGAATTCCATTTTTTTTAATCCGGCGGCCCCTCCTTTTTGTTCTTTTACGAATATTGCAATTCCGATTAATATCATGCTGCCGGCATTTAAGCAGGGTGCTAATACCGGACCGGTCCAAACTGATGGGAGGAGGAACAGGATATCCCAGGTCAACAGGCTCGCCGGCCAATCCAGAATGACTTTCAGAAAAACATAATAAAAGATGTCCCAAATTCCGAAAACGTAGAGGAAGATTCCGAATTTGCCGGCAGAGGACCTGGCGGAGAGTATGCCAACAGAGACTATCATGGCCAGGGTTGCTGCTTCCCTGAACATTTCGGTCAGGATATAACGCGTTTGCATTTCTTTCAGAGGGAATGCAAATCCTCCGGGATAATAAATCTGCCTTAGATAAATCACAACTGCACTTTCGAAATATCCCATCGCTATCGCAAACAGGGTGATCCAGAATATCCGCCTTAAAATTTCCGAATTCTTCATAAATAATCTTAATCCCATAAAATTACAATGAATCCGGCAGAAATACCATGAGTCCTTATTGATTTCCTTTTTAGTCGATTTAATGCCAATCTTCCTTCTTTATTTTTGTAATTCTGAAAAGAAGGATTTAAAAGCCCTTATATTTTAAAATTATTCATTACAAATTTGTTAAAGTCAATTTTTAATCCTATTTTTGCACCCCATTTTTGGAAGGTATTCTTACTTTAATTGAAATTAATCAGCAGATGGACACCTTAAGTTTAAGAACGAAAAGTGCGAATAAAGAGACCGTTACGAAAAACTGGATCTTGATTGACGCAGAAAATGAAATTTTAGGGAGGCTCGCATCCAGAGCCGCCAAGATTTTACGTGGCAAAAATAAGCCATATTATACTCCTCACGTTGATTGTGGTGATAATGTGATCATTATCAATGCTGAGAAGATCAGGTTGACAGGTAATAAACTGGAGAACAAGATATATGTCAGGCATACTACCTATCCAGGTGGACAGCGTTTGACATCCGCCAGGGAAATGCTTGCCAAAAAACCAATTTCCCCGGTTGAAAAAGCCATAAAAGGGATGTTACCCAGAACAAGGCTGGGCCGCGAAATTTACCGGAACCTGCATGTTTATGCAGGACCCGAGCATCCGCACGAAGCCCAGAAACCTACAGAAATAAAACTTAATACCATTAAATAAGACCATGGAAGTCATTAACACTATCGGTAGAAGAAAGACTGCTGTTGCCCGGATCTATATGAAAGATGGAAACGGAAAGATCACGGTCAATAAGAGGGAATTCAATGAATATTTTCCAACGGCTACCCTCCAATATGTGGTAAATCAGCCTTTTGAAATTACCAAGACCACTCAAAAATTTGACATTTTGGTAAATCTTGATGGCGGAGGTTACAATGGTCAGGCTGAAGCACTTAGCCTGGCGATCTCCCGTGCCTTATGCATAGTAGATCCCGAACATCGGAAACCATTGAAAGATAAAGGATTGCTTCGCAGAGATCCCAGGATGGTTGAAAGGAAGAAACCCGGTCAGCCTGGAGCACGTAAGAAATTCCAGTTTAGCAAACGCTAATATTTTCCAATATATCGGATCGTGTTTAGTATCTAAACTGTCGAGACCATCTTTCAAGGTGCTACTCGACAGTTGCATTTAAAGAAAGTAAACAATTAATTAAAAAAACAAATGGCAAGAACAACTTTTGAAGAATTGCTGGATGCCGGAGTACATTTCGGGCATCTGAAAAGAAAATGGAACCCGAATATGGCTCCTTATATTTTTATGGAGCGCAATGGGATCCACATCATCGACCTATACAAAACCATGGCCAAGATGGAGGAAGCCGCCTCCGGGCTTAAACAAATTGCCAAATCAGGCAAGAAAGTTCTCTTTGTTGCTACAAAAAAACAGGCGAAGGAAATCGTGGCCAATAATATAAAAAAGGTAAATATGCCTTACGTGGTCGAACGCTGGCCGGGCGGAATGCTTACCAACTTTGCAACGATCCGGAAAGCAGTCCGGAAAATGGCCTCCATAGATAAGATGATGACTACCAGTAGTTTTCTGAACCTTTCAAAAAGAGAGCGCCTTCAGATTAACCGTGAGCGCATGAAACTTGAAAAGCAACTCGGAAGTATCGCCGACCTGAACCGGCTGCCCTCAGCTCTTTTCGTGGTTGATATTCTAAAAGAGAAAATTGCTATTGCTGAAGCCAGGAAATTAAATATTCCGACTTTCGCTATTGTCGACACAAATTCAGATCCTAATATCATTGATTTTCCTATTCCGGCCAATGATGATGCATCTAAATCAATTGATTTGATTTTGAAAGTAATGGCCCAGGCTATAGAAGAAGGTCTTGCTGAACGTAAAATGGATAAGGATGCTAAAATTGCTGAAGAAGAAGAAATGTTCGACAAGGTAGCAGCCAAATCTAAAACACTTGAAGAATTTGAAGAGGAAGAACCGGCCGACGGAAGCAGGAAACGGATCATCGTCGACGGTCCTGCAAAAATGAAAAAGGATGAGAAGGCACCTGAAGGCAAAAGATTGCGTAAAGGTCCTATTAAATCTAAAAAATTATAAAATATTCAACCTTAAGATACTTAGAAAAAATGGCAAATATTACTGCAACTGATGTAAATAAACTGAGAAAAATGACCGGGGCCGGAATGATGGACTGTAAAAATGCCCTGGTCGAAAGCGAAGGTGATTTTGATGTAGCTATTGAAATTCTCAGGAAAAAAGGTCAGAAAGTAGCTGCCAAACGTGCCGACAGGGAAGCAACCGAAGGTATCGTTCTGGCAAAAACTAATAGCGACCATTCTTTTGGAGGCCTTGTAATTATCAATTCGGAAACTGACTTTGTGGCCAATAGTGTTGACTTTGTTACTTATGCGAATAAAGTCATTGATCTGGTAGTAGAAAATAAGCCGGCTTCAATTGAGAACCTCCGTCAACTTGATATGAATGGACGTAGTGTTGAGGAAAATTTGACTGAACTGGTTGGTAAAACCGGCGAAAAGTTGGACCTCGCCGCTTATAATTCTGTTTCAGCTGCTTATGTATCTGCATACATTCACCAGGGAAGCAAATTAGCAACCCTTGTTGCCCTCAATAAAAACGGATTTGAAGGAGTAGAACAATTAGCACATGATCTGGCAATGCAGGTGGCTGCTATGAACCCCGTAGCTGTTGATAAAGATGATGTGGATCCGGCTATGATTGAAAAGGAACTTGAAATCGGAAGAGAACAGGCAAAACAGGAAGGTAAACCCGAGAGCATGCTTGATAAAATAGCTGCCGGAAAACTGAACCGTTTTTTCAAGGATAATACTTTGATGGGACAGGATTTTATCAAGGATTCATCCAAAACGGTAGCTCAATATGTTGAGAGTTTTGGAAAGGATCTGAAAGTGCTTGCAATCTACAGACAGAAATTGGGTGATTAATAATTTCCCCGGTTTACAGATATTTAAAAGGCGGCTCAAACAAGAGCCGCCTTTTTTTTGGATCCTTTGCAGAACAATCTCCAATTTCATATCTATACTGAATGACCGGAAAGGAAATATTAAAAAAGGACATCTTGTTTCGAGATGTCCTTTACTTAGATAAAAATAGTATTCAACTGATCAGTATCTCAACATGCCCTGAAATGGGCCCTGCCTGATCAGATACCTAGAAGTTCCCTGACCAAAGCAGAAACCATCTTGTTGTCCGCTTTGCCGGCTAATTGTTTGGTGGCGACCCCCATCACCTTGCCCATATCTTTTATAGTTGTAGCACCCAGATCATTGATAATTTGTTGGACTGCCAGTCGGATTTCTTCATTACTCAATTGTTTGGGTAGATATTGTTCAATTATTCCCGCCTGATATGATTCCTCATCTGCCAGATCATTACGACCGGATTCACGGTAAAGGACGGCGGATTCATTCCGTTGTTTCACCAGTCTTTGAAGTAACTTGAGTTCAATATCTTCAGGAATACTCTCTCCGCTATGGTTCTTTTCAGTTTTAGCAAGGAGCACGGCAGCTTTTATAGCTCTGAGAGCTTCCAGCTTCCGATGGTCCCTTGCAAGCATTGACTGCTTTATATCCTCATTTATTAATTTTTCGAGTTCCATATCAGTTTGCTTTAATGTTTTATTCCTGAAACAGGCATTTATCAGTCTACATTATCATGAAGGAATGAATTATTGGAACGCAACTCCGTATTCCTGGAATTTTCATCCCCGTAAAGAGAATACCTCGAAATATTTGATTCTTCAGAGGGTACTGATGATTTGAGTTCAACATTCTTCCTCAGGTATGCTGGTTGTGATTCCAGTTCTTCCAGACCACTGTCGGTCCCGAATTTCATGCTCAGGTTCCTGAGCTTTTCTATCCGTTCCTGGGACTTCAGATCAAATGATGGTTTATCATTGGTATCTGCATTCTCTTTGTCAGCAGCAGGTTTCTTAATATAGACCTCAAAGGGTTTATTATTCTCCTTTGCTACTGATGGCTGGTCTTCAGGCTCAGTCTGCTGATGCTTATCCATGCCTTTCACTTTGTCATTTATTTGCGGCTCATTTATTCTGGATTTGTTGGCTGCAGGTGTTCGTTCTGGCGGTAAATCATTACTCAGGTCAAAAACGAAGGTCCTTTCTTCTTTTAGCCTGGTTTCAGTTGCTACAGGATTTTTAATGGCAGGTTTGTTCGATGTTTCACGGATGAGGGTAATCCTATCGAAATCGACTTCTGTATCCTTCGATATATTATCTTCCTTTGGATTCGTATCTTCCGGATTTTTGACTTTCAGTTCAATCTGATCGTTCGTCGCTAAAGATTCTTCCTGCTGAGGAACTTTGAGTGTGCTCTCCTGTTTGGGTTCATCTGTGAGCGTGTGACGGATGATATTCTCCTGAATTTCGACCTTTCTTTTTTCACTGTCAAATCCGGTGGCGATAAGTGTAATACCTATGCATTTACCTAAATCGTCTTCCACTCCGTTGCCCCAGATAATCTCCGCCTGGGATTTGGCTTCACGCTGAATATAGTCGGTAATCTCAGTGACTTCATCCATGGAAATTTCCTCTTCACCGGAAGAAATGTACAGGAGAACATTGCTGGCGCCTTCAATTTCATTATCATTCAGCAGGGGAGATGCAAGGGCTGCTTTAACTGCTTCCAATGCCCTGTTTTCTCCTTCAGCCTTGGATGAACCCATTATGGCCTTTCCGCTGTTTTTCATTACAGTTTTAACATCTTCAAAGTCGACATTGATGTAACCGGTCACTGTGATGATTTCGGCTATGCCTTTAGCCGCAGTAGTCAGTACATCATCAGCTTTATGGAAAGCGTCCGACAATTTCAGATCACCGTACAATTCCCGGAGTTTATCATTACTTATGATTAGCAAAGTATCTACATATTGTTTGAGTTCCTTGATCCCTTCTTCGGCCTGCATGCGCCTTTTACGACCTTCGAAAGAGAAGGGGATAGTCACTATGCCTACGGTCAGGATATCCAGTTCCCTGGCTATAGAAGCTATCACAGGAGCAGCTCCTGTGCCGGTGCCTCCTCCCATTCCGGCAGTAATGAAAATCATCTTGGTATTTTTCTCCAGGATTTCCCGGATCTCGTCAGTTTTCTGCATTGCTGCATCCTTTCCGACAGCCGGTATTGAACCGGCTCCAAGGCCTTTATCACCCAATTGTATCTTGGTCGGTACAGAAGAAAGTTCCATAGATTGGGCATCTGTGTTGCAGATTATGAAATCCACCCCCCTGATCCCTTGCTGGAACATATGGTTTACCGCATTGCTGCCACCTCCGCCAACGCCGATGACTTTAATAATAGATGACTGATTCTTAGGCATGTCGAATTTGATCATGTCATTCATAGTATTTATATTTTAAAATTATTCGATAAATTACTTTCGTTCATTGCTTGTCTGAATACTTATTAACAACTTTATTGTTAATTACTTGAGCCCTATTCTTCATCTCCTTCAAACCAATCCTGTATACGTTTCAGGAAACTTCCGGATCTGTTTTTCTTAACTGCTCTTTGCTCTTTTTCAGTGAGTTTCAGTTTATCTGAGTCTTTTAATCCTTCCCTGACCTTTTCTCTCATATAGCGTTCAACCCCCTCAATTACAAGACCGATACCGGTAGCATACATCGGACTGGCCATTTCATCCGGGGTGCCGGGAGCCAGGTGTTCATTGGGATAACCGATACGGGTGTCCATCCCGGTCATAAATTCGGTTAACTGTCCCACATGTTTTAATAATGCACCGCCTCCAGTCAGGACTATTCCGGCAATGAGCTTTTTCTCATAGCCCGAGTTCCGGATTTCGTAATAAACATGTTCGGTGATCTCTTCCATGCGTGCCTGGATTATACTGGCAAGGTTCTTCAGGGTAATTTCCTTCGGGGGACGTCCTCTTAAGCCGGGGATGGCAACTACTTCTTCATCCCGGTTTTCACTGGCCAGCGCTGAGCCGAATTTCACTTTTAATTCTTCAGCATGCTTTTTTATTATGGAACATCCTTCCTTTACGTCTTCAGTGATGATATCCCCGCCAAATGGTATTACAGCAGTATGACGGATGATTCCATCCTGGAATATGGCAATATCAGTTGTGCCACCTCCTATATCTACTAAAACTACACCGGCCTCTTTCTCTTCTTCACTTAAAACCGCTTCTGCCGAAGCAATTGGCTCAAGGATCAGATCGACCACTTCCAGTTCGGCTTTTCTTACACATTTATAAATATTTTTCGCGGCGGCAGTTTGCCCGATAATTATATGGAAATTAGCTTCCAGTGAATTACCCAGCATCCCGATCGGATGTTTAATCCCCTGCTCACCGTCAACAATATACTCCTGCGGAATCACATCAATAATCTCTTCCCCGGGAGTCATGTTCAGGTTGAACATATTTTGGTGCAGGGTATCAATGTCCTCCTGGCTGATCTCGGTTTCTATATCCTTACGGATAATATTCCCCCGGTGCTGAAGACTTTTAATATGCTGCCCCGCGATGCCGACATTCACATATTTAATATCGACACCTGACCTTTGTTCAGCCATTTCAACAGCGATTTTAATAGATTGTACCGTGTTTTCAATATTCGATACTACCCCTCTCTTCACACCGATGGATTCGGTCTTTCCGTATCCTATGATCTCGATCTTGCCGTTTTCATTTCGCCTGCCCACGATTGCGGCGATCTTGGTCGTCCCAATGTCCAATCCAACAATAATTTCAGAAGTTTCCATACATTAATATTTAGTACAAACTACTTGATTATCAAATTTTATATTGATGGTCTGATAAGTTTCCCATCCTTTTTTACTCATCACTTGTGTATAAAATGCCTTCAGGTTCTGAAGCTTGTTTCTGAGTTTGCTCGTGTCCCCCATCACTATGGTTTGTTTTCCGATCAGGGGAAGTAACTGAAACTCATTATTATGATCCACATATATCTGATTAATTAAGGCCCTGGAAAAATCATCCTTAGAAATCTCTTTTGCGATGATAAAAAGCTGTCTCAAAACAGATTTTTTAGAGAGTGAATTCAGGCTTATAACTGGTTTCGTCGCGAAATCAAAGTTCTCCTGTATGTCCCCATTTGCTAACATAACTCTTGTCGGATGCCTGAGATCCCATGGAATGATCTTTCCTTCCCGGTCGATAAAATATTGCTCAGAATTTGAGTTTATTATCCTGATTAAAGGCTCCCGTTGACTGACTTCGATGAAAATCTTACCGTTTACAGTTGAATATACTTTGGCTTTGAGGACGTAAGGATTTGTGCGGATCTCCTTCTCTATCCTGTTGATATCGATCTCTCCCAGGTGCTTCCCGACCACATCTGATTCAAGGCTGTCAACTACCTGTTTGATCTCCTGTTTGGTAACCATTGGGTCTTCCAGAGGATTGACCACAGAGATATCCATCGAGCTGCATACTACATCATTATGAATAGTATCCATAAATCCAACCAGGAAAAGCGCTCCTCCCAGCAACAGAATTGTGAATGATATGGTCAGTATCTTTTTCATTGATGTATTTCAGCCCTTATTTTTTCTATCGGCCCAACTAATTGGTCTATATTTCCGGCCCCCATTGTGAGCAGGACTTCTGGTTTCTCACTTTTAATCAACTCTAATAATTCTTCCTTGTTCACCAGTTTTTTATGATTGTTTTTTATTTTATTCAGGATGATTACAGAACTGATCCCGGGTATGGGTTTTTCCCTTGCCGGATATATTTCCAGCAGGAATATCTCATCGAGTAAATCCAGGCTGGAAGCAAAACCTTCGGCAAAATCACGGGTACGGGAATATAAATGGGGCTGGAATATCCCGCAAATCCTCTTTGATGGATAAAGCTCCCTGACCGCACTTATAAAAGCCCTGATCTCTGCCGGGTGATGGGCATAATCGTCGATATATATACCTCCCTCTTCCCTTACCCGGATATCAAATCTTCTCCTTACGCCTGTGTATGACCTGAGTCCTTTGAGTATCTGTTCATTTGAGGCCCCGAGAGACTTGCAAACACCATAGGCTGCGAGCGCATTTTCAATATTGTGCTTTCCGGGAACATTTAAGGAAATATTTTTACTTTGCTGATCACAGCTTATCAGGTCAAAAACATGAGTTCCATTTTCAACCCTTACATTGCCTGCATATAAATCAGCCAGCGTTTCCACAGCGTAATCAATTCGCCTGATATCGGATTTCAATTCTAATTGAATGTCATTCCGGATGAACAGTTTACCGGCCGGTTTAATCTGGCTTGCAAAGGTTCCAAAAGAATAAGCCATTTCATCCCTGGTTTTATAGATATCAAGATGATCGGCATCCATGGCGGAAATAACTGCAATATCAGGATGTAGTTGCAGGAAGGAACGGTCATACTCATCCGCTTCAACTACCATTATCTCATCTTCACCTGTAGAAATATAGTTTGAATTATAATTCCTGGAAATACCTCCTGTCAGGGCGGTAAGTTTGAAGCCGGCCTGGAAAAGAATATGGGCAATCATAGAGGTGATGGAGGTTTTGCCATGGGATCCGGCCACCGCAACTGTCTTTTTTCCATCAGTAATCATTCCCAGGACTACCGAGCGTTTCAATATGGTCAAGCCACTGTTTGAAAGACTTATAAATTCCTTCAGATCAGAAGGAATTGCAGGTGTATAAATTACCAGGTCAATATCAGCGGGAATTTGACCCGGATCATCCTCAAAATGAATTTCTATACCTTCTTTGGAAAGCTCTCTTGTAAGATCGGTTTCGGTCCGGTCATATCCGGAAACTTTTTTCCCACGGGAATTGAAATACCTTGCCAGGGCGCTCATCCCAATTCCTCCGATGCCGAGGAAATATATACTTTTTATGTCTGACAGGTTTTTCAACATTATCTGTTAATGAGTTTTAAGATCTCTCCGGCAATTATTTTATCAGCATCCGGCACAGCAAACTGCCTGATGTTTTGTGCCAATTTTTTTTGTAATTCCTTGTTCATCACAAGTGAATCAATAGTTTGTTCAAGTTTGGCAGTGGCTTCAGAATCTTTCACCAACAAAGCAGCATTTTTTTCTTTGAGCCTCATTGCATTTTTCATCTGGTGGTCTTCAGCGGCGCTTGGCAACGGAATGAAAATAGAAGCTTTGGCTACCGCCGACAATTCCGATATGGTAGTTGCTCCTGCTCTTGAAACAACTATATCACAGAGAGCGAATGCAAGGTCCATTCGTTTGATAAAATCAACGGGTTTTATACCCGGATAATTAATCATTCGGACTGCATCGGAGGCAGTTTTAAAATAAGATGGTCCGGTTTGCCATAAAAGCTGCAGATCTTTCTTCTTAAAGTAAGCCAAAATTTTGCTGATACTTTTATTAATGGAAAGTGCCCCCTGGCTCCCTCCAAGCACCAGTAAAGTTTGCTTTTCAGGATCTAAGCCGAACAGGATGGCAGCTTCTGCTTTTTTTCCTTCAGTTTTTATAACGTTTGCCCTTACCGGGTTTCCGCTAAGTATGATTTTTTCCTTTGGGAAAAATCTATCCATATTTTCATATGCAACACAAATCCGGTCCACTCTTTTTGCCAGCAGTTTATTGGTGATCCCGGGGAACGAATTCTGTTCCTGGATCAATGTGGGGATTCCCATCTGGCTTGCCATCCAGAGTGCCGGGCCGGAGGCATAACCGCCAACACCGACCACAGCATCTGGCCTGGATTTCTTTAAAATACTTCTGGATTTCCAAAGGCTGGAAATCAACTTAAAGGGGAACATAAGATTGTCAATCGAAAGATCTCTCCTCAAACCGCTGATCCACAAGCTCTCTATCGGGTAACCTGCGGCCGGTACCTTTTCCATTTCCATACGTCCTTCAGCTCCGATGAACAGGATCTCCACTCCCGGGATTATATCCTTCAATGCCTCAGCTATGGCCAGAGCCGGGAAAATGTGTCCCCCGGTTCCTCCTCCGCTTATTATAATATGAGCATTAAGCTGTTTCATAATTTTCTTCATGAACGGGTCCTTCCTGGACCTCTTTACTGACACTCAAAATAATACCGATAGCAATACTTGTAAACCAAATGGATGTTCCTCCCATACTTACTAAGGGTAGGGGCATACCGGTGACAGGCAATATATGCACTGCCACTCCCATATTGATGATTGCCTGGAAAACCAGGCTGAATGCAACTCCTATGGTCAGGAATGCCCCGAAATTACGGGGTATCTTTGTGACGATCCTGACGGCCCTGTATAATAATATCATATAAAGCAATACAACAAAAGCACCTCCGACCAGGCCATATTCCTCCAGGATAATCGCAAAAATGAAATCCGAATAGGGGTGGGGCAGAAAATTCCTTTGCGTACTATTCCCGGGACCTTTACCAACTAAGCCTCCGGATGCAATAGCAATTTTAGCTTGTTCGGTCTGAAAGTTTTCCTGCCCGTCTTTTCCGGCAAAATTCTCTATCCTGTTTTTCCAGGTCCATAAACGACCTTGCTTATTTCCCGGCATAAAATAAAGCACCAGGATAAACAAGCCGAAAATTACTATGGTGATACCGATCAGGCTCAGAATATATTTCATATTTATCCTGCCGATGAACATCAGCACCAGGCTGGTGGTAAAGAGCATTGCTGCTGTCGACAAATCAGCTGGAAGTATCAGGCCGCATACAATCAGGATGGGAACCATTATAGGTACGAAAGCAGATTTGAAATCCTTAATCACATCCTGTTTTTTTGTCAGCAATCTGGCCAGGTACATGATGAGAGTAAGTTTGGCAAGATCGGAAGTCTGGAAACTCAGATTGAAAGGTAGAGGGAGCGCACGTCGGGCATCATTCAGGTTCATTCCCACGAATAAAGTTAGAACAAGTAAGGGTATAGAAATATAAAGAGCGATCTGAAACAGGCGCGAGTAATAGGTGTATTTTATCAGGTGTGTGAGATACATCAATACAAATCCCAGAAAAAGTATGACAAAATGCTTTAAAAGATAATATTCAGTATTGCCACCCTGATATTTGTAAGCCAGTGTTCCGGTGGAACTATATACTGTTAATAGCGAAAGAATGGAAAGCAGGAAGACCACCACCCAGATCACTTTATCACCTTTTATATTTTTCAGGACCTGTAACATCATTTAAAGGTTTTTCACTGCTTGTTTGAATTGATTTCCCCTGTCTTCAAAATTTTCGAACAGGTCAAAACTCGCGCAGGCGGGTGAAAGAAGTACCACTTCCCCTCTTTGAGCAATTTGGTATCCGGTACGCACCGCTTCTTCGGCCGACTGACATTCATAAATACCTTCGACCATACCTGCAAAGTACTTTTTTATTTTCCGGTTGTCTTTTCCCAGGCAAACAATCGCCCTTACCCGCGATTTTACCATAGGTTCCAGTGCAGCATAGTTGTTCCCTTTATCCTGGCCTCCTGCAATCCATATCACCTTCTTGTTTAAACTTTCCAGTGCGTACCATGTTGAATTAACATTGGTCGCCTTGGAATCATTTATAAAATCAATCCCATGTATGCTTGCCACAAACTCCAGGCGGTGTTCTATATTTTGGAAATCAGACATGGATTGTTTGATTGTTTCCTTGCGGATATCAAGCAGTTTTGCAGCAATTCCGGCTGCCATCGAGTTGTAAATGTTGTGGCGGCCTTGTAAAGCCATTTCTTCTAATGTCATGTGAAATTCTTTTTGTTTTATGCAGAAAATCAGTTTATTATCTTTAAGGAATGCACCTTCACCCGATATTCCGGTCAAAGCAGAGAAAGACAGGGTCTCAGGACTTATGATCCTTTGCTTGACCTCCTCTTTCAAAACAGGGTCATCGGCACAGTAGATGAAGTAATCCTCAGGTCTTTGGTTGCGGATAATCCTGAACTTGGAGGCAGTATATTTATTGAAATCGTTGTCATAGCGATCTAAATGGTCTGGTGTGATATTCAACAATATGCTGATATCAGGCCTGAAATCGAACATACCGTCTAATTGGAAGCTGCTGATTTCAAGTACATAATAGTCGAAATCATTTTCTGCTACCGATTTTGCGAAACTGCTTCCCACATTTCCTGCAATACCGGCATTCAACCCGGCGGCTTTAAGGATATGATGTGTGAGAAGGGTGGTCGTTGTTTTGCCATTGCTTCCGCTTATACAAATCGTTTTAGCTGAAGTGTGGCGGCCTGCATATTCTATTTCCGATATAATGCTGATACCTTTTTTCCGGGCTTTTTCTATTATAGGTACTGAGTCAGGTATTCCCGGGCTTTTGATAATTTCATCAGCCTTCAGTATCTTTTCTTCCGTATGTTTTCCTTCTTCATAAGGGATCTCATATTCTTCAAGTATACTTCTGTAATTATCCTTTATCGCAGCACGCTCAGATACAAAAGGACGGTTCCCGAGCTTTTTTGCCAATATGGCTGCTCCGGTTCCGCTTTCGCCTGCTCCAAGTATAATTATTTCGTGCCTGCTCATTTACTACCTGAGTTTTAGTGTGATGATTGTTAAGACTGCCAGCATGAGTCCTACGATAAAAAACCTTAGGACAATTTTTGGCTCCGGATATCCGATCACCTGGAAATGATGATGAAGGGGTGACATCCTGAATATACGTTTGCCTGCGCCGGTCGTTTTCCGGGTATATTTGAAATAGCTTACCTGCATAACTACCGAGAGGCTTTCCATCAGGAAAATACCGCACAGGATTGGGATCATTAGTTCTTTACGGATGAGGATAGCAAATACAGCGATGATACCTCCCAGGGCCAGGCTTCCTGTATCTCCCATGAATATTTGCGCCGGATATGAATTATACCAGAGGAAACCGACACAAGCTCCTACAAAAGCGCTTATAAATATGGTAAGTTCACCTGTTTCAGGCAGGTACATGATATTCAGGTAATCAGCAAAAATGATATTACCCGAAACCCAGGCCAAAATGCCAAGGGTTGTCCCGATAATGGCAGAAGTTCCTGTCGCAAGCCCGTCCATTCCGTCTGTAAGATTGGCACCATTTGACACAGCTGTGATGATAAAAATCACGAAGGGTATAAATATCAGGTATGCATAACTTTCATAGTTTTTACCTACCCATTTGAGCAGGACTGCATAATCAAATTCATTATTCTTTACAAATGGAATAGTAGTCCTGGTTGATTTTACGCTGTGTTCACTATATCTGGCAGAGACCTGTTCGATTTTAGGAGTATTTGCATTATTTGATATATCAAGAGTATTTTTCTCACGGATAACTACATCTTTGCTGAAAAACATAGTCATTCCAACAATTAGCCCCAGGACTATCTGACCGATAATCTTATATTTTCCGCTTAATCCCTTTTTATTTTTTTTGAAGACTTTGATATAATCGTCCGTGAATCCTATCATTCCAAGCCAGAGGGTCGTGAAGAGCATGATTATGATATAGATATTGTGGAGTTGTGCAAATAGGAGGGTAGGTACTAAAATTGCTGCGAGGATGATAAGCCCTCCCATAGTTGGTGTTCCTTGTTTTTCTAGCTGGCCTTCCAGACCCAGGTCCCGGATGGTTTCTCCAACCTGCCTGGCATTCAGATATTTTATCCAGCGTTTTCCAAAAAGGAGGGAAATTATCAGCGAGGTGATCACAGCTGCCGCCGCCCTAAAGGAGATGTATTGAAATACACCTGCCCCTGGCACGTTACAACATTTCTGCAGATAATCAAATAAATAGTACAACATAATTGTTCTTATTTTTCTTTTTTCCTGCCTTTCAGCGCTTCACTGAGAACCTTCGTATCATCGAAAGCATATTTTTTTCCTTTGATTTCCTGATATTTTTCATGTCCCTTCCCCGCTATGAGGATTATATCTCCTGTGTTCGCGAAACTGCAGGCTGCCCGGATGGCTTCTTTCCGGTTTACAATTTCAATTACCTTAGGCCTGTCTTCGATTGAAACACCTGCCCTCATTTCCCGGATTATATCCTCGGGGTCTTCCGACCGCGGGTTGTCAGAGGTAAGGATTACATGGTCACTTAAATTCCCGCATATTTTCGCCATAACAGGCCTTTTGGTTCTGTCCCGGTCACCACCGGCCCCAACAACGGTTATAAGCTTTTCATTATGTGTACGGATATTATTGATGGTTTCCAATACATTTTTAAGAGCATCAGGAGTATGGGCATAATCCACAATTCCTGTAATGTCAGCCTCATTGCGTATAGTTTCAAAGCGTCCCTCAACGGGATTTAAACTTGTTAATTCCCTGAGCACTTCTTCTTTATCCTGCCCCAGCATGATAGCTGTCGCGTAAACCGCTGTCAGGTTATAGGCATTGAATTCTCCAACCAGTTTGAAAATGGCGGGTATACCATTAATTTCCATTTCCAGGCCTTCAAGCTGGCTGGATATGATCCGGCCTTTAAAATCTGCTGCTGTTTTAAGAGCATACGTTCTGACACCCGCCCGGGTATTTTGTATCATGATCCTGCCATTCTTATCATCTGTATTTGTCAATGCAAAAGCCTGCCTGCTGAGACCATCAAAGAATTTCTTCTTGGCACTCAGGTATTCGGAGAAAGTATGGTGGTAATCCAGATGATCATGGGTGATATTGGTAAAGATCCCGCCTTCGAAACGGAGTCCGGCTATCCGGTTCTGATCGATTGCATGAGAACTTACTTCCATAAAGCAATAGGTACAGCCCCTTTCCACCATTTCCTCCAGGAGTTGGTTTAGCATTAAAGCATCAGGGGTTGTGTGTGTTGAAGGAATGATCTCATCTTCAATCATATTTTGTATGGTTGAGAGCAAACCGGCACTAAAACCCAGAGAGCGGAATAAATGATGCAAAAGGGTGGCTATAGTTGTTTTACCATTGGTCCCGGTAACCCCAACCAGTTTGAGTTGTTCTGAGGGTTTATCATAAAAATTGGATGCAAGTATACCAAGGGCGATGCTGCTGTTCTTAACCCTGATGTATGTGATTTTCTCATCTATAAACTCCGGAATTTTTTCACATATCAAGGCAATTGCCCCCTGTTGAATTGCCTGAGGTATATATTCATGACCATCGGAACGGGTACCTGCCACCGCCACGAAAAGTGAGTTTGAGGTGACTTTTCTGGAATCAAATGCTATAGTACTGATTGTAATATCCGTCAACCCGATGATCTCATCGACTGCTACAGTATATAATATGTCTCTTAAGTTTTTCAAGATTAATTATTTGAAAGATTTAATCTGACAATGGATCCCGGTAAAATATCCGAACCGGCCGGGATTGACTGTGCACTCACCATTCCCTTACCTGTGACCATAGCCACCATCCCTGATTTTTCAATCAGATAGATGGCATCTTTAGGGTTCATACCCATGACGTCAGGTACTTTTGACTTATCTGTGTCGGTCGGCTTAATATCAAGTTTTTGTGAGTCTTTGTCTGCATAGATTATCACATTTGATGATTCAGCGGAAGGGACACGATAATCCATTACCTGGAGGCAGGTTTTGAGATCTTCATAATATCCTGAAGCAGGTGTTGGGAATTTTTTTTGCCCATGCATATTTCGCAGAGGATCTTTTTGAATTTCCAGATTTGAAGCGTAGACATGATCAGCTACTTCCTTGAATACCGGTGCCGCTACTGCTCCTCCATATATTTTCCCGTTATGAGGCTTATTAATTACAACAATGCAGGAATATTTGGGAGCATCAGCCGGGAAATATCCGACGAAAGTTGCATTGTAAAGTTTCTGGGCATAGCCTTTTTTACCTTCGGCAATCTGTGCAGTGCCAGTTTTTCCCGCTATCTGGTACACACTGTCCTTGAGCATGGTAGCAGTGCCTCTCAGTACCACTCCTTCCAGCAAGGATTTTACCTTTTTGATGGTTTGTTTCGAACAAATAGATGGGTTGATGATCTGGGTATCAAAATTCTTTATAATTGTCCCGCCTTGCTGTATCTCTTTCACAAAGCGGGGTTTGACCATCACACCATCATTGGCTACAGCATTGTAAAGAGTGAGTATTTGAAGTGGAGTCATTGTAATTCCATACCCGATAGACATCCAGGGAAGAGTTACACCTGACCAATATGCCTTGTCTTTCGGATCCCGCATCCTGGGCTTTCCTTCTCCGGCAATTTCGATTCCAAGAGGTTTGTCAATTGACATTTTGCGCATATGGGCGGTATATTTTCCCGGATCATTTTCATAACACCTCGTGATTATTTTGGATATGCCTACATTGGAAGATTGTTCGAAAGCCTCCCTCACCGTTATATGTCCGTCCCCGATTGCATGCACATCCTGCATCCTTCGTCTGTAGTAATAGGTGACTCCTTTGCCGATTGAAAGGGTGTCGTCAAGTTTTATTTTATGGTCTTCAAGGGCTGCTATAACTGAAGCCAGTTTAAATGTAGATCCGGGCTCAAAATTTTCTCCTATTGCATAATTATAGGATTCTTCATAAACCCCTGTTTTGGAATTCAGCCGGAGGTTAGCTATTGCCAGGATATCACCTGTAGAAACTTCCATCAGGACAGCACAACCCTGGAAAGCCTCGTTTTCCTGTAAATTTTTTAATAAGGCATTCTCTGCCACATCCTGAATATTGATGTCTATAGTCGTTACGATGTCCTGTCCATCAATAGGTTCAAGCTGTTGCTTATCATCTATAGGTATCCAGTCGCCGTCATTAATTTTTCTGCGAAGTTCTTTCCCGTCTTTACCGCTTAATACGTCTGTGTACGCCCCTTCAAGTCCTACAAAGAGGTTTTCCTGCTTGTTCTCATAACCAATGGTCCTGCGGGCCAGGTCCTTGTATGGCATATCCCTGGAAGCTTTTTGAATGCTTATGAGCCCTCCTTTATATTTACCCAGACGGAAAATGGGGAACTTCCTCAATTGCTGCAGATCATCATAAGTTGCACGGTTGCGGATCAGAAAATATCTGTTGCCATCCTTTCTGGCTTTGATCAGCTTGTCTTTATAGAATTTTTTGGATCGGTCCTTAAATAATTCAGCAAGGCAGGCTGACAGACTATCAACTTTATCATAAAAGAATTTCTCGGAGATAAGTTCTGAATTGACGTCCATACGGATTTCAAAAACAGGGATGGTGGAAGCCAGGAAATTGCCATCTCTGTCGAGTATATTACCACGACTTGCTTCAAGGTTAAAATATTTGATTTCCTGCTCATTTGCTTTAGCCAGGAGATCATCTTTTTGTGTGAATTGAATATATGCAGCCTTTCCAATGATCAACAGGCAAAAGATCAGGACCCCGATATAAACCAGGTAAACCCTCCATAATATGTCTTTTCTGTTGTCTTCCACGTCCAATTTTAATTTTGTTCTTTTGGTATGATTATTTTTGATGGAGGTATGGTGAGTTGCTTAATTCCCTTTTTCTCAAGCCTTTTAGCTACCTCCGACTGCATTCTCTTATTACTTAATTTCGATTTGGTGTTCGTCCAGTCATAATTCAATTCCTTGAGTTCTCTTTTAACAGCTTCGATCTGGCGGATTGTTTTTTCTGCATAATAGATATTGGCAATGTAAGCTATGCCAAGTACCGATAAAAAAAGCAGGAAAGGCATAAATCTCAGGGCCTTATCCTTGGTGAGAAAGGATCCGTCGAGAATAGAATGGATAGACTTCCCGAAACGATTTTTCCTTACCCTGACTTTAACAGGTTCTTTGATATTGTTTGACCTTATGTTATCTTCGATCTGCATATCAGATTTTTTCAGCAATTCTTAACCTGGCACTTCGTGCTCTGTTATTTGACCGGATTTCTTCTTCAGTTGCCATAATGGCTTTTCTGTTGACCGGCCTTATATCAGTAAGTGGGTTCCCATAAAAATCCTTCTCAATAATTCCTTCAAAATTGTTGCTCCTGAAGTAGTTTTTCACCAGTCGGTCCTCCAATGAATGATAAGATATCACGACCAGTCTTCCTCCTTTATCCAATAAGCTTACAGCCTGAGTCAGCATATCTTTCAAAGCATTTATTTCATCATTCACTTCAATCCGGATTGCCTGAAATACTTTCGACAGGTATTGATTTTCCTTACCTCTCTGGGCCGTCTCAAGGGCGATTTGTTTTAAACCGGAAGTGGTGCTGATAAGAGATTCTTGCCTGTGACGGACTATGTTTTTACTGAGAAGGCCAGCATTGGATATTTCTCCGTATTCCCGGAAAAGACGGATCAAATCATGCTCATCATAATAATTGATAACTGACAGGGCATCAGCTTCATTACTTTGATCCATCCGCATATTGAGAGGGCCGTCAAAACGAACTGAAAACCCTCTTTCGGGCTGGTCAATCTGGTGGGATGATATACCCAGGTCAGCGAGGATGCCGTTAAGATGGCTAAGCCCATTCAGGCGCAGAAAATTTTTGAGATATCTGAAGTTCTCCGGGATAAAAGTAAAGCGTTCATCCTGAATGAGATTAATGGCTGCATCGGGATCCTGGTCAAAGGAATATAAATGGCCGTTTTTCAGGCGGGAGAGAATTTCCCTGGAATGGGCACCACTCCCGAAAGTAACATCTGCATATATGCCATCGGGCAGTATGTTGAGTCCTTCAATGCTTTCCTTTAATAAGACTGCTGTGTGGTACATCATACAATTGGTTCAGTATCCATTTCTCCCATTACTTCCTCAGCCAGGTTGGCAAATTCATCGGGATCATAGTCTACTGCCTTCTCGTATTCAGCTTTGTCCCAGATCTCGATTTTATTCACCACAGACGCCAGTACCACATCTTTGGAAATGCTCCCGAATTTGGTAAGATCCTTTGGGATCAATAGCCTGCCAGTGTTGTCCAGTTCAACCGTTTTTACCCCGGCCAGGAATTTGCGGATAAAATCCACATTCTTTTTCCTGAACCGGTTGAGCTGGTTGATCCGGGCACTTTCGGTGTTCCATTCGGGGATAGGATAGAGTTCAAGACAATTCCGGAATATACTCCTTTTGATGACAAAACCCTGGCTGATAATCTCCGAAAGCTGCTCCTTGTAAGCAACCGGGAACATCAGCCTCCCTTTTGCATCTACCTTGCACTCATATGTCCCAATGATGTTTAACAATGTCTGATAATTTCTGGGTAAATTTAAGCTGTTTTTTACCACATTTTACCACATTTTACCACATTTTAACTAACAAGGTTACGAATGTTATTAACAATTTATCGGTAATAAGCCTTAAAGATTTAGAATGCAGGGCTTTGAACACGAAGAATGAAGTATGCGTTGACAGAAATGCCTCTCTGCTTGTGGAGGAACATTCATCAGCATCTAAATCAGAATAATCCTTAAATTTGTTGGGTGAATCTTTTATATGAATCAAGAAGAACTAATAAAACTAAGGCAGGGGCTCCCAAAGATCACTGAGAAATTTATTGATGTAGAAGGGCTTTTCATGAGTAAAAATCCAGGACTGGCAAAGCTAATTCCTGGGTTTGTATACCGATATTTGAAACATGTTATCCATCAGGACTCCATCAATTCATTTTTATATGCCAATAGAGATGTCTGGGGTGGGGATTTTGTGGAGGCATTTGTTACAAATATTGAAATAAAGACGATTGCCCGGGGAGAAGAAAATATACCGGTATCCGGCAGATATCTAATGGCCGCAAATCACCCCTTAGGGGGGCTTGATGCTATGGCCTGGCTAAATCTTGTGAGTAAAGTCAGAAAGGATATATTATTCCCGGTGAATGACCTGCTCATGAATATCCCGAATCTTTATGAATTATTTATACCTATAAATAAGCATGGCAGCAATTCTGATAATATCCGCTTATTTAACGAAGCTTTCGCTTCTGATAACTTAATATTCTATTTTCCTGCAGGTTTGGTCTCCCGGAAACAATCAGGGCAAATCAAAGACCTGGTTTGGAAAAAGACTTTTGTTGCAAAAGCCAGAACTTTTAAGCGGGATATCATCCCGGTTCACATCGGGGGAAGGAATTCCAATTTTTTTTATAATCTTGCAAATCTGAGAAAGAAATTAGGCATTAAGGCAAATATTGAAATGCTTTATCTTGCAGATGAAATGTTTGGCCAGAAAGATAAAACCATTCCAATTACCTTCGGGAAAGCCATTTCTTATCATACCTTTGACAAAAGTAAAAATGACCAGCAATGGGCAGCTCTCTTAAGAGAGCATGTTTACAAACTTGAAGCAAACCCCCGGGCTGAATTTACATTTTAATCAATATCTGCATGGAAACAATTATTTCTCCAATCGACAGGAAATTATTGGAAACAGAACTTACAAAAGACAGGTTCATCCGTAAGACAAATAACGGGAATAGCAGCATCTATATATTCTCGTCCAACGATTCCCCCAATCTGATGAAGGAAGTAGGCCGCCTCCGTGAGATCACTTTCAGGGATGCCGGTGGTGGAACGGGCAAATCGGTGGATATTGACGAATTTGATGAAGGTGAAAAGGCTTTCCGGCAATTGATTGTTTGGAATCCCTTTGATCAGGAGATTGTTGGCGGATACCGGATTACTGAAGGCAAGAATATACGGGTGGAAGAAGATGGAACTGTGCATTCACCAACAGCAGAACTGTTCCGGTTTTCAAAAAAATTCATTAAAGATTATCTCCCGGTTAGCATTGAGCTTGGCAGATCTTTTGTCCAGCCTAATTATCAGCCACAGTATAATCTCAGGAAGGGGATGTATTCACTGGATAATTTATGGGACGGACTGGGTGCCATCGTTATAGATCATCCGGATGTGAAATATCTTTTCGGAAAAGTGACCATGTATCCACATTATGATCCCCTTGCCCGTGACCTCATCCTTTATTTTATGAAAAAGTTTTTCCCGGATCATGAACATTTGCTGGTCCCGGTTGAATCATTACCGATACTTACGGATGAAAAGGTCCTGGATAGTATTTTTACGGGTTGTAATTATGATGAAAATTATAAAATACTGGTCCAGAAAGTCAGGAAGCTCAATGAAAACATTCCTCCACTTGTGAATGCATATATGAACCTTTCTTCGACTATGAAAACATTCGGAACTGCTTTGAACCGTGGATTTGGAGACGTGGAAGAAACCGGTATTATCATAACGGTCAAAGATATACTTGATATCAAAAAAGACCGTCATATCAGTACATATAAAAAAGATTAAAATATGAATCCTGAAGGACAGGTTTTGAAAACCGCATTTGTAAAAAGTTCAAGAGACGTAAAAGCCTGTCCAAAACCCTTGCTGCCTGAATATGCTTTCCTGGGCAGGTCCAATGTGGGAAAATCTTCCCTGATTAATATGCTCACCGGGGTAAAAGGGCTTGCCAAGATTTCCGGAACTCCGGGGAAGACACAGCTTATCAATCATTTTCTGATTAATGACAACTGGTATCTGGTTGACTTGCCAGGATATGGATTTGCAAGGATATCAAAAGGTAAACGCGATGAATGGGAGAAAATGATCAAAAAATACCTGCTCTCAAGGCTCAATCTGATGTGCAGCTTCATTCTCCTGGATACCAGGCTCGAGCTTCAGGAGCTTGATCGTCAGTTGATTAATTGGTTCGGGGAAAATGGACTTCCTTTTGTCCTTTTATTCACTAAGACTGACAAGCTATCGAAACGGCAACTTGAAATGAGTATGAACAATTATAAGAAACAATTGCTTCTGGAATGGGAAGAACTACCCCAATATGTCATTACATCCTCATTGACTGCACTGGGAAGAGAAGATATAATGAATATAATACAGGAGAGTAATAAATTATTTGAGATACCCCGGGCTAATAATTAGTCGAATTCGAGCAGCAATGCATTTTTGGCAACTGAAATTCCCAATGTAACATAGACTTCCTTAATTACTCCTTTCCTCGGGGACAATATGGAATTATTCATCTTCATTGCCTCCAATACCAGGAGTTTATCTCCCTCTTTTACCTTGCTGCCTTTTTTTACCGATATCTTTTTAATTTTTCCCGGTATGAATGCTATGACTTTTTTAGGATCGGTAGCTTCATAGACTGTCCGGTGAATGAATTTATCTGTAAGCAAGGTCCTATAGGCGACCTGATCAATGTTCAGAATTTCATATTGTTTGTCAGCAACTGTTTCAGTTGCAATCTTTGCTTTTTTCCTTGCCATAATCTCAAATTAGAATGGTGGGATACCATGCTTTTTCTTAGGTGGAGTTTCCTGTTTCTGTAAGGAAATTTGCAATGCATGGATTAGCATATTACGGGTTTCAGAAGGTTCGATAACCGCATCAATATATCCGTAAGCCGCAGCAACATAAGGATTAGCAAACTTCTGTTTGTATTCCTTAATCTTCAATTTTCTCATGGCTTCGGGATTTTCGGCATTTTTTATCTCGTTCTTGAAGATAATATTTGCAGCTCCTTCCGGACCCATAACAGCAATTTCGGCAGTTGGCCATGCAAGAACGAAATCAGCTTTCAGGTGATGTGAGCACATGGCAATATATCCACCTCCGTATGCTTTGCGAAGGATGACCGTCATTTTAGGGACAGTAGCCTCGGAATATGCATACAATACTTTAGCGCCATGGCGGATCACACCGGCATGCTCCTGGTCAACTCCTGGTAAGTAGCCTGGCAAGTCAACGAGCGTAACAAGGGGAATGTTGAAAGCGTCACAATACCTGATGAAGCGGGCGGCTTTGTTTGATGAATCAACGTCCAGCACTCCTGCCAGCACCATGGGCTGATTGGCAACGAATCCAACAGTATCTCCGTTCAGTCTCCCGAAACCTATGACGATATTTCGTGCCCAGCGTTCATGTACTTCATAAAATTCTGAGTCATCACCCAATGCCTTTATTACGTCCCTCACATCATAAGGTTGTTTGGGATCGGAAGGGATAATTTCATCAATCTTATATTGTCTGGATTTGGGTGGCTTTTTAGGGAAGGCATCAGCTTTTTTCATATTATTCCAGGGAATAAAGCTGATTAGTTGTTTGATCTGGTCGAAACATTCCTGCTCACTTTCCGCATAAAAATGAGCATTACCGGTTATTTCAGCATGTACTTTTGCCCCACCCAAAGCTTCCATTGAGATTTCCTCCCCAATAGTTGCTTTTATAACTTCAGGTCCAGTAATGAACATTTTGGATATCTTATCCACCACGAAAACAAAATCAGTCAGGGCAGGCGAATAAACAGCTCCTCCGGCACAGGGACCCAGGATTACCGATATCTGGGGGATAACACCTGAAGCCTGAGTATTACGGTAAAATATTTCACCGTAACCGGCCAGGGAATTAACACCTTCCTGTATCCTGGCCCCACCCGAATCATTGATCCCTATCAGGGGGACCTTTAACTTCATGGCGTGGTCCATGATCTTAATAATTTTTTTGGCATGCATCATGCCTAATGATCCTCCGGCAACAGTAAAATCCTGTGCGTATATGCAAACAGGATGCCCGCTGATATTACCGGTTCCGGTAATAACGCCGTCACCAGGAAGGAACTTTTTATCCATGTCGAAATCTCTTCCGGCATGTTCAACAAAAAGATCGTATTCGTGAAAAGATTTGGGGTCAAGAAGTGCGATGATCCTTTCTCTCGCGGTAAGCTTTCCAATTGCTTTTTGCTTTTGGATTGCTTCCATCCCGCCACCTTTCAACGCATCCCTCATTCTCCTCTTGAGATCAGAAGTTTTCTGTGAAAGACCCATATGGATTAATTTTGGTTGTCGGTTTTTTTCAAATTTGCCCGGATATTTTTTCTGCCTTTTAATCAATCACTTGAAGCAAATGCCCTATATCCGCGGTTTTGAAAATAACGTACAAATGTAATGCTTTTTTAAAGATTGTTCAATAAATCGGCCTTTTTAACCATGAGCCTCCATGGAATTAATCTCAATCTTTAGATATTCAGATTGATAGGTATTTAATTACTTTTAAGAAAAATGAAGTTTAATTTTCAGGCCTGAAATTTTGATTATTCAGATTTTTCCTGATTTATGGCCTTTTTTTTCTTAAACATATCAAAAATGAGGTAACCCATGGCTGCACCCCATAGCATGCTCATCCATGGATTAGAAGTAATGGCACAAGTACCGGTCTGACATCCGATGAAATAGTAATACAGGAACCCGCCGATAGCGCCGATTGCAACTCCGCTAAGAGTGAGCAGGGAAATATAATTTGTTATTCTGAATTTTTTCCTGCTTTTCATCATTGAAGAATCATTATTCATATCTACAAAATTGAATACAAAGATACATAAACTATCATTAATCAATGAGACTCAATTTTTTCAAGCGAAGCGAAGGAAAAATTGTTAGTCGAATTGATCCCGAAAAGACGAAGTCTTATTCGGGATCTGGTGGGGTTAAATTCCCCGTCTCTTGAGACGAATAAGAGATATTTTCTTAAGATACCCTGCTGCTTGCCGCGGGGTAGTTCATTTGGTATGCTTGTCTGTTTCAGGCTGAATATTTTAATTAATGCTGCCTTTATTTAAGGTATACTTTTGTTATTCCGGAACCTCCCTTATCATGATTTTCATCTGAATATGACTTTATTTCCTTCATTCCTGCAAGTAGTTCCCTGATTACCTGTCGTAAAACTCCTCCTCCTTTCCCGTGCAGGATATTGATTTCTCTGATGCTTAACAAAATTGCATCGTCCAGATATTTTTTCACTATATCGAGAGCTTCTTCAGCTGTTTTGCCCCTGACATCAATAGTGAGATGGAAATTAGCAGCCTTTTCGTTCAGGTCATTCGTCAAAGTACTTTTTCCATATAAAGCTGTTTCCTTCTTTCGGGGCAGAGGACTGGTTGGGATCAGTTCTGAAACAGGAACAGTAATTTTAATGCCATCGAAATCAACGACGGCAGATTTCCCTTTTAAGCGGTGAATATAACCGGATTTTTGCTGGGCAAGCCATAGAACCCAATCTCCCGGAACTAAGCTAATAGGTGATGCCTCTTTTTCATTGGCTTTTCCATCTGCATCTCTTGTTGCTATTTCCTTGCTAAAATTTTCCAATACTTTCCTGGCCGCATTGGTTTTAACTTTTTCAGCCTGTGATTCCCTGATTTCCCTGATGGTATTTTCAATCATCCTGTTTGAATCATCGAGCAGAGTTTTGGCTTCCTGCCTGGTTTGTTCCAGTATAAGCTTACGTTTTTCCTCAAGCTCTTTAGAAAGTCGTTCATATTTAGCGGTCACCTCAGCAAGAAATTCATCCGCAACCATAAACTCCTGACGTTCTTTTATAAGCTTTAATTTTTCCGTCTCCAGTTCCTGTAATTGTTTTTCAAAATCCAGGTGAGTAATTCCTGTTTTGATGGATGCATTTTTTAGAATTTCTTTTGGGAAACCAATTTTTTCAGCGATCTCAAAAGTGAAGGAGCTACCGGGTTTTCCGGTAGAAAGTCGATAAAGTGGTTGCATTTTTGTGTGATCAAACAGCATGGCCCCGTTGATAATTCCAGCTTGTTTATCTGCCAGTAATTTGAGATTGGAATAATGGGTTGTAATTACACCGTATGCCCTGATTTCATTTAACTTTTCAAGACTTGCTTCCGCAATGGCTCCTCCGAGGAGAGGATCAGTGCCTGAACCAAATTCATCGATGAGAAAAAGAGTTTCAGCCTGGCCGTTTTCAATAAAGTACTTTATATTTAGTAAATGTGAACTATAAGTACTGAGGTCGTTTTCAAGGGATTGTTCGTCTCCTATATCGATGAATATTTTCTGGAAAATGCCCATTTCTGATACAGGGTCACAAGAAATTAGCATACCTGCTTGCAACATATACTGCAAAAGGCCCACAGTTTTCAGGCATACCGATTTTCCTCCTGCATTTGGACCTGAGATTACAAGTATCCGGTGATCCTGGTTGAGCTTAAGGTCAAGAGGTACTACATCACGACCTTTTGCCTGATGGGATATTAATAATAAAGGATGCCGGGCATTTATCAGATTTAAGGAAGGATTATCAGTCAGGAATGGTTTCACAGAGGCCGTTTGAATAGCAAATTTGGCTTTGGCCCTTAAAAAGTCAATATATGCCAGAAAACGGAATGCTCTTAGCAAATCATTGATATTTGGTCTTAAAAAATCAGTGAATGAAGTTAATATTCGAATGATCTCTCTTTTCTCGGCACTTTCCAGTTCACGGATCTGATTATTCAGTTCAAAGCATTCTTCCGGTTCAAGAAAGGCCGTTTGCCCTGTAGCCGATTCATCGTGAATTATACCCTTAACTTTTCTTTTATGGGATGATAAAACAGGAATTACAAGTCTACCTTCCCTAAGGGTTATTTCAGCATCAGCAGATGTCCATCCTGCTGAGCGGGCTGTATTCATTAACTGAGCTATTTTCTTCTCATTCTGTAGCGTTTTTTTGTGGATTTCATTCCGAAGGTTTTTTAATTCAGGCGATGCATTATCCCGGATCAAACCTTTCTCATCCATAATGGCACCAATCTTGCCACTCATATTCACAGGCAAAATGATCTGATCCGATATTGACCTTAGGTGTGGATAATTTCCTTTCTCCGGGGATTCCAGAAAATCGACACAATCACTAATAGTATAGATAGATAATTTAAGGCTTGAAAGTTCTTCAATTGAAATAAACGTACCGGGAGTTTTTAATCTAAGCAGTTCATTCGTCAGATCCAGAAAGTTATCAGAAGGAAATGATTGACCGGATTCCAGGATGCTTTTAAATTCGGAAGTTTCAGACAGATTATTTTCAATCTCTTCCAAAGAAGAGGAGGCTCTCATTTGAGCTACAAATTCCATTCCCGACTCACTCAGGCAAAATTCGCCGAGCATTTCACGAATCCTGTTGAATCCGATTTTATCTTCAAAATTAGAAGGAAAAAATATCAAGGGTTTTGTTTAATCGAATTAGAAAAAGTAAAATATTATTTTTTTCAGGACAAAAATAAGCATTAGTAACAAGACGAGAAGAATAGAAACTAATCGGATACCGCTATTGGTAATATATACCGTGCTGATATTGTCTTTATTTCCATATAAAACGTAACCAGCCCAAAACCTGGGGTGGGCTTCTATCATTTTTCGGCTGTTCTGTATGTAATTGAGTTTTGCCAACTGCAAAGCCACATCCTTCTCATTTCCCTTTGAAAGATATTTGTAGAAGTAATCGATAATACGTCCACTTGCATAGTCCTCCACATCCCACAGTGTCATTATAATGCCCGGTATACCTGCGATCGTAAAAGCCCTGGCCAGACTCAGGATTCCTTCACCTTTTGCCAGTTTACCGTTTCCTGTGCTGCATGCACTCAGCACTGCGAGGTTGCCCTTAAGTTTCATGTTACTAATTTCATATGTTCTTAATACTCCATCATTCAGAGTATCATCCACATCTGAAAAAACCAATTCTGATGATAAGGGATTGTCCTCGCTGACGCAAGTATGCATTGCAAGGTGTATGATATTATAATTTCCGGCATTTTCGGTAAAACTGGATTCAGTTGCCGACGCGCCGGCAATTTTTTTGCCATTATAATACTTGAAGATTTGCCTGATTTCATTCTGAGCACCTGGCAAATTGAAACCTAAGATGCCTGGAATGCCTGTTGTCAGACTTCCTTTGGCCAATTCATCATAGGTGGGAGCCAAAGCCAAAACCCCGCCTATTTCCTTGTGTTTTACAGGTATCTGATAATTGATCAACAGGGAGGCCGATCCGGAATAACAAAATGCGAACTTTCTCACAAGATAAGGCAATTGAGTGAAATCACAGGTATCCAGATCGGGAATTGAATCGATCAGCATATCAAACGAGAGGTATCCAATTTCGTCATCCGGAATAATGTATATTTTTTTGTAATTAGAAAGGCCTTTTACAGATTGAAATAATGCATTGTACAGTCTGTAAGCAGTTTCCATATAGGCCTTGAAATCCTGCATATTATAGTTTTCAATATTTTCAAGTTCCAGGTTCTCAATTAATGAAGAAATATCAGATCGGAAATTGCTGTCAATCATTATCCTTACCAGCTCAATTTCCTTGTTTGTTATCCTAAAACAAAATAATTTATCTTCAGAAAGACTGTATTCCAGCAAAGCTTCATCGTTCTTCAGGTTTTGCTGAACATTCTGAATAGATATGGCCATGGGGGCATACTTCAAAGCATAATAATCAGGATATTTTTTTTCAATATATGAAGTTAGTGAATCAAAAGAAGCCTCCAGACGGAAAAGTTCATTTCTATAAAAAGCCAGGATTTCCTTATCCTTTTCGCTTTTAGCTTCTTCTTCATAAATTATACTGTGATATTGCCCTATCATCGATTTCAGATCATTTTCTTTCTCCTTAAGAAATTCAGGTACCTTTCCTTGTTCCCTTGCAATTTCATCCTGAAGGTCCCCCAATAATATCATGGCTTTACTTCTTTCGGCAAAATTAAATGCCTTATAAAGGTATACTGAATCCTGCGTGGCAATAAATGCCTGGTAACATGCATCAATAGCATTATTGTAATTATCCTTTACATTTTCAGCCAGGTATGTTTTGCTATAATCTGATTTGAAAAGCTTACTGTATTTCTGGATAAATGCATCATATAACTCATAGGTTTGCACTGCTGCAATTATACGTTCGTTGCTATGAATATGTTCGTAAATGTCCAGCAATGTATTTGCCTTAAACTTAATAAGATCGGCTGTATAATTATCCAGGGGAAGGTTTTCAAGTATAACTTTTGGATCAAAGGCATTATTTAATATACTGTTATCAAGGTAATTTATTCCCATTTGAGTATAATGAAGCGCTTGCTGGTAATCATTAATATCTTGGAAGTACTGTCCGATTTTAAAATAAATTAATGTACATTCCTTATAATTTTCACCGGGTATTTTCTTGTAAAGTGAAAGAGCTTTAGTAAGATAATTAATGCTCCGTTCATCAGAGATCCTTTGAAGGAAACTTCCATAATGCAAATATGTTTGAGCCAGGAGTGTAGAGTTTTTTGGGAAATATTGATGACAGATTTTTAATGATAAGTTATAATATTTTTTTGCTTGTTCTATACTTCCTGTAATTGAATAGAGTCTAGCTAAATTTCTGTATGTTTTTATTTTGGTATAGTAGTCATTAGATTTTAATGCCTCACTATAGTAAAAAATTGCGAGGTCATAATTTTCGCGAAGTTCGTAAGCTAAACCTATATCTATCATAAGCTTATCGATGTTAGCATATTTATTTGGCAAGTCTTCACTTAATATGTAATATGCTTTAAAAAGGTAGGTCAAAGATTTATCATAGTCATTCAACATTATAAAAATCAGAGCTTTGTTCCAATATAAGCTGGCTATTTTAATAGAATTGACCGGCTGAAACTGTAAAAATATTTTTTCTGCATTATTGAAGTATTCCAGGGCTTTTTTTTGATTATCCATTGATAAATAATGCCTTCCGAAATTGAAGTACAGATTTCCTAAATCAAGATCATTGGATTTGAGGTACCTGGTCTGGATTTCCAATGCCTTTAAGAACAAATTGTGGGATTTTATTATTTCTCCCAGGATATCATGGATGATGGCCATATTTATCAGGTAATTTCCCGGTTCGGCATCCTGAGATTTTTTTATATCTACAATTTCAAAGGCAGTTTGATAGTATTCAAGAGCTTGTTTATAATCACCTGTATAGAAAAAGTAATTCCCGTATTTATTATAAACCCTCGCCAACAATGTGTCTTTATTGCCTTTAATAGTTTTTCTGACTGTAAGACTTTGTTCCAGTAATTGTTTGGCTTCGCTGAAATGGGAAGCCTGAAGTTCCAATACACCATTGTAATAAAAGATATCAGAAAAAATCAAATCTGTTGGCTTGAATTCTTTGCTGGCTAATTCATTTATAGAATCTATTAGCTTAAGGGCATATTCAGTTTTATCAGTCGAACATAAAATATCTACAACATTTAGCTTGCATTCTATATATTGCTCATAATCCTTATTATCAAGTAAAATGCCGGAAGCTGATTCATATAGTTCAATAGCTTCCAAGTATTTGGCTTCTGATCTACATGAGCGGGCCTCTGAAATAAGGCTGTCAGGACTGCTCTCAAACCGGGATTCCGGTCCGTCCTTTTCAGAAGGCATAGATATCCCCCTGGAAGCGAGATTCCCAAACAGAAATACTATTATCAATGCAGTATATAATTTCTGCATGATCTTAATGATTTTAAATATGTTCGACTATCGGTGATGACTGGCTACCACCGTATTATTTTGTTAATCCTTTTTTTTGATGCTTATACCTGTTGACAAGCAGAAAAGTTATTAACAAAATGAAAATAATAAATAATGTTATGAATAAAGTATTTGTATTGAGTGAGTTAGAGGGGAGGGGTATGGAGCTGGACTTTCCTATATTTACATAAGCTGCCCAATAATATGGATGGGACTTCACCATATCGCTGGAATTAAGGTAATCAAGTTTTGCCTTTTGCAGGGCTATATCAATTGATTTGCCTTCACTCAGGTATTTATAAAAACTGATCATCAGGTTGGCGCTTGAATGATCCTCTACTTCCCATAAGGTCATAACTATACTTGGAATTCCTGCATGGATAAATCCTCTGGCAAGACTGATTACACCTTCCCCTTTTTCCAGTTTCCCTGAACCTGTATTGCATGCACTCAAGACGGCCAGGTGCCCGTTCAGGTTCAGGTTGAACAGTTCATAGGTATTGAGGTAGCCATCGTTTAGTGTATCCTTTTCGTTATTGAAAACCAGTTTGGAGTACATGGGATTATGGTCATCAATAATGGTATGCATGGCCAGGTGAAGTACTTCATAATTTCCCGCATATTTTTTGAAAGTCGTCTCACTTGCATCCTGGTTTAAGTATTCCTGACCATTGAATATCTTTAAAATACCCTTCACTTCATCTTCTACACCGGGAATTGGCAAAAGTATCGGTTTATTAATTGTTGAAACTGAAGCCCCCCGGGTGAGTGATTTAGGGTTATATGAAGGAGCAAAAGCAATGAGATTATGGGCTTTATGAGGTCTATTGTACAGGTCGTTTGAGAAAAGGATAGTGCTTGAACTGGAGTAATCAATGGGGTGATCCTTAATCAAATAGGGCAAATCCCTGTAATTTTGCTGACTTGTATCAGGCATGGATGTCAATAAGATATCATAGGAGAGATAGGCCAGTTCCCCATCCGGAATAATAATAAGCCGCTTGTTACGGATCAATTTATTAACCGGATCTATCAGGAGGGAACAAAGGCTGCGGGAGGCTCCGACAAAGTTGATAAAATCTTTTTTTGAATAATTTCCCAGGCCTGAATTATTCAGTTGGTTTAGGATAAGCAGAAGATTATTATTAAAACTACTATCTATATGCTGTTTATAAAGTAAAAGAGGAATCCCTGGTAATTGCAAGTGTGAAAAGGGAAGAATCTGTTAGGGAATATTCGAGCAACGCCTGGTCATCAGCAAGCCTATTTTGAACTGTATCCAATGAGATGACGGAATTATCGTATTTTAAGCTATAATAAGAAGGAAAAGATCTCTCAAAACTACTGATCAGATTGTCATAATTTGTTTTGACCTCGAAAAGTTTATTATTCCACATGATAATCTTTGTGGAATCAGGTTTGGTTTTCAAGGATTCTTCATATACCAGATTATCATAAAAAGAGAGATCTGATTTTAGTACCCTTTCTTTTTGTCTGAGGGAATCCGGAATGTCACCTGTGAATTTAGCTTCACCTTCACGCAAGGCCTCCAGGAGCAAGGCCGATTTGCTTTTTTCACTTAGCGTAAAGACATCCTGCAGATACTGCTTATTAGCTGTTTTTTCAAACAGGAGACTGGAAGTTTCAAGAGAAAGTTCATAAGTCTTTCTTGTGTTATTCAACAGGGCCAGTTTGCTTTCTTCATTGTTGGAATAAGATTGCCGAAGCTTGTCTGTAATTTTATTAGTGAGCTTTAGTGTAGTTAAAGCTGAACCTTTAAATAATTAATTTCATTAGTTTGCTGATATAGACTGAAATAATGCCTGAGACTTAAAGAATAGAGCTGTAATTGCAAACATATCCGGATTAATATCATGAATATTAGGGTTTTCTAAAATATCAGAAGAATTAAAATTTGCGATTAAGTGCTATTATGCCTTTTTGATGAATATTCAAGCGCTTTGGAGTAATTTCCTTTCCCATAATAATATTCACCCATATGAAATCATAATACTTTCAATATCCCGTTGCTTGGGGCCAAAAATGATTCAAGAGTATTTTATAGGCTTTGTCGATAATATATCCAAACCTTTCATTTCATTTCCTGATTTAACAAGAAAATCTGCATAATACATATAACATAAAGCAAGATCATGACTTTCATGAGCCTTTGAATTTTTTTGCTGCTTCAATGGATAAATTATAATATTTTTCAGCTTGAATATGGCTGGTTTAATTTTACATATACGTTTGCTAAATGCCTGTATAATCTGAGTATAGCGTAATTGTCAGGACTTAAATCGATCAGGTTATAATATTTCAATGCATTTTGAAAATCATTCATGGTTTCATAAGCCAGGCCTATATCCAGGAGCACAAACTGTATTCTGAGATCTTTGGGGGATATATTGTTTTTGATATATATAATAGCTATGTAATAAATAATTGATACTGTTTTCAATATCCCCTGTAATTTGAAAATAATTTCCCTCATTCCAATAAATGGGAGCCAAATTATAATCGTCATTACCATAATGCTTTTGGGCAATTACTTTTGCTTTTTCGTAATAGGAAAATGATTCCCAAAATCTATCCATGGAATTGTAGAACCTTCCCAGGTTGATATATATGGGTGTTAAAGCAAGGTCATTGGAGTCAAGATGTGATTTCATAATGGCAAGCGCTTTCAAAAGAAAAGTTTCTGCCTTGTCATAATTTCCAAGCATCTGATAGGTGAAGCCGGCATTCTGATAATAGGAAGCACTTTCAAAATTATCGGGGTTTGTTTGCAGGTGAGAAAGTTCAAGTGCTCTTACATAATAATAATTGGCTGAATCAATTTTGCCCTTAATATAATAGCAGGTCCCAAGCTTATTTAATGAATATGTAAGCGAAGTGTCTTCTTTCCCATTTATTGAGGTTCTGATCTGAACTGAATTATTCAGGAAAATAAAAGCTGAATCTGATCTTCCAATACCCAGGTAATAGTTTCCTTTTTCCTGCAAAAAATCAGCCAGGGCTATTTTATCCCCGGAAGGAATAGTGTCAAGTAAATGCCGGGCATGGCCCAGTTGTTCGGCAGCTTTTGTAAAATCCCTTGCTTTGACAAATATCTTCACCAGATCCAGTTTGGATTTGAGTTTTGCTTTCAGGTCAATTGAGAAAGCAAGGCTGCTATCGGCTATTAGTTGATAAAAGATGGCACTGTCATAATTTCCTTTTTGGAAGGAATTATTACTTAAAAGTTCATAATATGAAGCAGGAGCCTTATGATTATTTTGACCGTAAATGCCTTGAGGGTCTATAAAAAATGTAATAAGTAAGCATAAGATGGGAAGGAAGTACAGCAAGCGTAAGCCGGTAGTTTTACTATGTTTGATCAATTTATGCAGGTCCCCCATATCGCAAATGTATCTCAAAATATCTTAAATATGCAATATCATCCTTTACTTTTTAAGGGATTAGTATAAAAAAAGGAGTGCCTAAGCACTCCTTTCCTGGATTTGCATTTTGAACGCTGCTTATTTGGATTTAATCATGGAGCCTGATTCAATATATTCTTTATCTCCGATAAATTGCAAGCGGTAATGATAGATGCCTGAACTCAGGTCCGAAGCATCAATGCTAAGAAGGTGGCTGCCTTTCTCCTGGAGAGTATTCATCACTTCCTTCACTAATTGTCCGTTTGAATTAAAAAGCTTTACATTAACTTTTCCTTCAGATGGAAGGGTATAATTCAGGTTTACTTTTGAAACTACCGGATTAGGGTAGAGTGATACACTGAAGTTTAAATCTTCGGGAGTAGTGAATTTAATAGCTGGAAGACTGATAGCGCTATAAGGGATTATTTCACCTTTAGCATCAATCATGATGGCTTTGACTATCTAGACTAAGAGACAGAGTTTCACCTTCCTGAGCATTATTCATATTAACTTCGATTGTCAAAAGATCGCTGCCGTCAGAAAAACTAATGGCGCTCATATCATTACTCATCCAGGTGATACGAAGTTGATTGTCTTTAATTGTGTAATTCAGGCCTTCGAGGGAGGATTGAACATTCAGGATATCGAGTTCCTTAGGCACATTAAATACCAGGTGAAAACCTGTGGTTGTAATATTTTGGTCAGTTTTGAAGTT
>CAWBCI010000007.1:0-26338 GCA_963787195.1 uncultured Bacteroidales bacterium
AAGCAAAAATATGCTGCCGGACTGTCTCCGGAAAGGAGTTTTCGGTGAATGCCGGTTTTTTCCCGGTGAAGGGGGAATTATGGTTGTTTACCTTTTATGACCGGGCTATTACCAGTCAGCAGTCGGCAGTCAACAGTCAGCACTAATAGGATTGCTCTAATTGATACATTACTTGAGATATTTCTTAATAACTCATAATATATGAGATTTTCAGACCTGCATTTTTCATTTTCATTTACATTTGCCTGTTTTCCTATATATTCCTTATTGAAATGAATATTGCATTTATAGGTTTGGGGATTATGGGCAGCCGGATGGCTTCCAATCTCCTTAAAAGTGAACATAAAGTATATGTTTATAACCGCACTGCGGCAAAAGCCAAACCCCTCGTAGAAAAAGGAGCAAAACTTTACCGTGATATCAGGGAAATCAACACAGCCAATGTGGTTTTTACTATGTTGCCTTCACCCGATATTGTCAGGGAAATGGCCCTGGGCAAGAACGGTTTCCTGCAGTATATGCGCGAGAAATCAATCTGGGTGGATTGCAGTACGGTAAATCCGTCATTTTCACTGGAGATGGCGGCCGAAGCCAGGACAGAGAACGTGCGTTTCATGGATGCCCCCGTAGCGGGCTCTCTCGTACCTGCCGAAAAAGGAGAGTTGATTTTCCTGGCCGGCGGGAAGGAGCGTGACCTGAACAGCGTCAGGGAACTCCTCGACCTGATGGGAAAGAAAGTGATACATGTGGGCGACCGCGGCATGGGATCATCCATGAAAATGGTGGTAAACCTGATCATGGGTCATGCCATGGTGGGCTTTGCAGAAGGTTTTCCCTGGGTAAGCAACTGGGGATAGATCAGGAATTGTTGCTCGATACACTGTTTTCAACGCCAGCGGTGGCTCCTGTTGTTGCCGGCAAAAGAAAGAAGATAGAAGAAGGCGATTTTTCTCCCGAATTCCCCCTGCAATGGATGCATAAAGACCTTCACCTTGCGGCCCAGACAGCTTATGAATACAATCTCCCCATGCCGGCGACCAATGCCGTCAAAGAGGTCTTCGCCCATGCCAAAAAAATGGGCTATGGCGAAATGGATATGTCAGCCATCATTGAAGCAGTGCTGAAAAACGGAGAAGCGAGGTAATTTCAGATTTCAGAGTTGACTTTGTATACCAGGTTGCATTTTCGCTGATAGTGACCGCTACTCTCCACTCGAAAGAGACCACTTCATCATTTTTATTATCTGTAAACTAAACTGGTCAATTTATAGAGGAATCAGGTGGTCAATTGGAGCGGAATTTCTAAGCGAAAGGCTTATGTGTGTGGTTTCCCCAAAACATCATAAAAATTAAATTGTAATAATTAATTACCTGAAATATGGGATTATATTTAAGATATTGTACCTTTACTGACCGAATTAATTAAAATTTGGTCAGTATGATACCAAGAATATTAACTCAAAATATAATTGAAAGCTTAAAGCCTGGGATGGTTACAGGTCTCTTTGGGGCCAGAAGGACCGGTAAAACTTATCTTATGAAGTATATTGAAAGCTTACTGAAAGATAAACGAATTCTCATGGTCAATGGCGAAAATCTTGATGTGGCTGAAATTTTATCCAGCCAGCGTCTTAGTATCCTTAAACAATTCACAGCCGGCTATGATCTCCTTTTTATTGATGAAGCACAAAAGATCCCGGGTATTGGTATCAATTTAAAATTAATGGTCGATTCCATTCCGGAAATAAGCATTTTTGTGACCGGATCTTCAACATTTGACTTAAAGAATAAAATTGGTGAACCGCTTACAGGACGTAATAAGTACTTCTTCATTTACCCGATAGCTCAACTGGAGTTGGAGGAGGATTTTTTGCAGTCAAAAGAAAACCTCGAAACCAGGCTGTTATTTGGATCCTATCCGCAAGTTATCACCGCTGAGAATGAAGCACAAAGAAGGGATGTGCTGGAATCCATAAAAAATGGTGTATTACTCAGAGATATTTTGGAACTGGATAACTTAAAGGATTCATTGTTTATCATGAATCTTTTAAGATTGATTGCATTTCAAATCGGCAATGACATTTCACACAATGAACTTTCAAATTCACTTGGAGTGAGCAAAAACACTGTTTCCCGTTATCTTGAACTACTGGAAAAGTGCTATGTGATTTTTTCGCTTCAAGGTTTCAGCCGAAACCTGCGGAATGAAATATCCAAATCAAAAAGGTACTTTTTCTGGGACAATGGGATCAGGAATGTGATCATTTCTAATTTTAACCGCTTTACACTACGTGATGATATTGGAAAAATGTGGGAGAATTATTGCATTTCTGAAAGAATGAAACGAAATCATTATTACAACAAGACCTGCAATTATTATTTCTGGAGGACCTATCAGCAAAAAGAGATAGATCTGATAGAAGAGTCAAATGGTGAATTGGCAGGATATGAATTTAAATGGAAAGAAAAAGCCGTAAAGCCTCCGGCGGAATTCCTGGATGCTTATGATCATTCGACTTTCCAGGTTATTAATAATCAGAATTACCTGGAATTTATAAAATAAGCTCATTAATCCCCTTTTACTCCTCACAATTGCTCCATCTCCTTCGCAGCTTTGACGAGTTCCTTCTCGATTTCCGGTCCGTAATGCCCTTCCATGGGAACAATTACCAGTTTGGAACCAGGCAATGCCTGGTGAAGGCGGTAAGCGGTGATGGGCGGGCAACACATGTCGTAATGCCCGTTTATGATAATTGCAGGCTTTCCTTTGATTTTATTGGCATTGTCGATTAACTGGTTTTCTTCCAGGAAACAATGATTGGCCATATAATAGTTCTCGATGATGGAAAAGGCTGAATTATCGTGATGACTGATCCAGTCATCTACTTCCAGGGGATCAGCCTTCAGGTCTGAGATAAGCCATTCATAGCGAAGCCAGGCATCGGCTACTTTTTTACGGGTTGCTGCATCACTTTCAGTAAGGACCTTGAAAATATAGGAGGGCAGACTGTCGGTATGGGCCTCGGGTAAAGTGGCAATAAGCTGGTCATAAACTTCCGGGTAATAGCGGGCAGCACCCCCATGGTAAAAATGGTCTATTTCTGCCTGGGTTGAGGTCCATACACCCCTTAAGATCATCCCTGTAACACGTTGGGGATAAGTTTCCGCATAGGCAAGTGCCAGGGTGGATCCCCATGAACCGCCGAAGAGCATCATGCTGTCAATCCCCAATTTGATCCGGAGTTTTTCTATATCATCCACCAGGGTCCAGGTAGTGTTTTCGCGCACATCGGCAAAAGGACGAGATTTTCCCTGCGCCACGCTGGTCATACATGATGATATGGTATTTTTCCGGATTGAAAAAACGCCTCATTAATGGATTGACACTTCCTCCCGGCCCACCATGCAGAACGAATACCGGTTTCCCATTCGGGTTGCCACTCTGCTCATAATACAGTTCATGTATCTCGGAGACTTTCAGATATCCGGTATCATATGACTCTATTGCCGGCCAGAGAGCCGTACTGAAAGCTTTTATCTCTGGTGCCCTGCTACACGATCCGAACAGTATGCTAAGCATTCCCAGCATCACCATGAATAAAGAGGAATTCTGTCTCATCATTTCAATTTTTAATGTTTCATCATTAAAGTTAACTGCAATTTATTTTAATTTGGCTGAATAATTTCAATTTATGGAGAGAAAGCAGATCCTGACCCGTCCTATCATTATCCTTTCGCTGGTGAGCCTTTTCACCGATGTGGCCAGCGAGATGCTTTATCCTGTGATGCCGGTTTATTTGAGGTCCATTGGATTTTCAATCGTATTGATCGGGATACTTGAAGGATTGGCAGAAGCCGTGGCAGGAATATCCAAAGGCTATTTCGGGAAATTGTCGGACCTCTCCGGGAAAAGGGTTCCTTTTATCCGGGCAGGCTACAGCCTGAGCGCTGTTTCAAAGCCTTTGCTGGCTATCTTCATCAATCCGGTCTGGGTTTTTATGTGCCGGACGCTCGACCGCTTCGGGAAAGGCATACGGACCAGCGCCCGGGATGCTTTTCTGAGCGATCTTTCCTCCCGAGAAAACAAAGGCAGGGTCTTCGGTTTTCACCGGAGTATGGATACTGTCGGGGCAGCAATTGGCCCCTTACTGGCCCTGATATACCTTGAATTTTATCCTGAAAAATACCGCTGGCTCTTCTTCATAGCTTTCTTCCCCGGACTGATAGCCATATCACTTACTTATCTCATCAAAGATCTCAAGGCATCTAAAAAAGTCAGTTCAAAACACAAATACTCATTTTTCGCTTTTTTGAAATACTGGAAAAAGGCCCCCCTGGATTATCGTCTGTTAGTTTCCGGACTTCTGATATTTCTTGTCTTCAACAGCTCTGATGTCTTCCTGCTCCTGTTCCTGAAGGCCAGGGGGTATTCAGATACGGGAATGATTGGCTTTTATATTTTCTACAATATGATGTATGCTATCATGAGTTATCCGCTTGGGATATTGTCTGATAAGATAGGACAGAAAACGGTCCTTATTATAGGATTACTGGTGTTCAGTGGCGTGTATTTTTTATATGGATTTGCGGAAGGGCTGGTAATGTTCGGGCTCTTATTCCTCTTTTACGCCCTTTATGCCGCTGCCACCGAAGGCATTTCGAAGGCATTGATATCCAAGCAGGTGAATTCAGAAGATACGGCAACTGCCATTGGATTCTACAATAGTTTTGCCAGCATAGCCGCCTTAACTGCCTCCAGCCTCGGCGGACTCATCTGGTATGAATACTCTCCCAGGGCCCTTTTCGTGTTTTCCGGGGCCGGGACTTTCCTTACAGTTCTTTACCTGGGCTACGTTTTTTACAGATATAGAAGATACAGCAGGCAGTAATACACTTTTTATTTTGTACAATGACATATAGGCGCTATGGAGTATAGGGGAAATCTCAAATATCAAATTCCAAAAAGCAAATAAATTCCAAAGCATCAAATTCCAAAGAAAAATTTCACGGTTTTTTCCACTGTATCACTTTATCACCTTTTCACCATATCACTTTCCCACCATTTCACCTTTCCACCATTTATCCCCCACATGCTTTGAAGTATTTCTTTACTGAAACTGCTTGTCTGAAAAAAAATTCATATTTGTGTTAAAAAATTAACAGATAAATAAATTTTTATATCTAATTTTATGCGATTAAAAAGTGTTATATTTAGATTATAGTATATGAATGAAGGTATTGGGTTGATATTAAAGGCAATAAGATTATAACCAGTAAAAATCAAAAATATGAAGAGCTTGATTGAAAAAGTGATCGCCAATTATAAAGAAAGCGATATAGTGAAGAAGGACCCCTGGGTAACTTATTGTAAACAACAGAAAAAACTTGAGAATGCCGTCAGGGTTGCCGCCATGGGACTCGACAAAAGGGGAATGAAACATCCTGACCAAAGGGCCGTGAGTGCAGAAACCCTGGAAGAACTTGCCACTGCTCTTTTGAATCATATTGATGAGATAGGCAATGTGAAAACTTTCGATGAATTGTATAATCTGATATTTCAGTTGAATGTCAGGGGTATCGGGCACCATACAAGTTATGACCTTGTGCAGCGCATTGCCGCGTTTATGAAACTGACGCAAAAAAGGGTTTACCTGGATGGCGATGTAAAAAGAGGCGTGGAGCATATTACGGGTAAGAGAGCTAAAAGAGGAGGCATTGATATAAAAGATCTCCCCGAACCACTTGCTACAAGCGGTCTATTACCCTGGCAAATTGAAGAAGTCCTTTGTCTTTATTTCAACGAGACTAAAAAACCGCAAGGCGGAAACGATGACAAGCAATGCCGTCTTACCCGTCTGAGAGATATCCTCGCTAAATCCGAAACACCCTTTCTGGATCTGATCCTGGAGCTCTGATCAGGCATTAGTTTTAATTCCTGAAATTTACTTTTTGCCCGGCTGAAAAGTCAATATGATTACCCCTAAAACAGCCGAGATGAAGGAAGCGGCAAATATCCCCACCTTTGCTATTTCCACCATATTCTTATCTGCAAAAGCCAGGTCGGCGATAAAGATCGACATGGTAAATCCAATTCCGGCCAGGAAAGCCATCCCGTAAATCTGTCTCCAGTTGACCCCTTCGGGTAGCTGAGCTAATTTCAAGCCTACCATAATACGGGAAAAAATACTGATCCCTAAGAATTTTCCCAATATAAGACCTGCCATAATCCCTAATGCAACCGGGTGAATAAGTATCTCAAAGATATTCCCCTGTATATGGACACCTGCGTTGCTGAGGGCAAAGAGTGGAAGGATAATAAAAGCCACTACCGGGTGCAATGCATGCTCGAGTTTCTGAAGGGGCGTATGGGCATCATCGCTCAGACTTTCGATATCACTGATCAAATGGGCCTGTTTTTGAGTAAGTAAAGAAGAATTATTTGGTTTGGACTGACGGAACTTGCTCAATAGATTTTCCAGTCCAGCTATATATTTGCTTTCGGATATTTTGGTCCTGACAGGGATGGTCAGCGCAATCAGTACCCCGGCAATAGAGGCATGTATCCCGGAAAAGATGAAGGAAAGCCAGACACCAGCCATTCCCACGATGGCATAGAATGTAGCCCTTCTGACACCCAGCCGGTTGGCTGCAAACAAAACCACCAGGAAGATCCCTGCATTTACAAGCTGCATCACATTGATCGTTTCAGTATAAAAGATGGCAATGACCATGATAGCCCCCAGGTCGTCCGCGATGGCCAGGGCCGTCAGGAATATCTTCAGGTTTACATTTACCTTATTTCCAAGAAGAGAAAGAATTCCCAGGGCAAACGCAATGTCAGTGGCCATGGGAATTCCCCAGCCATGGATATAATCAGGGTTATGAAAGGCTATGAAGGAATAAAAAGCTGCCGGGATCAACATACCTCCGACAGCGGCTACTATTGGCAGACTTGCTTTTTTTACCGAAGAAAGTTCACCGGCCAGAACTTCACGCTTAATCTCCAATCCTACCGTAAAGAAAAATACAGCCATCAGTCCGTCATTGATCCACTGGTGGAGTGTCCCTTTCAATTCAAAATCACCAAATGAAAAACCCGTAGTGAATTCTTCCCATAAATGATGGTAGGAATCGTAATAGCCCGAATTGGCCCAGATGAGCGCTGCCAGGGTTGATAGGATCAGGAGGAAACCGCCCAGGGTCTCAACCTTAATAAAATTCATGATACTGAAATTCGAAACTGTGGCTTCTCTTTTCATAGGATTTGTTAATTTTTTGAAGATATCAGTAAGAGGCGTTCAAATCTGCTGGTTAATATACCGGGGACTGCTAATAATAACAATATTTTTACTGAATTGTTCCTGCATACACTGGCCTGGATTTATGGAAATAAATTTTACTACTTTTAATTCCGCAAGCTTCATTGCAACAATCAAATTACAAAATATCTCATTATGGAGCATAAAGAAAAGCATTTCACAGGCTCGCAATTAGTCAAAGACATCGTAATTGGAATGTCCGACGGGCTCACTGTTCCTTTCGCTCTTACCGCCGGACTTACAAGTGCTGTTGCTTCCAATACTATTGTCATTACAGCCGGACTGGCTGAAATAATAGCCGGTTCAATCGCGATGGGTCTTGGAGGTTACCTTGCCGGGAAAACCGAATATGAACATTATGGTGCGGAGGAAAAGCGGGAGTTTCTGGAAGTCAAGGAAGTTCCCCAGATTGAAAGGCAGGAAGTTGTGGACCTCCTGGAGCCTTATGGTATCAGCAAGGCAAACCGGGAATTATTTGTGGAGGACCTATCCAGGGACAGCAAGAACTGGGTCGATTTTATGATGAGATTTGAACTTGGGCTGGAACAGCCCGAATTGAACCAGGCCCGCAAGAGCGCCCTTACTATCGCATTGGCTTATGTTTTAGGCGGCCTCATTCCTCTTACATCCTATTTTTTTACAGCTACACCTATGGAAGGATTGTATTTTTCCATAGCGATTACTTTGGCTGCCTTATTGGGTTTCGGATATTTCAAAGCCCGGATGACCGGACAGAATGCCTTGAACGGAGCGTTAAAGACAGCAATTATTGGCGCCATAGCCGCCGCAGCTGCTTTCTTCATTGCCAAACTCATCAGTTGAGCTTTAAGTTAATTACATAATTTTAAGGTGTTTAAGGCGCCATGCATTTTAGGATGAACACTCCCGTGCTGCTTTTGTTAATTCCCTAACAATTTGTTTTGGAAAAGATGATGAATTTATGATCATTTTATGAAGAAGAATAAAGAAATCCTGACTTTACTTTTCCTGGGCACCCTTATGGGCGCCCTTGACATTTCCATAGTAGGACCGGCCATTCCTTCCATTGAGAAGTCACTGGCGATTCCGGAGCAATTCATTTCCTGGATATTTTCAATTTATGTCCTTTTTAATCTTTTAGGGATATCGCTCATGGCGAGGCTTTCCGACCTGCATGGCCGGAAAAAGCTCTATGCCATTTCCCTGGGAATTTTTGGCCTGGGTTCGCTGGTGGTAGCTCTTTCCAATCACTATGGCATACTCCTGGCTGGCCGGGCTATACAGGGATTCGGGGCCAGCGGAATATTTCCCGTGGCTTCGGCTACCATTGGGGATGTTTTCCCCGAAGAAAAGCGGGGCAGGGCACTGGGACTGATTGGAGCTGTTTTTGGGATAGCTTTTATAATTGGGCCCTTAATTGCCGGCGTATTGCTTAAATTCTTTACCTGGCATTCCTTATTCCTCATAAATATTCCTTTAGCTATTTATCTCATCTTCAGAAGCCTTAAAGTCTTGCCGGGTAAGGGAAATGCAGAAATTAAAAAGATAGACTGGGGAGGCATTATATTGCTGGGGATATTCCTGGCCTCCTTTACCATAGCCATCAATTCCATACATCCGGAATACCTTCAGGAAAGCATACTTTCCTTACGTTTCATGGGGCTTACCGTAGTTTCTCTCTTAAGCCTGATAGCATTTATTTATACGGAAGGGAAGCATCCCTTTCCGATTTTGAAATTGGCTTACTTCAGGTCGGTACAGATCAGTATAGCCGGTATAGTCGGCATAGCCACCGGCCTTTTCGAAGCTTCTTTCGTTTTCTTTCCCAAGGTAGCTACCCTTGCATTCGGCGTCGACAGTTCCACGGCCAGTTTCATGCTGATACCGGTTGTTTTCTTTACTGCCATTGGCTCGCCCTTAGGTGGCCGGCTGGTAGATAAGATTGGGGCTAAGAGCGTGGTGGTTTCCGGACTTTTCTTTTCAATGCTCGGACTGATCCTGCTTTCATTCTGGCTCCATACCAAATGGGAATTTTATATTGCAGGGATGTTCACGGGAATCGGATTATCTTTCCTGATAGGCTCTTCGCTGAGGTATATCTTACTGAAAGAAACTCCCGAAAGCGAGCGGGCCACAGCCCAGGGTATCATTACAATTTTCGTAAGCGTGGGGCAGATCGTGGGCTCGGTATTGATCACCACCCTGGCATTAACCGGCCCGGGATTGAAAGGCTTTACCAATGCTTTCCTCGTTTTGGCGGGGATAACTTTCCTGATTTTCCTGCTTAGTTTTGGGCTGAGGAGGAGGTAAAATTGTCGGTTGTCGGTTGTTGATAAACGTTACATTAATTCTTCTGCAAACCGCACCAGATCCCTCCTTCGTCGGGATGACGATGCTGGTAATGTATGAGGAAAGCGGCGCGGCACACATTATAAGTATTCACGGCATGCCGCGCCGCTTTTCTTTTTAGAAAATATTTATCGTCATTCTGAGCGCAGCGAAGAATCTGGTAGCGATTAAGAGGCCCCTCCTCTTCGTGGATCTCAAAACCATGTGAAAAAGTCCTATGAGTTTTCTATGTGTTCTATGTCCTATCCCGATAAACCGGGAAAAGTTGTGTTGAAAAGGACTTCAATATTAGATTTACCCAATAAATACCCAATACCCAATAACTAATACCCAATACCCAATACCCTTTTTCCCCAAATCCCCGCCATTTAAGCTTTTTCAGTTGTGAAAAAAATAACAGCAAAACCATCATATTTCATCATCATTTTTCATCATTAATAAAGAAAGTATAATATTTATTTAAAATGAAGAAAATGAATGATATATGACAAATATATCCTGAAAAATCCTTATATTTTTACTAAAAACCAGTAATAAAGTACTGGTTTTTTTGCCTTTTCTTCCATGAGCTTATTCCTCTTCCTCCCGGCCCGACACTGCGTAAATAACAGGTTTTTGTTATTGAAAATCAGGAGCTAATGACCTTGTACACTATTTAAAGCAGGACTAATTTTACTTCACGAAAAAGATAATTCATGAACCCCCTAAAAAACAATAGTATGGAAACCAAAAAGATCCTGATCGTAGATGACGATATCGATGTCATCACTGTTCTTTCAGCCATCCTGAAAAAGGAAGGCTTTGAAGTGATTTCTGCCAATGATAAAATTGACGGAATTAAAAAAGCATGGGCCAACAAGCCCGACCTGGCCATCCTCGACGTGATGATGACCACACAATTCGAAGGTTTTGAACTAGCCAAGGAATTCAGTGAAAATCCTGAGTTTGCACGCATGCCTGTCCTGATGCTGACTTCCATTGATGTGCTTACGACAACCAAATCCAGCGTACAGGAAATGGCAAGGGAATTCCGTATGGATCCTAATTACAAGGAACTGGATGTTCTGCTTGTAAAAGATGTGATCACCGGAAATGCCGGGATAGATTACCATTCCGAAAAAGGTCCCTCAATCTTCCTGCCGGTAGATGGTTTCCTGCGCAAACCTGTGGACGGAAAAAAACTCATTCCCGAGGTCAAAAGACTCCTGGAAACGAAATATGCCAAAGCTTCCCTGCTGAATTAATTCCAGCGAGGAACTTTCCGGACTATATAATTCAACATTAGAAAAATACATATGAGTACCGCAATAGAAGCTATCCTGAAGCAATACGGAAAAACCGGAAATGACGGTTTGATCCCGATCCTTCAGCAGATACAGGAGAAGGAAGGTTTTTTATCCAGAGAAGCAGTGCTGGAAGTGGGCAGGGCAATGAATATGCCGGCCAGCAAAATATACGGGGTAGCGACTTTCTATAACCAGTTCCGCTTTGAACCGGTCGGGAAATATCATGTACAGGTTTGCCGCGGCACCGCCTGTCATGTGCTGGGCTCGTCGACCGTGCTGGAAGAGATGGAGAAAATGCTTTCGATAAAAGCAGGGCAGACCAGCCGGGACGGACTATTCAGCATTGAGGTAGTAGCCTGTATAGGTGCCTGCGGACTGGCGCCTGTCATATGTATCAACGGTGAGTTTCATGCCAAAGTCACCTGCGAATCGCTTAAAGGAATTGTAGAAGAATACAGAACAAGGCAAGGGCAATGATAAACATATCCAAAGATAAAAGCTTCATGTATAGTTTTCTTGTAGACAGATGGTTGGTAAATGAAACCTCCGCAACATACACTGAGGAGGAAAATAGATTGTTGGAGTTGTTGCGGAGGGAGACAGTTAAGGTGCCGGTTATCTTTATCGGAGCCGGTACCTGTGGGCTTGGAGCAGGGGCTGATAAGACCCGTAAAGAGGTCGAAAAGTACCTGGCACAGAATAAGCTGAATGCATCGATTATTGAAGTCGGGTGTATCGGTCTCTGCTCCTCTGAGCCCATAGTGGATGTGCAGCTCCCCGGCCGTAACAGGATCTCATTCGAGAACATGACGGAAGATAAAGTGGCTGCTGTTATGGATAAGGTGTTTTACGGTGAAATACCGGAGGATCACGTGCTGGGACAGTTCAGACAATCATCGTCGGAACCCTGGGATAATGTTCCTTTCATTGACGAACATCCCTTTTTTGCCGCTCAAACCAGGCTGGTCCTGAAAAATTGCGGTATTATCGATCCGACCAGCATACAGGAGTACATGGCCTTTGGCGGATATAAAAATATATTGAAGACTTTAAATTCATTTGAACCCCTGGAGGTTTGCAAAAAAATTGAAAAAAGCGGACTGAGAGGGCGTGGCGGCGGTGGTTTCCCTACCGGCAAAAAATGGGCTTTTGCTCACCAGGTTAAAGCTGACCGCAAGTATCTGGTTTGCAATGCCGACGAGGGAGACCCCGGAGCATTTATGGACAGGGCAGTTATAGAAGGTGACCCGCACCGGCTTATTGAAGGAATGACAATTGCTGCTTACGGAATTGGAGCAAGTAAGGGATACATCTACATTCGTGCAGAATATCCCCTGGCTATCAAACGTCTCAGGATTGCCATTCAGCAAGCATATGATTATGGGTTATTGGGTAATAACATAGCTGGCACAGATTTCTCGTTTGATTTGGTGATTAAAATGGGAGCCGGTGCATTTGTTTGCGGGGAAGAGACTGCTTTGATCCATAGTATAGAAGGAAAACGAGGGATGCCACGCCCCCGGCCGCCTTTTCCGTCAACCAGCGGATTATTCGGCAAACCGACAGTTATCAATAATGTGGAAACGCTTTCCAATGTTCCGACCATTATTGAAAAAGGAGAAGACTGGTTCAGTTCTATCGGCACAGCTACCAGCAAAGGCACTAAAGTCTTTGCCCTTTCCGGAAAAATAAGCAGGACCGGACTTGTTGAAATTCCCATGGGTACTACCATTCGCGATATCCTCTTCAAAATTGGTGGAGGCATACGGAACGGCAAAAAATTCAAGGCAGTACAGATTGGAGGACCTTCCGGAGGTTGTATTACCGAGGCAAACCTGGAAATTCAGATCGACTATGAATCCCTGATTAAAGTGGGGGCCATGATGGGTTCGGGAGGACTGGTCGTGATGGATGAAGATACTTGTATGGTTGATATAGCCAAGTATTTCATGGATTTTATTCAAAAGGAAAGTTGTGGAAAATGTATCCCATGCCGTGAAGGAACCCGCCGTATGCTGGAAATCCTTCAGAATATCACCCAAAAACCACAAAACGGTCAGGATGCTTTGGAAAGGTTTAAAGGTGTGATGCAGCTTGAAAAACTTGCTCAGGTTATCAAAGACACCTCCCTGTGCGGCCTGGGACAATCGGCGCCAAATCCGGTACTGAGTACCCTGAGATGGTTCAGAGATGAATACGAAGCCCACGTTTTTGAAAGGATATGTCCCGCAGGGGCATGCACTGAATTAAGAACCTTCAGTATAGACGTCAATAAATGCCAGGGCTGTATGGCTTGTATTAAGAAATGCCCGACCGGCGCCATCATTGGGGCAAAGAAAACCCCTCATTTCATAGTGACTGAGAAATGTATCGGCTGTGGATCTTGCGAAAGTGTTTGCAAGTTTGACGCGATAAGGGTGAATTGAAATCATAAAAGTTAAAAGGAAAGCAATGAATTTTTCAGTAGAAATAAATAATAAGATGATAAACGCCCGCAAAGGCGAGACCATCCTTGACGTATTGGGCAGAAACGGGATTAAAGTCCCTACACTCTGCCATATGAAGGACATGTTGCCTTCGGGCGCCTGCAGGATGTGCGTGGTGGAGCTGGAAAATAACGGAAAACTGGTTCCGGCCTGTTCATTCCCGATAGAAAAGGACATGCGTATTAAAACCCACTCTCCCAGGGTGGTGGAAGCCAGGAAAACCATTGTGGAACTACTGCTTTCAAACCATCCCGACGATTGCCTTTACTGTGTCAGGAATGAAAACTGTGAACTTCAGAATTTATCCAAAGAACTGCACATAAATGAAAGAAGGATCAGGGGAAAACGTAGCACCTATAACCTGGATATTTCCAGTGCCAGCATAGTGCGCGATCCTGATAAATGTATACTCTGCGGCAGATGTATCAGGGTTTGTGAAGAAGTGATGGGTGTTTCTGCTATAGATTTTATTAACAGGGGGTCCAAAACCCATGTCGGAACTGCATTTGACCAGGGATTGAATACCTCGAGCTGCATTAATTGCGGACAGTGTATCATGGTTTGCCCCACAGGCGCTCTCTACGAAAAGAGCCACTTCGGGGAAGTGATCGATGCCCTGAACCATCCTGAAAAAAAGGTGATAGTCCAGTATGCTCCCGCCATCTCGGTTTCATTGGCTGAAGCTTTCCATATGAAGCCCGGAAAAGACATTAACGGAATTATGAATGCCGCATTAAGGAAAATCGGATTCGATTTCGTCTTCGACACCACCTTCTCAGCCGACCTGACCATCATGGAAGAATCGGCCGAGCTGATTGATCGTATTTCAAATGGTGGTAAACTCCCTATGATGACCTCCTGTTGCCCGGGATGGATAAAATATGCCGAAGAATTCGGCCAGGATTTCCTGGAAAACCTTTCCACCTGCAAATCCCCTCAGCAAATGCTGGGAGCGGTAATAAAGACATATTTTGCTGAGAAAAAAAATATTAAACCTGAAGATATTTATTCGGTTTCCATCATGCCCTGCACAGCCAAAAAATTTGAAGCGCAGCGAAATGATATGACCCGGAAAGGACTGACGGATGTGGATGCTGTCCTGACTACACGTGAACTGGTCGATCTGATCAATATGTACGGGATAGACCTGCATCACCTGCAACCACAGTTAGCCGATTCACCAATGGGTATCAGAAGTTCGGCAGGTAAACTATTCGGGGCTTCGGGTGGAGTGATGGAAGCTGCTCTGAGGACAGCCTATTACAAGCTTACAGGCGATGAAATGGCGGAATTTAAAATAGACGAGATCAGGGGGACTGAAGGCCGAAGGGAAACCCGCCTGAAAATCGGTGATCTGGAATTGGGAGTGGCAGTTGTGAGTGGTATGGCCAATGTAAAGATATTACTGGAAGAAATACGGAATGGCCGGGATGACCTGCACTTTATAGAAGTCATGGCCTGTCCGGGAGGTTGTATAGCCGGCGGCGGCCAAAGGATTGGCGCCGGACTGGATGCCATAAAGGCAAGGCTGAAAAGTTTATATGATATAGATGAAAAAGAATCCATAAAGGTATCCCATAAGAATCCTGAAATTATTGAATTGTACAAGAATTTCCTGGGAGAACCTCTTGGACACTTAAGTCATGAATTATTGCACACTCATTACCAGGAGCGTAATGAGGTGATGTTATAGGATTTAAAATGCTAATGGGACATTCCACGAAATATAAGCAGTTGGTTTACACGGTCAAAGACCGTTGCAGGGTATGTTATACCTGTGTGAGGGAATGTCCTGTGAAAGCGATCCGGATAAATAATGGTCAGGCGGAAGTGATGGAAGAGAGGTGTATTGCCTGCGGTAACTGTGTCCGGGTTTGCTCCCAGGGGGCCAAAGTATATGTTGATTCGAGGGAAGAGGTGAAAACTTTACTGAATGAACATCAGGAAGTTTTCGCCCTTGTGGCCCCGAGTTTCCCCGCTGAATTCACCGAATACGATAAGCCTGAAATACTTGTCGGAATGCTCCGGAAAATGGGCTTCAGCAAAGTCATGGAAGTTTCTTTCGGGGCTGACCTGGTAGCACGTGAATATAGTAAGATGTTGGGGATGAATGGAGGAAAACATTATATATCTTCCGACTGCCCGGCCATAGTGAATTATATCGAGACCTATTATCCTGAACTGGTGCCTGCCCTTGCACCCATCGTATCACCTATGGTTGCCCTGGCAAGATTGGTCCGGCAGAAATATGGTGATGAACCGGCCATCGTCTTTATAGGCCCCTGTATCGCTAAGAAGGCTGAATCGGACGAGACCGATGAAGTATTAACTTTCAGGGAATTGAGATTGATGCTGGAAGAAATGAAGATTGGCCCTGAGAATACTCAGCCGGAGCCCTTTGATGAGCCGGTATCTGGAAAAGGAGCCATATTTCCTGTGAGCCGCGGACTTTTACAGACAGCCCATAAGAATGATGACCTGATTGAAGGGAATATTATAGTAGCCGATGGCAGGGTGAGTTTCAGGGAAGCTGTGAAAGAATTTGCCGATGGCCTGATTCAATCCCAGCATCTGGAGCTGCTTTGCTGTGAAGGTTGTATCATGGGACCCGGCATGTCGGGCAAGAGCAAGAAATTTGAAGGACTGGCCCGTATCAGCAATTATGTGCATCAGAAATTACAGAATCTCGATAAGCCAAAATGGGAGCAGGAAATGAAGGAGGCATCCGGCCTGGATCTTGCACAGGATTTCAAAGCCCGGCCCAAGTTACTTCTGAAACCTTCTCAGGAAGAAGTGGAGAAAGTTCTTCAGGGTATGGGGAAATATTCGGAGAAAGACTATCTGAATTGCGGCGCCTGCGGTTATGATACCTGCGAGGAACATGCCATCGCGATACTGGAAGGACTTGCTGAAAACGAGATGTGCCTTCCTTTCACCATAGAAAAATTACATGAGTCAATTTCTAACCTGAACATCTCCAATGATAAACTTGCCAGCGCTCAACAGGCCCTTAAACAAAGCGAAAAACTGGCCGGTATGGGGCAACTTTCGGCAGGGATTGCCCATGAGCTGAATAATCCGCTTGGAGTGATCACCATGTATGCCAATATCCTGAAGGATGAAACATCGAAAGATGATCCGGTATACAAGGACCTGGAACTGATAGTTGAGCAAACCGAAAGATGCAAAAATATAGTCGGAGGACTTTTGAATTTCGCCCGTAAGAACCAGGTTTATCCTGTGGAGGTCAATATGGCTGATTTTATCCTCCGGAGCATTGATTCTATCATACATCCCGACAATGTTGAGATAAAATTCATAAACCAGATCGCCGATCCTTCGGCCAAGATCGACAAGGACCAGATGATGCAGGTGATGACAAACCTGGAGAAAAACGCGGTGGAAGCTATGCCTGAAGGAGGTATACTGACTATCACCCTGAATGGCAGTGAAAAAGATGTTCAGATCAGCTTTAAAGACACAGGGACCGGAATTCCGGAAGAAAATATGGAAAAAATATTCACCCCTTTCTTTACTACAAAAGAATTGGGAAAAGGGACAGGGCTGGGTCTGCCTCTGATTTACGGGATAGTCAAAATGCACCGCGGGCAGATCCATGTCGAATCAAATGCCGACCCGCGTAAAGGCCCGACCGGCACCACATTTAATTTAAAATTACCAAGGGGCATATAAATATTTGGAGGAAGAAAAATGAAAACAATAAAAAAATCAGTATTGATCGTGGATGATGACCCCGACCAGCTCAGCCAGATGGAAATGCAGGTGAAAAAGCTGGGATTCGATGTATTCACAGCCGAAAGCCAGAAGAAAGGTGAAGAAAGTATGAACAACAGAAAACCCGATCTGGCCATTGTTGACCTGATGATGGAAAATAAAGACAGCGGCTTCATACTTTGTTACAGGTTGAAGAAGAAATACCCGGATGTACCGGTGATCATTGCCTCAGCAGTGAATGCCGAAACCGGACTGGGATTTGGCGTGGAAACCGAATCAGACAGGAACTGGATCAAGGCGGATAAATTTATCGAAAAAGGCATCCGCCCCGATCAGCTTGAAAGGGAGATCAACAAGCTCTTGAAAATTTAATATCTCCTTCATCAAAAAAAAATAAACATCCAAATGGCAATTCTTAAAACATTGGTTGTGGATGATGAACCGGGGATCCGCTCAGGCATCCGACGTATCCTGAAGAATTTCAGGGTAGGTTATCCTTTTATGGATGAAGATTTTGAATTTGAAATTATTGAGGCCGAAACCGGTGAAAAGGCTATTGAAATCATCGACAGCCAGGCTATCGACATCATACTCCTGGATAATAAACTTCCCGGTATTGAAGGTATCGAGGTCCTGGAATATGTGAGTAAAAAGAATTATGATGCGCTGGTGATGATGATCACTTCCTATGCATCCCTTGAACTGGCCGTAAAAGCAACCAATAACGGGGCGCATAATTTTGTCCCGAAACCATTTACGCCGGAAGAACTGCGGGCTGCCGTCGAAGATATTACCAAACACCTCTTCCTGAAAAGGATGACACGGCAGATGAAAAAGGAAGGGAAACAGGTGAGGTTCCAGTTCCTTTCAGTCCTGTCGCATGAATTGAAATCACCCATAAATGCCATCGAAGGATATCTTAAAATAATGAAGGAAAGGCAGGCCGGCGATCTCTTATCAGATTATGATACTATGATAGACCGGTCTATTGAAAGAATCAAAGGAATGCGTAACCTGATCATGGATCTGATGGATCTTACCCGGCTTGAATCAGGAAAGAAACCAAGTGAAATCCGGAAAGTGGACATGGGACAGACAGCCCGTATTGCTATCGATTCCATCGAACCCATCGCAATACAGCGGAACGTGAAGGTGCATCTCGACTGTCCTGAAAATCTAATATTTAAAGGAGATCCCGAAGAAATGGAGATCATCCTGAATAATCTCATATCGAATGCCGTGAAATATAACCGCGATGGCGGACATGTGGATGTTTCGATGCGGACGGAGGGGCAGGCTATGCATATTAAAGTGGAAGATACCGGGATAGGAATGACCGAAGAAGATATTTCAAAACTCTTTCATGAATTTGTGAGGATAAAAAATGAAAAGACCCGGAGCATCACAGGCAGCGGTCTGGGTCTTTCAATTATGAAAAAATTGGTTGAAGAAACCTATCATGGAAATGTCACGGTTAAAAGCACCCCTGATGTAGGAAGTGTTTTTGAAGTGAGCTTACCTGTAGCACAATAGGATACAAGGATTTCGATCCGGAAAGGGATGCCAAATTCTTAATTCCTGAAAAATCTTAAAAATGATCTTTAAAACTCAAACATATAAAATTAAAGACGAAAAGGGAAAGCCTTTTATAGATGTTGAAGAGATAGAAAGTATTCTGGAACAATCTGAAGCCACTTCTGAAAAGGTGGAACATGTCATCTCCAAAAGCCTTAATAAGGAACGCCTGACACTTGAAGAAACAGCCATACTTGTAAATGCCAGGGAACCCGAATTGATTGAAAAAATCAAGGAAGGGGCCCGCAAACTTAAAAAGGAAGTCTATGGCGACCGTATCGTTCTTTTCGCGCCGCTTTATGTCGGGAATTATTGTATCAATAACTGTAAATATTGCGGATTTAAAGTCAGCAATAAAAATGCCCGGAGGAAGACCCTCAGCAAAGAGGAACTTATTCAGAATATTGAAGCCCTGGAAGATAACGGGCAGAAGCGCCTGATCCTGGTCTTCGGGGAACATCCTTCCTATTCACCCGCTTACATAGCCGAAGCCGTGAAAACGGCCTATTCGGTGAAGAAAGGGAATGGGGAGATCCGCAGGTTGAATATTAACGCGGCACCAATGGACGTTGAAGGCTTCCGGACGGTTAAAGAAGCCGGAATCGGCACTTATCAAATATTTCAGGAAACATATCACAAGCCTACTTATGAGAAATATCACCCATCAGGGATCAAAAAAGACTATGACTACAGGCTCACATCACTTGATAACGCGCAGGAGGCAGGCCTGGACGATGTCGGGACCGGCGCACTCTTCGGACTCTATGACTGGCGCTTCGAAGTGCTGGCACTGGTCCGCCACGCCAACCACCTGGAGGCCTGTTACGGCGTGGGACCACACACTATCTCCTTCCCGCGTATTCAATCCGCAGCCGATTTCGAAATAAACCCGGATTACCTGGTCAGCGATGAAGAGTTCACCCGCCTGGTGGCTATCCTTCGGCTGGCTGTTCCTTATACCGGATTGATCCTGACCGCCCGGGAACCCCAAAAGATCCGGCGGGAAGTCTTGCAGTTTGGCTGCTCCCAGATAGATGCCGGGACCAAACTTGAAATCGGCGCTTATGCCGATGATTTAATGGAAAAGCAGGACCTTGACAAAGAACAATTCCTGATCAATGACAACCGTTCCCTGAGGGAAGTTGTCGATGAACTCCTGGAAGATGGCTACCTGCCTTCATTTTGCACAGCCTGTTACCGGAAAGGCCGGACAGGCGAGCATTTTATGGAATTCAGCGTGCCGGGCTTCATCAAACATTATTGTACACCCAATGCCATTTTGACCCTGGCAGAATACCTGCAGGATTATGCTCCTCCCTCCACCGCTGAAAATGGTTGGAAAGTAATAGAAAAACACCTCAATCAGGATATGGACGAAGGCATGGCAAGGGCTGTGAGCGAAAGACTGGAGCGTGTAAAACAGGGTGAGAGGGATATCTATTTTTGATTTTTTAAATTTGGGATGAAGAGTATGTTAGCCGATCAAATTTTAATAAAAGACCAACTTAGTAGGCAAGAACTGGTTTACTTGCTCACGACCCGTTCTGAGAGGGAAAAGCATACTTTGTTCAGGAAAGCTTACCAGGTGAAGAAATTCCATGTTGGCCCCCAGGTATATCTCCGGGGTTTGATAGAATATTCCAATTTATGCAGAAAGGATTGTCTCTATTGTGGTATCAGGAAGAGCAATGAGCAAGTCAGTCGTTATCAAATGGATACTCAGGAAGTGATTGATCTTGGAATGTCGGCCTGGAGAAAAGGTTTTGCCTCGGTTGTCATACAATCAGGGGAAAGGACCGACAAGGATTTTATTAAGCAAATCACTGAAATCATTCGGGGTATCATGGATCAGTCGGCTAACCAGGTTGGGATTACACTGAGTTGTGGTGAGCAGACTGCAGAAACTTACCGGGAATGGTTTGAAGCTGGTGCCCATCGTTACCTCCTGCGAATCGAGTCCAGCTCGGAAGAACTCTTCCGGAAGATACATCCGGATAATGAACTACATAGTTTCAGCACCCGCATGGCAGCTTTGGAGAATATACGGAAGGCAGGATTTCAAACCGGAACGGGTGTAATGATCGGACTTCCTTACCAGACGGCAGAAAATCTGGCGGATGATCTTTTATTTTTTAAGAGTATAGATATAGACATGATAGGGATGGGCCCTTATATCCCGCATAAAAACACCCCCCTGGGCCTGTCGGGAGAAAATATCCTTACAGATGTGGAAAGAATGGACCTGAGCATGCGTATGATCGCCCTGGCCAGGATCATAATGCCGGATATCAATATAGCTACATCCACGGCTCTTCAGGCAATTGATGAAGACGGACGGCTCAAGGGACTGCTGGCAGGAGCAAATGTATATATGCCGAATATGACACCCCTGAACTATGCTGAAAATTATTTCCTTTATGATGGGAAGCCGCTAACAGGAGATCAGGCTGTTAAATGTATCATGGAAATGGAAAAAAGACTGAAACCGCTTGGAGAGACTATCTCATACGGGAAATTCGGGGATTCGAAACATTATTTTAAAAGGATCATGAAAAACTGATCTTTAAGGAAAATAAAGATGAAGAAAGATAAAGGCAGGGAACTGAAACCGCATATTGGCATCTTTGGCCGGAGGAACAATGGCAAGAGCTCATTCATCAATGCCATCGCGGGGCAGGATATAGCCATTGTTTCGGAACAGGCCGGTACGACTACCGATCCGGTCCGGAAATCAGTGGAGATTTTCGGGATAGGGCCCTGCGTCCTCATAGATACTGCCGGCATAGATGATGAGGGAGCGCTGGGGAAACTGCGGGTGGAGAAATCTTTGCAGGTCATACGTTCCATCGATCTGGCTATCATTTTAATTACAAATAATGATATTGGAAAATTTGAAGATGAACTGATAAGACAATTCCGGAACTTTGATGTCCCCTTCATCTTCATACATAATAAATCTGACATTGAAAAATTAGATGATAGTACAAAAAGTCATATTCATAATGATTTTTTGACGGATGTGAGCGATTTTTCATCCCTGCAAAATAACTTACCTGACAGTCTGGTCAGCCTTCTCAAAAAGCATTTACCGGCCAATTCTTACCAGAATCCATCCCTGCTGGGTGGTCTGGTGAAGAAAGGTGATTATGTTTTGTTGATAACCCCTATTGACCTTGAAGCCCCCGAAGGCAGGATGATTTTACCCCAGGTACAGGCAATACGCGATGTCCTGGATAATGATTGTATCTGTATAGTTTTGAAGGAAACAGAACTGGAGTACTTCTTCCTGACATCTAACATAAAACCCGCTATTGCGATAACAGATAGCCAGGCTTTTGAAAAGGTCAGTAAAATAGTTCCGGCCGATATTCCACTGACAGGCTTCAGTGTTTTGTTTGCAAGGCATAAAGGCCGCTTTGAAGATTATCTGAAGGGGACCCCTAAAATATCGGAATTGAAGGACGGGGACCGAATATTGATCCTGGAATCCTGCACTCATCAGATCAATTGTGATGATATAGGGAGATATAAAATCCCGAAATGGCTGGGCGATTTTACCGGAAAAAAACTTGAGTTTGATGTGTCCCCGGGCCTGGAATTCATCCCGAAAAATATTAAAGAATATGCTCTGGTCGTGCAATGCGGTGGATGCATGATCACCCGTAAGCAAATTCATAGCCGTCTGAAGGAAGCCGTGGATGCCGGTATTCCGGTGACCAACTATGGCATGGCTATAGCCTGGACCAGGGGAATCTATGAGAGGGCAGTAGCGCCATTTCTCTGATAAAAATACTACCTGAACCCGAATCTTTTATTTTCCTCATTTATCCTGAAAGAAATTCATTAAGGCCAAAGAAGCATTTAAAGATTCTCATAGCCGGATATTTGGAACTTGTATCCTAAATGTAGTATATTTGTTTTTGCCAAAACCACCATTCTTACTAGAATAATTTAGGATAAAATTTGTTAAGCAATAGAAAGATATTGTACATTTCTATTCCAAAATAAAATCAGGGACATGAAAAGGATCCTTTCCATATTAGTCATTATTCTGAGTCTGAGTTCGGGTATCTATTCACAGGCATTTACCGAGATAACTGCAGGTTTGAAGGGAGTGCAGAACTGTGCCCTTTCATGGGCCGATTTTGATAGTGATGGGGACCTTGATGTCCTTATTTCAGGGGATACTCTCAGCGGAAATATTTGCTGGTTATACAGAAATGACGGGGGCGGGACCTTTAGCAAAATTACCAACAGCCTTCCGGGCTTAAAGTATTCTTCCATTGCCTGGGGAGATTATGACAATGACTGTGATCCGGATATATTAGTGACCGGTACTAATTCAACAGATACCCTTTCATTGATTTTTAGAAATGACGGGTCTGGGGTTTTTACAGATATTGGTGCAGGCCTAAGGGGTGTTTTTGGAGGATCAGGAGAATGGGGAGATTATGACAATGACGGGGATTTGGATATCCTGATTACAGGTATGTCGGCTTATGGACGCGAAAGTATTTTGTACAGGAATACAGCTGGAATTTTTGATTCCGTGGCTTATTTCACCGGAATTTCAGATGGTATGGCACGCTGGGGGGATTATGATAAGGATGGCGATCTGGATATTTTATTAAGCGGAGAATCAATCAGCGGAAATTTGACGACTGTTTACCGCAATAATGGAAACGGGACTTTCACCGATATAGCACCCGCTTCTTTCACTGCCCTGACAAATTCTTCGGCCAGTTGGGGAGACTATGATAATGACGGGGACCCTGATATTTTAATCTGCGGACAGGATGCGGCATTAGCGGACAGGTCCCTGATTTACCGGAATGACGGGAGCGGGACTTTTACAGATATCTCAGCCGGACTCTTAGGGATTTCAGGTGGCAATGCCGAATGGGGAGATTATGACAATGACGGGGACCTGGATGCTCTGCTATGCGGATCGGCAGGAGGCATCGATACTGCCATGGTATATTCGAACAGCGGTGGCACTTTTACTTCCATAAATTCAGGCCTTACAGGAGTTTCTTTTTCTGATTGTCAATGGGGTGATTATAATAATGACGGAAAGCTGGATGTGCTTTTGGCTGGTTCAGGCAGTTCCGGATCCATAAGCCGTATTTATGTGAACGGGACAGGAACAGCCAATACAGCGCCGACAGTCCCAACCAATCTCACAGTCACCTGGAATGATAGTGTCAGCACTTTCACATGGACTAAGTCTACAGATACACAGACTCCTCAAAATGGGCTAAGCTATAATTTACGGGTCGGGACCACACCCGGAGGATGTGAAATAATGAGTCCGATGTCTTTGACAAACGGCTATCGTAAAATACCCGCTTATGGGAATGTGCGCCAGAACAATACCTGGAAGATAAAACTTCCGGCAGGAAAGTATTACTGGAGCGTGCAGGCTGTCGACCAGGCACTTGCCGGATCGACTTTTGCAACGGAACAAACTTTTTATAATGGGTTTGTGGATATCGGGGGTACATTCACTGGGTTTTATGAATCCTCGGTGGGATGGGCAGATGTTGATAATGATGATGACCTGGATTTCCTGGTACGTGGATTACAATCAATATTAACATCCAAACTTTATCTGAATAATGGAAGTCAAGCATTCTAAGCTTGGGTACTGTGATCACCGGAGCTGGACTTGGTTCTGTAGACTGGAGTGATTTTGATAAGGATGGGGATATGGATGTACTGGTTACAGGTACAAGAGGCAGTGAATATATTGCCAAAATATTTATAAATGATGCAGCTTACTTTAGGGATATTAATGCCGGCACTCACAGGGGTTTATTCAGTCGGATGCTGTTTGGGGGGATTATGATAACGATGGTGATCAGGATATTTTGATATGTGGGGATACCGGGACCGTTAATAAAATCTGCCGGGTATACAGAAATGATTCCGGAACTTTTACTGATATATCCGCTGGGTTACCTGGCATTAATTATGGTTCCCTGGCTTGGGGGGATTATGACAATGACGGGGACCTGGATATACTTATGTCGGGTGCCTATAGCTCGTCTTCTTTAACGAGAATTTACCGGAATGATTCCGGGGTATTCACCGATATCGGAGCTTCTCTGATTTCTGTTTTGGAATCATCTGTGGCCTGGGGGGATTATGATAATGATGGTTATTTGGATATTTTAATTTGTGGTAAAAGCGGAAGCACCAGAATTTCAAGAATCTATCATAACAACGGAAATGGAACATTTACTAATATATATGCCAGTCTCACAGGGTTTTCAAGTGGTTCTGCCGACTGGGGCGATATTGACAATGATGGGGATCTTGATGTGCTTCTTACAGGCAATACCGGCAGTAGTACAAGAGCCACTAAAATTTACCGGAATGATTCCGGAAGCTTCACCGATTTGGGCGTTTCAATTACGGGAGTGGATCATTCCGCTGCTGCCTTTGCAGATTACGATAAGGATGGAGATCTGGATTTAGTGATTACGGGCTATGGCGGAACGGGTAATATTACCAAAGTCTATAAAAACCTCATGGAAACTCCAAATACAGCTCCTGCAGCTCCCGCAACACCGGTTTCAAATGTTAGCGGAACCCAGGTCACCCTTAGCTGGGCCCCTGCCAGTGATGCTGAAACCCCTGTGGCAGGCCTCAGCTATAATTTATCGATCGGCACAACAAGTGCCGGTCTGGAAGTACTCCCGCCCATGGCTGACCTGAGCAATGGCTTCCGCTTGCTCCCTAAAATGGGGAATACCCAGTTGAAGACTTCAAGAACCATTAAAAACCTGAGTCCGGGGAAATATTACTGGAGGGTTCAGACTATTGATAATAATTTTGAAGGATCGGATTTTACGCCACTGGATTCATTTTATGTGGGACAAATCTGGACGGGGAACATCAGTGCAGATTGGAATAACGGAGGAAACTGGCTGGGCGGGACAGTCCCCGACAGCCTTAATCCGGTCGAGATTCCTTCCGTTCCTGCCGGAGGGATTTTCCCAGTGATAGACAGTGATAGTAAATTTACGGTTAAAGATTTGATTATTAATGACGGAGCCACCATTGATATCACAACTGCCGATACTCTCATCGTCAAATAAAAATACTTTCATCATAAAATAAAATACCGGGTAAAGAAATCATTTAACTGACTCATTACCCGGCATTAAAAATAAATTCTATCCTCCAGCTATTCAATTATAATTTTCTGGAATTGTATGTATTTATCGCTGGTAGCTCTCAAAAAATAGATCCCCCTGGGATATCCGGAAAGATCTATCTGAAATCTGCCTGATCCTGCCCTAAGGCCTGAAAGATCATTTTTCATCACCAGTACACCCTGAGGATTAAAAACTTCCAGATAGCGATAATGGTTTCCGTTCTCAGTATTTATCGTGAAGAATCCCTGTGTCGGGTTCGGATATATCTCTAATGGTTTGATATTGGAATTCTCCTTAACTCCACTACACTGGGCAAAATCAAAATTTACAGTCACAGTATCATGGGAAATGCAGCTATCTACCGACCAGGTGGTTAGAATATATGATTTCTGATCAAAACCTATTCCGGTGGTGCCAATTTTAATAGAAGCTTCCTGTGAGCCGTTT